>JBJKXU010000014.1:0-48201 GCA_045561415.1 Parvicellaceae bacterium
CCCATCTGATCTTCAATTATGGGATTAACAAATACCTTTTTTAAAGTTGCTAGCTTAGCAAAATCAATTTTCTCTATTTCATTATCTGGTTCACCTTCAGAAAAGGGGGTTGCATCAACAACAAAAAGACGAATGGCTTTTCCTATTTGAGGAGCTGCTAAACCAACACCTTTAGCAGCATACATCGTTTCGAACATATCTTTCACCAATTCAGAAAGGTCCTCTCTTTCATTAATATCTTCACATTCTTTTCTTAAAACAGAATGGCCATAGGAAACAATTGGATAAATCATTGAGCAAATATAACAACTGCAATGAAAAATTATAGCTTAATTAATATTCAATATCTAAATTAAACTGGTCTCTAAGTAAATCAAGAGCAGCATTTTTCTCCACCATTTTCAAAAACTTATCTTTACTTCCAAGATGAACTTTGACTGAATCTTCAAGAGCAAGAACATTTAAAGAAAGCTGAATACTATAATTATTAAGCGATTTTCTTAAAAAACTCATGAAATCCTGACTCTGCTGCTGGAATTCAATTTTTTGCAAATCACTATCCACATCAAAGGAAACAACAAATGTAGCCTCATCTAAAACAGGTTTGTACTTACTAAGAGTGGCATGCATGCCGCCCTTACCTTTGGCATCCATAAGCTCAGCAAATTCTAACCAAAATTTCATTAATTCTTCATAGGTGAAAGGCTCGGTTGGCTTATTAGAAACATCTTCTTCTTCTAACTTTTTGGCATTTTTCTGTACTATCTCCTCCTTAGTTTTATAAATGGAGGTTGACGGTCTTCTAGATTTAGTTTTTTTATTTTTTAAAGCAAGAGAATGGGGCTCCTGTTTCTTTGATTCTTTAATAGACGAAGTGGTAGTTGGTTTTGAAGGCTCCTGTACTCTTACTGGCAGCTCTTCAGGTTTATCAATCGATTGCTTTACAGGTTCATTTTTAGTTGATGGAGGAGGAATTATTCCAAAATCATTGACTTTTTTTTTTCAGTCGATTCAGTCAACGAAGCTAATTTCATTAAGGAAAGCTCAACATGTAAGCGTTGATTTTTACTCAATTTGTAGTTGACGTCTGCATCGCTAATGATCTTTAAGCCATTTACCAAATCTAAAGATTTGAACTCCACACTTTGGTTTTGATACTTCTCTTTAACAGCATCACTACATTCAAGCAAGGATAAAGTTGCAGCATCTTTACAAACTAATAAATTCCGTAAATGATTCCCTAGACCATTTAAAAACAATTGCCCATCAAAACCATTGGCCAATACCTCATTAAAAAGAAGTAGACAAGAATGAATGTCATTTTTTGTAAAAAAACTAGCGGCCTTAAAGAAATAATCGTGATCTAAAATGTTTAAATTTTTAAGAACAGATTCGTAGGTTATATCTCTATTGCAAAAGTTAACCATCTGATCAAAAACTGACAAAGCATCTCGCAAGGCACCATCTGCTTTTTCTGCAATAACCATAAGTGCTTCATACTCAACTTTAACTTTTTCTTTGTCGGCAATCATCTTTAGATGATCAGCAATATCTTTAATTGTAATTCTGTTGAAATCATAAACCTGACACCTTGAGAGGATAGTAGGAATAATTTTATGTTTTTCAGTTGTTGCTAAAATGAAAATAGCGTGCTTAGGTGGTTCTTCGAGAGTTTTGAGAAAAGCATTAAAGGCACTTTGAGAAAGCATGTGCACCTCATCAATAATATGAACTTTATATTTTCCTATTTGAGGAGGGATTCTAACCTGATCTGTAATGTTTCTAATGTCATCAACAGAATTATTTGAAGCTGCATCTAACTCAAAAATATTATAAGAAAAATCTGTAACCTGTTCACCTGCAGATTGATTAATAGACTTAGCAAAAATTCTAGCTACAGTGGTCTTCCCTACCCCTCTAGGACCACAAAACAAATAAGCTTTTGCCAACTGACCAGATGAGATCGATTGCTTAAGGGTAGCAGTAATGGTTTGCTGACCAACTACAGCCTCCCAATCAGCAGGTCTATACTTTAAAGCCGATACTATAAAACTTTCTTCTGACATAAGATTAAACAAATATAAAATATAGAATTATCCTTCCAAAAGCTTAGCCAATTATTGTAATCAATAGTTATTAACATATAAAACACTATTTATTCTGTTAATTATTAAAAAAATACTAAATTTGCACCCTTATAAATAAAAACCAATAAACAAACAACATGAATAATTACGAAACTGTTTTCATTTTAACTCCCGTTTTGTCTGATGATCAGACAAAGGAAGCAGTCGAAAAATTCAAAAAGACATTGAAAGGTTGTGGTGCTAAATTGAAATTTGATGAGTCTTGGGGTCTTAAAAAACTCGCTTATCCAATTCAAAAAAAGTCCACAGGTTTTTACTTCTTATTTGAGTTCGAAGCTGCAGGAGACGCTATTAACAAACTTGAAGTAGAATTCAAAAGAGATGAGCGAGTCATGAGATTTTTAACCATGAAAATGGACAAAGATCATGTAGCTTACGCTGAGAAAAGAAGAGGTATACTTGCGGATAAAAAATCTGCAAAAGCTTAAAAAAAACTAAAAAAACTTTAAAATGGCTGAAAATCAATCAGAAATAAGATATTTAAATCCAATCAATATTGAAGTTACAAAGACTAAGTATTGTAGGTTTAAAAAATCAGGAATTAAATTTATTGACTACAAGGATCCTAAATTCCTTATTAAGTTCATCAACGAGCAAGGTAAACTTTTACCTAGAAGACTAACTGGTACTTCTGCTAAATACCAAAAAAAGGTATCTCAAGCTGTTAAACGTGCTCGTCACTTAGCAATATTACCATACGTAGTTGATCAATTAAAATAAAAGGAATCATGGAAATTTTATTAAAGAAAAACTTTGAATCCTTAGGAGAAAAAGATGAAATCGTAACTGTAAAAAATGGCTACGCTAGAAATTACTTAATCCCTAATGGAATTGCAATTTTAGCAACTGAATCAGTTAAAAAAATGCAAGCTGAAACACTCAAGCAAAGAGCTCATAAAGAGGTTAAACTTAAAGATGAAGCTGATAAGCTTTCTAAAGCAATCAAAAAAGCAACTATATCTGTAGCTGCTAAAGTTGGTGAAAACGGAAAGATTTTCGGTTCTGTATCATCAATTCAGTTGGTAGATGCACTTAAAGCGCTTGGTTTTGATGTAGACAGAAAGAACGTTAAGCTTTCAAATGACAACATTAAGTCTGTAGGTAAATATAACGCAGACATCAAACTTCATAAAGAAGTTGTTGTAACTGTAGAGTTTGAAGTAGCTGAAGGTTAAACTAACCTTAAGAAAAAATTAAAGCCCGTTTATACGGGCTTTTTTTATGTTGTAAATTCCCAAAGTAATAAAAGTAAAACCCAATAAAAGAAGTGACATGCCTGACCAAAAAAATAGGTTACTCATTTTGGGATGGTTTGAATCGGCCATAACCATCAAATCAGCTTGAGGTTCTAAATCAAGAATTAATTTAGGAGGCGCATTAAATTCATATTCTGGTTTTAAATTAAGCTCCTGATTTCCATTAATAAATTTCAACCTAGAGGTATCTCCGTCAGACCAATTTTTAAACTTAAATGCACCGTCATCTAATGCGCTAATATAGAACTCAGTTCCTTGAAGATAATCACCACTAAAAGGAATACATACAGGTAAATTATTATTGACAACTACCCTGCCGTTCTCACCTAAAACATTAAGCTTGAACCATCCATTTAAATCAAACAATCTTACCAATTCTTTTTTTACAAAACCAGTTCTGAGCTTAACAAATTGACTAAGGGCCTCCACCTTTTTCTCCCACTTAATTAGCGGAAGTGGAACATTTCTTAAATGTGGAGCTATTTCATCTGAAGGTCTTGGAAGCTCTGATTCATATAAGGATTTGAAATAATCAATGGCACATAAAACCGTATCTTTGTTTAAAGAAGTATTAAGGTGATGAGCGTACTGAACTAAAAATTGATTCTTAAAGTCTTCGTTAGTCATTAGCTTTCTTAAATACCTAGTGCTCCAAGGAGGGTTGTACCAATATTCATCTCCAGCACTTAAGCTATGCTCTAAAAACTTTCTTTTATAGAACCCATAACCGTGATCGGTATCGTAAAGAATCATGCGAAATTTACCATCATGATCAGCAGAATTCCAATACCTTACATTCCCTCTTGAATCAGCATTATTTATAAATAACTGAGTGATTTTATAATTGATGTAATTTCGAATATCAAGAAATGTATTGGCTGTTACAAACGCTGAACTGTCTATGGTTTTGACCTTATTAAACCATTTATACATTTTCATGTAATCGGCTGCTGACCCTTCTTGCCTAACCCACTTACCCATGATTATGTTTACACTATCGGCACATAAGCCCTTGTTGTACTTTATATAATGCTCATTGATTTTCTCTCTTAAATTATAAACCCCCCAGTAATTGCCATTAACAAATAATTGAATGGGCTGATAATCCATGTAATCAACACCCATATTACGAACCAAGTAAGCACTCAACACATCTTTAAAGCGCGAACCTTTAAAATCATTTCCAGAAGCCCTAACAACTAGCTGTTTGTGTTTAGATAGCGTTTTGTTGCTAAAAAAAGAATGCTTAAAAAGTTTCTTGCCGTACTTTTTCCTTGCAATAAGTTTAAAAGATTTGTCTTGATTAGCTCTTGTAGATTCCCCAAATATTTTCATTCCACAAGATTGATTCATAACCAAAGAATCTTCAATGTAAATCATGGTTACCTGCTTCTCCCATTTCTTGTGATAATTACAATTTTTATAATGTCCATTAGAATCTTGATAAAAGTTTTCACCCTTTACAAACAATCCATTACTAGAACTCCAAAAATCTTTTTTATCTGCTGATATTGCTAATACAGGAAATTTTTTGTCAAAATCAATTAAATAAAATTTTGAATAAATAGAATCTTGAAGATCTTCACTTTTAGCAACTCTTACTTTAAGCAAGGTGGTTTTGTTAATTGAAATGGAGTCTTTGTATTTATTGGAAGATTTATTTGGACGTGATCCGTCTAAAGAATAATAAACACAGTCGAAATCACCTGCTATTTTAACTACAAGAGTTGAATCGTATTTTCCAGATGGAAAGTTAAAGTTAACACTACTTTGGGAGTTCGCTGAAAAAGCAATAAAAAGACAAACTAACCATTGTAATCGTTTCAGCATATATCTAATTTAACAAGTAAACAATCTTGATAAGCTGTATATATAAGTATTTATTAATAGTTTGTTTTTAATAGTCGTATTAAAATTAGTATTAACAACGAGAACTTATACTGATTACAATAACGTGCAATCATAATGCATTCAAGTTAGCTGTGAAAATTACTAACATAAATATTCCACATGCTTTTCATCACTATTTCGCCACCATTCATCACTTTCTAAACCACAATTAGTTCAATAAAAATATTTCAATCAAATTTGTAATCTAAAAAATAACACCTTAAAAAAATTATCCATGATCGTCTACAACCTACACATGCTTCTAGTTGCTATTGTAGCAATACCATGCTGTATTATTTTACATTCTTTTGACACCAACTTTGGATCCATAGCTTCGCCTCAATTTTGGGGGGTTATTCTCTTTTTAAGCTGTACCATAACAGGAATAGGACTCAGACCACGCTTATACCTCCTTCCTATTTGGTTAATTTCATTATTTATTTTTATATGGCGAGTATTTGTGACTTACAGCAGTATTGAACTTTTATTTTCAATAACATTGGGGTTACTTTTTATATTTTTTGGTGTTTACATTAGATTATTTTACACGAGAAGAAATTTTGAAACAAGCAAAAAACTTCTAAAAGAATTTAAAAAAAGTAATTCAACAAAAAACCCTAAATTATTGGTCTATTACCCCAATTATCTTTATGCAGACAACGCTTTAGCAGACAAATATTTAGCGGATATTTTTAGCTTTTTTAGAGCTAAATGGTTTAACAATAAAGAGGTGAAAAACCATTATCTTGCCATAATAGAAATTCTAAACAGCCAAGCTGATTCAGAAAAAATGACAAAAAAAAATGCACATTTAAAACACCTAATTAAAGATAATAAAGCTGCTAAAATTTCTGAGTATCTATTGCTAAATCTAAAAAATAATGTTAAAGTCATGCGTTATAAAAACGCATAATAAGATCATTTAAATTTACTTTTAATAAATTACAACATAAACACTATTTTTTGATTTGTCCATCTAAAAATCAGCAAAACAAAATATATAAACAATAGGTTTATTTTCATAAAATTTTCTCTCAAAATCGCATCCATTGAATTGATAATTCAAGATGATTTTAATCATTTCCCCCAAACAATTTTAAAATATATTCAAATATCTTTCAACAAATGCAACAATGTTGCAGTTAAAATATATATTTGCGAGAAATTTAAAAAACTCACCCTGTTGAAAAAATCAGTTTTAATACTTGCTCTTTTTATTTGTAATCATGCTTTTACTCAGAACCTCAAAGGTTCTGTTTTAGATGACAAAACTGGTTTGGGAATTCCTTTTGCCAAAATATATTGTTTAGAAACTCAAAATGGAGCTACCTCAGATAGTAATGGAAATTGGACAATCGAAAATATTATTAGAAACCAAATGACATTGCAGATATCTGCAGCTGAATATGACAGTAAAATATTGAAAATAGAGGAGTCTATTGCAGATATTATTATAAAACTAGAGCCTGCTCACATTCATTTGGATGAAGTGATAATCTCTACTTCAGATTCCAAATTACAGCGATACAGCACTTTTCCTGTTGACTCAAGAAAAATTGCCGATTTAAATAAAATAGAGCAAACCAACCTGATTGATGCCCTAAGCAACATGCCTGGAATTTACAACCTCTCCACAGGAAACGGCATAGCTAAACCAGTTATTAGAGGGCTTACTGGAATGCGTGTTCTCACCTCTTTAAATGGCTTGCGAATTGAAAATCAACAGTGGGGTGCAGATCATGGTTTTTCCATATTTAACTTAGGCATAGATAGAGTTGAAGTAATTAAAGGTCCTAGCTCATTAATTTATGGAGCTGATGCGCTTGGAGGTGTCATTTATTTAGCTGATGAACCTTATGCAAATGCTAATGAGTCAAAACTGGCTCTTAGCACTAAATTTGAATCCAATTCATTGGGTACTATAAACAACATCTCCTATAAAACCTCAAAAAACAAAATGCGATTTGCATTATATGGAGGTTTTTTCTCTAGAGCAAATTATGGAATTCCTGGCGGTCAATTTGTAAGCAATTCAAAAAACAGTGGCGGATCAGTTAAAACTGCCATAGGCTACAATAATAAAAATTGGATCACCAACTTTAGGTACCAATTGCTATATTTCCAAAATGGTCTTCCAGGTCACACCCATGACGCAGATCCAGATGTTTCCAGCTTTTTAAGTGACAACCAATCTAGATCGTATAACATCCCTGCACAAAAAATTACCAATCATTTAGCGCAGTGGGAAAATAAACTTTACTTTAAAAACGATGAACTTGTAGCACAGCTTGGTTTCACATCCAATGAATTGAAAGAATATGGGGAAAAAGTTTCTGTTGCTGGTATTGACATGACCTTACAGAACTCCTCTTATAACATAAGGTGGAAACACAAATTCAACGAAAAATTCGAGCTTGTTTCAGGATCACAAGGAATGTTTCAAAGCAACACCAATGGACGTTTTGCTGAAGAAATTTTAGTTGCTGATGCAAACTTTGTTGATTTAGGGGCTTTTTCTTTGCTAAAGGGAACATTCAATTTATGGAACATTCAAGCTGGGGCAAGGTACGATCAAAGAAGCGTTACAACAATTGAATCAATTGATCCATTTGCAAAAACTTTTAGCGGAATTAATTATTCTGCTGGCATTTCAAGATCATCTAAAAAATTTACAACTAGGTTAAATGCATCATCTGGTTTTAGACCTCCTCATGTTTCTGAATTATTGGCCAATGGTGTTCATCATGCTACAATGCAATATTTAATTGGAGACGTCAATTTAGAACCGGAAAGAGCAAACCAAATCGATTTGTATTTGGGTAGCCACTTTGACCATTTGGAAATTGTTATTAATCCTTTTGTCAATCAAATAAATAATTATGTTTACAAAAATCCAACTGGACAGTTCGATTCAACATCAGCATTAGCCATATTTGATATTAAACAAACTGATGCTATTCTTTCTGGTGGTGATATTGCAATACACTATCACCCTCACATTGCTCATTGGTTACATTTAGAAAGTAATTTTTCTTTATTATCAACTCAAGATGAATCTGGGAGTCCCTTACCGCAAATTCCTCAAAACAGGATAAATAACATTCTAAAAGTAGATTTTAAAAGTGATAAAAAATTAAAAATAAACAGTCTTTCTGTTCAATACATTTACTTGTTTGACCAAGACCAAACCTCATCTTACGAAACAGCATCTGACGCATATCAATTAATCAACATAGGCTGTGCAGGTTCGTTTTTAAACAAGCACAAAATTGATTTTTCTTTTGGAGTAAACAACTTGTTAAACACCAATTACATTGATCACTTATCAAGACTTAAACCTTACTCTATACCCAATCCTGGTAGAAACTTTTACATAAAATTAAACCTCATGATTGGCAAAAGCTAAACGAAGCATTTAAAACATTATTTGAATAAAATCACAAAAGGGTTCAATGATTTCATTCAAATTTATCTTCAATTAATTAGAACCCAAATAAAAAACAAAACAATGAAAAAAGTAGGAATTTTATTTGCAGCAGCAGCTGTAATTAGCTTAAGCTCATGTAACAAGTGTGCAGAATGTCATGCCGCGGCTGATATTAATGGTACTGAATATGAACTAATGGAATTAGGTGAGTATTGTGGTGACGAATTAACTTCTATTGAAGCAAGTGGATACGACATTACTGACACATTGTATGTTACTGCAGATGGAGACAGTCTTCCAAGTCCTGTTTACCCAGGAAATGCTGAGGCGCATTGTGGTGAAGATCACTAATCAGATCAACTGATCAATTAAGTCACCTTAGTGCAATAGCTGAGGTGACTTTTTGCTTTTAAATTAATCTTGATATAGTTCTTAATTTTTAATTTCTTTGTTTATATGAATATTGTTCAAATAAAAGAATTACTTCAAAAAAGAAAGCTAAAAGCCACCTCTACTCGACTTAACTTACTAAGTAAAATGGGGGAACACGGCTCTGCCATGAGTCATTCAGCCATACAGAAAAAAATGAACCCCATCGATAGAGTTACGCTTTACAGAACAATAGAAACGCTAAAAGAAAAGGGAATCATTCACAAAGTTTTTCAAGAAAACAATGAAACCTACTACGCCATTTGCGGAAATAGCTGCGATGAGCACAACCATCTTCATGAACACATTCATTTCAAGTGTTTAAGTTGTAACACCATAACCTGTGAGGAAATTCCTAACAATTTGAATATAGCACTTCCGAACCATCAAATACAAAAAGTTTCAATTAACATTGAGGGCACCTGTAAAAAATGCACCTAAATAGTTCTCATAACCATTTCTATTTTTAATGAATCAAAATGTGTAATTCAATTTCAATTATTACTGCATTTCATCACTTTTAGCTTACAGTTTATCACATTTCCCATTTAATTTTCGTTTATATCTAAAAAAGAAGGAAATTAGAAATAAAAAAAGCATGAGCAAATGGATCTATATCACTTTTGGAGTAGTGTTCACTTTATTTTTAGTTCATGCATTTTTTAATTTCCATTATGGAATTGCCATAGCATCAGCGATTTTCTTTCCTGCTTTTTTTTTAGTTTTTCTTTACAATATAGATGTCTTTGAAAGAGAGCGGTTCAAAGACATTCTTCTTGTCTTCCTAATGAGCTTTTGCGTGTCATTTTTAACATGTCTTTTGTGGGTTCCGTTAAGGGAGCTTCTTCTTATTAATTTTGAACCCGGCTTTTTCCACATGCTTTTTGGCGCAGGATTACCTGAAGAACTAATTAAAATAATTCCTGTCTTAATTGTCCTAAAAAAAACAAAATTAATCAATGAGCCAATAGATTATTTAATATATGCTTCTAGTTCTGCTTTGGGATTTGCCTTCATGGAAAATATAGATTACATCTATATGTTTAGAGAGTCTTCACCAAATATTATAGCCATACGCTCATTACTTCCTACATTTATGCACATGGCTTGCAGCTCAGTTTTTGCATTTGGAATTTTCTTCTATATAGAAACAAAAAAAATAAAATACCTATTTATTTTTTACTTCATTGCAGCTGCAACACATGCTTTCTATAATTCATACCTAACTCACCTTATAATAATTTTCATAATACTTTATTATGCTAGATTAATAAGAGCATTAATAAGCATCTCTCCTTTCTATGATGAAAAAAAAATAAAGCTGCTAAAAAAAGGAGCATACATTCTTGGCGCTTCATTTGTTGGCCTACATGTTGTCAACATTGCGTTTATTACTTATTATGGTGAATTTTATAAGCTAAAGGCATCTCAACAAATTTGGTTTACAGAATTCATATACCTCTTTTTTGCCTTTGTTTTTTACAAAATCATTTCTTACAATCTTAACATCAACAAAGGGGAATTCAAAATATTAGGAAAAAGAAAAATTAAACTTTTTTCTGAAATGCAACAGACCGTTATCAAAAACTATTATGCTAAAATTAATTTTCATGAAAAATAAAAGTAATAGGATATTAAACTATCTAATTGCCATGATATGGCTGGTTAATGGACTGTTTTGTAAGGTAATTAATTCTGTTCCAAGGCATGAACAAATTGTTGGGAAAATTTTAGGAAATGATCTTGCTAGACCCATTACCTTTACAATAGGATGTTTAGAAATCATTATGGCCATTTGGATCATATCAAGGTATAAATCAAGAGTCAATGCACTCATCCAAATCAGTATAATAGGAACGATGAATGTTTTAGAATTTATTTTAGCTCCCGAGCTTTTACTTTGGGGAAGAGTTAATGCACTTTTTGCCTTAATATTAATCATTACTATTTATTATAATGAATTTATATTGAATAAACCTAAAACCTCTAGTTGATGAATTTCTTAAAGAACCACCCTTTTGCTGTAGAAGCATTTTTTGAAAGCTCCACTGTGTTAACTTTTGCTGTTGAAAAGCAAGAGATATCCAACTTAATTCCAGAATGCCTTGAACTGGACACATTTAATGATAAATGGGCATTTATAGCTATAGCTATGGTCCAAACTAGAGATTTAAGGCCCAAAGGATTTCCAAAATTTATGGGCAATGACTTTTTTCTAATCGGCTATAGAGTTTTTGTCAGGTATACCAATACAAAGGGTAAAAGATTACGTGGCTTATACATTCTAAAATCTCAAACCAATAAAAAGAAAATGGAAATCATGGGGAATACCTTTACCCATTACAACTACACCACAACAGATATTAACCAAGAAAACAATGGGAATTTAAAAGAAATTAAATCTATAAAATCTAACTTTTCGGTAGCTTTAGAAAAAGCAGAAAAAGAAATTTCTCTTCCTAAAGAATCACCATTTGAAGATTGGAAGCAAGCAAGAAGATTTGCAGGACCGTTGCCATTTACCTTCACGTATAACAAACCTAAAAAAGAAGTCTTAATTATTGAAGGAGTAAGAAAAGATTGGAAACCTCAACCAATAAAAGTCAATGATTTTAGTTTTAATTTTATAAATCAACTTGGTTTATCAACTGCTGTTTTAGCCAATGCATTTGTAATTGAAAACATTCCTTATTACTGGAAAAGCGGAAAAAAAGAAATATGGAAATAAAAAGAAGAAAATTTCAAGGAGTATTGAACATTCTGAGCTTCAATAGACATTTTTATGTTTATGGTTTGGCTATTCTATTTGCAATTAGTGGTAGTTTATGGATAATACAATGGCCACCCTATTTATATGAAATCACCTTAATAGCATTTATCTATGGCTTAACAATGCCATTAATTATATCAGCTTATGTTTATGATTTTTCAGGTTATTATCATTTCAATTGGTTAGAAAAAATGAACCTGATAAACAACAATAAAATAAATATTGTAAACATTAATGCTGGTTTTGATGAAACAAGCTTTATCATAAAAAGCAAATACCCCAATGGTGATTTAAAAGTTTATGATTTTTATGATCAAAAAAGACATACTGAACCGGCAATAATAAGAGCAAGGAAAGTAAGCCTAACTTATCCTAACACACAACAAATTGCAGCAAATAAAATACCACTAGAAACCAACACAATAGACCTTGTTTTTTTACTTTCTGCAGCCCATGAAATAAGGTCTCATAAAGAAAAAGTAGTTTTTTTGAAAGAATGCAATCGGATATGTAAAAAAGATGGTAAAATAATAATGGTGGAACATTTAAGAGATTTCCCCAACTTTTTAGCCTTTACAATTGGTGTCCCTCATTTCTTCTCAAAGGCAGCATGGAAAAAAGCATTCTTAGCAGCTAATATTGACTGCTTTAATGAAATTAAATTCACTCCTTTCATGTCTATTTTCACTGGAGAACAAAAATAAAACCTATGGAAATTCATTTCAAAATAATTGGAACAGCACTCCTGCTCTTATCTTTAATTCATGTTGTTTTTCCAAAATATTTTAATTGGAAAAAAGAGCTTGCTCAGTTGAGCTTAATCAACAAACAAATGATGGTTATTCATACCTTTTTTATTGCCCTTTCCGTTCTGTTAATGGGGCTATTGTGCTTGTTTTCATCCGAAGAATTAACGCACTCTTCTTTAGGCAAAACCATTAGTCTTGGATTGGCTATTTTCTGGACCATCAGGCTTTTTACACAATTTTTTGGTTACTCTAATAAATTATGGAAAGGGAAAACCTTTGAAACAATCGTTCATGTTTCATTTACCGGATTATGGATATATTTATGCATTATTTTTTGGACCAACTATCTATACTAACAGCAGTTATCTTTAAAGCTTTTTCGAAATGAAATCTGATCACACTTATCAACAACAAACAAGAATAAAATTCATGAACTACTTAAGATTGCTCTTATTGTTAGCATTTATTTCTTGGGCAACGCCCTCTTTAGCACAAATAGATGGAGATAATATTTTTGACCATAACCAGATAATTACTATTGAGCTAAATTTTGCTCAAACTAATTTTTGGGACAGCTTAGAAAACAATTACAATACTGCATCTTACATGAAAGCAGACCTTATTCTTACCGATAGTACAGGCGTTTATTCTTTTAATGATGTGGGTGTCAGACTTAAAGGAAATTCAAGCATGGGACACCCTGGAGATAAAAAGTCATTCAAAATAGATTTCAATGAATACATTTCTGGTCAAAATTATGATGGTCTTAAAAAATTAAATTTCAGCAATGGGTTTAAAGACCCATCCTGCATGAGAGAAAAATTATTTTTTGACTTTTGTCAGACAGCTGGGGTACCTGCTCCAAGAGCAAATTTTGCAAATGTTTATTTCAACGGAACGCTTTGGGGATTTTATACTGTTATTGAGCAAATTGACGATCAGTTTTTAGACTGGCGAATTCTTGATGATGACGGGAATTTATTTAAAGCAGGAGACAACTTTGGAGGTGGCCCTGGTGGAGGTGGTGGAAATGAAGCAGATTTAATGCATTATGGAAACAATCAAGTAGACTATCAAGATAGATACGAACTAAAAACCAACGAAACAGCCAATGATTGGTCTGATTTGATCTCCTTTACCGATTTTATCAACAATTCCTCAGCTGCTCAATTTGAAAATGACCTTGGTAATTACTTAGAAATTAATCAATACATAAGCTCAGCAGCAATTGATAATTTATTTAGCAATCTTGACAGCTACACAGAATCAGCTAGAAACTATTACATCTATCATAATTTAACCACAGACAAGTGGCAATGGATTAAATGGGACGGCAATGAAACATTTGGCACTTATGGAGGACAAGCAGTCGCTAACATGACCCAGTTACCTATTGATTTTCATGGAAACAACCGCCCACTATTAGAAAATATTTTTAACAGTCAATTGCTTTATAGTCAATATCAAAGTCAGCTTTGTTATTTGTTGGAAAACTATTTCAACTCCTCTTACATGAACCCTAAAATAGATGCCATAAAATCCTTAATTCAAGATGCTGTTTATGCAGACGTTAATAAAATGTATTCAGATGCCCATTTTAACAATATAATTGAAAACAACACCTCAGTTGGCGGTGGACCAGGTGGCAACATGTATGGACTAAAATCTTTTATTGAAGACAAAAACAATTTTGTAAATGGTGAATTAAATTGCGCTGCCTTTACATCAATTAACAACCATAATCAGGTGCCTGTCAAGCTATATCCAAATCCTTTTCAGACAACTATTTCAGTTCAAATAAATGACAAAAAGCTCTCTGAATTAGTCATTTATAATTCAATTGGCAAACAAGTTTATAATACATCCATCCATCAAATGAACTCGTTAGAACTCCAGCTAAATTTTTTAGCAAAAGGGATTTATTTCATTCATATAATAGACGATAATAAATCTACCAATTCTAGACATGTAATTCCTATTGTAAAACAATAGGCCGTTAAAAATGTCATTCACTGCTAATTAATGATTAAAATTCAAAGAAAAGTCCTTTGACAACTACCTTTAAAAGCTATTAAAAACCACTTATAACTTTTTATCATCAATAAGATATATTGTAGCTACATTTGATTAACTAAAAGTGTTTGCATGAAAACAAGACAAGTTTTAATCATTGTATCATCATTAATATTACTATGCTTATTTGGCATTACTGGAAACCTATCTTACATGTCTGGTGTGACTTATGGAGAACAGCATGCAGAAGAAATAAGGCTTGAACGGACAAAAACAGATTTTAAGGACTCCATAGTTCCTAAATATGTAAATACAAAGCGTATAGTTAATGACACCATCCCTTTTGTAATAAGTGGGTTTGGGAGAGTTTCCTCCTCCTCCAACATTAACATTTCCAGTGAAGTTCAAGGAAAGCTTTCAAGCAATATAGCCCTTAAAAAAGGGGCTGAATTTACCAAAGGACAATTACTGTTTAAGGTACAAGACAACGATGCTCAACTGTTGCTAATTGCCCGCAAAAGCAACTTTCTCAAATTGTTGTCTTCTTCACTTCCAGATATTAAAATAGACTACAGCGAAGAGTTTAACAAGTGGGAGCGTTTCTTCAATTCAATAAAAGTAAATGCTGCACTTCCAAAATTCCCCAATTTCAAGACAACAAAAGAAAAAAACTTCATTGTTTCCAGATCCATTCTTTCTGAGTATTATAGTATACAAAGTGATCAAGAGCGACTCAAGAAATACATGATTTCAGCCCCATTTAATGGTACCATTATCGAAGCATTTACTGATGAAGGTGCTGTTGTTAACCCAGGAAGTCCAATAGTAAGTATTATAAGAAAAGGTGACCTAGAAATCGAAATCCCTGTTAACCCACAATACATTTCTAAAATCAAAAAAGGGTATACAGTTAATTTAGCTCAAAACAATTCAAAATACCAAGGTGTTATAACAAGAATTGGTGATTTTGTTAATCCCAATACACAAAATTTATCTGTATTTGTTAAACTCTCTGGCAACAACTTTAGCTTACTAAATGGAATGTATTTAGAAGCTGAAATTAATGGAGATGGATTTGAAAATGTAGTTGAAATTCCAAGAAAAGCTATTTTCGGCAACAACATGATTTATTTAGTAAATAAAGACAGCCTTCTCATCCCTCAAAAAATTTCTATAAAGTCCATGCAGGAAAATTTAGTGTTAGCTAAAGGATTGCCTGAAAATACAATGCTAGTTACAGAACCTGTCATTAATGCTAAAGACAGCATGAAAGTATTTCCGATAAATTCTAGTAAATGAATAAGATAATAGAATATTTTATTAAGTACCCGATTTGGGCAAATGCGGTAATTATAATAACTGCTATTGCTGGGATATTGAGTCTTTTTCTTATGCCCCATTCTTTTTTCCCAGAAATGGAACCAAACAGAGTTTATGTTACGGTCTCCTACCCTGGAGCTTCTCCAGAAGAGATTGAAGAAGGCATAACCACTAAAATTGAAGAATCATTAAATGGCATTCAAGGAATTAAGGAAATCACTTCAAGATCATCTGAAAACACTGTTAGAGTTACCGTAGAATCCAATGAAGGCATGGACATTAACACTGTGCTTCAAGATGTCAAAAACTCAGTTGATGGAATTTACTCTTTTCCTCAAGGAGCAGAAAAACCCATTGTTTTTGCACAGAAATCAAGGGGAATGGGAGGGATAAGTAATGTTGTAGGATTTTATTCGTTGATGGGGCCCAACAATTTATGGGATCTTAAAAAAATGTCTGATAAAATTGAACGAGACTTACTCAACACAAAAGAAATAAGCCAAATAGAAGTATATGGTTATCCTCCAATAATTATTGCTGTTGACATTAGAGAGGACGACTTACTTAGGTACAACCTTACTTTTGAATCAATTTCCAATGCGATCAAGCTCAGCAATATAGACATTTCTGGAGGGAGTGTAAAAACGGTTGATGAAGAAATCATCATTCGTTCTATGAACAGAACTACTGATCCCGAACTGATTAAAAAAATTATCATCTATTCGCTTCCTAATGGAGATTATATCCGCCTTGAAGATGTTGCCAATGTTAAGCTTGACTTCTCTGAAATACCCATGAAAAGCTACACTGACGGGAAAAGAAGCATCAGTTTCATTGTTAAAAAAACACCTGATGAAGATTTAAATGACATTGCCAATGTAATGACCAATTACATTGACAAATTCAACCTTCAAGAGGAAGAATATGAAATGAAAAACCTTTTTCAGTTTGCCGACTTATTAGATCAACGAATTTTAATGCTGTCCAAAAATTTGATTATTGGGTTAGTACTTGTATGTATAGTTCTTGGTTTATTTCTTAGCCTTAGACTTTCTCTTTGGGTAGCATTTGGCATCCCTTTTTCATTTATTGGGATGCTCGCATTTGGAATGATGTATGGAATGAGCATCAACATGATTTCACTTTTTGGGATGATTTTGGTCGTTGGAATATTGGTTGATGATGGAATTGTAATTGCTGAAAACATCTATTCACATTTTGAAATGGGCAAATCTCCTATGAGAGCAGCATTAGATGGAACAAAAGAAGTAATGAATGCTGTTGTTACTTCTGTTTTAACAACTGTTTTTGCTTTTTCAACCCTTTTATTTGTCGGTGGTGACCTGGAGATGATGGAAGAAATGGCTTTTAGCGTTATTGCTTGTCTTTTGTTTTCTCTAGTAGAAGCTTTTTTAATCCTTCCTTCGCATCTATCAAGCAAAAAAATTCTAAATCAGAATTTAATATCTGGCGAAAATAAGCTTCGAAGTGCTATAGAAAAAGTTGTTAGTAAATTAAGAAATGGATATACAGTGCTTATTACTAAAATTATAAAGCATTACAGATGGCACGTTTGGACTCCTGCACTTTTTATGCTCATGGTTGCTATTCTCTTTTCTGCAGGCCTAATCAGATGGACTTTTTTCCCAAGCATCCCATTTGATAATATAATGGTTGAATTTTCTTTTAAACCAGGTGAAAGAGAACAGAGAACAGAAGATTTTCTTTGGTATTGCGATGAGATTATAAAAGAATATAACCAAGAATTAATTGACCAGTTTAACGACACGCTAATTACTTATTCTGCAATTAGTGTTGGTACAACAGAAAGCATGGGTGAGGTTGGTAGTCATGCTGGATCAATACGACTTTCTATCAAAGAAAATCAGCTTATTTCTACTATTGAGATGTCTAATGAATTAAAAAGTAGAATTAACCCAGATTCTTTGCGTCAGCTTGAAAAGTTCAGCTTAGGGGGACAGCAACAATTCGGAAAGGCGGTATCAATTTCTCTCCAAAGTGAAAACTCGCTTCAATTGCAAAAAGCCACCAATTGGATGAAAGAACAAATAGCAACTTTCCCTGAAGTAAAAAATGCATTAGACAATGGAGGTATTGGAAGTAGAGAAATTCATTTAAAGCTTAAACCAAAGGCACACCTACTTGGCTTAAATGAAATGATGATACTAAATCAGATTAGACAAGGGTTTTTTGGACAAGAAGTTCAACGTTTAATTCTTGGAAGAGATGAAATAAAAGTTTGGCTTAGATTTCCATACGAAGGCAGAAATTCAATGAGCTCTTTAGACAATGTAAAAATAAAAACTAGTACTGGTCAGCAGCTGCCACTTTATGAGCTTGCTGAATACAACATTCAACGTGGGAAGGTTAAAATAAACCACATCAATGGAAAGAAAGAAATTCGAGTTGATGCTTCTCTTTATGATGCTGAGCTTTCAGGTCAAGTAAACGAAAAAATAGAGCGACAGCTTCTTAACCAAGTTGCTAGTTTATTTCCTGGCGTTAGTTACGATATTAAAGGGCAAGCCGAACGTGCTGCTGACTCTGGAAAAAGACTTGGTATCGCCTTCTTAATAAGTATTGTTTTAATAATGATTACCATCTCCTTAAACTTTAAATCTTTCTACCAATCCAGATTAATTTTAATGGTTGTACCTGTAGGTATTTTTAGTGCGCTATTAGGTCACGGATTAGTAGACAAACCCTTCTCAACATTAAGCGTTTGGGGGGTTGTTGCTCTAGTAGGTATACTTGTTAATGATGCCGTGGTAATGTTAGATCAATTTAACCGTTATCTTTCTAGGGGATATTCCATTAATGACGCTGTTATTCAAGCTGGTAAATCTCGATTTAGAGCCATTATACTTACAACAATAACAACTGTAGCTGGACTTTACCCCCTTATTTTAGAAAAGAGCTTCCAAGCTCAATTCCTTATTCCAATGGCCATTTCTGTTGCGTTTGGTGTTCTTTTTGGAACAATAATTATTCTATTCTATTTTCCTGTACTTATTCTTTATTTTAACGACATTAGAAGAGCACGATGGTGGTTATGGAGAGGTGGCAAGACAGCCCCTGAAAAAATTGAAGTGGAACCAGTAATTAAAAACCTAATTCGAACCAATGAGTTTTCAGAATTAGACAAGACCTTTAATCCTGAAGTTTCATCAGCAAAATTCAATGCTTTAGAAAAACAGCTTAATGAACTCAAAGCAATTTCCGCTGCTCAAGCTGATGAACTTACCAATTTAAAAAAATCACCTCAATGAAAAAGATGATTAGCTTGCTGAGCTTAGTAATTTTACTTTCCAACGTGTCAGCTCAAGACTCTTTGTATTTATCGCTCTCTGACGCGATTAAAATTGGTTTAAAACAGAATTATGACATTCAGCTAACAAAAAAAAATCTTGAGGCCAACGAGCTGCTCAATTCTTGGGGACAAGCAGGATTACTTCCTACAATTAACCTTTCTGCCTCTCAAGACAACAGCCTTTCTGATCAAAGAGAAAATCCAACTTCATTTATCCAAGAACTTATTCAAAGTAACTCATTCAATGGAGGTGTTGCTTTAAACTGGACTATTTTTAATGGCTTTAATGTTAAAGCCAATAAAATAAGGCTCGAGCAATTGGTAGAACAAAGTCATGGAACCGTTTCTCTTGCTGTTGAAAACACCATTCATGGAATCATTCTATCTTACTTCCAAAGTAAAATTCAAAGAGAACAATTGGCTCTTCTTAAAAATGTACTCAACTTATCCAGAAAAAAATATGAATTTCAAGCTACAAAAAATGAGCTTGGTCTTGGTGTAACAGTAGATCTATTGCAATTTAAAAGTGCCTTTTTAACCGATAGCTCTAACCTTATTCTTCAGGAACTTGCTTATAAAAATTCCATACGAAATTTAAACCTCTTATTGGGGGTTGATGTAGAAAGAAATTGGAACCTTACTGACGAGCTAAATCCCCCAATTAATATTTACAATTTTGAGGATCTAAAACAGCAAATGCTTTCTAACAATACAAACATTAAAAATCAGCTTATTAATGTTTCTTTATTAAAGCAAGATATTGAAATGGCCAAATCTGCTTTTTACCCATCTCTTTCCTTCAACTCGGGAGGCAACTATTCCAATAGCAAGTTTTCATTGGGTAATCTTTCACAAAATGGAACCAACATAAATTACTATGGCAATTTTACGCTAAACTTTAGACTTTACGATGGTGGTAAAGTCAGAAGGGGCATTAAAGCACTAAAAATTCAAGAAGACATCAATGTCATAGAAATGGAGAAACTGCAAATGAATTTGAGCCAAGACTTAGCTTTAAATTATGACACTTATTTAACTAGATTAAGAATCTTTGAGCTCAACAAGCAATCCTTTCAGGTTGCTCAACAAAATTTTGACATCGCTAAACTTAAAGAAAACAGTGGATTAATATCTTCCTTTAATTTAAGAGATATTGAAATGGCTTATTTAAGTGCAGGCATTACTATGTTTCAATCTTCCTATAATTTAATTGAAAGTAACACAACCCTACTCAAACTTACTGGAGGTATAATCCAAGACTTCTCTCAAGAATAAAAATTTTTCTTTTTTTCTATAAAATAGTATGCGTGCATAACTTTTTTTATATATTCGTAGTATAAAAAAAGGAGATGAAATCAGAAGAAACTATTGATTTCCATATAAGATGGGCTTGGTATAATATATCTAGAATGTACAATTTAAAAGCTGGAGAATTTGGAGGAAGTATGGCCATTGGCTATGCACTTTTAAACATCGACAGAGATGGAACTCCATCTACTAAGCTAGCTCCTAAAATGGGAATGGAACCAAGAAGTCTAACAAGGATGATCAAAAATCTAGACCAGAATGGGCTAATTCAAAAAGTATCTGATAAGAGCGATAAAAGATTAGTGAAAATCTTTTTAACTGATAAAGGAAAAGTTGTTCGAGCACAAGCTAAACAAGTGGTCATTTCATTTAATAAAAAAATAAAAGAAGAAATTGACTCAAAAGAATTAGAAACATGTTTTTCAGTTCTTAAAAAATTAAACCATTTAATTGATAATAATAATTTATAAATGAAAAGAAACATTAAAAATGTAGCTGTCTTAGGCTCAGGCGTAATGGGGTCAGCAATTGCTTGTCATTTTGCCAATGTTGGACTAAATGTTATCTTATTAGATATTGTCCCTAAAGAAGCTGAAAATACTACCGACAAAAAATTAAGAAATAGTATTGTTGATCAGGCACTAATGAAAGCTTTAAAGGCTAAACCAAGCCCTATTTACAACAAAACATTTGCTAAAAGAATTAAAACTGGAAACATGACAGATGACATGGCTCTACTTAGCGAATGTGACTGGATTATTGAAGTGGTTGTTGAGAGATTAGACATCAAAAAAATAGTCTTTGACAATGTAGAAAAACACCGTAAAAAAGGTACACTAATCACTTCCAATACATCTGGAATTCCGATTAATATGATGCTTGAAGGAAGATCTGAAGATTTTAAAAAACACTTTTTTGGAACACACTTTTTTAATCCACCTAGATACCTAAAGCTACTTGAAGTTATTCCTACTTCAGAATCAAACCAGGAAGACATTGACTTTATGATGGATTTTGGCGCCAATATTCTTGGAAAAACTACAGTTCTATGTAAAGACACACCTGCTTTTATTGCCAACAGAGTTGGGGTTTATGCAATTCAAGAGCTATTTCATACAGTAGAAAAAATGAACCTTAATGTTAGTGAGGTAGATAAACTAACTGGGCCAATTATGGGAAGACCTAAATCAGCCACTTTTAGAACTTGTGATGTTGTTGGACTAGATACTCTTGTTCATGTTGCCAACGGACTTAAAGAAAACTGTCCTAATGATGAAAGAAAAGAAATTTTTGAAATCCCTTCTTTTGTAACAAAAATGCTAGAAAACGGCTGGCTTGGAAGTAAATCTGGTCAAGGTTTTTATAAAAAAACAAAAGATGAAAATGGTAAAAAGCAGATTCTTCAATTGGATTTATCTTCCTTAAAATACATTGCCACTTCAAGAGTTAATTTTCCAACACTTAGCTTAGCAAAACAAGAAGACAATCTTATAAAAAGAACCAAAATTTTATTTTCTGGAAAAGATAAAGCAGGAGCGTTCTACCAACAGGTATTTTCCGGACTATTTAGCTATGTTAGCCATAGAATTCCAGAAATATCTGATGAGATTTACAAAATTGACGATGCACTTAAAGCTGGATTTGGTTGGGAACTGGGACCTTTTGAGACTTGGGATGCTGTTGGGTTAGAAAATGGTCTAGCAACAATGATACAGCTTAACAAAAAACCTGCAAAGTGGATTACTGAATTAATAAATGATGGGATTACCTCCTTTTATAAAACTGAAGATGGTGTTAAAAAATTCTATAATCTTTCTTCAAAAACTTACGAAAGAATTCCAGGTACAGAAAATATAATTTCTCTTTCCTCTTTAAAAGACAACAACACAATTTGGGCTAATGATGATGTTCACATCATAGATCTTAATGATGGCATTATTAATGTTGAATTCCATACTAAAATGAATACTATTGGAGGAGGAGTTCTACAAGGCATTAATAAAGCTATTGATATTGCAGAGCAAGAAGACAAATATAAAGGGATTGTCATCTCAAACGAGGGGGAGAATTTTTCTGCTGGTGCGAATGTTGGAATGATTTTCATGATGGCCGTAGAACAAGAATGGGATGAATTAGACTTTGCTGTTCGTGCATTTCAAAACACAACTATGCGATTACGATATTCTTCGATTCCCGTTGTAGCAGCTCCTCATGGGCTTACTCTCGGTGGTGGGTGTGAAATTTGTCTTCATGCAGACCAAGTGGTAGCTCATGCAGAAACATACATGGGATTAGTAGAGTTTGGAGTAGGACTAATTCCTGGAGGTGGTGGAACCAAAGAATTTGCTCTTCGCTTATCAGATGAGTTAAACAATGGCGACATGAGAATAAATTTATTCAGAGAGAAATTCCTTACTGTTGGTCAAGCTAAAGTTTCAACTTCTGCTCATGAAGCATTTGACTTGGGATACCTAAGGAAAGGTCAAGATCAGGTAATCGTTTCAAGAGCAAATCAAATAGCATACGCCAAAGAGGCTTGTTTAAAACTAGCTAATAAAGGATATGTTCAAAAAGCAAAAAGAAAAGACATCAAGGTCTTAGGTAAGGAAGGTTTAGGAATTGTTTATGTTGGCGCAGATTCCATGAAAAGTGGAAATTACATGTCTGAGCACGACTTATTGATTTCACAAAAATTAGGTCACGTATTGTGTGGCGGAGACCTTTCACAAATTACTGAAGTGTCCGAACAATACCTTCTAGATATTGAACGAAAAGCATTTTTAGAATTGTGCACCCAAAAGAAAACATTAGAAAGATTACAAAGCCTTCTTCAGAAAGGTAAAATATTAAGAAACTAAAACCATTAAAATGAAAACAGCATATATAGTTGGAGGATACAGAACAGCTGTTGGCAAATCTGGAAAAGGATTGTTTAAATTCACTAGACCTGATGATTTAGCCGCAGATGTTGTCAAACACTTAATGAAAGATTTTCCCAATCTTGACCCAGAAAGAATTGATGATGTTATTGTAGGAAATGCAACTCCTGAAGCAGAACAAGGATTAAACATTGGAAGAATGATTTCTCTTATGGGGTTAAATACAGAAAAGGTTCCTGGAATGACTGTGAATAGGTATTGTTCTTCTGGACTTCAAACAATTGCACTTGCTGCAAATCAAATACAAGCAGGAGCTGCAGATTGTATTATTGCAGGAGGTGTTGAAACAATGTCCCCAATTCCATTTGGAGGATGGAGAATAGTACCAAATGCCAAGGTAAGCCAAGAGCACCCAGATTGGTATTGGGGAATGGGACTTACAGCAGAGGCCGTTGCCCATGAATTTAATATCTCTAGAAAAGAGCAGGATGAATTTGCCTACAACTCTCACATGAAAGCATTAAATGCAATAGATAAAGGGCTTTTTAAAGACGATATCGTCCCCATTAATGTAAATGAAGTTTTTCTAGATCAACATGAAAAAAGACAGGAAAGAAACTATATAGCAGATACAGATGAAGGCCCAAGAAAAGGCACGAGTATTGAAGCGCTTTCTAAATTGCGACCCGTTTTTAAAAATGGTGGTTCTGTAACAGCAGGAAACTCTTCCCAAACTTCTGATGGTGCTGCCTTTGTTATGGTAATGTCTGAAGAGATGGTTAAAGAATTAAATGTTAAGCCTATAGCAAGACTCGTAGAATTTAAAGTTGTTGGTCTTGCCCCAAGAATTATGGGTGTAGGTCCGCTGTACGCAATTCCTGAAGCCCTAAAAAGAGCAGGCATGAAACAAAATGATTTACAGCAAATTGAATTAAACGAAGCTTTTGCCTCTCAATCGGTAGCTATTTTAAAAGGATTAGATCTAGACCCAAGCATAGTAAATGTAAATGGTGGAGCAATTGCATTAGGACATCCATTAGGTTGCACTGGTGCAAAACTCACTGTTCAGCTATTAAATGAAATGAAAAGAAGAAATCAACGATATGGAGCAGTAACCATGTGTGTAGGCACTGGACAAGGAGCATGTGGAATTTTTGAATTATTAAATTAAACGATATGAGTGAAATAAAAGAACAAGAAAAAACAGCACTAAAAGGAGGCGAGTTTTTAGTTAAAGAAACGAATTGTAATGATGTTTTTATACCTGAACAATGGTCAGAAGAGCAAAAAATGATTGCCCAAATGTGCGTAGACTTTTTAAATACAGAAGTCATTCCTATTTTAGATGAAATTGACACCACTAAAGACCCTAAATTAATGGAAGGGTTAATGGAAAAAGCCGGAGAGCTCGGTCTTTTAGGATTATCTGTACCCGAAAATTTAGGGGGCTTAGGAGTTAACTTCATTACCTCAATGCTTGCTACTGAAGCATTAGGAACAGGGCACTCCTTTTCTGTAGCCTATGGTGCACACACTGGAATTGGAACACTTCCACTACTCTATTATGGAAATGAAGAACAAAAAGAAAAATACATTCCAAAACTTGCTACAGGTCAGTGGAAAGCAGCATATTGCTTAACTGAACCTAGCGCTGGTTCAGATGCAAATTCAGGAAAAACCAAAGCTGTTTTAGATGAATCTGGAGAAAACTACATTATTAATGGTCAAAAAATGTGGATTACCAACGCTGGATTCGCAGATCTATTTACCGTTTTTGCTAAAATTGATGATGACAAAAACCTAACGGCTTTTCTTGTAGAAGGAACAACTGAAGGAATTACGTTAAATGCTGAAGAAAAAAAATTAGGCATAAAAGGTTCATCGACAAGGCAGGTATTCTTTAACGATGTAAAAGTCCCGGTAAACAATTTACTTTATAAAAGAGAGCAAGGATTTAAAATTGCTGTAAATATTCTTAACATTGGAAGAATAAAATTAGCTGGTGGGGTTATGGGTGGCGCTAAAGGCACCATTACAGAATCTGTTGTTTATGCTAATGAAAGAGAGCAATTCAACCGTTCTATTTCAAAATATGGAGCAATTAGGTATAAACTTGCCGAGCAATGCATAAGAACTTTCGCTTGTGAATCTGCTACATATAGAGCAACTCAAAACATAGAAGATGCAATAGAAGATCTGATTAAAAATGGTTTAACTAAAGAGGAAGCTACCTTAAAAGGAATAGAGCAGTTTGCTCCTGAGTGTGCAATTTTAAAAGTCTATGGTTCTGAAGTGCTAGATTATGTTGTAGATGAAGGGCTTCAAATCCATGGTGGAATGGGATTTTCTGCAGAAAAAAACATTGAAAGATCTTACAGAGATGCTAGAATAAATAGAATTTTTGAAGGCACAAATGAAATCAACAGAATGCTTACCGTTAGCATGATTCTTCGAAAAGCCATGAAAGGAGAAATTGACCTGCTTGGACCTGCTACAAAAGTTGGTAAAGAGTTAATGGGTATTCCAGACTTTGGAAGCTCGGAATCATCCACTTTTGGAGCTGCAAAAAAATGCGTTAGTAATTTCAAAAAAGCATTACTAATGGTAGCTGGTGCTGCTGTTCAAAAAATTGGTGACAAACTTGCCAAAGAACAAGAAATTGTAATGAATATTGCCGACATGATCAATACCATTTATGTTGCTGAATCTACTTTACTAAGAGTTGAGAAAATGGTTGGCATGTCATCAGAGGAAAACTGTAAAGAACAAATTGCCATGATGCGTGTTTTAATTTACGACAGCTGTGACATCATAAATAAAGCTGGAAAAGATGCAATTAATACTTTTTCATCTGGAGATGAACTAAAAATGATGCTTATGGGCCTTAAACGATTTACCAAACATGAACCGTTTAACCCAAAAGAAGCTAGACAATTAATTGCTTTAAAGCTAATTGACAAAAACGAATATTGTTATTAAAACAGATTCCATATAAATTAAATAAACTCTCGAAATCGAGAGTTTTTTTTTGGAAAAAATTCTATATTTATAATAGAATGACGCTATTTATTAAACAATAAACATGAAGCATACCTATCTATTTTTCTTAATTCTAGTTTTTTTAATCCCTTATTCTACTACTGCTCAAAATGTCAATTACACTGTTAAGGTGGTTGAGCTTATGGCTGAAGCTGACGCAGATGATGGCGGTTTTGGGAGCTTTCTTTATGGCGATCAAGATCCAACCTGGTTTGTAAGGGCTCAGGATAATGCTGGAGTTGGTTTTAATTCTGCTCAGTGTAAACATGCCACTAACCAGTGGGGAGACTGGTGGAATCTAGCTGATTATACGTTAATCTCAGCCAATAATTCTTCTGCTTCTCAAATAAACATTCAGATGGAATGTTTTGAAAAAGATGCTTGCGGTGGCAACTGCACCTACAGGCCATTCCAAGGAAATCCATTTGCCTCTAATTTTTGTTTAGATGGAGATGACAACTATGCCTCTATGGGAAATGTTTCTGGGACATTAGCACCTAGTGGTCAAATCTCTTTTAAAAACGACCCTCCATGTCAGTGGAACGAATACATAGTTTCTAGAGATGGGAACGGCTCACCCTCAAATGGATACGAGCAGTACTGGGCTAAAATTCAAATTAAATGGGAATACACCAATTTTGATGCTGGTAATGATGATGCTGTTTGTGATTCATCAATTAACTTAAGTGCATCAGGAACAGGCCTTTGGTCTGTGAGTAATGGCAATGGTGGTTTCTTCTCCAATAATGCTGATCCGAATGCACTTTTTACTGGCCAACCTGGGGAAACTTACACCCTTACATGGACCTCATTATCAACATGTATCAACCCATCAATTACAAGTGATGTTGTAGTAGAAATTTATGGCCTTCCTGAGCCGAACCTTACTGCTTCCTCAGATTCAATCTGTGAAGGGGAAAGCGTTACGTTTTATGCAGAGAATGGATTAAATTACGACTGGTCAATTAATTCAAATACAGCAGTTATTCAAAGTGGAGCTGTGGATTCGTTCTCTACTTCAAGTTTAATTCAAGGAGATACTATTTTTCTTAACCTAATTGACACGAATTCATGTGCAGGTAATGATTTTTATACGATTGATGTTTCTCCTTTACCCGTCTTAAATTTGGGTAATGACACTACCATTTGTGATGGATTCTCTCTAGTTATAGATGGAACTACTCCTTTTGTTACCTATAGCTGGGCATCTGGGGAAAATACTTCATCAATTGTTGTTTCTGATTCTGGAAGCTATACATTAACAGTAACAAATAATTACAATTGCTCCGCAACTGATCAAATAAATGTTAGTCTGTTTCCCAACCCAGTTGTTGATTTAGGACAAGATACAAGTATTAATGACATTGACTTTTTAGATTTAGATGCAGGAGCTGGATTTAGTGATTATTCATGGTCTACTGGTGGAAACAGTCAAATTGAAACGGTAAATGAATTTGGAGATTATTGGGTTGTCGTTACAGATGCCAACGGATGCATCGCTACTGATTCAATTCTAGTCATTCAAATACAAAACAATTTATTTCTTCCAAACATGTTCACTCCAAATAATGATGGGAACAATGATGTCTTGTTTATTTACGGAAACGGCTTAAATGAAGAAATTTTATTCCAAGTATACAACAGATGGGGAGATGTTGTCTATAGTACTAATAGCCTTACTACACTCAAAACAGAAGGTTGGAATGGGAAATTCAATGACATTGATCAGCCAAGTGGTGTTTACCTATGGACACTTGTAGCCAATGATTCAAATGGTAATCCTGTAGATTTCAGCTTAATTAATAACCTCAAATCTTCTGGAAGTATTTTACTTAAACGTTAACCTAATAAATCGAATAAAATGAAAAAATTAAATTTAGTTCTGCCATTTCTTCTTATTAGCTTAGCTTCAATAAGTCAAGATGCTTTCTTCTCCAATTTTGACCGGTCTTTTACGCTTGCTAACCCATCGTCAATTGGCATGTCTGAAGACATTAACCTTACCATGATTCATAGAAGCCAGTGGGCAAGCATTGTTAAGCCATTTAGCACTTCACAATTCGAAGGGTTCTATCCAATTAGAAAAGCCAACAGTAATAAAAAAATTGCTACTGTAGGATTATCATTTGTCAATGAACGACTTGGTGACGGTGGGGCAATAACAACCAATCAATTTGCCTTAACTGGAGTTTATAATTTTGAATTCAACAACAACAACTTTCTTGCTACGGGCCTTAAGGTAGGTTATTTCAATGGCTCTACAGACTTAAGTGCGGTGAGCACTGGTTCACAGTTTGTTAATGGCTATTACGACCCAACATCAAATCTTGGAGAGAATGTGAATAACCCTGTAATTAACGGCTTAGAGGTTTCTCCATCTATGACTTGGTATGCAAATGATTCTTTAGGCAATCAAAAATATTACATAGGCATAACTGGTTTTAATGTTAATCAACCTATTTCAAGTGACAACCAACTTAATTTAGTAGAAGACTTTAGAATGCCCATGAGAATTGCGCTTACTGGTGGAGGGAATGTTGGTTTTGGAGATTTTTCCATTAGCCCAAAGGCTTTAGTTATGGTTCAAGGGGGAATGACTCACGTGGTATTAGGAAGTGATTTTGTTTATGATTTAGCTAAAAATACAGATAAAAAAGCTGCTTTAGGTTTGGGTGGTTTTTACCGACTTAATGATGCTGCTATAATGAGTTTAAAGTACTTATCTAATAAAATGGACATTGGACTAACTTATGATTTTACTACCTCAGCAATTGCAGATCCATTAAATACGAATACTGGATCTTTTGAGCTGTTTCTAAATTATAAAATACAACAGATTGAAAAGATTAAAAGCTATCAATACATACTTGAGGTCTATGATCAAGACACTAAGGAGCTAATTCAAGCTGATGCCAATTTCAAAAATACATCTCAAGATAGTAAAGGGAATTTATTTAATAACCTTTCTAAAAGCACTGTTGCTTTAAACCAAAAAGATAAGTACCAACTGTTTATTTCAAAAGAAGGATACAACACAGATACATTAAATGTCTTATTTAATGACGATCAAACAAGAACCCAAAAAATATATCTTTCTAAAACCATTAGACTATTTGATTTAGAACTCGATATACTTGACAAAGAAACTAATGAACCTGTTGAAGTAACCATAACTCTAGTAGACCAAAATTCTGGAGAACAAACTGAACTTGCAACTGGAAACAAATTACTCACCGAACTTGAGAGTGGTAAAAAGCATACCATATCATTAAATGCAGATGGTTATGAAAATGCTGTATTGGAATTAAGGTATGATAAATATGGCACATTGAGTAAGACGATGTTCGTTTCTAAAACTAAACCTGAAATTATAGCAACAGCATTGGAGTTGATTGTTCTGGATGAAACCACCAAAGAGCCAATAAAAAGTACAGTTATGGCTATAAATTTAACTGATCCAGAAAACCAACAAAACGCACTAATTGCCCTTAATAGTTTGCCCCCTGCTTCTTATCCATTAGAAATTGGAAATAAATTTGAAATATTGGTAACCAAAGAAGGGTATTTCAATCAAAAAATTAAAATTGATGCAGACAGTGAGAAAACATTAAAACAAGTTGTTCTATTGTCTCCTATTGAAGTTGGGAAAAGTATTATTGTTGAAGACCTGCTTTTCAAAACTGGCAAAAACGCACTAGATAAAAGGTCATATAGAATTTTAGATCAGCTGGTTGATTTTCTAAACCAAAACCCAACAATTAAAATTGAGTTAGCAGGTCATACTGATAGCGATGGCTCTGAAGTATTCAATCAAAAACTTTCTGAAGGTAGAGCTCAATCTGCAGTTAATTATTTAAATAGCAAAGGTGTCAACACGAACAGGTTAGTAGCTAAAGGCTATGGAGAGTCTCAACCACTATCTCCAAATACTTCAGCTGAAGCTAAAGCTAAAAACAGAAGAGTTGAACTAAAAATTATTGGAAAATAAAAAAGGCACTACAATAGTGCCTTTTAAAACTGTTTGAAGTGTTGAGCTTATTTAATGTCAACAACCTCAATATCAAATATTAAATCTTTACCTGCAAGTGGATGGTTAGCATCTACAACAACAGATTTATCTTCAACTTTTACGATAGTCACTAAAAGTGTACTACCATCTTCAGCATTAGATTGTAATTGCATACCTACTTCAGGAGTTAATTCTGGTGGCAAGTTGGTTTTAGCAACTTCTTGAATTAAGTCATTTCTAACATCACCATAAGCTTCATTAGATGGGATTTCAATTAATTTTTTCTCATTAACCTGCATTCCTACAATTCCTTGCTCAAAACCAGGAATCAACTTCCCTTCTCCAACAGTAAAGTTCAAAGGCTCTCTATCAACAGAAGAGTCAAAAACACTTCCATCTTTTAATTTCCCTGTATAGTGTACAGAAACATTCTTATTTAATTCTACTTTCATAACTTTTATAATTAAGCGTTATCTCTTGGTTTAGCTTGATTAACACGCATTTCTCTTTCCATTAATTGGCTACCATCAAGATTTTCAATTGCATCAAGTGCTTCTTGGTCATTAGACATTTCAACAAAGCCAAAACCTTTAGCTCTTCCAGTTACTCTGTCTGAAATAAGTTTTACGGAAGTTACATCTCCATACGTTTCAAAGACATCTTTTACATCTTCTTCTTGAACCTTGTAATTAAGGTTACCTACATAAATATTCATTTTGAAAAATTATAAATTAATAATAAGATTGTTAAATCTTTTAAATTTTAATGGCGCAAATGTACATAAAAACAATTCAATTAATTAGGTTTTTATTATTTTAAGCAATCGGTAAAGAAAACAGGAAAACCATGAGTAAAGACGAAATTCAAGAACATCAATTATTTATATCAAGTTTAAAACTCTGGATTACACTAAAATCTCAAAACAAACTTTCCAGTCAAAGAAGAAAAATGCGTTACAAAATATTTTTCTTTATTTTGGCCTCAGCCCCTTTTAGATGGATACAAGCGGTTTATTTAATTTTCAAACTTCCCAAGGTATCACTAAAAGAAAATCCACCTGTTTTTGTGATTGGACATTGGAGAAGCGGCACTACTCACCTACACTATCTTTTAGCTCAAGACAACCAATTTAGTTACCTAGAAGCCTTTCAAGCTTTTTTCTTTAGAGTAGCTTTTGTTTCTAAAACATTTATGCGGCCATTGTTAAACTATTTCATGCCAGCAACTAGACCTCAAGACAACATTAAAATTGACGCTTCAGCACCAACGGAGGAAGAGCACCCACTAACTAATTTAACTGAAAAAAGTGGCATGCAAACATTCTTTTTCCCTCAAAACATAAGCTACTTTAACAAGTATAACATTTTCAAAGACACTAAAAAATCCGAAAAAAAAACATGGAAAAAAATCTACCATAAAATGCTTTGTCAGATTGCTTTATTTCAAGATAAAAACAAAACACTTCTGCTAAAAAATCCGCACAATACAGGGAGAATAAAAGTTCTTTTAGAGCTTTATCCCAATGCTAAATTCATCTTTATACATCGAAATCCTTATGATGTATATCAATCGAATATTCATCTTTACAACAAAACGATTAAAACACAATTTCTTCAAGAATTTACAGATGAACAAATTAAAGAACGGGTGCTCTATTGTTACGAGACTACCCTAAAAAAATACTTAGCCGAAAGAAAATTAATACCTACTGGAAATCATTTTGAGATTAGCTATAAAGAACTTTCAGAAAACCCTCAACTAACCATTAAGAACATATATACTCATCTAAATATTGGAGATTATAATAAAATAAAACAACCTGTAGCTGATTATCTTAAATCAATTAAAAATTATAAGAAAAATAAATTCAGTAGTCTATCAAACAAAGAAATTATAGCAATCAACAAAAGGTGGGAGTTTTCTTTTAATGAATGGGAATACGCTATGAAAGAAACTAATTTATAAGGTATTTAATACCAGCAAAAAAAGTGATTCCTTGAAAAGAAGTGTAAATATATGTGGGATCAAAAGAATAATTATTTGGATTATCCTGAAGGTCTCCTGTTAATTTATCAAAAGGATCATGGGCTCTTAAAATAGAATAATCTGGAGGCGTAAAATTCAACAAATTCCTCACCCCGATAAAGGCATTAAATCCTTTGCTAAAATCCTTAGAAACTTTTATGTTCAAGAGTGTAAAAGGGTTAGAAAATTCTGGTCTAAAATCATTTTCTAAGATCGGAAGCTGCATTGGTCCATATAAATTTCCGGTTATGTCTAATAAAATATCAGCTTTAGTAAAATTATAAGATGCAGACCAAGTCATAGAATAAGGCTCAGTAAAAAGCTGATTTTCTTTAACTAGCTCTTCTTGTTCATTGAGCTGTTTAGAAAAAACACTCATGTAGGTAGCTCCAATATTTATTGTTAAAGGAATTTCAAACTGCCATTTAACATTTAAGGAGAGCCCTCTTGAAACACCATATCCAGCTAAGTTGGCATAGGTTATTTGGTCGTCATTAGAATAATCTGGTATTATTTTATTAGAAAAATGGGTATAAAAAGCGGTTGCGTCTAAGCCAACTTTAGACCATCCAGTAAAAAAAGTCTTTTCTATATTTAGATTAAGGTTGTTTGACCTTTCAGGCAAAAGATCCTCACTTATTATGACATCTCTTGCGCCAGTTAGAGCAGCGTGATCTTCGGAGAAAACATTAACAACTCTAAAACCATTTCCATATCCCAACCGGATAACATAGGAAGCTGGTGTCCACTTAAAATTAAGTCTTGGGGAGAAAATTAATCCATGTTTAGAATGAACATCTAATCTAGAACCAACAAGTAAATTAGCATGATTAGCTACTTTAATATTATCTTGGGCAAATAAGCCTGGTAAAAACCATCGATCAGGTTGGTTTTGTAGTAAACCTTCATCAACTGAAGAGGTTACCGGTGTATTGTCGTCATAAAAATTATACCGAATTGCTAAACCAGAAACCAATTGGTGTTTTTTAGCCAAGTTTTTATTCCATACTAGCTGGCCAAAAGCAATTTGCTGATTGGCAACATATTTCATGTCTCCGTATCTTGAATCATGGTCATGAAAACTATAGGATCCACTCAGCACAATGTTTTCGTTGGTAGGCAGCTCATATTTACCAATTATTTCTGCTCTACTGGTATAAATTGATTCTCCATAAATACTATCTCCACCTCTAAATTCATCAGACCATTGCATCTCTCCTCCCCACCTATCTTCATACAGATATCTAGCTGATAAAATTGTTTCTTTTTGATCTTTTCTATTTACACTCCATTTATTAAAAACAGAAATTCTATCCTTAAGGGTTAAATCAGTAAAATTATCTCCATTTTTGTCAATAGGATTGGAATAATTATGGTAATCAGCGGCAAATATTCCACTTATTTTTTTCTTCGTCCCATATTTAAACATCACATCTGTTTGAACTTCTCCCCAAGATGTTGAAGATAAATTAAAAGCTAATTTAGGAGCACAACTCACTTTTTTTGTAATGACATTAATTAATCCTGCTACCGCTTCAGATCCATATAAAGTAGAAGCTGGACCTTTAACCACCTCCACTCTTTGCAATAAACTGTTAGGAATTCCTTGTAAACCATAAACAGTTGACAACCCACCTACTATTGGCATACCATCAATAGTAACCATAGTATAAGGACCTTCCATTCCATTAATGTGAATATCTCCTGTATTACAAACGGCACAATTAAGCTGTGGACGAACCCCATTGATGTTTTGGGTAGCTTCTAAAAGACCAGCAAGAGGCACCTTATTTAAATAATCTGCAGAATAAACAGCTATTGCAATTGGTGATTCTCGTTTTGATATTTCAGTTAGCGTTCCACTAACAACCAACTCATCGAGAAGACCATCAGCTTCAAATAAAGTAAAGACAACAGTGGTGTCAGAAAAAAAAGAAGTAGCAACAAATTTAGTTTCAAACCCAATACTAGAAAGCTTGAAAGTGTTTTTAGAGGAACTAACAAGAAGTTTAAATTCTCCTTTAAAATTTGAAACAGCGCCTGTTAAAGAAGTAGTATCTAAAACATTTACATAAGGAATGGGTTGGTTTTGTTGGTCAACAACAAAGCCTGACAACTCATAAGACTGAGCAGAACTTTTATTAGTACAAAAAAATAGCAAGAACAGTATCCCTACAAAACTCCCAAGACAAATTACACGTTTCAAGCTAATCTAAATTAATTTTTTGACAAAACTAAACATATTTTTTAGACAAGACTAAAAAATAGTATATTTGAGCATTAATTATGAGAAGTAGCTCCGAAGAAGATTATCTAAAAGCCATCTACAGCTTGAGCATTAAGGGGGACACAATATCTACCAATGATATTGCTCGGTCATTATCCATGAAAGCTTCTAGTGTTACAGACATGCTTAAAAAGCTAGCCGATAAAAAATGGGTGAATTACATCAAATATAAGGGGGTATCTCTTTCAAAGGAAGGAGAAATGATTGCTCTTCTAATAATAAGAAAACACCGCCTTTGGGAAACTTTTTTGGTGAACCAACTCAATTTCAAATGGGATCAAGTTCATGAAATAGCAGAACAGCTAGAGCACATAGATTCTATAGAACTGATCAACAGATTAGATAAACATTTAGGGTTTCCAAAGTTTGACCCTCATGGCGACCCCATTCCAAATGAAAAAGGAGAAATCAAAGATCTAAGAAAATCTCAACCCCTTTCATCATTAAAAAAAGGAGATCGAGGCATTATTATTGGTGTTATCGATGGAACTCCAGTATTTCTAAGATATCTAGATAATGAAGGGTTAAATCTTGGGACTGAAATTTTAGTAGAAGACATCTATGACTTCGACTCTAGCTATAAGCTGAAAATAAAAGGGAAAAACTTAACAGTTTCAGATAGAGTTTCTCAAAATTTATTAATACAATTTTAAATGTGGAATGATTTAGTCACTTGGTTTAGCACTATTGACCCTGTAAAAGCTGCATTAATTGCCACAATATTTACTTGGCTAGTAACTGCCTCAGGGGCGTCACTTGTATTTTTTTTCAAAAAAATGCACAGAGGTGCTTTGGACGGAATGTTAGGTTTTACTGGAGGTGTAATGATTGCTGCTAGCTGCTTCGGTTTGCTTGGTCCTGCAATAGACCAAAGTGCTGGAGAGGGCTTCATCAAAGTTATTCCTGCCGCTTCTGGGTTTATCCTTGGTGCCTTATTTTTATTTTTATTGGATAAATACTTACCTCACCTACATATTAATTTTAAAGAAAATGAATCTGAAGGTATAAAAACAGATTGGCATCGAACAACCTTACTTGTTCTAGCCATTACCATGCACAACATTCCTGAAGGATTAGCCGTAGGAGTCATGTTTGGAGCTGCTTTAGGAGATTCCCACATGATAGCAGAAGCGTTAATTGTTGCCATAGGAATTGGAATTCAAAACTTCCCTGAGGGAATTGCAGTATCCATGCCGCTTAGAAGACAAGGTGTATCTAGATTTAAAAGCTTTTGGTATGGACAGCTATCTGCAATTGTTGAACCGATTGCTGGTGTTATTGGAGCTATTGCCGTAACCCAATTTGAGCCTTTGCTTCCCTACGGTCTAGCCTTCGCTGCAGGAGCTATGATTTATGTTGTAGTTGAAGAAGTAATTCCAGAAACACAAAGAGACAAATATACAGACATTGCTACTTTAGGGTTTATTATAGGGTTTGTGGTGATGATGTCATTGGATGTTGCTTTAGGATAGCTTACTGAAGCTGAATGTCTTCTAAAAAATCATTTCCCAATTCTTGATTGATCATGGCTATTAGCTTGGTTTTCTCCATACTAAGCTCTTGTCTCAAAGGAGCACTTGACAATTTCAAAACTAGCTTCTTATTAAAAACATAAGCATTAGTTACCTTCTTCATTATAACTGGGCCCATAATTTTACTAAAAGCCTCCACAACTTCATATTCATTAAATTTTGATGAATATCCATAAGATTTTATAAGACGCTTAACCACATCATCTAACTTCTCTTCATTTTTTTGTCTTTTATAGCTCATTTTTATAATGAAGTTGCATTACCCTCGCTAATTTCAAATGCTTTAAAATTAATATTCATGTTTGTTAAAATTGAAGGCACTTTTTCTAAATCTGTATCGGTAATAAAAGTTTGTCCTAAATCCTCATTTTTCAATAGGTCAAGTAAATAATTTACTCGTTCTCTGTCTAATTTATCAAAGATATCATCTAAAAGTAAAATTGGAGCAAAACCTTTTTGAATTTTTATAAATTGAAATTTAGCTAATTTAAGGGCAATTAAAAATGACTTTTGTTGTCCTTGTGATCCATATTTTTTAAGCGGATAATCATGGATTTTAAAAACTAAATCATCTTTATGGATACCAACAGAGGTATAAGTGAGACTTCTATCTTTACTAAGATTTCTCTCCAAAATAGTAGCAAAATCTTCTGAATTTAAAGAAGATTCATAGATTAAATCTACCTGCTCATTAGAATTGGATATTTTCTTGTAAAAGTTATTGAATTCAGGTATGAAATCTTTTAAGAAAGACACTCTATTGTTGTAGATTATATTTCCCTTTTCAACCAGCTGATGATCGATTACGGCCAAGAGGTCTTCTTGAAAAGAATTCGTTTCTGCCCATTTTTTTAGGAGCTTATTTCTTTGTGCTAATAACTTATTATAAGAAATGAGTACTTCGAGGTAAGTTTTATTAAACTGACTAATGAGTACATCTACAAACTTCCTACGCATATCACTTCCACCAAGAACGAGATTAATATCATAGGGGGTAATCATCACCACTGGCATCAATCCAATATGTTCAGATAATTTCTTATAGGCTTTTTTATTTTTACGAAAAACCTTTTTATCGCCTTTTTTCATGCCACAATGCAAATCAAAAGAATCCTCTTTTATAACACAACTTGTCTGTAAAGTGAAAAACGGACTGCCAAAAAGAATATTCTGACTATCAATAGCATTAAAAAAACTTTTAGTATAACTTAAATAATGAATGGCATCTAAAATATTTGTTTTACCCTGACCATTTTTACCTAAAAAGCAGTTAACTTTATCTGAAAAGTCAAGCTTTAATTCCTGGATATTTTTAAAATTTAATAGTGCTAAATTGGAAAGATGCATAAAACAAAAATACTACTATGAAGAAAGGTTATGCAATTTATTGTAAAAAAACTATTTTTGCAGACTAATAAAATAATTACAATGTCTGAAGTAGAAGATAAAACCCCTGAAGTTGTTGAAGAAGATCAAACAACAAAAAAAATAAATTTTGAAGACTTTTTAGGAGATGATAGCGCTGAATTCATCGATAAAAACAGATCAACTATTAAAATAGCTTCCATTGCATTAGCTGTTGTTATTATAGGTTGGTTTTGCTACTCAGTTGTTTATCAAAATTATGTTGTAGCTCCAAAAAATGAAAAATCACTTGCTGCTATATGGCGTCAAGAAGCGGCTGCATTTGACAACAACGACTGGAACAGCTTAATTGCAGGAGACTCAATGCAAACATTTAAAAGTCTTACCAAGGCAATAAACGAATATTCTGGCTCTGTAGGTGGTAAAATTGCTGTATATGATTTAGGCATTGCTTATCTCAATACTGGTGATTACGATAACGCTATAAAAACACTTTCTGATGTTGATTTTAATGATGAAATAATAGCAACAATTGCTCTTGGAGCTATTGGGGATGCACATCTTCAAAAAGGAGACATAAAAAAAGCAGGAGAATTCTATGAACAAGCATATAGAAGAAGAGATAATGAGCTTACCGCTCCTATTTACATGATGAAATCTGCTTTCACCCATGAAATGAATGAAGATTATTCCTCTGCTCAACAGGTATATCAAGAACTAGTAGAAAAGTATCCTACATCTCCACTATCGCTTACGGCTGAGAAATACCTAGAGTCTCTAAAATTAGGAAGTCCGGTTTACCAACCTGTATATCAGGAAGAATAAATGGCTACAGTAGAAAAAAATCTATCTCATTTTGATAAAGCAAACATTCCTAACACCAAAGGAATGTCTATAGGAATTGTAGTATCCAAATGGAATGATAAAATAACAAGTAACCTTTTACTTGGAGCTAAACAAACACTTTTGGATCTTAACATTGATGAGCTTAACATTCACATTCATTATGTTCCTGGAACTTTTGAGCTTCCACTTGGAGCTCAGTATTTGTTAGAACACACCAATGTAAATGGAGTTATTGCTCTTGGCAGTGTAATTCAAGGAGAAACAAAGCATTTTGATTTTGTTTGTCAGGGAGCTACCAATGGAATAATGAACGTAAGTCTTAAGTACAATAAGCCGGTGATTTTAGGTGTACTAACAGACAACACCATGCAGCAAGCCATTGACCGATCTGGTGGAAAGCACGGTAATAAAGGAATTGAGTGTGCTGTTGCTTGTGTTGAAATGATTGCCCTAAAAAAAGAAATAGTAAGCCCAAAAGGTAAAATTGGGTTTTAGAGCTTATTCTACAATTGATTTTATATTGGGCTTAAAATATTTATTAGACTTTAGAATTTTGCCGTCTTGTCTATAAATGGGCTTCCCGTTTTCATCTAGCTTGCTCATGTTACTTTTTTGAATTTCTTGAAAAACTTCATCAATTTTATCCTGCATTCCATGCTTTAAAATGGTTCCACAAAGGATATAAAGCATATCTCCTAATGCATCGGCAACTTCAATTAAATCACCGTCTTTAGCTGCAGCTAAATACTCATCGTTTTCTTCCATCATTAAGCGGTGCCTTAATAAATAATCTTTTTCAGCTATAGCAGCTACAGGAGCGTCTTGATTTTCTATTAAAAATGCATCATGAAATTCCCTAACAGATTGGATACAATCTTGAACTAATAATTCTTTTTTTATCATACAATAAAAATAAAACTTTATAGAGTTGAGGGAATATTCAATAGAACTATTTTCAAACTATCCTTAACATTTATTAACAACATATTTAATGAAATAAAATCAATATTTAACATTTTTGAATCGTTATTAAAAATATTGATTAATTAACCTAAACTATGGAAGAAGACAAAGCTACTATTCCTAGCTCACCTACAACACCAAACTCATTATCAACAGATATAAGGGAACTCAATGAGCTGATTCAAAAAGAGAGTGCATTTATAGATTTACTGAATCTAGAAATTAAAAAAGTCATTGTTGGACAACAGCACATGATTGAAAGTCTTATGATTGGTTTACTTTCTAATGGTCATATTTTACTTGAAGGTGTTCCTGGACTTGCTAAAACATTAGCCATTAGCACGCTATCTCAAACAATTGCCGCTGATTTTAAAAGAATTCAGTTTACACCAGATCTTTTACCTGCAGATTTATTGGGAACAATGATTTACAATCAAAAGAAAGAAGAATTTATTTCCAAAAAAGGCCCGTTGTTTTCCAATTTCATATTGGCTGATGAGATTAACAGAGCACCTGCAAAAGTACAAAGTGCACTTCTTGAAGCCATGCAAGAAAGACAAGTAACCATTGGCGAAAATACTTACCAACTTCCTGAACCTTTCTTGGTGATGGCCACACAAAACCCAATTGAACAAGAAGGCACCTACCCTCTTCCGGAAGCTCAAGTAGATCGATTTATGCTTAAAGTGGTATTACCTTACCCCAAAAGAGAAGAAGAAAAATTAATTATTAGGGCCAATGTTTCTGAAAAAGGAATGGCTAAACCAAATAAAGCCGTAAGTCCTGAACAAATAATTAAAGCAAGAAAAGTAGTCAAGAAAATCTACATGGATGAAAAAATAGAACAGTACATAGTAGACATTGTTTTTGCAACAAGAGAACCTTCAGAATTTCAACTCAATGACATTGAGCCGCTTATAGCTTTTGGCGGATCTCCAAGAGCGAGTATTGCTCTAGCAAATGCTTCAAAAGCATATGCCTTTATCAAAAGAAGAGGATACGTAATCCCTGAGGATGTAAGAGCAGTAGCACACGATGTATTGCGACACAGAATTGGACTAAGCTATGAAGCTGAAGCTGAAAACATTACAAGCGAAGAAATAATAAACACCATTCTCAACAAAGTTGATGTCCCTTAAAAAGTAAATAGTTAAACAATGGACACTAAAGAATTACTTAAAAAAGTAAGGAAAATAGAAATTAAAACAAAGGGGCTTTCCAATCAAGTTTTTTCTGGTGAGTACCACTCTGCTTTTAAGGGAAAAGGCATGGCATTTTCTGAAGTAAGAGAATACATGCCTGGTGATGAAATTAGAACCATTGACTGGAATGTTACTGCTAGGTTTAACCATCCTTACGTTAAAGTATTCCATGAAGAAAGAGAATTAACAGTTATGTTGCTAGTAGATATTTCTTCATCAGAAATGTTTGGTTCCACCAATCAATTAAAAAAAGAAGTTATAGCAGAGTTATCTGCAGTTATTGCCTTTTCTGCCACACAAAATAATGATAAAATTGGGGCTATTCTTTTTTCGGACATTACCGAATTATATATCCCTCCTAAAAAGGGAAAAAAACACATCTTACGAATCATTAGAGAGCTCATAGAGTTTCAACCTAAAAGAAAAAAAACTGACATTGGTGCTGCCATCAAGTATTTCAATAACATGATTAAGAAAAGAAGCATTGCTTTCATCATTTCTGACTTTATTGCTGATGATTATGAGCAAGATTTAAAAATAGCCAATAAAAAACATGACGTGGTTGCTCTTAAGGTATTTGACTCAAGAGAGAAGATCCTCCCAAATATTGGATATGCACATTTTAAAGATGCTGAGACTGGTCAAAAAAAATGGGTGAATACTAGTAGTAAGAAAAATCAACTTAAATACAAAAACAATGCATTAAGTAGAGAACACAAAACCTTAGCAACCTTTAAAAAATCAAATGTCGATTTTGCCAACATCAACATTCAACAAGGATACATAAAACCGCTAATGAATCTATTTAAAAGAAGATGAGAAAGCTATTTTACATATTGCTACTTTTCTCTTCTTGTGGTTTTTCACAACAGCAAGAATTTACAGCAAAATCCAATCAGCTTGATTTATTAATTGGAGAGCCGGCTGAGCTGAAATTCGAACTCTCGTTCTCTTCCTCTATCTCAATTGATGAAATTTCATTTCCACAATTTAAATTAAAAGATACTTTAGGAAACAATTGGGAATTATGGGCTATAGACAGCTTAAAGACTTCAAATTATGAAGCTGAAAATGGAGAATTTATCACAAAAATTTCGCAAAATATTCAAATTGCCAATTTCGATACAGGTAGGTATGAATTCCCTCCGATATATGCCTTAGTTAATGATGAGAAAATATTTACTGAATCCCTAAATTTTACAGTTAAATCCATCAAAATTTCTGAAGATGAAAGCATAAAAAAAATAAAGGAACTTAAAATCGATCCCCTTTCATTTTTTGAACGGATAATTATTTGGTTAAAAAAGTATGGAATCTACCTAGTACTAATCATTATCCTAGTTATAATTTTACTTTTACTTGTAAACAAACTTAAACCTAAAAAGAAAGAAAATAGTATAACTGCTCCTTCTATTCCAGTTCCAGTAATATTACTAGAAAAACTCCACCAAATTGAAGAAAAAAAACTTTGGCAGAATGGCAAACACAAACAGTATTTCACAGAAATTACTGATGTAACAAAAGAGTTTATTGAATACAGATATCAAGTGCCAACTTTTGAAAAAACAAGTATTGAAATAATAAACGCTTTAAATCTCACATTGATCGACCAACAATGGATAGTAAAGTTGGAAAAGCTATTTACCATATCGGATTTAGTAAAATTCGCCAAGCTCCTTCCCACAAATCAAGAAAATAGCTATGCAATAGAAACAACAAAAGCTTTTATTGAAAATGAAAGAGATGATCTGCCCCTTAACAATAGTGAAGATAAAGAATGACTAGCTTAACTACATACCAATTTCATGATCCTAATCTATTGTGGCTACTATTAGTTATTCCACTTATTTTGATTGGCTATTTTTGGCAATCAGCTAAAAGAACATCAACTTTAAAAATCCCATCTTTAGAATTTACTTTAGGGACAAGTAACAATAAAATCAGCTGGTTTAAACATGTGATTTTTGGCTTAAAACTCTTCACTTTAACTTTTTTGATTTTAGGACTTGCTAGACCTCAATTAAGTGTTGAATCTCAGTCTGTAAAAAAACTTCATAAAGAAGGAATTGATATTATAATTTCAATGGATGCTTCTGGCAGTATGCTTGCTCAAGATTTCAAACCAGATCGATTCGAAGCATCAAAAGATTTAGCTGCTGATTTTGTAAAAGACCGAGTTAACGACCGAATAGGCTTAGTTATTTTTGAAGGGGAAGCTTACACCCAATGTCCATTAACATCAGATGTTAATATATTAACTGATTTAATTTCAACAGCTCAACAAGGAGTTGTTGGTCAAGGAACAGCAATAGGAATGGGATTAGCAACAGCTATAAATAGACTTAGAGAGTCAAAGTCTCCCAGCAAAGTCATTATTCTTCTTACTGATGGGGTAAATACACACGGAAAAATTCATCCATTAAATGCCGCAGAAATGGCTACAAAACTTGGAATTAGAGTTTACACAATTGGAGTAGGCACCAATGGAAAAGCTAGAACACCAATAGCTATTGACCCTTATAGCGGAAACTATATTTACGACTATCAAGCGGTTGAAATAGATGAAAAAACATTAACTAAAATAGCCGACAACACTGGAGGGAAGTACTTTAGGGCAACCAACAACAACAAGCTAAAAGAAATATATCAAGAGATTAATGCGCTTGAAACTGCTAAAATTGAAACCATTGAATATGAAGTTGATTTACCTGAAATGGCCTACCTATTTATTATTGCAGGGATAATCACTTTTCTAATGGCTTTTATATGTAATACGATAATTTTCAAAACAATAAATTGAAAGAAAAAAATCCTTCATATCTTTTTAATACTATTAAAAGTAGTATCATCCTACTTGTTGTAGAGCTTTTATTTTGGAGCATCTCATTAGGGGTTTACTACATCACCATAACTAACATCAAAGAGTTTCGCTTTGAGCGTCCTGAAGCATTGTGGGCATTTTTATTAATTCCTTTTATTATTGTCTGTTGGCAAATAAATAGAAATTGGAAAAACAAAGCCATTTTAAGCTATTCATCCATTAAGCTCCTCCCCTTTTTACATCAAGGAATTTCCAACAACAAGTCAATTCTAAAATTTCTCTTTTTAAGATTAGGTTTAGGATTTATAATAATAGCCCTTTCTAATCCGCAATATGGTGAAAATGAAAGACAGGGTAACCTCAAAAGGTATTGACATTATGATTGCTCTTGATGTTAGTAAAAGCATGTTAGCTGAAGATTTAATTAAAGGATATAGTCGTTTAGATGTTGCTAAAAAAGGAATATCTAGTTTATTTCAAAACCTAAAAGGAGATCACATTGGAATTGTGGTATTCGCAGGTGATGCCTACAAGCAACTTCCAATTACTCCAGATTACAAAGTAGCCAATATGTTTCTCTCAAATATAGAAACGCAAATGATTTCTTCTCAAGGAACAGATATTGGCAATGCTATTGACAAATGCATCTCCTCATTTAAACAAGAAAGAGAAACCAATAAAACCATTATTATTCTTTCTGATGGAGAAGATCATCAAGAAAATGCGATAACAGCAGCAAAAAATGCTTATGATAAAGGAATCATCATCAATACAATTGGAATGGGAACAACTAAAGGAGTTCCAATTCCCATATTAAAGAACGGCAAACAAACAGGAGTAAAAAAAGATGAAAACAACCAAACAGTACTTACTAAATTAAATGAGCAAATGCTTATGGATATAGCCAATGCAGGTGACGGAGTATATTCAAGAGCTCGTGGTATGAATATTGGTTTAAATAATATTATTAATAGAATTAACAAAATTGAAAAATCTACTTTAGAAACCAACAAGTATTCCTCTTATGATGATAAATTTCAAATCTACTTATTTGTTGGTCTGTTGTTTTTATTGCTTGAACTTTCTATAACTGATAAAAAATCTAATTTTTGGAGTAATATTGAACTATTTAAAAGCTATGAAAAAAACAATTAGTATTATCTTTTTCTCTTTAACTGCATTAGGTTGTTTAGCTCAATTAACAGCAAAACAAGAGCTTAACAAAGGGGTTAAATCCTATGAAGATGGGAACTACAAAAAAGCAGAACAACATTTTATAAATGCTTACAGTGAAAATTCAAACTACAATAAGGCCATTTATAATGCTGGTAATGCGGCATATTTAAATGGTGATTTTGACCAAGCTAGATCTCATTACAACAAGTATATCCAAGGTATTGAAGGCAATATTGAAAAAGCAGAAGCTCTTCATAACATAGGAAACAGTTACCTGAAAAATTTCAAAGAGAAACAGGATAAACAAAGTTTAATTGAAAGCATTAATTACTTTAAAAATTCGCTTAGAGCTAACCCAAAAGATGAAGAGACAAGGTATAATTTAGCTTATGCGTTAAGTCACTTAAAGCAAAATGAAGATCAACAAGACAAAGATCAACAAGACAAAGATCAACAAGACAAAGACCAACAAAACAAAGACCAACAAGATAAAGACCAACAAAACAAAGACCAACAAGACAAAGACCAGCAAAACAAAGATCAGCAAGACAAAGACCAACAAGACAAAGATCAACAAGACAAAGACCAGCAAAACAAAAACCAGCAAAACAAAGACCAACAAGACAAAGACCAAAAGGAAAAAAAGGGAGAAATGTCTCAAAAACAAATTGAAAAAAACTTAGATGCCATCAATAATGATGAGCAAAAAATACTTAGAAAAGTTAATCTTCAAAAAGGGGATAAAAAGAAAAAAAACAATCAAACTAAAGATTGGTAACTATGCTCATTAAAAGATTTACATATTTAGCTGTTGGATTATTTATAATTTTTACATTTAATTCTAGATTTTCAGCTCAAAACTTTTCCATTAAAGCATTTGTCAATGACAATCAAATCAAATCAAATGAATACATTAAATATACTGTTGAAACCAACAAAAAAGTAAATGTAATCCCCCCTAATTTTTCTGATTTTTCTATTGTTCAAGGACCCTACTCAAGCTCTTCAAGTTCTGTATCGATAATAAACGGGAAAATGGACAGAACTCAAACCTATACGTTAACCTACTTACTTTCTCCAAACAAGACAGGACAGCTTGAAATCCTACCGGCAAGTGCAGACTATAACGGTCAACTAAGCAAATCTAAATCAATCAAAATAACTGTTGGAGCCAATCAAAAAAACAATTCATCAACAAACGTTACCGTTCAAACAAAAGACAAAAACTTATTTGCAAAAATATCACTCAGTAAAACAACTGCATACATGGGTGAAAACATCTTAGCTAGCTATAAAATCTATACTAGATACAATAGAATGCAAATTATAGATTATGAATTCCCTATGACCAATGGATTTTGGACAGAAGAGGTTACTGCAAATAAAAATGGTTGGCCACAAAAACAAGAAGTAATCAATGGCCTTCCATACAACGTAATCACACTAAAGAAAGAGATAATCTCTCCTCAAAAAACTGGAGAGCTAATCATTCCACCAATAGAAATTAAGGCACTGCTAAATCAAGATTTTTTTAATAGAGGTTTTGAAAAAACTTTTTCAAGTAATAAGGTTAAAATTAACGTGAAAAATTTCCCAAAAGGAGCTCCAAAAACATTTAATGAACAAGTAGGTAAAAATTATCAACTTAACGTAAAATATTCGACAAAGGAACTGCACGTAGATGAACCTTTAGACCTCACTATTGAGGTTAGTGGAAAAGGGAACCTTAAACAACTTCAACTTCCTGAAATTAAGTACCCTAGTGACTTTGAAATCTTCCCTGCAGAAAACAAAGAAAAAATTAAAATAGCTGTCAATGGAATAAGTGGTAAAAAAATTCAACAACAGCTACTTATACCAAGACATCATGGCGATTTTGAAATACCCGAAATCATTTTCACTTATTTTGATATTTCAACAAAAAAATACAAAACACTAGCTCATCCTGCACAAAAAGTAACTGTTTTAAAAGCAACAGGTAAAAATAATACAGGCTCATCTGTGAGAATAAACAACCAAGAAGATGTTGTTATGGTAAATGACAACATAAGACACATTCAAGGAAATACAGCGCTTAATCAGCTTGTTTCGCCTTTATTTGGGACATTTAAGTATTGGATACTTCTAACAGCTCCAGGACTGCTATTTTTCTTCCTTTTTCTCTTTAAAAAATTCAGTAACAAAAACAAAAACTCATTTGATTTAGTAAGAAAAAAAGCAGGTAAAGCAATTGAAAAAAGATTTTCAAAAGCTTCTACACTAATTAACGAAAACAAAATAGAGCTTTTTTATGAAGAACTGTATCGAGCTTGGCTAGAATACATTTCAATTAAATTTAAATTACCCATTTCCAATTTGAACAAAGAAACGATTCTCCTAGCTTTTGAAAAACATAAAATTCCAGCAGAAATTAATATGGAATTGACAGAAATATTAGAGCAATGTGAATTGGCAAGGTATGCTCCAATAAGTAATAAAGACTCAGAAAAAACTTTAAACAAAAGCAAAAGTATAATCTCAAAAATTGAAAATCATGCTAAAATATAGATGTACTTTAATATGTGTTTTCATTGTCTCTTCAATGTTTTGTTACAACAATAAAGCAGACCAAGCTTTTTTTTCTCAAGGTAATTTAGCCTATGAACAAGGAGACTACCAAACTGCTAAAAACAGCTATCTTCAATTGACAAAATCAGGTTTATATTCCAAGGAATTATACCTAAATCTTGGGAATACGTATTTTAAACTAGATAGCCTAGCTCATGCCATATTGTTTTATGAAAAAGGCTTAAAAATAGCTCCAGGAGATCAAAACTTAATACACAATTTAAAGCTGTGTAATAAAATAATTAAAGACAAATCTTCTGTGAAAGAATCTGTTCACATTACAGATTGGCTACATGTATTCTTAGGCAAATCCACCAACTACTGGGCCTATACCTCAATTTTTTTAGTCTTTATTTCTTTTTCTTTATTGGCATTGTTTTTATTCTCAACTAGTGAGCTATTAAAAAAAGCTACTTTCTATACCGCATTAGCTGCATTTATATTTACGCTGTTTACCATCTACTTTGCTTGGCTGAGTAACCACAAAACACAAGAAACCAATTATTGCATTTTGTTTTCAGCTCATGTTTGGATAAAAGCAGAACCATCAACAAATTCAGAATCTAATTTTAAATTGCACGAGGGCAGTAAAATGAAAATTATAGACGAAAATGAAAACTGGCTAGAAATTTCATTTGATGAAAAAATTGGATGGGTGGAGAAAAAAGATGTACAAAGAATATAATTTCTATGGTCAAAGCAGAAAAAGTAAAATACATCATTGAAGAGTTAGAAAAACTCTACCCTACAACTCCTATTCCATTAGATCACACTGACAACTTCACCCTATTAATTGCCGTTTTACTCTCA
>JBJKXU010000015.1:0-44245 GCA_045561415.1 Parvicellaceae bacterium
TCTTATTTTGCCATTTTCTAAATTTAATTTGTAGCTCCTGTGCTTGGAAGAATTGTTGAATTTAACTAGGTACTGATCACTTGATAGCTGTTTGCACAGCATAAGTTGATAGTCTTTGGTTTGGTCAAAGAATTGAATGAATTCTGTTGGTGTTTTAGCTACGGTGTCTAATTCCATATCAAATAAGCAAATTTCAGTTTCCAAATAAGGAGTTAAAGAAGAGCAGTTTTGAGTGGTTACTGCTGTTGAGAATGACTCCATTAGCTGTTCATTAGATATTTTATTGGCAGTATTGCCAAAAAACAGGTAAGCAATAAATATTGCAGCTATTATACCAGCAAAGTCAGCAATTAGACCAGCGGTTATTGCGTACCTAGTTTTGCGAATACTAACGGCTCCAAAATATACAGCTATAATGTAAAAAGTGGTGTCGGTTGCTCCTTGAAGGGTAGAAGTAAGCTTTCCAACAAAGCTGTCTACTCCAAAATGTTGAAAAGATTCGAGCATTAATCCTCTAGCTCCGGATCCACTAAGTGGCTTCATAAAAGCTGTAGGTAGACCGTTTACAAATTCAGTGTTTTCAAGAAATAAGCTAAAAAATGAAGCGATAGCTCCAATAAAAAGATCCATGGCACCTGAAGCTCTAAAAACTCCAATAGAAACAATAATGGCAACTAGGTAGGGGATTATTTTAACGGCAATATCAAATCCACTTTTAGCCCCTTCAATAAATGCCTCATAAACATTAATTTTTTTTCTTAATGCAAGAACTATAAATAGACAAATGATTCCATATAAAATTATACTGCTTATTAATGAAGATTGCGTTTTTAAATCTGCTGGAGATAAGTTGCTGAAATAATAAATAGCTCCGGCTATTAGCAAGGATATTCCGCCTAGATATGCTAGAATTATTTTATTAAAAAGATTTATTTTTTGATAGATCGCAACGGTTATTAATCCTACTATAGAAGCAAAAAAGGTGGCAAGCAGAATAGGGATGAATACATCTGCAGGATTTTCTGCTCCAAATTGACTTCTGTAATTCATTACAGTAATTGGAATAAGGGTAAGCCCAGATGTGTTTAAGACCAAAAACATGATCATGGCATTGCTGGCTGTATCCTTTTTGTCGTTAAGCTCTTGAAGCTCATTCATGGCTTTAAGCCCCATTGGAGTTGCTGCATTATCAAGTCCTAGCATGTTGGCGCAGAAGTTCATCATCATAGACCCTCTTGCAGGGTGGTTTTCAGGTATTTCAGGAAATAGCTGGTTAAAAAACGGTCCAACCAACTTTGATAAGAGTTGTACAGCACCTCCTTTTTCTCCTATGTTCATTATTCCTAGCCATAAACATAAAATACCGGTTAGGCCAATGGCAATTTCAAAAGAGACTTCTGCCATATCAAAAGTACTACTAACCATAGCGGAGAAGACTTCAAAATCATGCTGAAAAATAGTTTTATAAAGCGCTACTATAAAGGCAATTAGGAAAAAAGCAATCCATATGTAGTTAAGTACCATTGGCAATAAAGTTCATGAAAAAACAGCTGTTTTTAATGAGAGAATAGTAAAGTTTTCAAGAAAGTTTTAAAGAATTCTTTAAAATGAATTTACATGGATTATTCATTTTTATTGTAAATTATTAAAAATTTTATAAAATGATAAATCGAAATATATTTCTACCAATACTTTTGTTTTTTTTCACAGCACTAAATGCTCAAGTTCCTTGCGATAACATTTTTTTTACTAGCAACATAGCTGATCAAAGTATTTGTGCAGGAGATTCAGTGACCTTAACGGCAAGTGCTAATGTTTTACCCAATAATAATTTAGTGATTAGTGCTGTTTTTGACGGGCCTTTATCTGGAGGTACACCTAAAGGAATTGAGCTGTATGCAATTAAAGACATCAGTGATTTAAGCCTGTATGGTGTTGGTTCTGCCAATAATGGTGGTGGAAGTGACGGTCAGGAATTTACTTTTCCTGCTGTTTCTGCTAATGCTGGAGATTACATCTATCTAAGCTCTGACTCTGCTACCTTTAATCAATGGTTTGGTTTTAATGCAGCTTACATTACAAGTGCAGTAAATATTAATGGAGACGATGCCATGGAGCTTTTTTATCAAAGTAATGTTATTGATGTTTTTGGAGACATTAATGTAGACGGCAATGGTGAGCCTTGGGAATATATGGATGGTTGGGCTTATAGAAATAGCTCTACTGGACCAGACGGATCGGTTTTTTCTCTTTCTAGCTGGAGCTTTAGTGGTCCAAATGCATTAGATGGGGAATCTTCAAATTCTACTGCTTCTAGTCCAATTCCAATTGGAATTTTTGTTCATCCTGGAACCAGTCCTTTTAATACTTATACCATAGATGTTACCGCTTCTAGTGCTATGGATTATACGTTTGCTGGAAGTTTTACTGGAGCTGATCCTGCTGTTTCTATAAATCTTGGTGATACGCTTTTTTTTAATGTGAATTCACCTGGTCATCCATTTTGGATAAATACTATTCAAGGTACTGGCTCATCAAATGGAGTTTCTGTTACCAATAATGGTACTAGCTCAGGTACAATAACTTGGGTACCTACTGCTTCTGGTACTTATTATTACAATTGTGAGCTACATAGTATGATGACTAACACCATTACTGTTGGGCCACCTGCTATTTCCTATGTATGGACCAATGGGGTAACCAATGGAGTTGCTTTTTCACCCTCAGTAAGCAATCAGTATATTGTTAGCGCTAGTGATGGCTCTGGTTGTGCTCTTGTTGATACGGTTGTTATTGCTGTTACAACTGTAGATTTAGGAGACACCTTAAATTTTTGTTTTTCAGATAGTGTACTATTAGACGCTGGAGCAGGCTACATCTATTATAGCTGGAATACGGGAGATACCACCCAAACCATTTACGCTACACAATCTGGAGATTATGCTGCTACTGTTGGAAATGGGTTAGGATGTACATCTACGGACAGTATATATTTGCAAGAACTTGCTTTACCAACTGTAGATGCGGGTATAGATTTATCCGTTTGTCTAGGAGATCCCATAACCCTTTCTGGATCAGGAGCAGTAAACTATAGCTGGGATAATGGGGTAGTAGATGGAGTAACTTTCAGTGCTGCCAATACAACGACCTATACTGTAATTGGAACCGATGGAAATGGATGCGAAAATTCAGACGATTTAACCCTAACAGTAACTCCATCGCCAACAGTCGTGGCAATTGCTGCAGAAGATACAGTTTGTTTAAATCTTGATAATGTATTGTTGACAGCATCACCTTCTGGTGGAGTATTTGCTGGGCCTGGTGTAACTGATGATCGTTTTTATCCCCCTGTTGCAGGAACAGGAACCCATACCATTGTATATAGCTATACCGATGCTAATACGGGTTGTATTGGAACAGATACATTAACCATAGTTGTTTTAGAATGTACTGGCATCTATTCAGCTGATGGAATTGTAATTGAATTGTTTCCAAACCCTAACAATGGAATATTTACCATAAGCTCCAATAAACGATTTAATGGTAAAGTTCAGATAACAAATTCTTTAGGTCAGCTAGTTCTAGAAAAACAGCTTGTTAGCATCACATCGCAATTTGATTTATCTCTTGAAAACAGCTCTGGGGTTTATTTTGTAAGTATATTTTCTGAAGAGGGCAGACTAATGAAAACTCAAAAGGTGCTGGTACAGTAAGATATGATATTAGGCGTTTAGCTCTCCAATACCTTGACGAAGTATAGTCAGCTCACCTGTTGTGCAATCTACAATAGTAGAGGCTTGGTTTTTACCATAACCAGAATCAACGACTAAATCTACCTGGTCTTCATATCGGTTAAAAATAGCTTCTGGGTCTGTAGTATATTCTATAATTTCATCGTTATCATGAACAGATGTACTTACCAACGGGTGACCCAACTGTTCAACAATAGCTTTAGTAATTTGATGGTTTGGAACACGAATACCAACTTCTTTTTTATTGGTGCCAAATAATTTAGCTACATGGTTGTTGGCATTTAATATAAAGGTAAAAGGTCCAGGAAGTGAATTTTTTAATGCTCTAAAAACATTTCTTTCAATAGGCCTAGTAAAACTTGCAATATCACTAAGACCATCGCAGATAAGTGAGAACTGTGCTTTATTAAGTTTTACTCCTTTAAATTTAGCTAATCGCTCGAGACCTTTTTTGTTGTTTAGGCTTGTGGCAAAAGCATAGATAGTGTCTGTAGGTATAACCACTATACCTCCGTTTTTCAACACATCAACAACCTGTTTAATTTTCCTTGAATCAGGCGTGCTTCCTAAAATCTCAATTAACATTAAAATTAGCCGTTGGCCTTTTTGAAATCTGCTAAGAATTTTTCTAAACCTATATCAGTTAATGGATGTTTCAAGAGGGCTGTTATAGCACTAAGAGGTCCTGTCATTACATCAGCACCAATTTCAGCACATTGAATGATGTGCATTGGGTGTCTTACAGAAGCAGCAAGAATTTGAGTTTCATAACCGTAGTTGTCGTAAATTAATCTTATTTGGTCAATAAGATCGATGCCATCAGTACTTACATCGTCCAATCTACCAATAAAAGGAGATACATAGGTAGCACCTGCCTTAGCAGCTAAAAGTGCTTGACCTGCAGAAAATACTAATGTGCAATTTGTTTTTATTCCTTTAGAAGAAAAATATTTTATTGCTTTAACACCTTCTTTAATCATAGGAACTTTAACAACAATGTTTGGATGAAGAGCAGCTAGTCTTTCTCCTTCTTTAACCATTCCATCAAAGTCAGTAGAGATGACCTCTGCACTAACGTCACCTTCAACAATGTCACAAATGTTTTTGTAATGATTGATGATGTTTTCTTCTCCGGAAATTCCTTCTTTAGCCATAAGAGATGGGTTAGTGGTAACTCCATCGAGAATACCCATGTCTTCAGCTTCTTTTATTTGTTCAAGATTAGCAGTGTCAATAAAAAATTTCATTTGTATAATTTAAGGTGGTAAAAAAAGAAAAATGGGCAAGCTACTTACATCGCACCGCTCAACCACTTACCCTTGCTATGTTCCCATCCTGGGGGATTCAGCAGGAGCTGGTCGTATAAGACTTGCCCGGCACAAAAGTAATATTTTTACTTAATAAAAAAAGATATTTCACTATTCATTCAAGTGATATTTCTCACCATTTACCACACCAATAACTTTGCATGTAAACGAGGAGTCTAAAAATGGAGAGTTGTTGCTTAGTGACTGATTAATTTCTTTGTTGAATTTAGCGCTAGAATTTGGATTGAAAATGGTAATATTAGCTTTAAAACCTTCGTTAATAATAGGAAGGTCTAGCTGAAGAATGGTTCTTGGGTTTATTGCCATTTTAACCACAATTTCTTCAAGGCCAAGTTCCTTTTGCAAATGAGTTACAGCTAAAGGAAATGCAGTTTGAGTTCCTATTATCCCAAAATTTGCAATGCTAAATTCCATTTTTTTAGATTCTGTATCTTCTGGAGTATGGTCTGAAGTTATTACATCAATAATTCCACTTTTAAGCCCATTGATGAGTGCTACTTGATCGTCTTTAGATCGTAGGGGAGGAAGTACTTTGTAATTGCTGTCAAAGTCTTGTAAACTATCGTCTGTAAGTATTAAATTATGAATGGCTACACTAGAAGAAACATTGATGTTGTTTTCTTTTGCTTCAAGCAGCATGGCTGAAGATGCCTCAGTAGATATTGTAGAGAAATGTATTTTAGCATCATTGTAAGAAGTTAAAAATAAATCTCTGCTTAATTGTAGCTCTTCTGCTATTGATGGAATTCCTTCAAGCCCAAGTTTTGTGCTAACAGCACTTTCGTTCATTTGTCCATTTGGAGACAAGCTTGTGTCATAAGCAAATGAAAATACAAGACCATTGAAGTTTTTAGTGTAAAGCAATGCTCTAGACATTAGTCCAGCGGAGCTAACACTATTTTTACCATCAAAGTATCCAACTGCACCAGCTTGTTTAAGGTCGTGCATTTCAGCAAGTTCCTTGCCTTTTTTTCCTTTAGATACCGTCCCATAAGGGTGAACTTCAACAAGGTGTTCGGCAGTTTTATTAATGCAAAATTCTACAGCACTTTTATTGTCTCTTGCAGGTTCTTGATTAGAAACTAATCCTACACCAGTAAATCCTCCATGCATGGAAGCATTGCATCCAGAAATTAACGTTTCTTTGTGTTCATTTCCAGGTTCGGAAAAATCTACCATTAAATCAAAAAGTCCTGGACAGATGTGTAATCCCTCTTCTTCAATGACAACAGCATTACTAGAAGGTTTAATCTCATTTTTAATGCTTACAATCATTCCTTTTTCTATAAGGACATCTTTCATCTCTTTGTTGAAAGGAGAATTTGGATCTATAATGGTTGCTTTTTTTAGTAGAACGGCTGACTTCATTTTCATTAAATTAATCTAATTAGAAGTATTTCTAACCCCAAAAATAACAAAGTGAGGAGAATAAAATGCTTCCAGTATAAAATACCCTTAGTTTGCTGTGATAAATTTAGTGCTTTATTGTTGTTGATTTCTTGATGAATTGTAAGGTGATTAACAAATGAAGAATTGCTAATGTTTTCTTTAAAATCTTCAATACTTAAAAATGTGGTATTGGATTCATCTCTACTGAAATTAAATGAAAAACCTTCTTTTAGGCTGTCGTTGTAATGGATGTTGTAGGGTCCAGGTTGGTTTATTTGTTGGTCAATAATAAATAAACTGTTTAGCTGCGTTTTCTTGTATCCAGGAATAAAGCTGTTCTGTTGATCTACTTTGGAGATTTTAAGGTCTCCAATGTTGGAGATGTTAATTGTTGACTTTACAGCGTTATCAAGGCCAATGGTATAAGCCAATTTGTTTTGTTTTTGACTAAGCTCAGTAATCCTTAAAATTGTAGGAACAAACAATGCATGTTTTAAAAAGTTAGTGGAGGCCTCATCAGAAGAAGTGCTAAAAGTGTAGACAGCACCCATGTTGTCAATTGTTTCGATAAGAAATGGGGTGTTGTTGGACATCTTCATTAATGTTGTTGATGTTGAAACGGAATTGATGGAGATGTTGAAGTTAGAGCGTACAATTGGCAAATTAATGTTGTCTTTTATTTCTTTAAAAACGCCATTAAATACTGGATGTTCGTAATTTAAAGAGGCTATTTTTTTAGCAGTAGTATCCTTATTGTTAAAGGCTATTCCGTATTTGTTGTAAAGGACATTGTACGAATCAAGATTTGAGCTCGATCCAGGGAAAACAATTAGGGTGTTGCCATTGCTTACAAATTCATTCAATGAGGCTGCCAGTCCAGAATTTATAGCGTTAATGTTTTCTAATATAATTACACTTTGATTTCCAATTAACGAATAATCTAAGCTTTCAATGGGGAAGGAGTTGAAATTAACTGTTGGTTGGGTAGAAAATAAAGAGGTGAAGTGATTGGATTCAGTGGTTGCATTTGATTTGTTGTAAAGATGAAGAATGTTGAATTTATCTGCGATGTTGTAGGTCAAATAATAGCTATCGTCAAAAAGTAAATTAGGATCACTGTAGTCAGAAATTTTCACATGAAGGTGCTTTATCCCTGTAGACCTTACCATAAAGGGGATTTGAACTTCTTGATTGCTTTTAGGGTCAATAGTACTGTTGTTTATTCCTCTAGTTTCCTTTTTATTTACTGAGGCTTCAATGTTGTATGAAAGGCTATTTTCAGAGGAGTTAATTATACGAGCTGTTAAAAACTCTTGTTTGTTAATTCTTCTATTTGGACTATCAAACCAAACAGAGTCAATGAATAAATTACCCACATTTTCGTTTAAATAAGGAAGCAGTTGAATTTGAATTGTACTGTCAATTTTCAGTTCATTTAAAGATGAACTCGATTCTTGAAGATCTGTTAGCCAATATAAATCTTTGGTTTGGTTAAAATCTTTTAATAGCTCAGAAACGCGTAAATAAATTTCAGCAAAATTCTTTTGAATGTAGCTAGGTTGAACGGCTTCAATTAGCTGTAATACTTCAGCTTTTGATAAGTCTCTTTGAAGGTTTGATTGCAAGTCATTGGTCAAGAAAACATAGCGCGTGTTTGTTGGGTATTGATTACAAATATCTAAAGCTTGTTGCTTGGCTAAATCCAATAAATAGCCATCCTTGTTTTTGTTTTCCATGCTCAAAGAGTTGTCTACATAAAAAGCAACCACCTTTTGATTTTGATATTTTTTATCTTTTTCGGGGTTAAATGGGTAGCTAAATGCTAAAACAAGACAGCATATGGCAATGATTCTACTAATAAGTATTAAAATATTTTTAAGCTGAGATCTGTTTTTTGTTTGAGTAGTGATGCTCTTAAGTAGGGAGATATCAGAAAAATAGACTTTTTTATACCTTCTGAAATTGAATAAATGAATAGCTATAGGGATAGCAATTAGGCTAAGGGCCCATAAAAATTCAGGGTATAAGAATGTCATATGATTACAAATTTAAAACTTTTCACTATTGGTTATTCATTTTCTATGCTCATACCAAAAAGTGCAAAATCATATTTCACCGGATCTTTTGGGTCAAGAAAAGCTAAAGAGGCATCCAGTTCTTTGACAGCCTTTAGGTCATTTTGTTTTCTTTTAAGTAAATTATATTTACGAGCAGTTCTGCCACTATGAACATCTAAAGGACAAGATAAATAAGAAGGGGAGATGTTTTTCCATAACCCAAAATCAACCCCGTTGTTGTCTTTTCTAACCATCCATCTTAGGTACATGTTTAATCTTTTAGCTGCAGAACCCTTAAGTGGATTGGCTACATGCTTCTGAGTCCTAATTTTTTTAAAATCTTCTGGAATAAATTGATTTCTAAAGTGATTAATTGCTTGTTCTGCAGTTTTATTTACTTGGAATCCTTCGTTAAATATTTTTTCCAATCCCCCTTTATTTAAGTAGATATCTTGAATTCTAAGGATAAAATAGTGCAAATCAAAATGATTAAACGTTCGATGCTTAAATGCTTTAAGGTGATTAATCTCTTTATCTTTATAGTTCATGGTAAATTCATAAGGGTTGTTTCCCATAAGGTTTACTAAATGATTGCCATTTTTTATTATGGAGGTTCTATTCCCCCAAGAAATAGTGGCAATAATTAATCCAATAATTTCTATGTCTTCTTTTTTTGAAAACTTGTGGGCAATTGAAATGGGGTCGTTTGCAATAAAATTTGATGTATTGTATTTCTCTACAAAAAAGTCTAGCTTTTCTTTAATATCCTGTTTTCTCAAATTCTTAACTATTTAATCTGAATTTCAATTTCCTCTCCTTTTCCATTTTTTTTACTCCTAATTATTGCAGAATAATAAAATTTACTCACCTTGGTTACTCTTACATACAATTTAACTTCAGTGTCATCAATTAATGACTTAATCCTAGATTTTTTTAGCGTAAGTTCATAGTTGCAATCGTCAATCCAATTAATAGTGAATTTGTGCTTTACTCTTTGTCTTGAATATCTTTCTATTTGAATGTTGTTTTTCCGTTTTATTTTTATGCTTCCTCCTTGAGGGCCAACCATTTCAAACCTCCCTTTTTTGACTTTGTTACATTTGGAAGTATTTTCTTGAGCTTTTGCTCCAAAGAAAAAAAACAAGCATGAAAACAATACAATGAAGCGTTTTAACCTTACCATTTGATGAATGATTTTATGGAACTTTCTCTGCTGTTTGATAGTTGTATGAAATAGATACCCGATGAAAAATTCGCTATAGATAAAACTTTATTATTCCCTGTAAATGTTGTTTGTAATAATTGTTCTCCTAATGTGTTAAACAGCTTGATTTTAATGTGATCATTATTGGTTTCTTCAAGAATTATATTGATTGAAGCTGTTGCTGGATTTGGGTAAATACTATATTCTAAAGCTTCTATTTTATTTGTTGAAAGAGGTGCTGTTAGTCCCTGATAAACTTTAATGTTGTCTAGGAATAAATTATTTCCTTGTCTGTTGGTGCTTTCAAATTTGAGTAGAATGTTTTCATTAGAGAAGAATGATAAATCTACAGTGTCGTTTCTCCAATGGGTTAAATACTCAGGAATAAAATCATAAGAGGAGGTGTCAAAGGTGCTAAGCTCAGTGTCAAACTTTTCATAAATCAAGTGATCGTAGGATAATCCACAGTTTGTAGAGACATAAATTTTAAGGGTGTCTTTAAGAAAGTTACTTGCACTTCTTTGTTGGTAGGCAATGTCAAAAGTTAGAAATAAATCACTTGAGGAACTAAGAGTTATCTTTGGGGTTATAAGGCCGTCTTTTTGATTGTCTCTAGGAGCGTAGGAGAAAAGTTTAATGGCTGCAGATTGACTGCTCCATGGTAGTCCTGCTGTTGAGTCAATTTCCCATGTTTTATCATTGTTACTGTTCTCTATTGTCCAAGTGTTGTCATTTATTCCATATTCAAAATCTTCAATAAATGGAAGGGCAGATAATTCCTTAATTATGGAGAATCTTAAAATGGTGCTGTTGTTTAAATAGTCGTATTCAGTTGTTGAAGAATTCAAATTGGCTAAAACTTGAATTTCGTTTTTACCCGAGTTTAAGTTGGTAATAGTGGGGAGTGTAAAATTTGAGCTATTAAGTGGTGCTAAATTCCCGTTCCATAAACTGTTTTGAACAATGGTTCCATTGACTTTTATGGTGAAGTCTATGCTGTTAATTGCAAAATCTCCAGCGTTAGTAAAATATACTGTGGGCGTGAAAGTGTTTTCACAGGTATATGGCCTAAAGTTGGGTATCGATAGAGAATCTAGTTCAATGTCGTTGGTTAGGTTGGTTGGATCAACAGGTGTATTAGTTAGGCTTAAGTACTCAAATGCAGCAAACACATCTATCATTCCCATTCCATAGGTGTTGTCTTCTCCAGGGTCTCCTAGGTCTACAGCGGTTAAATAAAGGGCCCAAAGCAGATCTTCTCCAGAAAGAGAAGGGAAAGCTTCTTTTAAAAGTAATATCGCTCCTGAGACATGAGGAGCAGCCATACTGGTTCCAGAAATAGTATTGTAATCATCTTGATCCCATGCAGAACGAACATTCTGCCCAGGAGCAACTACTTCTGGGTGAATAGCCAGCGATCCTGATGCCGGACATTGGCTAGGCCCTCTTGTAGAGAAGTTTGAAATAAGGTAGGGGAAGGAGGAGTTCCCGTTAACACTTCCAACACAAAATGTATTTACTTCAGAAGTGTTAATTCGCTGAGGGGAATTAACGGTAGAATTGTTGGGGCCAGAATTGCCACCTGAAAAAACATTGGCAATTCCTGCAGCTTCAATGGCATTCATTAGATTTACAACAAAACCTTCGCAATGAATGGTGTCGTTGCCATCATACCATCTCCAACTATTGTTAATCACATCAGGAATATCATTTGTTGTGGAAGTGTCATTGTCTGGGTTTAATGCCCACTCAAAAGCTTCAATCATGTTGACTATTGGAGGAAGACCTTGAACTGTGGATGTGACAAAGTCATTTGCAATCCAATATGATCCAAATGCAACTCCTAAAGTGTCATTCGTGGAGGCTACTAGTCCAGCAATGGTCCCTAAAGTGTGGGTGCCATGATTTTGTACAGATCCGTTTGGGAATGAATTAAAGAACCCTAACCAGCTTTGTTGCATAGGATATCTATTTCCAATGAATCGATTCTTAAAAGCAGGATGAGTAGGCCACACACCGGTATCGTAATTGTAAGCCATTGTTCCTCTTCCTGTATAACCAAGAGCCCACATCGCTGGAGCATTTATTGCTGCTAGACCATTTTCTATGCCATTTGGTGTTTTATTGGTTTCAATAGTGAATTTATCGTGAGCTAGAAATTGATTGTTTTCAAGTGCTATAGAATTGATGTTAGGGAATTCATACAAATTTTTAAGAGTAGGTAAGTCTACAAGTGCCACAATAATGTTTACTATGTAGAAAGAGTGGAAATTATTAGCAGTACTCGGGTTATTGTTTAAGAAGTTTATTACCTGTTTTTGTGAGCTGGCTGCTTGGGCCATAAGAAGTCTATTGACAATTTTTGAACGATTATCAATCGAAGTTTTGTTTTTTTTAAATTGTTGATTGAGCTCATAACAGTCAATGTTCTGATTGAATTCAATACGAATTGGTATTAATTCGTTGGGATTTTCATTAATCCAATTGTTTATTTCGATTGATTTAACCTCTTGATTATAAGCATTTAAACTTATTAAAACAAGGGGTAAAAAGCAAAAGATATATTTCATGAATTAAAAAATACTAGGATAATTCGATGGGTCATACTCGTTCATTATTGAGTATATAGCTTCAACAATATCTTCATTGTTGGGCTTTGAAAAATAATCTCCATCCGATCCATATGCCGGTCTATGATCTTTGGCAGTTAAACAAACAGGTTGAGCATCTAGATAATAATATCCTTTTTGATTGGTAATCACCTCATTGAGCATGTAAGCAGTTGCTCCTCCAGAAACATCCTCATCAATAAATATTATTTTATTGGTTTTCTTTAAGGATTCAACAATTAAATGATTTACATCAAAGGGAAGTAAGGTCTGAACATCTATTAATTCACAAGAGATGTTCATTTGCTCTAGCTGTTTTGCAGCTGCTTCACAGATGTTGAATGTAGACCCGTAACTTACTACAGTAATGTCTTTACCTTCCTTTACAATTTCTGGGATTCCAATTGGTGTAGTGAATTCACCTAAATTAGAAGGTATATTTTCTTTTGACCGATAACCATTTAGACACTCGATAACAAGACCAGGGTCATCAGATTGCAGTAGCGTATTGTAAAAACCTGCAGCTTTAGTCATGTTTCTTGGTACACACACAATAATACCTCTAATAAGGTTGATGATTCCACCAAGAGGTGATCCGGCATGCCATACACCTTCAAGTCTATGTCCACGAGTCCTTATGATCATTGGAGACTTTTGACCTCCTTTAGTTCTGTAAGAAACCGTTGCTAAATCATCACTCATTATCTGCAGACAATAAAGTAAATAGTCTAAATATTGTATTTCAGCGATTGGTCGTAATCCTCTCATAGCCATGCCAATACCTTGACCTAAAATTGTTGCTTCTCTAATGCCAGTATCAAAAACTCTATGTTTTCCAAATTCTTCTTGCATTCCCTCCATGGCTTGATTTACTCCACCGATATGACCAGTATCTTCTCCAAAAGTGATTACTTCTGGTTTGGTTTTGAAAATCTCTCTGAAGTTCTCTTTAAGAATAATTCTTCCATCTACAAGCTTTGTATTTTCAAACTGAGCTTTAACCTCAGAGATGTTAAGCGCTGAAAATTCATTTTCAGCATAAAGATGTGAGCTATACTTTTCGTGAGTATTTTCTTTTGAAGAATTTAAAAAAGCTAAAGCAAGGTCTTTAGAGGGGATGTTTTCATCTCTAGTAAGATAAAAAGCGGTTTTTAGCGCTTTATGGATGTCTTTTCTTAATGGATCAAAAGCAGTTTTTAATTGATTTAATAGCTCTTTTAATTGAGGAGTATTTTTACTTTGAGAAGCCATTTTCTCAATAAGCTCAATAACTTGATCTTTTTCAATTTTGATGTCGTCATTAAATGCTTTCCAAGCCTTTTTAGCTTCTTGTCTAACAAATGCCTTAGCATCTTTCTCAATAGTTTCTAATTGATCTGCTGAAGCTAGGGGTTTATTAAGCGCGTTATTGGAACTTAGAATCCATTCTTTAAACTTTACATTACAATCAAACTGTTTTGCCCATTCTAATCTTTCCTTTGACTTATATCTTTCGTGAGAACCAGAAGTAGAGTGTCCCTGCGGTTGAGTGATTTCCTCCACATGAATAAGAACAGGAACATGATTGGAGCGACAATAACTTATTGCATCTTGGTAGGTAGTAACGAGTGAAACATAATCCCAACCATTTACATTGTAAATTTTGTAGCCATTGGTGTTTTCTTTTTTTTCAATTCCAGCCAATAAAACTGAGATACTTTCTTTTGTTGTTTGATATTTTTTCGGAACAGATATTCCATATCCATCATCCCAAACAGACATGGCCATTGGTACTTCAAGAACACCAGCAGCATTTATGGTTTCCCAAAAGATACCTTCAGATGTGCTAGCATCTCCTATAGTTCCAAAAGCAACTTCATTTCCATTGGAGCTAAAATTTGTAAACGTCTTTAAATCAGGATTGTCTTTATAAACTTTAGATGCTAAAGCAAGACCTAAAAGGCGAGGCATTTGACCAGCTGTAGGAGAAATATCTGCAGACGAATTCTTCTGATTCATAAGGTTTTTCCAGCTGCCATCTTCGTTTAAACTTCTTGTGGCAAAATGTCCACCCATCTGTCTACCAGCAGAAGATGGTTCATTTACAACATTGGTGTGGGCATAAAGCCCAGCAAAATATTCTTGAATTGATAGTGAGCCTATAGCCATCATAAAAGTCTGATCACGATAATAACCAGATCTGAAATCACCATTTTTAAATTGCTTGGCCATAGCAATCTGTGCTAATTCTTTGCCATCTCCAAAAATCCCAAATTTAGCTTTTCCTGTTAGCACTTCTTTTCTACCAAGTAAAGAGGCTTCTCTACTTAGACATGCCAATTTATAATCTGCAAGAACTTCTTCAATAAAAGAAGTTTTGTCAATTGATTTTTCTTTAATTTCTTCTTCAGCTTCTATACCCATAAATCCTTTTGATTTTGCTAGGCAAAAATAAGAAATCTATAGAAATTTCAGGTAATAAAATGGAGAAACTAATTGGGCTGTATTAAAATAAAATTAGTTTTCTTCTGCTACATTGAGCTTTTGCGACATATGCAAAATCAAAATTAGCTTCCAGAACAAATAATATACTTAATGGATGGCTAGCACTATAGGTGTCGTATTGTTTTAATGTGGGAAGATTTATCGATTTCCCATTTTCAGAAAAAATATCTTTAATTCCATAGCTAATTCTTATTCCTGTTGTAATTCCAAAATTTTCACTTCCCAACAAATATGCTCCAAACCCTGCTACAACATTTAGTTGTGTTTTATTAAATCGATCTAGGTCAATTGCTGGTTGGCTATTTTCATCTGTTCTGCTGCTATTGAGTAAAGATTCTATGGATGTTCCAATTTCTGAATACCGACCATCTTTATTGTTCCTATACATTAGTAAATAACTTATTGATCCATAGGATAGGCTTGATTTATAAAGTGGATCACTTTGAGATATGCTATCAAATTGATTGTACAGAAAGTCTTGCTGGAATTTATTAAATAGAATATCTAAAGTAATTTCATGATTGTCATTAAAATTGAATCCAATTTTACCTCCAAATGAATAGGAGGGAGATAGTCTATGGTTGTAGTCAGGGTCATCCCAAATATTATTATTCATAATAATTCCTGTTCCAAATCCTCCTTTTAATCCTAGATCAAACCATGTTTGACAATAGGAGCTACTTAAAATAAAAATGCAGGTAATTAATGTTAATAATTTTCTCATTGCTATATTTGAATTTGCAAATGTATATGTTTAAACATATTAACTTTAATCTTAATCAATATTTATGAAATTACTAGAAGGAAAGGTAGCTGTTATTACTGGTGCTACAAGAGGAATTGGAAAAGGAATAGCTTTAAAATTTGCTGCTCAAGGTGCAAATGTTGCTTTCACCTATGTGTCTTCACCTGAAAAAGCTAAAGAGGTCGAAAAGGAACTATCCGCTTTTAATATTAAAGCTATAGGGTATCAATCAAATGCTGGTGATTTCAATCAGGCCCAAGAGCTAATAGAAAATATTGTTGCAGAATTTGGTCAGATTGATGTGCTCATTAATAATGCTGGAATAACAAGAGATGGTTTGCTTATGCGAATGAGTGAGCAAGATTGGGATGACATCATGTCTGTTAATCTTAAATCTGTTTTCAACCTTACAAAAGCCTCCCTAAGAACATTTTTAAAACAAAGAAATGGCTCTATAATTAATATGAGTTCAATTGTTGGTGTTCAAGGAAATGCAGGGCAGTCAAATTATTCTGCTTCTAAGGCAGGTATTATAGGTTTCTCAAAATCTATAGCTCAGGAAATTGGTTCAAGAAACATTAGGTGTAATGTTATTGCCCCAGGTTTTATAGAAACCGAAATGACTGGAGCTTTAGATCAAGAGGTGGTAAAGAAATGGGTAGAGAATATTCCGCTAAAAAGAGCAGGAAGTCCTGAAGATATTGCCAATACCTGTTTGTATTTAGCAACTGATTTGAGTAGCTATGTTACTGGGCAGGTTTTTAGTGTTTGTGGAGGAATGCTTTCCTAAGAATGAATCTAGACTTAGGCTATCCCGTATATTACATTTTTGCTATAGTTCTACTAGCATTTTGCTACAGTTTTGCCTTGTATTTTCGAAATAAAAAGAGTAAACACCTCTCAAGAGTGTTGATTTACCTTCTTTTTTCTTTACGATTTATTAGTGTTTTTGTTGTTTCTTTCCTTTTGCTAGAACCTGTTGTTAAGTCTGTTAGCTCTGTAGTTGAAAAGCCCATTGTTGTATTTGTTCAGGATAATTCTGAAAGTATTCTGCTTTCAAAAGACTCATCATTTTATAAAAATGACTATTTAGATTCAGTTAGCTTATTTAAAAGGCTAATTGCTGAAAAATATGATTTAGAGGTGTTAAATTTTGGCAATGAAGTAACTTCAAATTCAAGCATTGATTACACTCAAAAAAAAACAGATTTCAATGCCCTTTTTAAAAGTATAAAAGAAAGGTTTCTTGGCAGGAATCTAGCTGCAATAGTATTGGCTTCTGATGGGATCATGAATTCAGGTTTTGATCCACTTTATAAAGACTATGGTTTAGATCAGGTAACTTTACATGCCCTTGTCCTTGGAGATACCAATTTTAGAAAAGACATTTCTGTACAAAAAGTTCGATTTAATAAACAGGTTAAAATTGGCAATAAATATCCAGTTGAAGCTCAAGTTCTTGTCAAGGGATATCAAAACGAAACAATTAAGGTTAGCTTATATTCTGGTGATGAACTTTTGGCCCAACAACAAAAGGTAATCTCTCAAGAATTGGAAGCTTTATCTTGTATGTTTACTGTTGAGTCATCTGTTGAAGGAACACAACAATTAAGAGTTGAAGCGGAAAATAAAGCAGAAGAAATTACCTATAAAAACAACAGCTATTCTTTATTTGTTAATGTGGTCAATAATGTTGAGAAAATTTTAATTCTTGCTTCAGCTCCGCACCCAGATATAGCTGCTTTAAAGCAAAGCTTAAATGATAAAATTGGAAGGGCTCTTGATGTTCAGCTAATTGCTGACTTTAAAGATTCTATTTCCTCGTATGATTTACTTGTTTTGCACAGAGCTGACAATTCTAACAAAAGAAAGCTTTTGAAAATCGTTAATGAATCTAAAAAAGAAAACATTCCTATTTTATATTTTACGGGATCTGAATTAAATGCTGATCTACATAAAGAAATTAATCCATCCATCGCATTAGGTCCAATAAACGGATCCTATGTCGTTTCACCAATAGTGAATCCTTCTTTTAGTTCTTTCATTATTAGTCAGAAAATGGGAGCTTTGATAAAAAGCTTTCCACCTTTAGAGATTCCATTTTCTTCCTCTTATAAGAATAAAGTTTCTGGTGATGTTGTTTTATATCAGTCAATTAATGGAGTGCCAACAGCTTATCCTCTTGTTCAATTGATGGAATATGACAATCAACGAAAATGTACTTTTTTAGGAGAGGGAATTTGGCGTTGGAGGCTCAATGAATATGTGGAAACTGGTGGTTTTAATGAATTTGATTCCTTCTTTTCTAAAATTGTTCAGTATTTACTTTCCTCAAATAAAAAAGAAAAGTTTACTATCGATTACCAACAAGAATATCAAGAAAATGAAGCTGTGTCAATTTCTGCAAAGTTATTTAATGACAACTATGAACAAGTAAATTCTGCTGAGGTTTTACTTCAACTTTATAATGACTCTGCCAAAATCCTTGAAAAAAACTTTAGTTCTTCTTATTCTGGATACGCTGTTAAATTAAACGAATTGAACCCAGGTAAATATAACTTTGAAATTTCTACTCAATTAGGAGAAAAAATGTATAGAAAAAAAGGAAACTTCATTGTTAAAAAAATGAGGTTAGAATTTCTTAGAACCAATGCAGACTATCAATTTTTAGGTCAATTAGCTCAAAAATATTCTGGAGAAGTATTTACTGCTAATGAATTATCTAAGCTGGCCGTACAATTAAATACTAAAAATGATGTAGCACAAATCATTCATGAACAAGTAAAGGTTCAAGAGCTTGTAAATTGGAAAATACTGTTGTTTTTTATTGTTTTACTTCTTGCTGTAGAGTGGGTAGTAAGAAAAATAAGTGGTGCCTATTAGAAGTCGTAATCATCGATGTTGTCGAAGTTTTCAAATTCATTTTCATCGTATTCACTCAAGGCATCTTTAATTTGATCATCCATTGTAGGTTCAGCAATCATTCCATCCATTAAGTCAGGTATCTCTTTGGAGTCTTCAGCAGGAGATTCTCCGAAATTTAGACTTACGTGTGGATACGCATCATCTTTGTTTTCTTCTGATTCTTCAATAAGTTCAAGGTAGAAAATCCACATCCTTAAAAAGTCATAGACATAAAGGATTTTTTGATCGGAATTACTTACTTGATCACCAATTAAAGTGGTTTTCATATTCATGGGACCTTTTTCATCGCCAAATGACATGTCCATTAAGCCAATTTCTTCTCCTTTTTCCCACTGCTCATTGCTCATGTAAAAAGAGGCCATTTGATCGCCTTCAAAACCAAATGCATGAATTATTGATAGGTGAAGGTCTTCAAAATTTTGATTTTCAAGAACATTAATATCTCTAAAAATGTCTTCTTGAGTGTCAATTACAACTCTAAATTTATAGGCTTTCATTTGTTAAGTTTAAGTCCAATTTCTTTTCCTTTATTTATAATATATTTTTTTGCTTCTTCATGGTTGTTTTCAACTTCGCCATCAAGAATGGCATCTTTTAATGCTACTTTTAATATGCCTACTTCTTTTGAAGGTTTTAAATTGAAAATTTCCATAATTTGCTCACCAGAGATTGGGGGTTGCCAGTTTCTGATTTTATCTCTGTCTTCTAAGTCTTTTAGCTTTTGTTCTACAATGTCAAATCGTTGGAGGTATCTTTTAACCTTTTCTTTGTTCTTGGAAGTGATATCTGCACGACATAAAATCATTAAGTCCTCCAATTGTTCTGCTGCATCGAAAAGTAATCTTCTAATGGCAGAGTCGGTTATTTCATTTTTTGTGAGGGCAATTGGTCTTAAATGAAGCTGAACAAGTTTTTGAACATATTTCATTTTTTGGTCTAGAGGGAGTTTTAACTTTTTAAATATTTCTGGAACCATTCTAGCACCTTTATCTTCATGACCATGGAATGTCCATCCATTTTGTTTGTTGAACCTTTTTGTTGCAGGCTTTGCTATATCGTGAAGGAGCGCACTCCATCTTAACCAAACATTATTTTTTGAATAAGGGAGAATGTTGTCTAAAACAGCTAGGGTATGATAAAAGTTATCCTTATGGGCCATTCCGTTAATAACATCAACTCCTTTAAGTCTTGTGAATTCAGGGAATATTATCGATAATAAACCAGATTTATCTAATAATTTAAACCCATAACTTGGTGAATCGCTTTTAATAATTTTTTGCAATTCTTCTGTAATTCTTTCTTGAGATATAATCTCAATTCTTTGGGCATTTTTAGTTATTGAAGAAAAGGTGTCATTTTCAATTTTGAAGTTTAGCTGACTTGCAAATCTAATTGCTCTGAGCATTCTTAAAGGGTCATCAGAGAAAGTAATGTCTGGGTCTAAGGGCGTTTTAATTGTCTTTTCCTTCAAATCCTTTAGGCCATTAAAAGGGTCAATAAGCTGACCAAAGTCATCCGAATTTAAACTAATTGCTAATGCATTAATGGTAAAGTCTCTTCTGTTCTGGTCATCTTCGATTGTGCCATCCTCAACAATAGGATTTCTTGAATTCTTATTGTAGCTTTCTTTTCTAGCGCCAACAAATTGAAGCTCTTGATTATTAACATTTAGCATTGCTGTTCCAAAATTCTTAAAATAGGAGACTTGCTTTACATTTAATGCTGCTGCAATTTTTTTCGCTAGATCAATGCCTGATCCTAAAGTGACAAAATCTAAATCATAAGAGCTTCTATTTAAAAGAAGGTCTCTGACATAACCACCGACTAAATACAACGGTTGCTTGTTGTTTTCTGCCACCTTAGCAATTGATTTTAAGGTAGTTGTGTTAACAAGAGGATGAGAGCTGAAGTTATTTTCTGATGATTTTAATTTCACCGTTAGTTTGTAGTTTAATAATTGATGATGGTCTATTGGATCCATTATTATCCGGCAAATCTACTATGAAGTCCACTTTTGACAAAATTTCTGACGACACTTCTTTCAAACTAGTAGGAGTTTTAGCTCCACTAACATTAGCAGAAGTTGAAATTAACGGGAAATTTACTTTATTTAAAAGAGGTGTTATTTGGTTGTTTTTAACAATCCTAATAGCTATGGACCCATCTTGACTAATTAATTCATCTGGAAGGTTCTTTGCATTAGGATAAATTATCGTAGGTTGCTTTTCTGAAAAGTCGATTAAATCCCATGCTATTTCAGGAATTTCTTGCACATAATTTCTCAATTTTAAATCATTACCAAGTAAGAGAATGAACTTTTGATTTTTAGCTCTTTTTTTGATAGCAAATATTTTATCAACAGCTTTTGGCTGATTTGACAAACATCCTATTCCCCAAACTGTTTCTGTAGGGTATAATATTGTTCCTCCATCTTTAAGAACATGTGCTGCCTGATTAATAACGTCCATTTAGCGGATACTTTGATAAATTTCCATTAATTCTTTTGATAATTTTTTGGGGTCAAATTTTTGGACATATTTTAATCCAGCAGCTATCATTAATTGCTGCTGTTGGGTATCTTCTAGAAGTTGATCTACAGCATGGGCAATCTCTTGGTAATTAAGCGGATCTATGTATATCGAATCAGGACCACCAGCTTCAGAAAAGCACCCTTCTTTTGTAGTAATAACAGGGGTGCCTGAAATTAAAGATTCAATAATTGGAATACCGAAACCTTCAAATAAGGAAGGGTAAATAAATAAATCAGCCAATTTGTATATTGAAGGGAGTTCTTCAATTGAAACATTTTTTAGAAACATGATTCTAGAAGGATCAATTTTTAATTTAGTCATCTGAACCTTCAAAAAATTGAAATATTTAGTTTTTCTTCCAACTACAACAATTGGAAGATCATTTTTCATTAATGGTATCGCCTGAATAAGGGCATTCAAGTTTTTCCTTGTTTCAATTGTGCCTACGTTTAGAATGAAGTTTTCTGGAAGCTGAAACTTTTCTTTAATGTGATTAATTACATCCGATGAATATGTTCTTCTAAAGTTATCATGACAAGATTGATAAAGCACTTTTATTTTAGCAGGATCAATTTTGTAAAAATTAACTAAATCACTTTTGGTCTGCTCACTTATTGCAATGGTTAAATCGGCATTTTTAGCAGCGTATCTAAACTTGATGTTGTGAATTTTGCGATCTATAGAACGGTAATTTCTAGGATATCTTTTAAAAATCAGATCGTGGATGGTGACAATATAATTGATGTTGCTATTTCTTCTTCTAGGAATTTCATTGCTTAAACCGTGAAAAATATCGATGTTATCTTTTTTAAGGGTTTTTTCTAAGTTTATTGATCTCCAGTATCCTTTAAATGTTTTGTGAACTGGAGAATTGGGAAACCTCGTGGAAACATTCTTGTATTCATTAAGAAATGTTAGTCTAGGGTTTCTAGTAGATTTTGGAGTATATAACAAGTACTCATTTTCAGGGAAATCAGAAAACATTTGCTTAAGAAGATCTCTACTGTAATTTCCTAGGCCAGTATAATTCTGATAAGCTCTCTTTGCGTCAAATCCAATTTTTAAACTCATAATGTTTTTTTAAACAGCAACATTGTATTCTCTAAGCGCATCATTAAGAGATGTCTTTTGATCCGTACTTTGTTTTCTTTCCCCAATAATTAAGGCACAAGGAACTTGATAATCGCCAGCCTTAAATTTTTTGGTGTAGGAGCCAGGAATTACCACTTTTCTTTCTGGAATAAATCCATTGTAATGGATGGGCTCATTTCCAGTAACATCTATGATTTTAGTGGATTTTGTAAGTACTACATTAGCGCCCAAAACAGCTCCCTTAGCTACACGAACTCCTTCAACAACAATTGATCGAGATCCAACAAAAACATCATCTTCAATAATTACTGGAGCAGCTTGCAAAGGCTCTAAAACACCGCCAATGCCTACGCCACCGCTTAAGTGAACGTTTTTACCTATTTGTGCGCAGGAACCAACAGTTGCCCAAGTATCAACCATGGTGCCGTGGTCAACATATGCACCTATATTAACGTAGGATGGCATTAAAATAACACCAGATGAAATGAAAGCTCCATATCTGGAGATTGCATGGGGGACAACTCTTATTCCTAGCGCCTTATAGTTGGTTTTAAGTTTCATTTTATCATGAAATTCCATTGGGCCAGCATGAAGGGTTTCCATCTTTCTTATTGGAAAATAAAGCACAACTGCCTTTTTAATCCATTCATTTACTTTCCAATTATCACCATCAGGCTCAGCAATTCTTAACTGACCTTTATCGAGAAGTTCTATTACTTGCTCAATAGCTTCTATTACCGGTTTTTGATTAATCAGTTCTTGATCATTCCATGCTGATTCGATGATGTTTTTAAGTGCTTCCATTAATAAAAATATAGGGCTAATGTAATAAGCATCTAGCTATGATACAACATTAACGGATTAGTTTATTTTTGTATGATGGCTAAAGTTATAGGAATAGATTATGGTAATAAGCGGGTTGGACTCGCTGTAACAGATGAATTACAACTTATAGCTACAAGATTGACCCAAGTTCATGCTAAAGACGTTGTTGCCTATTTAGTTGAATACATGTCCTTAAATGATGTCGAGGCTATTGTTATTGGTAAACCAGTAAATTTGAAAGGTCAACCAACCAATAGTAGTGAAGCGGTTAGTAATTTCACAAAACATTTAAAAAGAAAATTTTCAACCATTGATATTATAGAAGTTGATGAGCGATTTACCTCTAAAATGGCTAGTCAGGCTATTGCTCAAAGCGGAATGGGTAAAAAGAAACGACAAAATAAAGGGTTAGTAGATCAAGTAAGTGCTGTAATTATTTTACAAGATTATTTAATCAGAAAAGAAAATGGGATAGGATAGATTCAATTTTCTTGTGGATCTACAAAAAGGTAAACCACTTCATTTTTCTTTTTCATAAAATATGTTTCTCTAGCAAATTTCTCTAATGCTTCTCTGTTGGTTGTAAGTTGAATGGTTTTTTCTTTAACCTTTTCTATTTCCTCTTTTTTGTTGTTGTTCTCAATAATTAATTCGTGTTGGTGGTAATTCATTTTCACTAAACGAATTACATTGGTTTCTTCAAAAACAAAAAGGATTAAAAGAAGTATGGAGGTGGAAATAAAATACTTGTTTTTTATGATTCTAAATGTGTTTTTCAACTTTTGAAGTTTATTACAAAGCTATTTATCTTTTATAGCCATGCCCAGCTGTGAGGTTTTGTTTTTTAACATTTTTTTGTTGGTTAATAACTTGAGAAAAAATAAGCAGATGATCTACTAAATATTGACAGATTGACTGATGAAATAAGTCCTTATAAAAGCCAAAATTACAAGCAATTAATAAAATTGAAATTATAATAAGACATTATGTCATTAATTATTGATTGGCATATACTTTGAAACAACCAATTTCAAATATTTAATTTATTATGCAAAAAGGAACAATTAACGTACAGACGGAAAACATATTTCCGATTATAAAGAAGTTTTTGTATTCAGATACAGAAATCTTTGTTAGAGAATTGGTGTCAAATGCTGTTGACGCTTCTCAAAAACTATTAACACTTTCATCTGCTGGTGAAGTGAAAGGGGAGATAGGGGATTTAAAAGTTCACGTTATACTAGATAAAGAAGCAGGTACATTGACCATTAAAGATAATGGAATTGGAATGACTGCAGATGATGTGAATAAATACATTAACGAAGTTGCTTTTTCTGGAGCTGAAGAATTTCTTGAAAAATATAAAAATAAAGATCCTAAATCTATAATAGGTCATTTTGGTCTTGGTTTTTATTCCTCTTTTATGGTTTCTGAAAAAGTACAAATTAGGACTAAATCTTTTAAAGAAGGCAGTCAAGCTGTTCAGTGGGAATCCAATGGGAATCCAGAATATGAAATAACTGAAATTGAGAAAAATGACAGAGGAACGGATATTGTTCTTTTTATTGATCAGGAGTCTAAAGAATATTTAGAAGAAGCTAGGATTAGTGAAGTGTTGACTAAATATTGTAAATTCTTACCAGTTGATGTTGAGTTTGGAACTAAAAAAGAATGGATTGATCATCCAAAAGGTGAGAAAGATGAAGAGGGCAATGTGAAAAAAGAATCTATTGATGTGCCTAATGTAATTAACAACACATCTCCTGCTTGGATTAAAAAACCTGTAGATCTTAAGGACGAAGATTATAAGTCATTTTATAATGAGTTATATCCATTTACTGAAGATCCTCTTTTTCAGATCCATTTAAATGTGGATTATCCTTTTAACCTCACAGGAATTTTGTATTTCCCAAGATTAAAAAATCAAGTTGAAGTGCAGAAAAACAAAATCCAACTGTACTCTAATCAGGTTTTTATTACCGACTCTGTTGAAAATATTGTTCCGGAATTTTTAACCCTTCTTCATGGGGTAATTGATTCGCCAGATATTCCTTTAAACGTTTCAAGATCTTACCTTCAGTCAGATAGTAATGTTAGAAAAATATCTAATCATATTACCAAAAAAGTAGCTGATAAGCTTTCTTCAATGTTTAAATCTGATAGAGCAGATTTTGAACAGAAGTGGGATGATATTCAAGTTTTCATTCAATATGGTATGCTATCTGATGAGAAATTTAATGAAAAGGCAAAAGACTTTTTATTACTTAAAAATACAGATGGGAAATACTTCACTTTTGAAGAATATAAAGAAAAGATTAAAGCCAATCAGACTGATAAAAATGACAGAACAGTTCTGTTGTATACTCATGATCAAAACGAACACCACTCATTGGTAAATAGTGCGAAGGATAAAAGTTATGATGTTTTAATTCTTGATGGACCTTTAAGTAGTCATTACATTCAAAAAGCAGAACAAGATTTTGGCGTTTCATTTGTTCGTTTAGATGCTGACACTTTAGATAATATTATCCCTAAGGAACAGGAGATACCATCTAAATTATCAAAAGATGAAGAAGAGAAAATTAAGCCGATTTTTGAGAACATTTCTGAAAAAGAAAAGTTTACTATTCAAGTAGAAAGCTTAAGCGAAACTGAAAAACCTGTTCTTATTACTCAAAGTGAGTTTATGAGGAGAATGAAAGAACAGCAAGCTCTTGGCGGAGGTGGAATGCAGATGATGGGTAATCTTCCTGAAATGTATAATTTGGTAATTAACGCAAATCACTCCTTTATCTCTAAAATATTAACTGCCAAGAAAAGTGAAAAAGAGAAATTAGCTAAACAAGCTTTTGATTTAGCTTTATTGTCTCAAGGCATGTTAAAAGGAAAAGATTTAACTGATTTTGTTGAAAGAAGTTTTGAGCTAATCTAAATCTATTAACGCCTCTTTTAAAGAAAAGGGGCGTTTATTTTTTTGAAATAATAACCCTATTTCCTTTAACTTTTTTAGTCCAAGAGTTATCGAAAATAGCAGGTAAATACCTCATGTAAAGCTTGAGTCTCTTTAGGGGGAATTCGGCATGTTCACCTGCTGTTGGTTCACCAACAAATTCATAGGTGTTAACATTGGGGTGCTCTTTAATGTATTTTAAGAAAATAGTAACGATGGTGGCCATCACCTTGTAGGGTTCGTTTTTGTTGGTAAGAATGTATTCTTCTCCTTCAAATTCATCATTTACCACGCCAAATGCAATGGTGGCATGTAATAAATTATTTTTCTTTCGGGCAAACCTGACTTCATAATCAATGCCAGAATTGGAAATGAATGTGTAAACACTACCTGTTTTAATTAATGGATAATTTATGGGAAGAGGGTCAAGCATAAAGAGATAAATATAATATATTTAAATAACCGATAAAGATTAAAATTACATAAATGAGCAATGTGTCAATTATAGGAGCTGTATTGGGCTTTATTATTTCTAAAGGTTCTTTTATTGGGGCTATGATTGGATATTTCTTAGGTTCGGCAATTGGAGCTTCATTTTTTAGCAAATCAACACAAAAATCAAAAAGCACATCTTTTAGCGGATATCAATACGGAGGAAACTCCCAGAATGATTTTGCAAAAGCGTTATTGGTGTTGTCAGCTTCTGTAATGAAAGCTGATGGAGTTGTAAAGAAGTCTGAGCTTGAATTTGTTAAACAATTTTTTAAACGACAATTTCCTCCTTCATATGCACAGCATTATATATTAAGATTTAGAGAAATTCTCAAAACAGATTTCAATGTTTTTCGAGAGTGTCAGCAAATAAATAATTATATGTCTGTTGATCAACGTCTGTTTTTAATTCAGTACTTATTTGGAATAGCACAAGCAGATGGTCATGTCTCAACAAGTGAAGTTAATTTAATCGAGCAAATAGCCAGTTATTTTAATATTTCAAAAGTTGAATTCAATCAGCTCAAGTCGATGTTCTATAAAGATGCTTCAAATGCTTATAAGGTTTTAGGTATTGATGCTTCTGCTTCAGAAGCTGAAATAAAAAAGGCGTATAGGAAAATGGCGGTAAAGCACCATCCCGATAAATATAATCAGATGGGGGAAGAGCATCAGAAGGCAGCAAAAGAAAAGTTTCAAAAACTGCAGGATGCTTATCAAACCATAAAAAAGGAAAGAGGAATTAAGTAAATGAATTCAGAATATAAAAAGCTGTTAAATTCCTGTTATCCATCTGTGATTTTGCTGGTTATTATTTGGCTAATTCATTTTTTCAACGTTCACTTCGATTTAGCACTTTTTAAATATGGTATACAGCCAAGAACTTTTAGTGGTTTAAAGGGGTTGTTTTTCTCGCCATTAATTCATTCCAATGAAGACCTTAAGCATATATTCAACAATTCTGTTCCATTATTGATTTTAGGATGGACATTGTTTTATTTCTATAAGAAAATTGCAAATCAAATAATTGTATACTCTTGGTTTCTTGTAGGGATTTTTGTTTGGATTTCAGCCCGTGATTCGTTTCATATTGGAATGAGTGGAGTGATATACAGTCTGGCATTTTTTCTTTTTTTTAGTGGTGTTTTTAGAAAAGAAAAACGACTTATGGCCATTTCGCTGTTTGTGGTTTTTTTATATGGAAGCATGATTTGGGGAATCTTCCCTTATGATTATTCCATAAGTTTTGAAAGTCACTTTTTTGGGGCATTAACAGGAACAATTCTGGCCTACTTTTTTCAAAATGAAGGGGCAACATTTAAAAGAAAAAAGACACAATGGGAGATAGAGGAGGAGATGGGTATTGAACCTCCAGATTATGAAAACAACATATATCTATAAAGCTTTTACTTTGTTTCGTCTTCCTCTTCTTCTTTTTTCTTTGTCTTTCTTTTCTTTTTAGCCTTTATTACAATTGTTTTGTTTTTCTCATCAAAATCAATGGTAATAGTATCACCTTCATTTACATTTTTTTGAATTATTTTTTCTGCCAACGGGTCTTCAATGAGTTTTTGGATAGCTCTGTTAAGAGGGCGAGCACCAAATTTTTGATCAAAGCCTTTATCAGCTATAAAGCTAGTGGCTTCTTTAGAGATTTCAACAAGGTATCCGAGCTCATTAATTCTATTGAATAATTTTGCTAATTCAATGTCAATGATTTTAACAATGTCTTCTTTGCTTAAAGAATTGAAAACAACAATGTCATCAATTCTATTTAAGAACTCAGGGGCAAAAGCTTTTTTGAGCGCATTTTCAATCACTCCTTTTTGATTCTCTTCTAAGCTTTCATTTCTAGATTGGGTTCCAAATCCAACTCCAGTACCAAAGTCTTGTAATTGTCTAGCGCCAATGTTGGAGGTCATAATTATAATAGCGTTTTTAAAATCTACATTTCTTCCTAAGCTATCTGTTAGTTTTCCATCGTCAAGCGCTTGGAGTAGTAAGTTAAATACATCAGGATGGGCTTTCTCAATTTCATCAAGAAGAACTATGCTATAAGGTTTCCTTCTTACTTTTTCTGTAAGTTGCCCACCTTCTTCATAACCAACATAGCCTGGAGGTGCTCCAATTAACCTTGAAACCGCAAATTTCTCCATGTATTCACTCATGTCAATTCTTACTAAAGCATCTTCAGAATCAAATAGGTATTTTGCCAATACTTTGCAAAGCTGAGTTTTACCAACTCCAGTAGGACCTAAAAATATAAATGAGCCAACTGGCTTGTTGGGGTCCTTAAGACCGGCTCTGTTGCGTTGTATGGCTTTAACAACTTTAATAATGGCTTCATCTTGACCGATAACAGAATCGTTAATGGTCTCGGTCATTTTCATGAGTTTGCCACTTTCCTTTTCTGCCACTTTTTGAACAGGGATGCCAGTCATCATGGCAACTACTTCAGCAACATTTTCTTCTGAAACAGTTTCACGATGAATCTTACTTTCCTCTTCCCAAATCTTTTTAGCTTTATCTAATTCCTCATTTAATTTTCTTTCAGAATCTCTTAACCTAGCTGCTTCTTCATATTGTTGGCTTCTAACAACGATTACTTTTTGTTCTTTTACCTCCTCAATCTTTTGTTCAATGTTAATGATATTATCAGGAACATTGATGTTGGTGATGTGAACTCTAGAACCTACTTCATCCATGGCGTCAATGGCTTTGTCTGGAAGAAATCGATCCGTGATATATCGTGCTGTTAGCTTCACACACGATTCAATCGCTTCATCTGTATAAGTAACATTGTGATGGTCTTCGTATTTTTCTTTTATGTTGTTAAGAATTTGAATGGTTTCGTCAATTGAAGTAGGTTCAATTAGTACTTTCTGAAACCTTCTTTCTAACGCTCCATCCTTTTCAATGTATTGCCTGTATTCATCCAATGTCGTAGCTCCTATGCATTGAATCTCTCCTCTCGCAAGAGCAGGTTTGAACATGTTAGAAGCATCAAGTGAACCTGAAGCGCCTCCAGCACCAATAATGGTGTGTATTTCATCAATAAATAAAATAATTTCAGGAGATTTTGCCAATTCATTCATGACTGCTTTCATTCTCTCTTCAAATTGGCCTCTGTATTTAGTGCCGGCTACCAAAGAAGCTAGGTCAAGAGAGATGATTCTTTTATTGAATAAAACTCTTGAAACTTTTCGCTGTACGATTCTTAAGGCTAATCCTTCAGCAATAGCTGATTTACCAACTCCAGGTTCACCAATTAGAATGGGGTTGTTCTTTTTTCTTCTTGAAAGAATTTGAGAAACGCGTTCAATTTCTTTATCTCTTCCAACAATTGGATCTAACTTATCGTCTTCAGCAAATTTTGTTAAGTCTCTTCCGAAATTGTCTAGTACAGGAGTGCTAGATTTAGAGTCTGATTGTTTCTTTGAGCCTTCGCTTGAAAATTCTTCTCTTGGTGCTTCATCATCTCCAGTAGGACCTGGGAGTTCCGCCTTTGGTGGTTGAGTATTGTATCCTTCTTCCATTAACATGTCTAATTCGTCTTTTACTAATTCGTAGTCCACTTTAAATTCGTTCAAAATTTTTGCTGCTAAATTATTCTCCTCTTTTAGAATTGACAAGAGTAAATGTTCTGTGCCAATCATGTTGCTTTTGAAAAGTTTAGCTTCTAGGTAGGTGATTTTTAGAACTTTTTCAGCTTGTTTTAAAAGAGGAATGTTTCCAGCGGCAATATTTTTAGCGGTGCCAATTTCAAGATTTTCTTCTAATTTCTTTCTTAATTCTTTTGTGTCAACTCCTGATGAAACAATCATTTTAACAGCAATTCCTTCTCCTTCTCTAATTATTCCAAGCAGCAAATGCTCTACACCAATAAAATCATGGCCTAAGCGCATGGCTTCCTCACGGCTGTAGCTAATTACATCTTTTACTCTTGGTGAAAATTTTGCATCCATACTTAAATAATTTTCTTCGTTAAACTTACAAATAAAGAACCAATAACAAATATATTATACAACTTTATAAAAAGGTTCTTAACAATTTTCAAATTTCGCACAAAAATTTGTGGATAAATACTTCTTAAAATCAGGTTTTAATCTCTTGAGAATTGGTATTTTCGAGCACTATTGATTATAGCACTTTAAATTAAATTTAATTAGTTAATATGGCTGAAGAGAGAGGAGAAAGAATTGTTCCCGTAAGTATCGAAGATGAAATGAAAACCGCATACATTGATTATTCAATGTCTGTAATAGTTTCTCGTGCACTTCCTGACGTTAGGGACGGTTTAAAACCAGTTCACAGAAGGGTTTTATATGGCATGCAAGAATTAGGGGTAAGAGCTAGTAGTTCTTACAAGAAATCAGCAAGAATTGTTGGTGAAGTTTTGGGTAAATATCACCCACATGGAGATTCTTCTGTTTACGACACCATGGTTAGGATGGCACAAGAGTGGTCCTTAAGGTATCCACTTGTTGATGGTCAGGGTAACTTTGGATCTGTTGATGGAGATAGCCCTGCTGCTATGCGTTATACTGAGGCTAAGCTTAAAAAGGCAGCAGAAGAGTTGCTTTCGGATTTAGATAAGGATACAGTAGATTTTTCACCCAATTTCGATGATTCTTTAAGTGAACCCACAGTTTTACCAACTCGAATTCCCAATTTATTGGTTAATGGAGCTTCTGGAATTGCAGTAGGTATGGCTACCAATATGGCTCCTCATAACCTAACAGAGGTTGTTGAAGGTACTATTGCTTACATAGATAATAAAGAGATTGACATTGAAGGCTTAATGCAATTTATTAAAGCTCCTGATTTCCCTACAGGTGGAATTATATACGGATATGAAGGTGTTAAAAATGCTTTTGAAACCGGTAGAGGTAGAATTGTAATGAGAGCAAAGGCTACAATTGAAGAAATTCGAGAAGGAAGAGAAGCGATCATTGTTACAGAAATTCCATATCAGGTTAACAAAGCTGATATGATTGCAAAGACCGCTAGTCTTGTTCATGAGGGTAAAATCCCTGGTATTTCAGAGCTTAGAGATGAGTCTGATAGAACTGGAATGCGAATTGTTTATGAAATAAAAAGAGACGCAATTCCAAATGTAGTTTTAAACAAATTATTTAAGTACACTTCTTTACAAACCTCATTTTCAGTAAATAACATTGCTCTTGTTAAGGGTCGTCCTATGATGCTTAACTTAAAAGACATGATTATTGAATTTGTTGATCACAGGCATGATGTTGTTGTAAGAAGAACAAAATATGAATTAAAAAAGGCAGAAGAAAGGGCGCACATTTTAGAAGGATTAATTATTGCTTCTGATAATATTGATGAAGTAATTGCTTTAATTAGAGCTTCTAAAAGTCCAGATGAAGCCAGGGAAAAGTTAATGTCTCGTTTCAAACTCTCTGATGTTCAATCTAGAGCAATTGTAGAAATGCGTTTACGCCAGTTAACTGGTCTTGAACAAGACAAGCTTAGAGCAGAATACAATTCATTGTTAGAACTAATTAAAGATTTAAAAGATATCCTAAATGATGAAGGCAGAAGAATGCAAATTATTAAGGATGAGCTGCTTGAAGTAAAAGATAAGTACGGAGATGAAAGAAGGTCTATAATTGAATACTCTGCCAATGAGATGAGTATTGAAGATTTAATTCCTAATGAAGAGGTTGCTGTTACTATTTCTCATGCTGGATATATTAAACGAACTAGTCTTTCAGAATATAAAGTTCAAAATAGAGGAGGTGTAGGGTCTAAGGGCTCAACTACCAGAGATAACGACTTCTTGGAAGAGTTGTTTGTGGCAACGAATCACAATTGGTTGCTTATTTTCACTGAAAAAGGGAAATGTTTTTGGATGAGAATTTTTGAGGTGCCTGAAGGGTCTAAAACTTCTAAAGGAAGAGCAATTCAGAACCTTATCAATATTGAACAAGACGATAAAATAAAAGCTTATGTAGTTGTTAAAGACATTAAGGACCAAGAATACTTAAAGCGTCCAGCAACTCAAGATGATGTTGATAATGGTTTTGCTGAATCTGTTGACGATTTGGTTGATCGATATTACATTGTTATGTGCACTAAAAAAGGTGTTGTTAAAAAGACAAGTTTAGAATCTTATTCAAGACCGAGAACTAATGGAATAAATGCCATTAGTATTAGAGAAGGTGATGAATTATTAGAAGCTAGATTAACCAATGGTAGTAATGAAATATTAATGGCCATAAAATCTGGTAGAGCAATACGATTCAATGAGACAAAGGTTCGTCCAATGGGAAGAACAGCTTCTGGTGTTCGTGGAATAACATTGACTCAAGATAATGACGAAGTTATTGGAATGGTTTGTGTAGAAGATTTTAGTAAGACCATACTTGTGGTTTCTGAATATGGATATGGAAAACGAACCTACCTTAACGATCCTGAAACCGATGAAGCTATTTATAGAATTACAAATAGAGGTGGTAAAGGGGTTAAAACTTTAAACGTAACAGACAAAACTGGCAACCTGGTAGCCATGAAGGTAGTGACTGATGAAGATGATTTAATGATCATTAATAAATCAGGCATAGCCATTAGAATGCATGTTGCTGACTTAAGAACTCAAGGTAGAGCTACTCAAGGAGTTAAGCTAATTAATTTGAAAGGTAAAGATCAAATTGCGGCAGTTGCCAAGGTAGAATCTGACGATGAAGATGAAGATACTATTGAAGGTGCTGATGAAAATGGCAAAGAAATTGATAATGATAATGTGGAATAATATTTAATTTTACATCTTATAAAATAAAAATCATGAAAAAAATAGTTTGTATAGTAGGTGTTTTGTTTGTAATGGGGCAATCTTTAGTTGCTCAAAAATTTCAATTAACTGAAGCAGCAACAGAATATAAAAATAACTTTAGTCAAGCTTGGATGATGCAACCAGACAAACTGGAGCAAAATAAATCCACGCTTCAAAAAGCTAAAAAGGCAATAGACGAGTGTTACAATAAGCAGCTTGAAGTTCCTTTTACCAAATCTAAAGATGAGGCAAAGATGTATTACTATAGAGGCATGATCTATCTTGATTATACCATGATGGCAGCTATGGATGTTGAAGTTATGTCTGATTTGAAAGCTGCAGGTGAAACTGCAGTTGAAGATGCTTCAATAGGTTCATTAAAAAAATGCCTAGAAATTGATGCTCGTGGAGAATGGAAAGATCAAATTCAGGCTAAAGTAAATATGCTTAGAAGCACCATGATTAACGGAGGAGTGGAGATGTTTAAGCAAGAAAATTATGAAGCTGCACACCAAGCTTTCGCAGGTGCTGTTCAAATTTATTCTGTTTTAAGTATACCAGATACATTAGGAATGATTAACGCTGCACTCGCTGCTGAAAGAAATAAAGACTTTGATAACGCTAAGAAATATTACCAAATGTGTGCAGACAATAACTATGGAAATGGTGCTGAAATGTACACTTCCATGATCCGAGTTGTAAATGCCAAAAATGGTGGTGCTAATGAGGAAACATTAGCTGTTATTGAAGCTGGTAAAAAGAAATTTCCTAGTGATTACACCCTTAATGTTGAGGAGTTTAATTATTGGTATGCTAATGGTGATAATGCTAAAGCTCAAGAAGCTCTTCAAAAAGCAGTAGAGGCAGATCCAAAAAACCATGTATTGCACTTTAATATAGGAGTTGTTTTTGACAACATGTCTGCTTCTGCACACAAAGCTAAAAATCATTCTGATGCTTTCTTGTTTATGGACAAGTCAATAGAATCGTATAAAACAGCAATTGAACTTAAAGGGGATTACGGTGATGCATTCTTTAACTTAGGAGCACTTTATTATAATCAATCAATAGAAGTTCAATCATTGGCACAAGATTTAAATGGTGAAGAGTACGATACTCAGGTTGCTAGAGCTGATCAGATGATGAAGGATGCAGTTCCTTTTTTGGAAAAATCTCACGAATTATCACCTAAAGATGTTTCAACAATCACTGTTCTTAAGAGTATTTACTTAAATCTGTCTATGGATGATAAATACAAAGAATTTGATGCTAAACTAAAGGCATTAGGACAGTAATTTAATGATCTATTCTGGAAACATTCGCAAAATGCGAACAGCTCTTCTTGAAAAGGTCGAGTACCACCTTCCTTTATATGATAGTCTTAATGAAAATCATTTGATTCCGATGAACCAATTTATTGGTTCAACTCTGAAAATTTCCTTCAAGGGATTAATTAATTGTGTTGTTACTGGAAGGAGAATCAATAAAACTTATGGGGAGGGAATGTGCTATGATGCTTGGAGAAATTCACCAATGGCTGTTGAGAGTATCATTAGACCTGAGTTAAGTAGAATTCATGAAGGGATAGCTCTTAGAGATGAGCAGTGGGAACGAAAAAATCATTTACAACCCCATTATGTGTATTTAACCAAAACAGGAGGCGTGAAAGTTGGGGTTACAAGAGCAACTAATTTACCACATAGATGGATTGACCAAGGTGCCGTAGAAGGCATTGTGATTGCAGAAACACCCTATAGACAAGCAGCGGGTTTAATAGAAGTGTCTTTAAAAGAATTTATTGCCGATAAAACAAATTGGAGGGAAAATGCTAACAAATGATCTAGTTAATGATTCATTGGAAGAGGTAAGGGAAGAAATCATTGATAAAATCCCAAAAGATCTTCAGCAGTTTGTTGTAAGTAAAGAAAAAGTTGAAATACCCTTTCCTGTTATTGAATATCCTTCTAAAGTATCAAGCTTAAAATTGGATAAGGTACCAGATATAGAAATGAAATTGATGGGAATTAAGGGACAGTACCTTATTTTTGATCAAGGAAAGGTGCTAAATCTAAGAAGTCACTCAGGATATCACATTAATTTAACAAAAGCATAATTATTTTGTTTAACATTATAAATAAATTTTATTAAATTAGTTAAACAGAAATAATTGGGAAGCTGAAAACAAAAGAGTAAGCACAAATAAAAATCATAAAAAAATGGCTGAAGAAGAAAAAAAAGCACAATCTAAAATTGTAATGGCAGTAATTTGTTGGCTTGTTGGAGTTTTAGGTATCCACAGGTTTATGTTAGGACATACTGGAATTGGTGTTTTAATGTTACTTACTGGAGGTGTATGTGGTATTCTAGTAATTGTAGATTTAATTAGAATTCTTACTGGATCTTTAAAATATGCAGACGGTAGAGAATTGACTTAAATTTTTTTTTACTTAACTATTTTGGGCGCAATTTGCGCCCTTTTTTTTTGAAAATGATAATTGATTATTTAAAATACCACTATATCCTTTCATTGTTTGTAGCTTATTTTTTGATTTCAACAATTGTAAATGTTACTACAGGTATAAATTTCACCATTCCATGTATATGGCATTTGCTATTTGATGTACATTGTCCTGGATGTGGATTAACAAAAGCATTTATGAATTTAATGCAACTTGATATTCAAGGAGCATGGAAGTCAAACCCTTTGATTTTTTTTATAATTCCAGCAGGATTATCCCTATTAATTTATGATTTTAAAAAATTTAAGGCAAAGGCTACAAAAAATTCGTAGAACTAAATTTTAGTTGCTCTAGTAAATTCAACCCCATCTCCATTCCCAATCGATAATCTGCATCTAAGTTATTAGCTGAAGTAGAGTAGCTGGTAGTTTTTAAGTAGTCTGGTGGAACAACTTGATGAATCGTTATGTTTTGATGATCTTTTTCCAAAAAATCTGCAACTTCGTTATAAAACACATAGTCTTGATGGAACCGCTTACTTAAGCTTGGAGAATTTCTGTGCCAAAAACCACCAAATTTCCCAAAATAGCTCCATTTTTCTCTATGGAATTTAGGTAATGTTCTTATAACAACAATATCAGTACATTTATTTTCTATAGCTCTTTTTATTGGAATTGGATCGCTCCATCCACCATCCATAACTTTTAAATTGTTTATTACCACTTCTCCTTTGGTGACAAACGGAATACTAGCACTTGCACGTAAATAGCTGTACCATTTACTAGTTTTAGCTCTTAAATATATTGGCCTCCCATCTTCTAATGAAGTGGTTACAATTTCTATTTTCTTAAATTTAGCTTCTTTGTTTAGGGTTTTTAAATTTAAAGGATATTTATTTTTTGTAAACTGATCTAAATATTCAAGATTGATGTATCCTTCTTCAGAAAACATGTTAAGCCAATTCATGAAATTATCGTCTTGAGCCAATTCATGCATGACCTTATAGGTAACTTTAAATTGATTAGCCAGGTAGTAAGACATACACATAGCACCTCCCGAAACGCCTATAATGTATCTAAAAGGATTAAAGCCAGCACTTATAAAGCTGTCTAGGACACCTGATGTGAAAATTGAACGCAGTGTACCACCCTGTACAACAAGTCCATATTTTTTTCTTAATGGCTTAATCATATTTTTTATACTTATTATTTTCTAAAATGTTTATATTTATCTGAAATAAACTAAAAATTAGTTAATATGTCGTTTTCGGTTAGATTAAAAAAGTTTTTTGAAAAGCATGATCCAGAAAGAATCTATATGATTAAAAAAATTGTAAGAAATTTTGCTGCTAATGAGGATGATGTAATGGCAAGACTTGAAGAAATTTATGCTAGCGGAGGTCCTTCAAAACTTGTTTCAACTGGAAAGACAAAAAAATCTAAATTGGTAGATAAAAATATAGATGATTCTTCCATTGAAGAGCAACTTAATCTTGATGCTGATAGTTCAGATGATACTGCTCCTGTTGTTGAGAAAAAATCTAAAAAGAAATTATTTATTGTAATTGGTCTTGTTGTTGTACTTGCTGTAGGTGGGTATTTTGGGTTCTCTTTCTTTACAGGTTCTTCAAATAATGACGACTCTCATGCTGTTGAGGCAGCTGAACACGATACTCATGATGAACAAGATCATGATCAACATACCAAACCTGTTGAAGATGAAAAGGAAGAAGTAATTGAAAAACCTGCTGTTTTAGATTCTTCTATATCAACTTCAAATGATTCATTAATTGATAATTTAACCCCTCCAGATTCTGCTGCTGAAAATAATGACCAAGAAGTGCTAATAGAAGCTGTTGAAGTATTGAATGCTTTAGGGAAATAAACTAAGGATTTAATTTGTGAGGATCTTTATAATTGTCGTCTATTTCATCTTTTACTTTTTCCATTTCTATTGATATAGCTAAAAGCAAAGGGTCTTTTAATTGTAGAAATTTTTTAGATTCAATGTAGCTATCTGCTGCCTTACCCATATGAAACAACAATTCAAATTTCAGTTTACTTAACCACAATAATGCTTTTTGATCTCCTTCTGCAGCATTAATTAAAGCAAGTAGGTGAGGATATCCATTTTTAAACAACCAATCTTTAGCTTTAAAGTCATTTTTGAGTGCATAGCAGAAAATACCCAATTCTTTATATCCATTTTCAGTAAGCCAATTTCTTATTCTTTTATCACCAGCTATGGCCTGTTTCCATGCAATTAGAATTTTAGGTGAATAGGTAAGTTCTTTTAATGATGTTTTTTTTGGATGTTCAGAACGATTATTCATAAAATTTAGTAGCTAGAAATCATGATTTTTAATATTTCTTGGGCTGCTTTTGAAATATTTGTTCCAGGTCCAAAAACAGCAGCAACACCAACATCGAATAAAGAACTATAGTCCTTTTTTGGAATAACTCCACCTGCTACTACCATAATATCAGGTCTACCCATGTCCTTTAGCTCCTTAATTACTGAAGGAACTAATGTTTTATGACCAGCAGCTAAAGAGGATATGCCAAGAAGGTGAACATCATTTTCAATTGCTTGGCGCGCTACTTCATTTGGTGTTTGAAAAAGTGGGCCAATGTCAACATCAAAACCAATATCAGCAAAGGAAGTAGCAACAACCTTAGCTCCACGATCATGACCATCTTGTCCCATTTTGGCAATCATAATCCTTGGTCTTCTTCCTTCAAAAGATTCAAACTTTTTTACTAGGTTGCAGGCTTCAATAAAATCTTCATTTTCCATAACTTGAGCTGAATAAACACCAGATATTGACCTAATTTTAGCTTTGTATCTGCCAAAAGCTATTTCCATAGCATAGGATATCTCTCCTAAGGTAGCTCTTTTTTTAGCAGCGTCAATTGCAAGTTCCAGTAAATTTCCATGACCAGTTTTTGCCGCATTGGTTAATGCTTTTAATGCGTTTTCAACTGCTTTGTTGTTTCTGTTTTTCTTAACAGTTATGAGCCTGTTTATTTGGTTTTCTTTAACTGAGTTGTTGTCAATTTCCAAAGTTTCAACTTCTTCATTGTCTGTGGTTTGATAAGCATTAACTCCAACAATTATCTCAGAACCCACATCAATTTTAGCTTGTCTTTTTGCAGCGGATTCTTCGATTCTCATTTTGGGAAGACCTGTTTCAATTGCATTGGCCATTCCGCCTAACTCTTCAACTTCTTCAATCAATTTCCATGCTTTTTCAACAAGGTCTGCCGTTAGTTTTTCTACATAAAACGACCCTGCCCATGGATCAATAACCTTGGTTACATCGGTTTCTTGTTGAATGTAAAGCTGTGTGTTTCTTGCTATTCGTGCAGAGTATTCAGATGGCAAAGCAATGGCTTCATCCAAAGAGTTGGTATGAAGTGATTGAGTACCTCCTTGCACAGCTGCCATGGCTTCTACACATGTTCTAGCAACATTGTTGTATGGGTCTTGTTCGGTTAAGCTCCATCCAGATGTCTGGCAATGTGTTCTAAGTGCCATGGACTTTGGATTTTGTGGGTTAAATTGTTTAATAAGTTTTGCCCATAGAAGCCTTGCTGCTCTCATTTTAGCAACTTCCATAAAGTAGTTCATTCCTATTCCCCAGAAAAAAGACAATCTAGGAGCAAAATCATCTATCTTAAGCCCAGCTTGAAGCCCTGTTTTAACATATTCTAAGCCATCGGCAAGTGTGTAAGCTAATTCAATGTCTGCACTAGCTCCAGCTTCATTCATGTGATAACCAGAAATACTAATAGAATTAAACTTAGGCATGTTTTGGGAAGTGTATTTAAAGATGTCAGCTATTATTCTAACACTATCTTTAGGTGGGTAGATGTAAGTATTTCTTACCATGAATTCCTTAAGAATGTCATTTTGAATAGTTCCACTAAGTTGGGCCGTTTCAACCCCTTGCTCCATTGCTGCTACAATGTAAAATGCCATTATGGGAATAACCGCTCCGTTCATTGTCATAGAGACAGACATTTTATCTAATGGAATGTCATTAAATAATATTTTCATGTCTTCAACAGTATCTATAGCTACTCCAGCTTTTCCTACATCACCTTCAACTCTTTCATGGTCGGAGTCGTATCCTCTATGGGTGGCTAAATCAAAAGCAACCGACAAACCTTTTTGTCCAGCGGCTAAGTTTTTTTTATAAAATGCATTGGAGTCTTCAGCTGTGCTAAATCCAGCATATTGTCTTATTGTCCATGGCCTTGAAACGTGCATAGTAGAGTAGGGTCCTCTTAGAAATGGAGGTATTCCAGCAACGAAATTTAAATGCTCAACATATTCTAGATCACTCAAAGAATATTCAGGTTTTATGTCAATTCCCTCTGGACTCATCCATGGGTTTTGAGTTGGTAAGCTTTTGGCTTTAGAAACAATAGCAGCGTTTTTAAAATCTAATCTTTTCATATTAAGTTGTTTAGATTTAGAGGTTGAAATGAATTAGAGCTATTAAGTTCATAAGACTTAATTTCATTTTCTTTAAGGTTGTATTTATTAAACCCAATTATTATTTTCTCTTTTTTTAATAATTGCTGAATCAGTTTTTTTGAATTTTCTTTACAACTTTCTTGAGCAAGATTAGTTTTCAAATAGTTGATCCACCCCCCTTTTGTTTCAATGGTTTTAAAAATATCCCAAGAAGTATTAATAATTAATGAAGTTAATTGTTCAATAACATGTGCTCCCGAAGATGGATCATTAACTTTATTAATGTGTGCCTCTTCTTTTAATAAAATGGGGATGTTGGTCAACAAACGAATGGATTTACTTTCGTCTTGCAAGAAAACAGTTGAAGGGTCAATAGAAATTATATTAGCACCCCCTATATATGCTGACATGTAGGAAGTAGTAGCTCTTAGTAAGTTTAGCTCTTTGTGAGTAGGAGAATCTATGCTTGTTTTTGTTAGAACTTCAACAACTAAATCAGCTTCCATGTTGTGGTGGTTAGTTATTGAATCAACTAAAATTCGTAATGCTCTAATTTTAGCTATTTCAGTAAAATAGGAGTTTCCTGTCCCCAGGCGAATAATAATTTTATGTTTTGTTTCTTTTAATGATACTCGGTTTAAGTATTCATTTAAATGACTACAGATGAAGCTTAATTCTTCAATTGGATTGGCACATGAATTGGCATAAATTAAACCATCGATATAAATGCATTTTAATTTTCCTTCATTTTTTTGATTGTAAAAACCTGTCCAGATAGAAAGGTCTTTATCCTCAGAATCGCTCCACTGACCAGAATTAACTAAGGTTTGAATGGGATCATAACGAAGACTTCCACTTAATGGTTCTTTATGAGATTTTATCCAAGATTCCCATTCTGGTAATTCGTTATCAACCATTGAATTGGAGATAATAATATGATTCTGGATAATCTCATGCATTATCCCTTTAAGGGATTCCTTTTTAGGTACTCCACTAAATGTTAGCGAATTAACTCCACATTTTAAAGCATATAAAATTTGCTTGTTTACATTTTTATTGGCAAGATTAAATGATGCATTTATGGAAATATCATTAGAGGTTTTTACAGTGTTGAAATTGTTAGTTGATAAAATAGGATTAATAGGACCTATTTCGCTGTTCCAGAAAATACGCTCTAAAGAATTTATTTTTAAATCTTTTTTAATTTTTTCTCCCCAATCTTCTTCAGATGGAGCATTAAATTCATCCCAAAAACCCATAAACTAATTTTATACAAAATTATCAGATTTATTTAAAGCATCTTTAAGGAATATTTTTTTTCTTTCAATACGATTTATCTTTCTGACAATACCACATATTTTTTATATTGCATAAAAATAAATTATCCAATTTGAGGTTTGCGGCCATAGATATAGGATCTAATGCTATTCGTTTATTAATTGAAGAAGCTGTTGTCACTGATGATTCTAATTTTTATTTTAAAAAAATAGGATTTACCCGTGTTCCAATAAGGTTAGGAGAAGATGTTTTTTCATCTGGTGAAATCTCTCCATTAAACATTAAAAAGTTGACAAAAGCTTTCGAAGCTTTTAAGCTCCTTATGGACATTAATGAAGTTGATATTTTTAGAGCTTGTGCAACAAGTGCAATGAGAGAATCGCTAAATGGTTCTTCTGTTCAGCAACACATTCTTGATTCTACTGGACTTTCAATAGATATTATTTCAGGAAAAGAGGAAGCAGAACTTATTTTTTCAAATTTTCATTTAACCAACCTTAATCCTAGTAACAATTATATCTATATTGATGTTGGTGGAGGTAGCACAGAGCTAACAATAATTAAAGAAAATAAAAGGGTAGCTTCAAAGTCTTTTAAAATTGGTTCTGTTCGATTGTTACAAAACAACGTGAATCCAAATGTATGGCCTTCTATATATGAATGGATAGCTGCAGAACACGTCCAAAAAGAAGAATTCACTGCAATTGGCACAGGTGGCAGTATTAATAAAATATATAATTTAAGTATACATTCTTTTAAAGAGCCATTAGAAATTTCTGAACTATTTAAGGTGATAAATCATATAGAATCTTTTTCTTTAGAAGATAGAATTAAAAAACTCTCCCTTAAGCCTGATCGAGCTGATGTTATTGTTCCTTCTGGTAAAATATATGCTAAGGTGATGGATGCCTTTAATGCTAAACAAATCATTGTTCCTAAAGTAGGTCTAGCTGATGGTATTATATATACTCTTTTTCTTAACAATCAAAAGAATAAATAAGGGTTAACAATTCTCTTTAATGAAACCGTGTACCTCTTCTAATTTAGGTTCTTTAAACCAATTAATTTCTTTGTCTTTCTTAAACCATGTCATTTGTCTTTTAGCAAATTTTCTAGTATTTCTTTTGATTTCTTCAATCGCATCATTAAGGCTAGTTTGCTTATTTAAATAGTTAAATAACTCTTTGTAACCTACTGTATTTAAGGCATTTAATTTTGAGTTATTGCGGTTTTCTTTAATTTCATTTAATAAACCATCATGAATCATTTGATCAACCCTAAGGTTAATTCGTTCATGTAAAATTTCTCTTTCATTGAAAAGACCAATTTTAATAATGTTAAATGATCGTTTTTTATCTTTATTATTTCTAAAGCTGGAATAGCTTTTTCCAGAAAATCTACATACTTCTAGTGCTCTAATTAATCTTTGTGGATTTTGGGTGTCCATGTTGTTGAAATGTTCTGGATCCAATAGTTTTAATTCATCTTGGAGTGGCTTAATTCCATTAGTTTTGTATTCCAGATTCAAAGCACCTCTTATTTCCTTACTAGAAGGAATTAAATCTATTCCTTTACATATTGCGTTAATGTACATTCCCGATCCACCAACAACAATGGCGTAATTGGATTTTAAAAAAAGTGTTTCTAAGCATTTTAAAGCATCTATTTCAAATTGACCAGCAGAATACTCATCATGAATACTTAAATTATCAATAAAATGATGGGGAGCAGCATTTAATTCATTTTCAGAGGGCTTAGCTGTTCCAATTGCTATTTCTCTATAAAATTGTCTGCTATCTGCAGAAATGATTTCACATGCCAATTTATTTGCAAGACCAATGGCTAAACTTGTTTTCCCAATTGCTGTTGGCCCGACTATAACTATAAGATTTTTATTGCTCAATTTTGTAAAAATAAATACTAACAAATATATATGGATTTTTTTTCTGTTATAATGATTATTCTTTGTTGGGTTTTTTAGCTTTGCATATGCAAAAAATGATTTTAATAATTGATTTTGGTTCTCAATTCACTCAATTAATAGCAAGAAGAGTTAGAGAATTAAATGTTTACTGTGAAATACACCCTTTTAATAATTTACCTGATTTAAAAGATCAAGTGATTGGTGTTATTCTTTCTGGAAGTCCTTTCAGTGTAAATGATGAAAATTCACCTAATCCAGATTTGTCTAATTATTTAGGGAAAGTTCCTTTATTGGGAGTTTGTTATGGTGCACAGTATTTGGTGCATTCTAATGGAGGATCTGTTAAAGCCTCTAAAACTAGAGAATACGGAAGGGCTAATCTTGTAAAGATTGAAAAATCATCTCAATTAATGCATGGACTATCAATTGATAGTCAAGTTTGGATGTCTCATGGAGATACTATTGAAAACCTTCCAAACGATTTTGAAAATATTTGTAGTACATCTGATGTGAAAAACGCTGGATTTGAAATTAAAAGTCAACAAGCATTTGGAATTCAGTTTCATCCAGAAGTATATCATTCTTCTGAAGGGCATATGCTTATAAAGAATTTTGTAGTATCTATTTGTAAATGTGATCAATCTTGGACACCAGATTCTTTTGTTGAGACTACAGTTAATTCCTTAAAGAATACTATTGGAGATCAAAAAGTTATTCTAGGTCTCTCTGGAGGAGTAGATTCAAGTGTTGCTGCTATTTTATTACATAAAGCAATTGGAAAAAACCTAAATTGTATTTTTGTTGATAATGGATTATTGAGGAAAAATGAATTTGATGAAGTTCTTGAAAGTTACAAGGATTTGGGGCTAAACGTTAAAGGTGTAGATGCAAAAGACCGTTTTTATTCTGCCCTTAATGGGTTA
>JBJKXU010000016.1:0-42866 GCA_045561415.1 Parvicellaceae bacterium
GTTGCTCATTTTTTTGATGATATTCTTATTTCTGCTTCTAATTCATTGCCAAAAAAATATGTACATAAATTAGAACCCTGGGATTTAAAAAACCTTGTTCCTTATGATAAAGCTTATTTGAGTGGTTTTGTAACTGAAAAATACCAAGTAGGTTTAGAGGAAGGTTTTGAAATTGCAAAAGCTTCTACAGTTGATGAGATAAGAAATTTAGTAAAAAGAAATATAGGTGGCGATCAGCAAAGAATAATGTCGCTAAACACCAATTATAAAGAAATTAATTTCAAGCACTTGTTACTTCCGGTGTATGTTAGTGCTTACAAATACAAAAATAAATTATACCGTTTTTTAGTAAATGGTAGAACAGGTGAGGTGCAAGGAGAACGTCCATACAGCTGGATTAAAATTTCACTTACTGTTTTGCTAGTACTTACTCTTTTGGGCGCTATTTACCTCTATTTAGAAATTAATACGTGGTAATTGTTTTTCCCGCCAGGATAACACTTGAACTCCCTTAGAATAGCTTATTTTGTGTGGTTGACCATTAAGTAATGTGTCGAATCTAGGATAGTTCAAGTCAATAGCATTTGTTTTAATAGCATTTAATGGCCACGCTAGATGATGGATCTCAAATTCGTTAATTTGATTTTTATGTTCCTGAAACAAAGCATATCTTTCTGTTAACCAGCTGTCTAAGCTTGTTTTTTCTACTTGTTTTTTTTCAATTGAGAAGTTGATTTTTAAGTGCTCATTGTGTTGCTTGTTGTGAGACTCAAAGGTGTTAAAGCTTCTTTTAATTTTTGAATATCGATAAGGTAGCTTTGAAATTTTCCTAGCTACTAAACAGGATACTCTTTTAGCGGCTTCTATGCTTAAAAAGTAAACACCTGTTTTACCGTTGGCTTTAACATATGTTCTAATGTTAATTTCATGAAAATTCGAAATTGGGTTGAAATACGGTAAGTTTTTAGGTCTTATTTTCTCCATGGTAAATGCAACAACAGAAACCCACGTCTTTCCCTGGAAAGTGTCAATTTGAAGCTCTTTAGGAACATGCTTTTTTAGCTCGCTCAGCTCCACTTCCCAATGTAAGAAAATAGCATTGTTCCATTCTTGGTAATAACTCCAGCTGTTCGTGGGAATTGGCCACGGTCTATGATCGGTAGATCGTAGTATTTCCTCAATATTCATAGTGCTTTGTGTAACTCAAAGCACTAAGCTACTCATTTTAGTTTTATTTGCTAGGGTTGCTAATTGCTACAAGAATCTCTTGGTTGTTTTCGTTTAGGCTAGGCATGTAATAAATTCCATCTAGCTCATAATATTGTTCTCCGTTAATGGTAAGCGTGTTATACCCTTCAGGTAAAGATTCTATTTCTGCTCCTATTGGTCCTCGAACTACTTCATATTCATTGTTGGTTTTTATGTAATAGGTTCCATAGTAATAGAAATAGGTTCTGCTGTTAATCACGCATCTGCTGTAGCCTACTGGGAGAAATTTTATTCTAACTCCAATAGGTGTTCGAACAACTACCCATCTTTTACCTTGAGGTCTGTACCAAATTCCAGCATAACTTCGGTAGCCAATTCCTTTAAAATTAATGGTTAAAGATTTAGTGTTGATTGAAGTTACTACTGCTCCTCTTCTTGGAAGATGTTTGTAGTGAAAGTGAGCAACAGTTACTCTATTAACTCTTCTTCTAGGTTTTTTTTTGATGACAACTTTTTTTCCGTTGGGATGTTTGGCTACAGTTATTTTAGCTTTGTTTTTTTTTAGAGCTACTTTTTTTGGTCGTTGAGCGTTAGCTGTTAGGCCAAAAGAAATCAAAATAAGTAATAGGGGGAATAAGGCAGATTTTTTCATAGTTTTTTTTGAATGTATATATTTTAGATGCATAAAAATGATAAAGGTTTAATGCTTAATTTTTTATATTTATAGAAAACTAAAATTTATTAATATGAATGTTAAAAAAATAATTCTCCCTTTTCTTGTTGTTTTATGCCTTGGTTTAATTTCTTCTTGTAAGAAATGTAAAGACTGTACATGTGAGCAAACTATTTCTCAAACGGGCATGCCTGACATGAATCAAACAGTACAAATGGATAATGTTTGTGATGAAGATTTAGATGAAATGGAAGGTACTACAACCGTAACTCAAAATGTTGGTGGGATAAATCAAACCATTGTTCAAACTTGTAATTGTAATTAATTTTCAATTTTGGCACAGTTTTAGCAAAAAGGCTATTTATAAATTTTAAAAAAAAAATCATGAAAAAATTTTTATCCATTATTTCTATATCCCTTTGTTCGTTGTTTATTTCTGCACAGGATAATGACCTGGTCGTATTTGCTGAAGAACCAACTCCATTTTATTTAATAATCAACGGAATTAAGCAAAATGAAAAAGCCGAAACAAACGTTAAGGTCGTAGATCTTAAAAATGATCGCATTAGTGTTAAAATCGTTTTTGAGGATCAAACTCTTCAACCCGTTTCTAAAAATATATGGTTATCAGCTATGACAGATTATGAGGATGAAGTAGCATCAAATATGTTGATTACATTCAGAATAGTTAAAGCTAAAAAAGGATTCAAACTTAAATGGCTAGATATGGTTCCTAAAAATTCTGCACCTAAAGTAAGTTCTCAACCTACAGTAGTATATCAAACTGCACCAACTCCGCCAACTCAAACTGTTCAGAGTCCACCACCAACACAAACTGTTGTTAAAGAAACGGTGACTACAACCACTACAACTGCTAGTCCGGAAAATGCTAATGTTAATGTGAACATGGGTGGAGCTGGAATTAGCATGAGCATTAACGTGAATGATAATTCAACTCAACCTGTTCAACAACCTTCTAGTTCTGAAAATGTTAGCTTTAACATGAATGTGAATGTGAATGATAACATGGACTTTGAAGACAATGCGAATGCTAATGTGAGCATGAACATGAATGATAACATGGACTTTGAAGATAATGCAAATGCTAATGTAAGTATGAACATGAATATGAACGTGAATGATGATATGGGTATGGATGACAACATGAACATGAATGTTTCAGGCTCTGAAATGGGTAATGTGGGGTCTACATCATACAGCAGTTCCACTACCACGACCACTACAACTACCACAACTGGCTGGAATGGAGATACCCAGTCTAGTACTGCAACTTCATCAAGTGAGTGGGGTAATGCAGGAGCTTCTTCAAGCAATGTCTCTAGTGCTTACAGTGATTGTGAAGTTCAAAACATTAATTCTATTCTTAGTGCTATTGAAAATGAAAGCTTTAAAAGTGATAAAATCATTGTGGCAAAACAAGCAACAAAGAACAAGTGTCTTTCTGTTGATCAAATTAAGCAGATAATGGATGAATTTTCCTTTGATGATGGTAAATTAGAATTTGCTAAACTGGCTTACTCTAAATGTTCTAACAAAGATGATTATTACATGTTAAATGAGAGTTTTTCTTTTTCATCGTCTAAAAGTGAATTAAACGATTACATAAGTAATCATTAAAACTAAATTAATTCAAAGCTTTCTTCAATAGCGCTATAAATTTTTTCTAGTTGCTCTTTGGATATTATAAATGGAGCGAGAATATAAATGGTATTTCCAAGGGGTCTTAAGAAGACCCCTTTTTTCATGAAAAAATCAAAAAGCTTATACCTTAAATTGCCATATCTTTTTGTTTCTATGTTTAATTCTAAAGCATAAATTATTCCTTGTTGTCGAGTTGTTTTAATCTTTGGATGGTTTTTTATTTTGCTATTAAATTCTTTATGAGAATTAATGATCATTTTTATGTTATTCTGAATTTCATCAGAATTTAGTAGTTCAATGCTAGCAAGTGCAGCCGTACATGATGTGGGGTTGGCAGAGTAGGTGTGTCCATGAAAAAATCCTTTTTCCATTTTTGAGCTTAAAAAGGCATTGTAGATGTGTTCAGAGCAGCTAGTAATGGCCATTGGAACAATTCCTCCTGTTAATGATTTGGAAAGACAGATAATATCTGGTAGGTTATTCATGAATTCTGAAGCGAAGTTTTTACCAGTCTTCCCGAAGCCTGTCATTACTTCATCGGCAATGGTTATGACTCCCTTCTTCTTGGCAATAGCTAGTAATTCATCTAAATGATCCGATTGGTGTATTTTCATGGCTGCTGCTCCTTGAACTAGCGGTTCGTAGATGAATGCAGCAACATCGTTTTGGCTTAAAATTTCATTAAAGGTTTCTTTTACTTTACTTAAATTATTTTCATTGGGAACTGGAATTCTTTCTACATCTATAAAGAAATCCTCAAATGGACCATTATAAATGGAAAGTCCAGAAACGGACATGGCGCCAAATGTATCTCCATGGAAACCATCTTGGAAAGCCACTATTTTAGATCTTTTCTTGCCTTTGTTAAAGTGATATTGGAAAGCCATTTTAATGGCGATATCTATCGATGTGGAGCCATTGTCTGAAAAAAATAATTTCTGTTGATTTTTAGGGAGTATACTAATTAACGCTTTAGCAAGATTAGTAGCCGGTTCATGGGTGAATCCAGTAAAAACAACATGATCTAATTGCTTCATCTGTTGGTGAACTTTATTTATGATGTAATCATTGCAATGCCCATACATACAGGTATACCAAGATGCTATTCCATCTATATATTCATTGCCGTTATAATCATAAATAAAAGCGCCTTTAGCACTTTTTATAGCCAGTAGGTCAGGATACAATTGATGCTGAGTCAATGGATGCCAAAGGTGCTGCTTGTCTACCGTTTCAATGTCCATGCCTAGTTGTTTAGGTTGTTGTGCTGTTTAGTGGCAGCGTTTAATAGTTCAATTGCTGCTTGTTTGTCAGCGAATCCTAAAGATTTAGTGGTGTTTTTGCCTTTATAGTTGGTAAACCACGTTTCAATAATGTTGCTTATACCTGGGTAGGATTGATCCATTTCAGTTATCGAATTTATTTCATATAACGAAGAACTAGTGGATATTCCAATAAGCTTATCGTCATTTTCATTGTTGTCAATTAATTTTAAGACACCAATTATTTTGCAATTAACTAAGTCTCCTCTTTTAACTGGATCTCCTAAAACAAGAATGTCTAATGGGTCACCATCGCCACCATTTTTTTTGTCCAGAATAGTATTTGGAATCATTCCATAGTTACCCGGATACCCTAAATAATTGATGGTTCTTGGTTGACCATCAATAGCATCTCTTTCTATTAATCCGTTTTTTTTATTTAGCTCCCATTTCTGGGTTGTTCCTGCGGGAATTTCTATAAGAGCTGTTGCAATCCCATCAGACTGAATTGATGGATAATCTTTAAATTTAGTTTCATCACTTTTGCAAGAATTTAAAATGAATATGAGAAATAAAATACAGAGTGTTGACTTAATTATATTCATTGCTTAAAAATTCAAAAATCTAAAAATGTGCCTAATTAGTAACTTGTAAAAATACTAAAAGTTTGCAGAGCTTATTCTATTAATCACATGGAGAAATAGATTGTATCTTCTTTAATGTTTTAGCCAATTAATATGTGAAATAAGGAATTAAAATTTAACACCTGCAATTGTAATATCATCAATCTGCTCTTCATTGCCAATCCAATCTTTTGTGAACTTAGAAAGCGCCTTTTTTTGATCTTCACAAGAAAGGTTTTTGATAGAGTCTAATAAATCATAAAACTTTAGGTACTTAAGTTTTTTTCTTTTTTCTCCGCCAAATTGATCTGGAAGGCCGTCAGAAAAAATGTACATATTCATGTTCTCTGTTAACTCAATATTTTTGTTGTTAAAAGAAGTGTTTTCATCAGCAAGCCAATAACCTATAGGTTTAGAATCTCCCTCAACTATTTTTCTTTCATTTTTGTCTATTGTAACAACTTTTGAATTTGCACCAGAAAAAGTCAATTTAGAATTTTTCTTATTATAGTTAACCACAGAAATGTCCATTCCGTCCCTAACAAGAAAATCTCCTTGTTCAAAACTGTTTTTTAGTAACTCATTAACCTTTTCAAGAATAAGTTTAGGTGAGGATATTTTATATGTGTTTATGGCATTGTCTAAAAATGTCATACAAAGTAAGCTTAACATTGCTCCAGGTACACCATGACCTGTACAATCAGCAACTCCAAAAATCAGCTCATCATCTAATTTATATGTGAAATAAAAATCTCCTCCAACAATGTCTTTAGGGTGGTAATAGATGAAAGAATCTTTAAATACATTTTTAGTTAAATTTTGATGAGCAATTACAGCGTTTTGAAGTTTCTTGGCATAAGAAATACTTGATCGTAATTCGTTGTTTATTTTAGATATTTCTAGAGTTCTTTCTTCTACATCTTTTTCTAGAATTAAATTATATGATTTTAATTTTTTATTTAGGTTTATTAAGTCTTCTTGTTGTTGTTTGATTTCTCTTCTAAAATCTGTCACATCAAAACCATAAACATTTACATATTTGTTTTCAATTATTGGAACAAAACTCATGTCAAAAGTAAAGATGTTAAACACTATATCTCTTCTTATTGTTTTCTTCTTTTTAATAGCTTCCTTTACAAAAGGAATTATGGTTTGGTTGAACTCTTTAATAGTTTTTTCTGAATTTTTGAAAAATAAAAGACTCATTGGGTTTAAGTAGATAGATTCTAATTCAAAATTAAACCTGCTAACTATATTGGGATTTTCCTTTGGGTATTGAGCAAGCTCAATTATTTGCTCATCTTTTTGAATAGTTTCAGTAATGTCTAATCCAAATCCTATTGCTATTTCGAAATCATTTTCTTTGTTAATAACTGGGAAGAATTTCCTAAGAACCGTGATTTTTTTCCCATCTTTATTTTCTATAGAATCTTCCCATTCAAGAGTTTCATTTTCATTTTTTGCTTTGTTGAATTGTTTTCTTCTGTATTCAGCAATATTTTTATCTCTTCCAACATGATTGCAATATTCAAAATCGTCTTTACCTATAATATAAGACCTTAGTTCATCATCTTTAATCGCTTGTGGGTTAACAAATAAGTATTTTTGATTTTCATCGAAAACAGCAATATCTACAGGTATTTTATTTAGAATGTTTTCATAAAAATCTTTTTGGTTGCTTACTTGTTGAAATAAATAATTTCTTTGCTCCTCAGATTTTAAAATTGATGTGAGGTCTTGAATTTCAGCTGAATAATAGGGTTTGTTGTTGTGAGAAAATGAACTAAGAATTATATCAATTGGAAATACTGTTCCAGTTTTTTTTTGTCCTTCTAATCGAACTTTCCCTTTGCCAATAACATTTTGCTGTCCTGTAATTTTATGGTTCTCCATCCCTTTGGTGTGCATTTGCGCATACTTTTCAGGCATTAAAACGGTTATATTTTTATTTTCTAACTCGTTATCTTCATATCCAAACAGCTCCTTTGTTGCATTATTAACATAGATAATTTCTCCATTACTGTTCGCCACAACAATAGAATTAAAACTGTTTGTAATTATTTCCTTATTTAGCGACTCTATGTATTTTAATTTGTTTTGTTTTTTTTCAAAATAATAGTCTAATATTAAAACTAAACCAACAAGCACAATAGGTGCAGAGTCAATTACGTATAAAAGATTAACTTGTTTGTGGAACTTGACAATTTCAATGTTATAAAGATTAAACTCAGCTAAAAAAAGTAAAGAAAAAACTGGAAATAATAATCCAAATAAAAATACATATACATATTTAAGGTAGAAATCTTTCACTTAATAAATGGGTTGCTATTTAAGGTAAAAATAAATATTAGATTATCTTACTATTCATAAAAGAATTTGTTAGCATAAGAGTTTTTTTTATGAATCACAATCTTCAGAAATTGTTTCTGATTTTTTAGCAAAAAAACGATAATTAGCTCCAACTGTAAATTGAAGCTGTGACCCTACTTGAGTTCCTTTTACATATTGGTAAATGGGAGTTTCTGCAGTAAGGTAAAAGATCAATGATTTTTGTATATAGCTTATTTGTGGAACAAAAAATAGCTTGGTACTTCCTGTTGATGCTTGATCAATGTTGTAGTTTCCTAATAAGTCAATGTTTTCAGCTGCTTTCATTTTCCCTATCCATTCTCCTCTTAACTGAGCAGTAACGCCAATTTTTCTAAAAAAAGTTTTACCTACAAAAAGTCCAATACTAGAATAGTCTCCAAATTTTTGCCCCAACGAATTGTATCCCCTTTTAACATAGAGAGCGTTAGTAAATATTCTTAGTTTTTGTTTGATGTAGGAACGAAAGAAAAAAGAGTAAAACATCATGTCAATCGAGCCGTTAGTGGGTTGTACTGTTGGGGGGTTAATTGAATAGATGTCTCCCACAGCAGGATGTGAAAAAACTAGAGAAGAGTCGTTGTGAGCTCCTAAAGGAAGCTTCATCCCTAAACCTAAAGTGAGCTCTGTTTTTAAGTTCCCATTGACTTTGTTAAATACATCAAATCTTGGTAAAATAATAAGATCAGAAAAACCTCTTGATGAAGTGGTGTCTTCTTTTTCAAGTTCTAACAATGTCTTTTGAGTAAAGTAGCCACTTGCTATTGAAAGAGTGAGTTTGTCAGAAAGACCATAGTCAGCACGTAAAAAAAGATAATTGCTATTTAGGTTGTCAAATAAAGGGGTGGTATCTCTATTTTGAGTGTAAAATTTGTTGGAATACATTCGTTGAAAATTCCCTGAAAGCTCAACTTGGTTTTTTTTCAAAACTCCAGTTGCAGCTCCTCCAGCAATTGGGTTGCTTCCACCTCCTGAACAGCAACCTTGACCATAAAAAAAGTAAGAACTGAAAATTAGAGAAAAGAAGAGGATGATTCTTATTGTCATTTTTAATGGGCTACATTAAATTTCAAGACTTTTTTTGAGAGGCCACTACTTACATTTAAAAAGTAAACTCCATTTTTAAGCTGACTTACGTCAACGTTTAAGTTGTTTTTTGAGGAATTGTTAGCCATTAAGGAGGTGTATACTTTGGCGCCAAGTAAATTGAAAATTTCAATACTAACTGAATTGGAATTCAAATTTGAAATGCTCAATGTTATTATTTCCTTTGCAGGATTAGGGAAAGTTGCTAATGAAAATTCATTGTTTATTATTGTTGTATTGGTTGCACTTTCAGCAAGGGCTTGATCTATTGCTGTATTTATTCCTTGTGAAGCGCTATTTTGATTGAAATACACTTTGTGTTCAGTACCTCCTAAAACAACAACCTTTGGCATTCCTGGTTGACCGTAATCGCTCATGTCTATTGCAGCATCGGAGAACTTTACGGTATTCCCCATACCATAATTATTAGCCCAAGTGTAAAGAGATTGACATGATGTGTTAGCATAGTCATCAGCAAGGTAAAAAAGTACTTGACCAGGATGACTTGATGAATAGCTTTGTACTGCTGTATAGGCATTTAGCGGATCTGTAATGCAAGTAGCACAGGGCATTACCCAAGCAATAACAACAACTTTTCCGTTGTCAATTTCTGAAAAAAGGTGATGGGTGGTTCCATCACAATCTACAGCTGTAAAGTCAGTTGCGTATGTTTGAGCATTTAGGCTAAAAAAGCTGATTAGAATAATAGGTAAGAAGAAGAGTTGTTTTTTCATTTTTTTTTTAATTTCTGTCATATTTACAACAGTGGTGTAATTTATTGTATTTTTCTTGAGTCGCCTTATAGTCGTCTGTATCATAGCCAACGTTAGCTATAGATTTTTTGATAAAATTAAGTGTTGTTTTGTCGCCATTGTATTTAACGTTCATCTTAAGGGTAAGCATGTTCCACCTTGCTGATTTTACTCCATCAATTTTACTTACTGCAGCTTCAATTGTTGATTTACACATCTCACAGTTTCCCCAAACCTTAAAGGTCTCTTTGTTAATTGAAGCTTGAGCCATTAAACTGGTTAGTCCAATGGTGCCTATTGTAAAAAGTGTAAATGCAATTTTTTTCATTTTTGTAATTGCTATGAAGGTAATCAATTCTTGAGTAATTTATAGGCAGTGTTGCCAATTTTTAAGAAATATAAATTTGCCGCTAATTTATTTAGGTCAAGTACAAATAACTGATTGTCTATTGTTCCAGCATCTACAAGCTGACCAATTGAGGAGTAAATATAATAATTGGTTGGGCTTGAAAAATTATTTTCAATAGTTACACAAGAATTAGAGGGGTTTGGATAAATAAACACAAGATTATCTTCTTCAATAATTTGAGTGTTTTTAGTATAAATGAAGTATTCATATTCTGCTCTTTCTGGAAATAAGCTAAGGGCATTATCGTTTTCTGCTTTTATGTAAAATTTAACATCTAAGTTGGAGTTGGAAAAAGGAAATATACATGAAAAGATGCCATCTTGAGCCATTTGATCTCCGTCAGTTCCATTGTCGTTTAGGTTAAAGGAACTGAATTTAGAGGCAATGGTGTTTGTTGTAGCCATTAATTGAGCTGAAGTGGTATTTTGAATTTCTACGGTGAGTATACTGTCAGAAATGGCTAAGTTTGAGATTGCTGGTGGGAGGTGATTGATTTCAGCAATGGAAGAAAGATAATTAAGCCTTTCTCTTATTGTGGGCATTATTCCAGCAAACCCATATCCTCCCCAAAGAGAAAAACCTAGGTGATTTTCAACATTATAATTAAAGTCATTGATGGAAAATAATTTATAAATATCTGAAAGTGCAGGGGAGTAGCAGTTGGTTTGAAAACTTCCTAGCTGATTTCTAATAGAATTCGTGTCTAACTCATTGATTACTGTTCTAATGTGTGCAGTGTATTGTTTTCTGTAGTTCGAATTGTTCAGCAATTTTGCAGTAAGCGGTCTTCCAATTTGCGGATTATCCCCAAAGTATGGATCAAAGTGAAAAGGATTAGGATCGCCTGGCTGAAAGTACAAATCCCAACCTAGTAGGGCGTTGAAGAAGCTCTCACTTAAATCCCATGGAATCATTTGGAATAGCCCATCTTCAGATTGGTAGAGGTAATAATTGTGAACATAATAGCCGTTGTAGGTGTCAAAATTGGCAATAACCGTATTAACTGCAAAAGCCCATAGAACTCGATCTACATTTAAGATACTGTCTAATTGATTTGGGTTGTAATTTAACGTGTTAATTAATTCAAGGAGTTGCTGCCATCCGTAATCAGATTTAATGGTGTAGGTGTCATAGTAGGTAGTGCTGTCGCTTCCAAGCCATGATAAGTTGGGTTCAGTTGCGTTGTTGTTATTGTTGTTTCCGCAAAACACATCTGCATTATCACATTTAAATAAAGCACCATTTTTTTCTCCAAAATGTTTTTCAAGAAATTGCTTGTTTATGGATTCAGTATTTGCATAAAGTCCTAGATAGTTCCCTTGTACATTTAATTTAAGAAGATTCACTTCAGGTGAAGGGAGGTAGTTTTGGTAAATTTCAGAGGATATATATTCTCTACAGAAGGTGGCGTCTAGAAAAGCATTGGCAAGTTTTAATTTTTTGTAATTCATTATTTTTTGCCCAGAAATCCAATAATTCATATCTAGATTATACGGCACCTTTGGATTGCCTTCATCATTGGGAATGCAGAAAGTAGAGTTGCCTTTGTATCTAACTCCAACACTGTCGTAGGTTATGCCGTTTAGCTCCACAGTGGCTGGTATTCTATAAGAAGGATTGGAGAAAAATGAATTAACTAGAATGGTGTGGTAGTTAGCGTTTTGAAAATTAATATTAAGCTCTCTTAGCGAATCAGCATCAAATAGGCCGCCATTTAAATCATAGGTAATTTGAGGGTTGTAGGTGGTGATGTTTTGGGCATATAAACTCGTTGAGAGTACTATCCATATGTAAAGGATGTTTTTCAAAATCAATTATAAAGCTAGTTAAAAAATAATATGTATCCATTAAGGGATGTGGCAATTAACAACCATAAGAAATAGGGGTAAATTAATATTGAATAGTAATTCATTTTCCTTTGGTAAAGGAAAATAAAACAACCAATTATAATGGTTAATAAGGTGATGATTATAAGTCCAGCAAGTGCTTGATGATAATAAAAGAAAACAGGATTCCAACCTACATTAAGGAGCCATTGAAAGCTAAATAATCCTAATGCCCATTTTAGTGATTTAAGTTTTACTATTAACAAAGCCATGTAGCCAGAAAAGCAGAGCATGATGGTTGTCCATGCTGCTCCAAACACCCACCCGTAAGGGGTCCAGGGTGCCTTATTGGCTGATTGGTACCAATCCGAACTGGCCCCATCACCAGCGAAAAGTCCTCCTATGAATAAACCACCAAAATTTACTATTAGGAAGATGATTATTAATAATGAAAATGATTTTTTCATGTCAGAAATAGGAAAAGTTTAATGAAGAAATAATTAATACAAAGCACTTAGTAAGGTGTCTTTTTGTAAATTTAGCACATACTGATGAACTTTCATAAACCTACACTCTTTCTACTTTGTTTATGCTGTTTTGCTCAATTAATTGGGCAGAGCATAATTGTGCAACCCTATTTGCAAAATGCCTCTGCTAATTCCATTACGATTATGTGGGAAGGCAGTGGTTGTAATTCTGGGATAGTAAATTGGGGCTTGACTAATTCACTTGGCAATATAACTGTTGCATCCTCAGTAAATAGTGAAGGTGGTGCCTGTATATATACTGCAGAATTAACTGGTCTTCTTTACCAAACAAAGTATTATTACGCTGTTGCTTCTGGTTCAAGTTTTTCAAATACTTTTGATTTCATCACTCCTGAACTAGCTCAACAGGAGCCTGCTGTAAATTTAGTTGCCATGAGTGATATGCAAAAAGACAATTCCAATTCTGCAAAGTTTAATGAAATTGTAAATGATGGAATTTTAGAATATGTGTCCTCAAGATATGCAGGAGCTGTTAATGAAAATCTTCAACTAGTTTTAATTCCAGGTGATTTGGTTGATGATGGAAATAATCATAATGAATGGGTGAATGATTTTTTTAGTCCCTCTAAAAATCTTTTTAGCTACGTGCCTTTTTATCCAGTTCCTGGAAACCACGAAAATAACGCACATTTCTTCTTTGATTATTTTGACTTGCCAAAAAATGGATCTGCTGGCTTTTTAGAACATTGGTGGTTTAAAGATATTTCTAATGTTAGAATTATTGGATTAGATTCTAATCATGATTACCAGCTTGCTGAGCAGTTGGATTGGTTGGATAGTGTATTGAATGCAACAGCTTCAGATACACTTATTGATTTTGTTTTTGCTCAACTTCACCATCCTCATCATTCAGAGCTTTGGCCACCAGGAAACACGGATTTTACTGGAGATGTTATTTCTATGTTGGAGAATTTCTCTAGTTCTAGTGGTAAGCCCTCTATTCATTTTTTTGGTCATACTCATGGTTATTCTAGAGGGCAGTCTAGAGACCACAATCACCTTATGGTAAATGTAGCTACTGCAGGGGGGAATATTGATTATTGGGATGAATATGACCAAATAGATTACCCAGAGTATACCGTAAGTCATGATGATTATGGATATGTTTTTGTGGAGGTTGGTGCTGGTCAAAATCCAAAGTTCACAATAAAAAGATTTAGTTTAGGTGATGAAAACACCCCGCTTTCTAATACGTTACGTGATAGCGTAACCATTAAGCTTAATAATATGCAACCTAATAAGCCAATTCCTATATCTCCTTTAAATGGAGATGTGGTTAGCCCCGATGGCTTTACCATATTGGGAAGTCCATTTGTAGATGCTGATTTAGATGGTCATGGAGCTACTCAATGGCAAATAAGTACAGATTGTAATGCTTTTACCAATCCTGTTTTAGATCGTTGGGTACAGCACGAGAACTGGTATAAAGAAGAAGATTTACAAGCAGGTGATAATTTGTTGGATGTGGAGGTTTTTAACCTAATTCCAGATCTCAATTATTGTTGGAGAGTAAGGTATAGAGATAAAGGCCTTGGCTGGAGTGATTGGTCTGATCCCATTTCTTTTAAAACAGATTCCGTATTTGAGAATTGGAAAATCTATCCGAATCCTGTTTTAGAATCAGCGACATTAAACATTCCTTATCCTAATTCTGAGCACTTAACTATTCGTATGTTTTCAAGTAATGGAGAATTAATCAAAGAATTTGGTCACGTTCATCCTCCAGTATTTAATTTTAATAAAGGAGCCCTTAGCAAGGGTGCATATTATTTACAGGTCATTAAAAACAACGAGCTGGTAAATACTGTAAAGTTTATCGTTGCTAAAGATGGTTAGAAATTAGCCATTAGTCTTAAAAATAGCCCAGTTCCTAGTGAGGTTGCCTGTCCATTATTTTTTCCAGCTGCTGTTTGGCTAAGGAGCATTATTTCCCAATTTTCAGCTATAGCGTAGTTGATAGACGGCATAACAAGTAAAACATCAAGTCCAAACATATAAAAAGCTGAAAATGAAGCATTTAGCGATGGGTTAAAGTTCCCGCTAACTTGAGAGAAGCAAGTGAATTTTGAAGGCATAAGGCTTTTAGGAGAAAGCTCATAAAAGAAACTTTGAAACGGGTTTCCGTTGGAGTTAATTGAACCAATTCCGTTGCTGTTAAAAAGTATAGAATTGTTTATGTAAATGCCGTTTTTAAATGAATAGTCAATGGTGATGGAGGAGCTTAATATTCCATTAGTATCAACAAGATTTTCCTTTGGATGAAAGTAGGTTAATTCACCCTTAAGACCACTTTTCCTTAGGTTTCCAGCCCATCCAGCTCCTAGGGCTAGATCTGTATAGTAGTTACCAGCTAAAAGCTGAAGGTCATATTTCCATTTGTTGAATTTCCATAATCCTGCAATTATGGAGCTGTCTATTTTTTTTCCGGGTTGAATGGCTAATTCAAGGCTAGACAAATCACTAGTGTAATATTGAAACCGCAAAGCGTCAGCTCCTGGTCTTTCTTGGTAATCAAAATCAATAAGACTATATGCGTTAAATAAGTCATTGGGGTTCCAGGCAAGGTTTACTCCCCAGTTAATTCGCTGTCTACCTATTCTTAATTCCCATTTTTTAGCCATATATTTTACGTATGCTCTATCTAAAATTGAATGAATAACAATTGCGTTTTTATCTAAAGGCACAATGGATAAGTCTACCTGTCCATTGTCTTGCGCTAATAGCGCTCCTAGAGAGGGGTTTAATCGAGTTGCTTCCCCATAAAAAACTCTGTTTCTCATTTCAACTCTAGCCGTTATTTTATCAGATATAAAGGCATTAATTTTTATTCTATTGTGAATAAGGTTATCACCAATTATGGAGTCTAGACTCATTATTGATGAGCTGTTCATGTATTTAATGTAGCCTTCAATAGAAAATTTATCTTTAAGCTTTAACTTTTCTTTCTTTTGAGCTTTTGTAAAACCTAAAAAAAATAGCAACCCAGTTATAAAAATTAGCCTAAGCATAGGGGAGAGTTTATGAGTTTTTGTCGGATAATACTTTGCCGTCTTCTAAGGTGATAATGCGTTTTGCTCTGTCTATTACTCGCTGATCGTGAGTAGAGAAAATAAAGGTCATGTTTTCTTGTTGATTTAGCTCAAACATAATGTCTAGTAGGTTTGAAGTAGATGTTGAATCTAAATTTGCTGTTGGCTCATCTGCTAGTACAAATTGAGGTTTTGAAGCTAACGCTCTAGCTACTGCTACACGTTGCTGTTGTCCTCCGGAAAGCTGACCAGGCCTTCTATTAATTTGTTCTTTTAATCCAACTGCATTTAATAATTCCTCCGCTCTTGTCTTTCTTGCTTTTGGAGAATCTCCTTGCATAAGCATAATGAACTCTACATTTTCTTTAGCCGTTAAAACGGGAATTAAGTTATATGCCTGAAAAACAAAACCAATGTTGCGTAATCTAAAGTCTATCAATTGATTTGATTTTAGCTGTGTAATGTCTGTATTGTTAATAATCACCTTTCCTGTATCTGGTGTGTCTAAACCTCCAATAGCATTTAAAAATGTAGTTTTCCCTGATCCTGAAGGGCCAACAATAGCCGTAAATTCTCCTTGCTTAAAATTTATAGAAACATCGTTTAGGGCATTTACTTGAATATCTCCTTGTTGGTAGGTTTTAACTAATTTATTGGTTTCTATTACATTCATAGTTTAAAAATTTATAAGGCTCTAACCGCTTCTGCAGGGTTCAGTTTTAACGCTCTTCTTGCAGGAATTAAAGAAGATAAAAAGGTGACAACCAACGTTAGTATAGAAATACTAATGTAATTGGCTATTGATAATTTGGTATACACTCTTGTTCCTATTCCAAGCTCTTCTAATCCTTCACCTACTGCCGACAAGTCAATGCCATGAGTTCCGAAATAAGAAATGAATAGGTAAGAAAGAATTATTCCAAGAGGAGCTGCTACTAATGAGATAAAAATGGTTTCCAATACAACCATTAAAAAGACTTTTCTTTTGTTAAGCCCTACAGACATTAGCATTCCTAATTCTTTTTTTCTCTCTAAAACTGCCATAAGCATGGTGTTTATAATCCCGAATGAAAGTGCAATTAATATGATTCCCATGAATATATAAATTACGCTACCCATTATTTCTTGTGCAAACCCTAGCTCTGGAGCTATCTGCCCCCACGACTCAGCCTTATTCTTTCTGGATTTGTTGTTAATCAATGTAGTCATGTTATTAACCATAGCTAAATCCTCACAAATAATACCTACCTCGTGTATTGCAGCAGCGTTGTTAAGCACCTGTTGAAGATCTTTTTGTTTCATGTAAATGTTAGTTCTGTCAAATAATGAACTTGCTGTTTTGAACAACCCTTCTACTTTTAATTTTAACCGCTGTTGGTTGCCATCTTTATCCACAAAAGTGAGGTAGATTTTCTTTTTTACGTCTAGCTTTAATTTCTCAGCTAATTTTTCACCAATTATTGCGGGTTTGCTTTTAATGCTGTTGAAATAGCTGCCCTTTATCATACTTTGATGAACGTTGGTAATTTTTTTCTCAGCATCTGGGTTTATTCCTATTAGTCGAACACCTGCAGCACCGTGTGCAGTTGACGCCATTGCTGAAACAATGGTTCTTGAGCTGAATTGTTTAATTCCTTCTTGTTTTTTTAAGAATTTTTGTAGTGAATCGTAATCTATAATGGTATGCTCTAAATCAAAGTTTTCTGTAAATGAAGGATGATGAACTTGAATGTGAGATAAATACGAATTTATAGCACTATCCATTCGCTGATCATTTAAGCCCAACATCATAGAAACGGCAAACAAGCCAGACCATAGCCCTAAAACCATTGAAACAATTACTGTCAAGCTCCTTAGCTTATTTCTCCAGACGTTTCGCCAAGCTATTTTAAAAAGTGTTTTCATACTATCTTTTCATGGCTTTAATTGGGTTTAACTTATAAATAGTAAGTATGGGATAGAAACAAATAATTAAGGAAATGAAGAAAATAATTAATCCGTGTGTTATGGGTATATCGTAGGAGCTCATAAATGGAACAACTGCTTCAAAACCCTGATTTTCCATCATTTCGACTTGATCTGAAGGGAATTCTAAAGGGTTATTATAAAAATAAAGTACAATTGGTCTAGAAAGAGCGATGCCTAAAAGGATTCCAATAGCGCTTAAAAAGATAGTTTCGTATACCATAGCAACCATAAGCTTTGTTTTTTTCATTCCAATAGAGATTACTACCCCAAATTCATATTTTCTTTCTTGAGTCATCATAAGAACCGTCCCAAAAATCCCAAACGTTATGATCATGTAAAGAATAAAAATCATGATTAGTCCACCAGCACTATCGGCTTGAATAATCGTTTCAATCTCAGGCATCATTTCTTGCCAAGACATGATTTCATAGTCTTGATTTAACTCTTTTTTTATTGCAGCTACAATATCCGCTTCTTTACTGTATTCTTTCTTGTTTATAACTAAGTGAGTTATTAAGTTATTAGCTGAAAGAAAATCTTGTGCTGTGGGCAAAGTCATAAAGACACTGGTGTTGTTTAAGTTGGGATTCTTCATGTCCAAAACACCACTGACCGGGTAGGCTCCAACAGCTTGCATGCCGTGATATCCTTGACCAATAAAAATAAGGGTGTCTCCAACTTTTAAATTATAATACTTAGCAATGCCTTTACCAACATTAACCGAGTTGCTATTGGTTTGAAGGAGTTGGCCATCAATTAGGCGCTTGTTCCAATCTGTTAGCTGTTGTTCTTTTTCAGGTTCAATCCCTGTAACAAAAACAAATTTTGATAAATCACTAAATGAGGAAAGACAACCGCTTTGAATGCGTTTAGTTGTACCGGCAACAGCTTTGGTTTTTTTAATTTTTTGAATCAATGAGTCATTGTACTTAAAGGCATTGTCAATGGTTTGTTCTTCCCAAAAACCATTGGAATGAATTTGAACATGACCAGAGTAAGAACCTACCACATTTTGAATCATGTTATCATACATGCCCAATTGCATAGAACGCATGAGTATGGCTAAAAAAACAGCAACTACAATAGCTGTAATGGTAATGAAACTTCTTTTTTTATTTCTCCATATGTTTCTCCAAGCAAGTTTAATTAACATCTTATCTATTTTAGTCTAGAGACATATTGAGTGGTGAAGTAATTAGACGGAATTTCAACATCAAATTCCCAAGTTTTGTATTCGATTACGGTTTTGTTTCCTTCATCGTCTAAGGGTATAAATTCTATTTTAGAAAGTAGTTTTTTATCGCCAAATAGTTTAGCGTTGTAACCCTCCATTAGATTTACAATTTCTTGATCTTCATCATAAAATTCTACTTTCAATTGCATAAAGTCTTTCTTGTCGATCCAAACCACCAATTTCCCCCATACAACAGTTGCTTCTTCCTTAGGTAATAATTCTAATTTCCAGCAATCGAATCCTCTAACGTTTTCTTGAGTTAGAATTTTGTGTGTATAGTCAACTACCATTGATGATTGTTTGACCAAATCATCGTTGGTTAAATCTGTACCCATGAAGCTCTGTGTCATCATGGATGGAGGAAGCTTTATAGTTCGCTCCAGTGAAGGTAAATAGTTCCAAACTTCATTGCCCCTTTTTAAAAAAACAGAGCCCTTTTCTTTAGCAGGACTAGTTACTAAAGATACCGCATAATCATTCCCTAAAGACCAATTCTTCATGGTCATGGTTTTTTGCCATTTTGGTCGAACAATGGTAATGCTCATTTCAGAGTATGAAGATTTTCCACGCATTTTACTATCTGCTTTTTCGATAATTTCATAAGCAGTTTGAGCATAGTTTGAATTCAAAAAAAGAAAATAGAGACAAAATGAGAAATACTTCATGGTATATGGACTATAACGTTATTCTATAGTCAAATATAAATCAATTAAGCATTTTTGTATTATAGGATTTTACTTTTAATATTTTATAACGGATTAAGTTTTGTGGATTTATAGGTTTTTAGTGCGAGGTCTATGCCCCAATAAACCATGAAAAAACAAAGTACAATTGTTAAAAATGGATCAATCCATTTCCAATTTAAAAAATAAATTATACCAACACTTATTATTATTGAGAAAGAAGTTAATAAATCACCTAACATATGAAGATATGCGCTCTTGCTATTTAAATCTTCTAATCCAGATTTATTTAATAAAAATGCACAAACAAGATTAACAAATAATCCAATTAGACCTATCACAAAAGTATAGAAAAGCTTAATTGATTCTGGGTTTGAAAATCTATAGTAGGCCTCAATAAGTAACGGAATAGAAAAGATTACAAGTGAAAATGAATTTATAAAAGCGGCCCATTTTCCGTATTTCTCAGATTTTGTTTTTCTTAATAGATAAAATCCCAAATAACTAACAAATAGAGAAAAAACATGCGATAACATATGAATACCGTCACTAAATAAAACAAGGCAATTGGTGTAAAATCCATAATAAATTTCAAATACCATTGCAATAGCAGTAATTACTATGCATATTAGAAGGGTTCTTTCCTTTGTTTTACTATTAATTCTTGTCATTATAAAAAAATTTAATAATTACCTCCAATTTTTCTTTTGTTCAGTTCAATATCATCAAATTTAGGTAAGCTTTTAGGTTTGTTGGTGAGGTCAGTTGTATCAGTAAGTGATCTCATAAATGCAATTATTTGATTTTTTTCTTTGCTTGATAAATGCAATGAATCTTGTGGAAGAGTTTGATTTGGAACATCTAAACCAATTCCAATTCCACCACCATTATTGTAAAAGTCAATTACTTGTTCTAAATTCTTGTAAACACCATTATGCATATATGGAGCTGTTAATTCAATATTTCTTACCGTTGAGGTTTTGAAACTGTGTAAATAAATTTCAGATTTTTCATTCATTTTTCCATTGTTATATCTCCCTGGGTCTGGATCTATATGTTGATTATTAGTATCAGAAGGAACTCCTATAACTTCAGATTCATTTTCATTAAAGTACGGTGGCACCAGACCATTAAATGTTGGAGGGAAATGACAAGTTGCGCATGCTGCTTTACCCATAAATAAATTAAATCCACGAATTTGATCTTCATTAAGATCAGGTGCATCTGCTAATAAAGATTGGTCAAACTTAGAATTATAGCTTGTTAATGTACTAACGTAAGCACCTAAAGCTGTTGAAATGGTAAATGAATTAATTATGTTGTTGCTAAACTTAGGATAAGCGATTTTAAATAATTTTTTATACTCTTTGCTTTGTGAGAGTTTTTTTGCAATATCATAAAAAGACATGTGAAATTCTTTGCTTGAAACAACAACATGGGCAATTTGTCGCTCAATTTTTTTACTTCTAAGATCGTAGAAATACCTATCGTTGATTATGGCATCTATAACCGTTGGTGCGTTTCTTTCAACACTCCTATTTAAATCTGAAGCAATACTCTTTTTTAATCCATCTGTAAATGCCAATTCAGGTCTATGACAACTTGCACATGCTTGAATGTTATTTTTAGAAAGAATAGGGTCAAAAAATAGTAGTTTTCCTAATTTTTGGACACTTTTATTTTGGTAAGATTCATCATATTGAGTATAGTAAGTAGTGTTGAAAAATTCAGGACTAAAAAAAGAATTTGCTTGATAATTTGTAGGCATTTCCTGAGAAGTTGTTTCATCAATAGTTTCTATTCCAATGCATTTTTGAAAATCTAGAACTTTACTGTAAATGGGAAGGGCATAATTTTTAAGAAAAAAATACCTATTGAAAGTATCAAAATCCGAATTATCTGTAAGGTAATTGTATCCTTTTATGAATAGATTGTTCAGTTCTTTTGCTTCTGGACAAAATTTATAGGCATCAATATAGATGTACATAAGTTTATGTAAACTTGAAAATGAACTTGATGATTCTATTATTGCTTTATCTGAACACGGTGTGTCAAACCCAGTTATCCCTAATGAAACCAATCTTATTATTCCTTGCCTTGTAATTTCAAATAAATGTCTGTGTTCAAAATTTAAATTGGAATGGTAGTTTATTACCGCTTCAAAGTGGTCTTGTAATGTATTTATTTCATTTATTATTTCTTTCTTGTTATCATTAGAATAAATTAATTCTTCAATAACTTGAAAACCGTGAGGGTTTAAAACTACGACCTCTGGAACATGATTTTCCAACCTTGGAAGAGGAGCGCTATTAATAAAATATTTTAGTTCATCATAGGAGAAATAAGCAATAATAAGTTCCGATGATTTAAATTTTGTTTTTGTTTTTAAAAAAAAGTCTATGGTTTCTTTGTTCGATGAATCGATTGAATAGGTTTTTAATATATTAAGATCTTCAATTAGCTCATTGAGATCATCAATATGTTTGTGTTTTAATCTATTTAAATCAATAGAGTTTACTGTCCTAATGCTTGTACTTGAAGAAGAAAAAAAAGAAAATAATCCCCAAAAAAATATAGGAATCAGTACAAAATAGATAGATGTGTTTTTCATTTATATTAATTAGCAAAGGCCCGACTTAATCGGGCCTTTGAAAGATATTATTTGAAATATTGGTTACTCAACAACTAATTTTTGAGTATTTCCTTCGCTATTTCTTACAAAATAAACCCCAGGGTTAAGATTAGAAACATCAACTCTGCTAACATTTCTTTTCACCATTATTCTCTTACCGTGCATGTCATATATCGCAATGTCAGTTGCGTAATTAAACATAATTTCTCTCGAAGTTGGGTTTGGGAATATTTGGAATTCATTTGTATTACTGAAATCAGGTACTTGTAACCAAGTATCGTCTAATAGTTTATCAAACCCATTTATTGCATAGGTAAGAGAATTATTATATGGATAAGGATTACTTGATGAAGGGTGTTGGCTATTAATTAATATTGATTTTCCATCAGGAGTACCAACTGCACCTGTAATTTCAGCACCTATTGGAACTTGAGATATTCTGATTAAATCATTTATAGTTGGAGTATTAACTTCCATATCCAACATGTATAATTCACAAGTTCTATCAGTTTGTCCACCAGGCACTCTTCCGTGAGAAGAACCGTTCAAATCTTCACAAATTAACATAAATGGATGTCCGTCAATATAGATAAAGTTTAATCCATCAGGGTTAGATAAGTGAATATCGGGATATTGACTTAAAGGAATAGAATCAGCTGCATAATCTGGACCAGCTTCAAGGAAAACACTAACTTGATCTGTTGCTGGGTCAAATTGCATAATTCTTCCATAATAATCAACATAGTCAGCATTGTTTGGATGGGTTCCTTGTTGAGCAGCTCTATTCATGTTATGAGCAGCATGAACTGCACCTTCGTAATTTTCATCAGCCCATTTGTAGAATGGATTGTCTCTACCAGTACATGTAAAATAAACTTTCTCGTCTATTTCGTTATATACTACCCATTCAACTCTGTTGAACATGGTTGCTCTAGCATTAACTGCAGCATCAGTATAATTTAACATCTTGTTAAAATCAGTGTTATCAATTTCAACCCAATTACTAGTCTGATTAGAACCCCCATTTATTTTGTATGCACTTAAAGAACCTCCATAGCTTCCAAATGATTCGTTTCCAACAAATAAATAATTCTCTCCATTAATTGAAGCGAAATCTAATCCCTCTGGGCTTAAATCAGTAGCATCATTGTTAAAGTAATCAACAAAGAATGCATTTGCAGGATCTGTTATGTCATATACCATAACTCCTGTTGCTCTCTCCAATCCAATAAATGCATACCATCTGCCGTCAACTTGCCCAACTTCTATTGATTCTGGCTCAGATCCCTTGTCATCACTTCTATTGTCAGGAAAATTATCAGGTCTTAATTCCAATAGTTTTCTAGCTATTTCGTTTCCACTGTCATAAATTAAATACCCATTTTGATCCCATATTGAGAAAGAACGACCACCATAGCTGTAAATTATATCTACATCGCCATCTCCATCAATATCTGCATTTACATCACTTACTTTTAATCTTCCTAGAACTGAGTCATTTTGTAAATATGATGCATTTGGGAATGCATTAGGGTCTAGATTAAAATCATCTAATCTATACTCTTCAGAATAACCAGAATAATCTCTCGCATCTCCTTCATTAGCAGAAATGATATATGTATTTCCATTAGTTTCAAATATTGAAAGTGCATCAGGTTGATACATTCCAAACACTGGATATGTATTAAAGTTACCTGAAATACCATCGTCATCAGATGGGTCAATTGCATTGACAGATAAACTGTAATCTTTGTACCCTAATCCAAATAAATTAACAACCGTAGCTGATGCAATATCAATAACTGCAATAGCATTATTTTCTTGACAAGCAACGTATGCCAATTGAGAATTTGCATCAATAGCAATGTATTCTGGTTCTAGATCTTCTGCAACAGTTGATGAAATTCCACCTGCTTGCTGACCAAAAATTCTAACACCTTGAGCCTCTAGTGCTTGTTGTTGGCTGTTGTAAGATGAAAATTCAATGTCAGAAACAGTTGCATTAGTAAATCCATTTGAAACGTCAATTACAGAAACACTTCCAATTGGATCCAAAGTGTAATCATCTGAAGGCTCTCCTTCATTTGCTGCTAATACGTAGTTTCCATCAGGTGAAAAAGTAATCATGTCTGGGTGAAAACCTGCAGTAACACTTCCTAATATAGCACCAGTATTGTCTGCGAAAACAACAGATCCTTGAACACCAGTTGCGTTTACTATAGAGATTGCTGCAATTCCATTATGGACAGCAACACTTGTTGGTTCATCACCATATGAAGATAAATCAATTGAATGAACAAAACTGAACTGATCATTAGCAAATGAATGAACTTGTACCGCTTGAGCACCTGCATCAGTAGTATATGCATAATTGTTAATGAGATCGTAAGAAACAATTTCAGCTGCAAGGTTTTCAATAACCGTAGTATGACTTAACGATGGTTTGTTATTGTCTTCTTTAAAAACATAGGTTTTACCTTGAGTAAAATCACCAGGAGTATTAGCCACAAATTTGGTTAAAAAACCAGGAGTATTATCTTGTCCTATAAATACAGTTTTATTGTCAGGTAATATACAACCACCTTCAAATGGTTGTCTTCCCCAGTTGTATTGTTTTCTAATAGCCATTGCTTCTCTAGGATCTATTTCAACCATATAGTTGAAATTTTGATATTTTGGAACAGTTTGGCCATCAGCACATGCGATTCCTGAATTTGTAATTGTGAAATCAGAAGTGTCTTGAACACCTAAATTCCCCCAATAATCAGTGTAAATTGAAGCATTGCTAGTTCTAAACCACTCTTCTGCAGTCCATATTCTACCATCGTAGCTAGATGAAATACCACCACAATTCATCCCAGTTTCTCCAACTGTATTTGCAAAATCAACATTAAAGAACTTTCCTGCTCTTCCATCGTTTAGTGTTTGGTTTACAATTACTAACGAATCTGTATTTGCATCTCTTCCAAGTTTAAAAACAGTCATTCCACCACCATCACCTAGGCTATCGTCAGCATATATCATTTCATGGTTGATAGAAATCCATCCAATGTCGTTGGAGTTGTTGTCTGGAGTGATTCCAATAAAATCATGCCATTGTTTAGATGTTGCTTCACCATTTGGTACACCATTGTTATCTAAAGTTTGTACCTTGTCAACTCCACCAACAAACAATATCTGATATTGAAGTGGTGAGGGAGGAAGAACTACAGTTGTTGCACTGAAGTCTACATTTATACTAGGGTCGAATACAAACTGTGATTTAGCTGATATTCCACATAACATAAATGCAAAAATTGAGTAAATAATTTTTTTCATTTTTTTTGTTTTTTTTTGTTTTTTATGATTTTTATGCAAATCTATTTATACCTCTTTTGTGGTATTGTAATGTCCAATTATGATTAGGTTTCTGGATGGTTATTTATTTCTTTAATAAATTTTTTCTAATCATTAATTCTATCTTAATAATTAGAATGATTCTAAATATTAAGGCATGTTTGATATAAATAATTACAGTTTTTAATCTTTAATGTGATTTTTTTAATTTTTAATCTTTATTATTTTAATGTTAATTGAATAAATGAGTTACTTTAAGAAAGAATTGATAATCATCATTTTTTAAAAAGTTCTTTTTTGAAAAAAAATTTGTTTTGTAATTCTGTTATTAATTTATAATGAACTATTTATCAGTTGAAAATCTTAAAAGATCTTACGGTGAGCGTATTCTCTTTGAGGGGCTTACTTTCGGATTAAGTAAAGGCGATAGAATGGCCCTTATTGCTAATAACGGAACTGGTAAAACAAGTTTACTTCAAATTATTGCAGGTGAAGATGTTTCAGAAGGTGGGTCAGTTACCTTAAGAAAAGGCATTAGAGTGGGGTATTTAAACCAAGACCCTAATTTTGATAATGAGCTAACAGTCAAGCAGCTAATTGATGGTTCTAACTCTAAATTTATTGCTGTTATAAGAGAATACGAAGCTGCTTTGGAGGCTCAGTCATTAGATTATTCTGAAGAAAACATTTTTCGATTTGATGAAGCTACCGCCAAGATGGATGAAATCAATGGCTGGAATTATGAGCAAATGATGAGTCAGGTGCTCTCTAAATTTAGAATTAATGATGTACATCAAAAAGCGAAAAACCTTTCTGGGGGACAGAAAAAAAGATTGTCATTGGCAATGCTTTTATTAGATGAGCCAGAATTATTACTTCTTGATGAACCCACTAATCATTTAGATGTAGAGATGATAGAATGGTTAGAGAAATATTTACAGCAAAATAGAATTACCCTTCTTATGATTACGCATGATCGGTATTTTTTAGATCGGGTTTGTAATCATATTCTTGAACTTGAAGATGGAAACCTTTATCACCATAAAGGAAACTATAGCTATTTTTTAGAAAAAAGAGCGCATAGGGAAGAGGTCTTTAATACTGAGATATCTAAGGCCGGAAGATTAATGAAAAAGGAACTGGATTGGATTAGAAGGTCTCCAAAAGCAAGAACAACTAAATCGAAATCTCGGGTCAATAATTTTGATAAAATTAAACAAAAAGCTACAAGCAAGAAAATTAAGCAAGAGCTTAATTTAGAAGTGAAAATGTCTAGGGTAGGTGGCAAAATTTTAGAACTTAAAAAGGTCTATAAATCCTATGGAGATTTAGAAATCCTTAAAGGTTTTGATTATACCTTTAAAAAAGGAGAACGCATTGGAATAATTGGAGAAAATGGAGTAGGTAAGAGCACATTTTTAAATATTATCACCCAAAAAGACCAAGCTGATAGCGGAAAAATTAATACAGGAGAAACTATCGTCTATGGTTATTTCACCCAAGCTGGCATCCAGCTTAAAGCTGATAAACGCGTTATTGATGTGCTTAAAGACATTGCCGAGGTAATTGTTATGGCAGATGGTAGAAAGGTTAGTGCATCACAACTTTTAGAGCATTTTATGTTCAGTCCTCAAATGCAATATACCCATGTCTCTAAACTTAGTGGAGGAGAGAAAAGAAGGTTGTATTTGCTAACTGTGCTTATGAAAAACCCCAATTTCTTAATTCTAGATGAGCCTACTAATGATTTAGATCTTCTAACACTAAATAAACTTGAAGAGTTTCTTTTGCAATTCAAGGGATGTTTGATGATAGTTTCTCACGATCGATACTTTATGGATAAGTTGGTGGAGCACCTTTTTGTTTTTAAAGGAAAAGGGGTAATTGAGGATCATTATTGCTCTTATACAGATTACAGGAAAAAGCTGCTTAAAAGCAATAAAGAATCATCAGTTAAGCAAAAGAAAGAACCTGTTAGTGCTGTTAAGGCTGATGGTGTTAAAAAAAGAACCTTTACAGAAAGAATTGAATACGAGAAATTAGAAAAAGAGATTGATAAGCTAGAAAAAGAAAAAACCAATATAGAAGATCAATTGATGGATAGCTCTTTAGATTATGATGTGATGTTAGAAAAAAGTAATCGATTAGGAGAGGTGATGAAACTGATAGATGAAAAATCTTTTCGTTGGATGGAGCTTGATGAAATAGAGACCTAGTAAATTTTAACTCATGGGTGTTTTTTGGTTGCAAACACCTTCGATTCCCTAAAAATAAATCACTTTTACAGAGAAGAAATACATCATTGATTAAATAATGTTATTTGTTCATATGGTTTACCTACTTTTGCGCCTTTAAAATGAAGATATGAATATCAGAAATATAGCCATTATAGCTCACGTAGATCACGGTAAAACCACATTAGTAGATAAGCTTATATATGCTTGTGAAGCCGCTGACGATAGAAAGGAAACTAAAGAATTGATCTTGGATAATAATGACTTAGAGAAGGAAAGAGGAATAACTATTCTCTCTAAAAATGTTTCTGTTTCATACAAAGACACTAAAATTAACATTATAGATACACCTGGTCACGCTGATTTTGGTGGTGAGGTTGAGCGAGTTTTGAACATGGCTGATGGGGTATTGCTGCTTGTTGATGCATTTGAAGGACCAATGCCTCAAACACGTTTTGTTTTGCAAAAGGCAATTGAACTCGGTTTAAAACCAATTGTTGTTGTAAATAAAGTAGATAAAGAAAATTGCACCCCTGATGAGGTTCAAGAAAAGGTATTTGATTTAATGTTTAATCTAGATGCTTCAGAAGAGCAGCTTGATTTTCCTACTGTTTTTGGTTCAGCTAAGAATGGGTGGATGAGTCTAGATCATAACAAACCAACAAATAATATAATTCCGCTTTTGGATGCAATTGTTGAATTTATACCAGCTCCTGAAGTTGTTGAAGGTTCTTCTCAGTTACTTATTACTTCTTTAGATTTTTCTTCTTTTATTGGAAGAATTGCTATTGGTAGACTTCAGAGAGGAGTGCTTAAAGTTGGTCAACAAGTGGCGCTCATTAAAAGAGATGGTGCTGTGGTTAAAAGCAGGTTAAAAGAATTGTATGTTTTCGAAGGACTTGGGAAGGTTAAAGTTGATCAAGTTAATGCGGGTGATATTTGTGCTATTGTAGGTATTGATGGTTTTGAAATTGGTGACACCATTGCTGATATTGATAATCCTGAAGCACTTCCAACAATTAATATAGATGAGCCTACAATGAGTATGCTTTTCACCATTAATGATTCTCCATTTTTTGGTAAAGAAGGTAAATATGTTACTTCTAGACACATTAAAGATAGATTAGAAAAAGAGCTAGAGAAAAACTTAGCCTTGAAAGTAGAAGATACCGGTTCTGCAGATTCATTTAATGTCTTTGGAAGAGGGGTGCTTCATTTATCCGTTTTGATTGAAACGATGAGAAGAGAAGGGTATGAGCTTCAAGTAGGTCAGCCTCAAGTTATTATAAAAGAAATAGACGGAATTAAATGTGAGCCAGTAGAAGAGCTTACCATAGATTTACCAGAAAGCGTTTCTGGTAAAGCCATTGAAATGGTCAACATAAGAAAAGGAGAAATGTTGAGTATGGAGCCTAAAGGTGATAGAATGATTTTAGAGTTTACTATTCCTTCTAGAGGCATTATTGGTTTAAGAAATTACTTGCTAACGGCAACAGCTGGAGAGGCAATTATGTCTCATCGATTTATAGAGTTTCAACCATACAAAGGAGATATTCCTGGGAGACAGAATGGTTCTCTTATTTCTATGGAAAAAGGTCAGTCTATTCCATTTAGTTTAAGTAACCTTCAAGATAGAGGAAAGTTTTTTGTTGACCCTAATCTAGACATCTACGAAGGTCAAGTAGTTGGGGAGCACAATCGAGCTAATGATTTGGTTGTTAATATTACAAAAACAAAAAAAATGTCTAATATGAGATCTTCAGGTGCTGATGAAAAAGTTAAGATTGCACCAGCTATTAAATTCACATTAGAGGAAGCATTAGAATATATTCAGTCTGATGAATATGTTGAGGTAACTCCTACATCTATAAGATTAAGAAAAGTATTTCTTAAAGAAGTTGAAAGAAAAAGAGGGGCAAAAATATAGGGGCATTGTAAAATACAACACCCCTAATAGTTTAAAATTATTATGCAGATGCAGTTTGTTCTTTGCTAGAATTTACAGCCAAGTTGTAAACAACAAGACCAAATCCTATTTTGTTAATGGCATCACCAATGTTGTAGATAACATCCATTGCGATTTCCATTCCAAATAATTCACCTGCAGCTCCATACCAACCTGCAGTTCCTGCCATGTATCCCAATGGATAAATAGCCCATCCAATTAGTACAAATTTGCATAAAATGTTGTGCGCATTGAGAATGTTTCCTCCTGCTTCTTTTGCGAGTGTTTTTGCTTTTCCGAACATTATTAAATACACAATGTAGAAATAAGCTAAACCTGAAACTAATCCCCAAAGGGCAGCATTGTCACGATCTACTCCTTCTCCCCAGTAACCTGTTACTAACATAACTACTGAAGCAGAGATTAAGGTCCACATGAGTTTTTTGGTAGCACCTGCAGCTCTTAAAATCAAATAAAATTCAACGCACATTAATGGAACAGTTAGTATCCAATCTACATACCTGAAGAATGTAGGTGAATCTTCCGTAGCTGCCCAATAATCACGCATGTAATAGTAATGTACTGCAGCAATGAAAGTGATGAGCCCCGATACTAAAATGGATGTTCGCCATTTCTTATCGAAATTATTCATTGATAAAAAGAAAAATGCGGAAGCTGCCATCATGGCCATGCATCCGACAAAGAAGGTAAATCCAACATAGTCATCAATAGCCATTGGTTTTACAGTTAAAAATAGATTGTTTAAGGTGTTCATTTTGTAAGATTTAGTTAATAAAAAAATTATTTTGTTTAGTAATGTATTTTAAAGATTAAACAAAATTTTTAATGTTTACGCTTTGTTTAACTCTTGTTGAATAATTTAAATAAAAAGTTAAACAAAATAAAGGTTTGCTTTTTAGTATATTTGTAAAAAATAATTTAACGATGAAAAATTTAATTTTAATTCTTAGCATTTCATTAATTGTGTTGCCTTTTCAATCTTGTAAAAAAGGTTGTACAGACCCTTATGCTGAAAACTATAATCCTAACAGAGAAGAAGATAACGGGTCATGTAACGTGTATAGCCATGTTGTTCTAAATTCAGTTACTGTTCATACTATTCCTGAATTGAATGCTCTTGGTTATGGATGGGATGCTGGATTCGGAGATGATTTAGATAATGACAATACCTATCCAGATTTGTTTATATCCTTTAAAGCTGATAATGGATATTCGTTAGTCCCCAATACGTATTGGCCTACAGTAGATCCAAATAATGTTAATGTTTATCAAGAGCTTTCTCCAACCTTAAGCTTGTCTAGCTGGCAAGAAGGAGGTTTTTGGATATACCTTTCCGAAATAGACTTTCCATTTGAAGAGGAGTTAATTGACTCTGTTTTCGTAGATCCTTTTGACTATGATGCTAGATACAATAGATTTAAAGATACGATGATGGTTTCTAAAGGAAATATTCAAATTACTGCAAACATGAACTGGGTAGAATAGGGGCTGATTACCAACTTCCTCCTGCTCCGCCACCACCAAAGCTACCACCACCAAAACTGCTGCCGCTACTAAAGCTGCTTGAGCTTGAGCTAAAACCACCACTAGAGTAATAGGTGCCACCTCCGCCTTTACCGCCACCTTTAATAGCGGAAAAAACCATGAAAACGATAATTATTGAAATAAAGAATGCCCAAAATTGCCATTCGTTAGGATCATTGTATGATTCACCGTTGAAGTTTTCTGAATATTGTTCGTAGTTGAATTCTTTTATTGCTAATGACATTAAAATATCAGTTGCTACATTTATTCCATAATAAAAATCTCCGTTTTTAAAGCTAGGGATCATCTCATTATTAACTATTTCAGAGCAGGTGAAATCTGGAATTACAGCTTCTAGACCTCTTCCAGTTGCAATAAATGTTTTTCGCTCTCCAGCACCTCCTGTAGGTTTAATTAATACAATAACTCCATTGTCTTCTTTTTCTCCACCAACACCCCATTTTTCACCAACTTCAGTTGCATATTGCCAAGGTTCAAATCCCAATAAATCATCAACAATTAGTACAACTATTTGATTAGATGTTGAATCACTAAATGCTTTTAATTTAAGCTCAAGACTTTGTGCTTCTGAGGCAGAAAGGAAGTCTGGTAATTCAACCGATAGGTTGTTGTAAAATGTGACAGGATTAGGTTTTTCAGGAAAAATGTTCTGGGCAGTTACATTTAATGATAAAAAGCAGATTAATGCTATTTGTATTGAGTAGAAGATTTTTTTATTCATCACCAAAACTTATTTCATTAGTAAGCTCATTTGTGTCATCTGAAGTATAAGGGAAGTGACTTTTAAGCTGCTCCCCAGCCTTTATGATTCCATTGGATAAACCAACACTAAAATCACCTTTTTTGAAATGACTAATCATTTGGTCTTTAATGTCGTCCCAAAAATGTTCACTTACAACATTGTTAATCCCTTTATCTCCAATAATTGCCAATTTATTATTAGCGGTAGAAACATAAATTAAAACACCATTCCTTTCCTTGGTGTTTTGCATTCCTAGCTTTTCAAAAATCTCAATTGCCTTGTCTATAGGGTCAATTTTACATTTTTTTTCAATATGAACCCTTATTTCTCCTGAAGTGTTTAATTCAGCTTGAGTAATGGCTTCAACAATTTCTTTTTTTTCGTATTCGTTGAGCATAAAATTTTTAGTTTAATCAAATGACACTGTTGGAGCAATTTCAGCACCTTCGCTTGCTTTAAATGCATCACGCTTATTAAACTCTTCACTGAAAAAACCAAGAATAAAGCTGTTGTAGAAGCCCCTAATGTGCGTGTTGTACCTTTTCACAGTTCCATTGTAATCTGTTCTTGCTTTATTGATTCTATTTTCTGTGCCTTCAAGTTGAGCTTGTAGGGCACCAAAGTTTTCAGTTGAACGTATCTGTGGATAAGCTTCAAAAGCGAGGTTTATTGCCGTATTAATTTGTTTTCCAAACATGGTCATGTCTTCAGGAGTCTCAGCATTGACAATTCCAGCTCTAGCTTGTGTTACTTGAACTAAAATTTCTTTTTCATTTTCAGCAGCTCCTTTAACGGTGGCTACAAGCTGAGGAACAAGATCTGCTCTTCTTTGGTAGGCAGCTCCAACATTTCCCCATGCTTCATCTACTTCTTCCTGTAAAAGAACGGCTTGGTCAAAAGGACCACAGCTAGTGAATGTTGCGGCTATTGCAAGTATTCCAAAAAATTTAATAATTGAGTTATTCATGGTTTATTGTTTTTTTAATTCTGTATAAAAATGTAGTGTCACAATATTTCCAACACTTGGTGCTTCTTGCATACCATGTGAAGTACGGTCAAATTCTACTTTACCTTCAAAAATATAAATTGTTTCTCCAGCAGCGTCTGTTGAAGATCCTAAATAGTTAAAAGGTACCTGGATTTTACTTTCTACACCAACAAGAGATAGCTTGCCTTTTGCTATATAAGAAGAGTCTATAGCGCATATGTCTTTTGACTTAAAAGCTATGGTTGGATAGGTCTCAGCATTGAAAAAATCTTCATTTAGGAGATGTTCGTCTCTTGTTTCATTTTCAGTAAAAATAGAATTTGACTGGATTGAAACGTTTAATGATAATTGATTTTTTTTAGGATTTCCTTTAAGCTCAATGGTAAATGCATTAAATCTTCCTTTAGTATCACTTAGCCCATCAACTTCAAAACTGATTTCTGAAGATGTAATGTCAACTCCTTGTTCAGATTTGTAAGAGCCCTCTAATTGAAAAATGTCGTTGTTTACATTTTCAACAATAGTTTTTTCTAATTTACTTTCAGGTACACCCCATATGTTTTCTTCAACCCAACTACAGCTAGAAAGAAATAGAATTAAGAGTGCCGATAATGTATATTTCATAGGTTCTATTTTCTTTAAAAGTAGTAATTATTTAATTACTTGGTTTCAATTTTTGGACTTCCATCAGTATCTTTTTCTTCACCAAACCAAATGGCAGAATAGCCTTTATAGATGCCAATACCAATAGCTTTCCAATTTGAGTTTTTCCAAATGCTTTTATTTAGAATTACATTGTTGTGAGCAGTACTTTTTTTCCAGCTTTCTATGGAAGTTTCAGCAGTTGCAACATATCCACCCTGACCACCATGCGCACATTCATATCCTGTTCCTTTGTAAGAAGTAAGCTCATTGGGCTTCTCCCACATACACGGATAGGTTTTAGATTGGTTGTTGTTGTACTTGCAGGTACTCCAACCATGCGTTAGTTTTTTTAGATTTAGTTCTAAATCTTTACAATGTACTTTTGCAACATGACTTAGAGCTTTTGAAAGAGGAATGGCTTCTAGGCGGTGTTTTTTTCTATAGCTATTTATTTTATTATAAAGCTCATACTCTTGGGAGCTTATTGTAGCTTTTGTGGCGTCATAGGTTTCAATTTTATATTGACTATTACCATTTAAGCTTATAATAATTACCAATAGTATAGTTGTTAAAAATGATTTCATAAAAAATTGTTGATGAATTTCTAGTTTATTTTCTGCATTTTTTTTGTTGAGTGCTTACTTTCTTAACGTAAGATTTGCTGTCGTATTTGTTGTTGCTTTTTTTATGTTGAGCATACATAATCTTGGCACTTTTCTTATTGTTATTGGTGCTGCAGCTTAATCTCGAAGATTTACAACCCACAAGAATTGTGCTAATGCTAAAAATAGACAAATAGTAAGCTAAATAAATAACTTTTTTCATGACTTTATAGAATTGGTTAGGTAGGTGTCTTACATAGGCATTGTTTTATTAGTACAATACTAAAACGTATAAAAGATACAGGCTATAAGTTGATGATCTGAAAAGGCCTTGCAATGTTAAATCCATTAGAACGAACTTGCTTTGTTTGAGCACTACTAGAATCTAACAATGGGTTGGTATGATTCATATGAATGAAATGAATTTTATTTCTTTCAGCTATGGATAAACCCTTGAATGTGTTCATGGTTTCAATAACAAACGGATGTGGAATCTCAGAAATGTCTCTATTGTTTATTTCTTGACCATCAAAAAAAGTAGCATCAATAAAGGCGTAGTCGACATTTTTTATTTCATCGACTATGCTGCTGTTCCATTTACTCCATTTGTCTATATCTGGAATAAATAAAGCAGATTTGCTAGGCCCATTTATTTTGTAGCCTACTGTCTCAGAATATTCATCTCTGTGAGGAACAAGAAATGGAACAATTGAAATGTTGTTGGATAGCCTTACTTGTTGTTGATGGTCAATGTTTTGAATTTTAACATTACTTTTTTTTATTAATTGGCTCCAAGGGCCGTTTTTAATTAAAAATCCCTTCATTCTAGTCATGGCATAAACAGGAATGTTTGAGCTGTTCATTGCTTCTTTTCCAAGGTACATTAATCCACTGTAGTGACCAATGTGGGCATGAGTTAGAAAAATACCATTAGGATTTTCATTGTTGGTAAAACGACAATACCTTTTAAGTAGTTTAGCTTGTCTTGGATAATCTGGTGTAGCTTCGATAATCCAAGATTTTTTTGCTTTTCGATCAATAATACCTAGGCATACAACCATTCTGTTTTTATCTGGTTTTTCAAAAAGGTCTTTGCAACATTTTTTTTCACAACCCATGTGAGGAGAACCCCCATCTTGAACATTTCCCAAAACTACAATTGAAAAAGGATGATTTTTATTTAGTTGTTGTGCATCTTCAGTTGGATTACTGTGGCAGCCAAGAAGAATTATAAAAACAGATGAAGCAAGAAAGAACTTAACCCTGTTAGTTATTAACCTCATTGACACTCCAAGTGCTATCTTGATAAGTGTATTCATTTACCGATAAATTATGCTCTTTAAATAGTTTTCTAGAGTCATCAATGAAAACCTTCATTTTGCTAAAGTCTTCTTTGTTTGAAAAAAACAGAGAATCTTTTTCGAATTTTGAACAAGGTAAAACATGGTAGTCATATTTATTGTCTGTCAATTTTTTGTAAACCCAAGTTAATAAATAGCCACATTCTACTATGTGTACCCCTTCTGGCTTTTTTTCCAAAATTAATTTAACCATGCAGCCGCCATCTTTTCTTCGATCTCTTTGGTTTGAAACGTAGTTTCCTAAAGAATAGACAATAAAAGACTCATTAAGGTTATCCTTAGATTCATTATTTGGAACATAGATCATTTTTTGCAAAACGTGAGGGTGAGAGCCGATAACAATGTCTACATTTTTAGAAAATAAAAATTGAGCTGTATTTAGTTGATAACTGTCTGGTTGTTCTTTGTACTCTTTTCCCCAATGCGTAAAAACAATTAGTTTGTCTAATCCTTTCTCTTTGGCAGCTATTATATCTTCAGCAATAAGAGCAGTATCTATCATGTTAACATAGGTGGGGGCTGGAAACTTGAGCCCATTGGTGCCATAGGTGTAGTTTAACACTCCTACTTTAATGTTGTTTTTTTCAAGAATCATTAGATTAAGACTATCTCTGTCTTTTTTGTTTTTAAAAGTGCCAGTGTGTAGTAGGTTAAGTTTTTCAACCACATCAATAGATCTAATGATCCCATCTGCACCTCGATCACAGGAGTGGTTGTTTGCCATAACAAAAGCATCTATGCCATTGTTTTTACAGGCTAAAGCGAGTGCGTCTGGAGAGCTGAATTGAGGGTATCCTTGAAAGGGTTTCCCTGCTAATGTTACTTCAAGATTGGCGATTGTGAAATCAGCAGCTTCAATTTCCTTATTAATGTATTTAAACATGCTGTTGTAGGAGTAAGTCTTAGTGGAGTCATTGAAGGCCGCTTTGATCTGAGGGCCATGTCCCATAATGTCTCCAATGAACAAAAGTGATAGCTGATTGTCTGTTTCTTTTTGGTGCTCAAAGTTCAACCAGCTTAAAAGAAAGGCTATTCCAAGTAAAAATGAAGTCATAGCTAAAAATAAAGGTTTTATCTTGAAGTGCTAGCTTTTAGATGTCTGTTTTTTTAAAACCATAAGTGATTTGCTTGAAAAAAGATTTAGGAAATTTTTCTACATGTTCAAAACCTAACTTAAGGTCTCTTCCTGAGTGTGGGATATAGGCTGTTTTGAACATGTAGTCCCATATACTAAGCGAAATGCCAAAATTAACACCCTTTTGTTTGTTTTTTGGGAGCTCTTTTGAGTGGTGCCAGATGTGCATTTTAGGATTATTAATAAGGTATTTTAATGGTCCATAGCTGATGTTGATGTTGGCATGATTAAGATGTCCAATAGCTATTGAAATGTAGTAAACAATAAATGCTTGCTCGGGTTCAAAATTCCCAATTAATAATAGTATGATGTACTTTGTCGGTGAATAAATTAGTGTTTCCATCCAATGGTACCTAAGATGTGCAGCAAACCCCATTTCTTGTACTGAGTGATGTAGCTTGTGGAATTTCCATAGGAAATTGACTCTATGTAAAATGTTATGTGTTACCCATCCTATAAAATCGATTAGCAAAAAAAAGATAATTAGCTGTAGAATCGGATGAAGCTGTTGGATGTCATAGATCATGAAAACCTTAGCTGTTACAGAAAATTGATCAATTAATTTTTCAGCAATCACTGAAAAACCAATGAGTACAATAAGTTTGAAAATATAGAAGTTGAAAAACATATAAAAGGTATCTAACCAGAAATCTTTTCTTATGATGTTTTGATTTTTTCTCCATGGGAAAATAACTTCTAATCCCCAAACTAATAGGGAAAGAGCAATTAGCCACCAGAAGTAATTGATGTACCAAGGTTCAACATTAAAAGTAATTTCGTTAATGATGTAGTTAAAAAAATTAGCAGTTTCTTTTGAGAAAAGTTGGTAGCTCCAAACGAAAATATCTCCTAAGTTAGCTTTCATTGCTGCTTAGGTTTAATTTTACTCATGGAATGCTCAGCTATAGCAGTAATTGATAGAGATGGGTTGACACCAGGATTAGCTGAAATCATGGATCCATCAATTATCATTAGGTTTTGGTAGCCAAAGACATTATTGTTTTTGTCAATAACCCCACAGGAAGCATCTTTTCCCATTACAGCTCCGCCTAAAATATGTGCAGTTGAAGGAATTCCCGCCAGAGGTTCTAATGCAAAAACTGTTGCTTTCCCATTTATTATTTTAGCATATTTTTTAGCAAGCTCAGATGCTCTTGGAATATATGTTCTTGGCTTTTTTCCTTGACTAACACGTGAGGAAAACACACCAACCATGTTTTTTTTGAAAGTCAGCTTGCTGTCTAAAGTTTGCATAAATAGAAGAGTGGCAGTGCTTTTAGCCCAATCTTTAACAAAATACATTTTTAAAAAACTGACAGGTCTTTTAAAGAAGCTCACGAAAATTTTTAGCACATTAAAAAGTGGAATTTTTCCAGAAACATAGGGGAGGTGAGTAGTTTTCCAAAATCCAGATCCACTAGAATACCTGCATATCTCCAGATGACTGTCTTTGTCGGTATGTAATATGGATCCTATTGCAACTCCTTTAGACAAGTCTTTTTCTCCGTCTAAATTGGTAACACTAATTAAGCTTTCATTGTTGGTTCTTATGTCATTTCCAAGCATTGGTGAAAGGAGAGGTAGCGTACTTTTTTTAAGCTTTAATAAGAGTTTGATGGTGCCCATGACCCCACCTGAAAATATTACAGCATCTCCCTTGACTTGTTGTTTGTTTTTGATGATTGAAGTGCTGTTTCTGAATTCAACGATATAACCAGTGTTCCCTTCTTGAGGAATAACATTGAAAACCTCTTTTTCTGCAATTATTTCAGCTCCTAATTGTTGAGCTAAAAATAAATAGTTTTTATCTAACGTGTTTTTTGAATTGTGTCTACAGCCTGTCATGCACCCTCCACAAAAATGACAACCTACTCGTTCAGGTCCTTTACCATTAAAATAAGGGTCTGGAACGGTAATGTTTGGTTTACCGAAAAAGACAGCTACATTAGGAGTGTCAAATTCTTCTTCTCTATTAATTTCTTTAGCAAGTTTTTTTAGTGCTTTATCACCGTCAAAAAGCTGGGGGTTTTTTGCAGCTCCTAACATTTTTAATGCTGTTTGATAATGGGGTTTTAGAGCAGTTTCCCAATCGGCTAGGTTGTTCCAAGAACCTGAGTTGAAAAAAGCTTTTTTAGGAATAGGAAGCGTATTGGCATAGACTAATGAACCTCCACCAACACCAACTCCGGAAATAATGCTAATGTGTCTAAAAAAAGACATCTTCATAATGCCGTGCCAGCTTAATTTTGGAACCCAAAGCCATTTTTTTAAATTCCAATTTGATTTGGGGAAATCTTCCGCTTTATACCACTTTCCTTTTTCAATTACAAGAACACGGTACCCTTTTTCAGAAAGTCTCAATGCACTTACCGAGCCTCCAAAACCACTTCCAATAATAATATAATCGTAGGTTTTCAATTTTTTAAATCAACTAATGTTTACTAATTTAAATAATTAAGGTTTAAGATGTATTATGTTGAACGGTTCTATTGGATTGGAATTATTCTGCAAGACCTATTTTATAGGTTTCTAGTGCTCTTTTTCTAGCGAATGTGTGTTCAACTATAGGGTTTGGATAATCGAAAGAATTTAAGTCAGGAAGCCATTTATTTATGTATGATAGCTTTTTGTCAAAATTTTTAGTTTGCTGGTAGGGATTGAAAATCCTAAAATAGGGAGCAGCATCACATCCAGTTCCAGCACACCATTGCCAATTCCCATTGTTAGAGGCTAGCTCATAATCTAATAGCTTAGAAGCAAAATAAGCCTCACCCCATCTCCAATCAATAAGCAGGTGCTTGCAAAGGAAACTAGCAGTAATCATTCTAACTCTGTTGTGCATAAATCCAGTTGTATTTAATTCTTTCATGCCTGCATCAACTATTGGATATCCAGTTGCTCCTTCACACCATTTCTTAAATTCTAATTCATTATTTCTCCAAGCAATGTTGTCGTATTTTTTTCTAAAATTTTGGGTAACAACATGAGGAAAATGATGAATAATTTGTATAAAAAACTCTCTCCATATTAGCTCACTTAAATAAACTTCAGACAGGCTGGCTACTTGTTTTACTATAGCTCTGATGCTTAGTGTGCCAAACCTAAGATGGGGTCCAATTTTGCTGGTTTTATCAAGAGAAGGAAAGTTTCGGGTTTCTTGGTAGTTGGTGACATGACTAAGCATAAAATCAGGAACAGTTATTGAAGATTTATGAAAACCTAGGTCATTTAATGATGGGAAACTAAAGTTTGATTGGTAAAAGTTTTCTTGTAAGGTATTCGTAATTTCAATGGGTGAAGCTTCAAGTTTTTCTAGCCATTTTCTTTTAAAAGGCGTGAATACTACATAAGGATTTCCATCAGCTTTAGTGATTTCATTTTTTTCAAATATCACATGATCCTTGAAGACATTGCAGTCAATGTTGTGCTGTTTTAAAAGATCATGTACTTGAAGGTCTCTTTTGTTGGCGTAGGGTTCATAATCGCCATTAAAAAAAACATCCTTAATGCTGTATGTTTTTAGCAATTGTTTCCAAACAACTATTGGGTCACCATGAAGAACTTTTAAAGAGCTATTAAAACTCACAAGCTTTTTGTTGATTTTAGCTAGTTGGTTATAAATAAAGTTGATTCTAGAATCATCATCATTAAGCTCGTTAGTGATGTTTGTGTCTAAAATAAAGATTGGTAAAATGGGCAGGTTTGATTTTAAAGCCTTATTAAGTCCAGTATTGTCATGTAGCCTTAAGTCTCTTCTGAACCAAAAAATATTTACTGCATCCATTTTTAAATTTTAAGTGAAGAAAGCCCTCCATCTACGTGAAAAATTTGACCTGTAATGTTTTTTGCGTTATCACCAATTAGAAAACTTGCCATTTGTGCAACATCTTCAGCTGAATTAATTTGTTTGAGTGGGTGTCTATTGTTTGCTCTTTCTATGGCATCTTCATTTCTTAAAATGGAAGAGGCTAGAGGGGTGTTGGTGAGCGTTGGAGCGATGCAGTTCACTCTTATTTTAGGAGCAAATTCTGCAGCTAATGATCGTGTTAATCCTTCAATTGCTCCTTTGGCTGCAGCTATAGAAGCATGAAATGGCATTCCTTGAGAAACAGCCACGGTACTAAATAAAACAATTGAGGCGTTTTCCTGTTTTTTCATTCCTCTAAAAAAGTGCTTAATGCAATTAGTGGCACCTATAAGATTAACTTGAAAATCATTGAGAAAATCAGCTTCTTTTAATGAGCCAAAAGGTTTTAAATTTATTGTTCCAGGACAATATATTAGAGATTTGACTTCATCTATTTCAGGGAATTCTGGTTGAGTTACATCAAAGTTGTAATGCTTGTGATTAGGGTGCGTTGAGGATGGATTAGACCTGCTTAAATTAATGCACTGCTGATCTTTTAAATTGTTTAAAATACTAGCTCCTATTCCTTTGCTTCCTCCGATTATAAGTGTTTTTTCCATACTAAGAATTGAAAAGTTGTTTTAGTTTGTTTTCTCTGTAATTGAATATCTTTTTTAATTGAGGTTTGACAATAAAGGGAAATGCTAAGTGCCCCAGAATACCAAAGGGTATTTTAAAAGATATCTTGTCAATCATTTTGGTTAGGTTTCCGTTTTTGATAAAATGATGTTCGTGGTGCCACATGGCATACGGGCCAAAACGCTGTTCATCAACAAAAAAATGAGGTTCATTTACGTGGGTGATTTCAGTAACCCAATTGGTTTTAATGTTAAACATTGGTTTAACCATGTATGAAATGATTTGTCCAGCGAACATGTTGTTGGCTTCTTCAGATGTAGTTTTAAATCCCATGGATTCAGGGGTTATCTTGGCCAAGTTCGAAGGGTTTGAAAAATAATCCCAAGCTTTGTCAATGGGTAGGTTTATTGAACTTTCTGCTTTGAGGGTGTAAATGCCGGAGTGTTTTTTAAAAGTGATCATTGCTTAATCGTTGAATTTAAAATGTAATTCATGAATTCATTCTTGACAGCATTGTCATTAAATTTACCTGAATAGTAAGATGTTGTTGTTAAGGAAGTATCATCTTTAATTCCTCTTGAAGAAACACACAAGTGTTTGGCGTCAATGATAACGGCAACATCTTGGGTTTCAAGAATACTTTTAAGTTCATTGGCAATTTGGTTGGTTAATCTTTCTTGAACCTGGGGTCTTCTTGCGAAGTAATCTACTATTCTGTTTATTTTAGAAAGTCCAATTACTTTGCCGCTAGAAAAATAACCTACATGAGCTTTGCCGATAATTGGCACAAAATGGTGTTCACAGTTGGAATAAAATGTGATTTCCTTTTCTACAAGCATGGAGTTATACTGGTATTTGTTGTCAAATAATGAGATGACAGGTTTGTTTTTCGGATTAAGACCACTAAATATTTCTTCCACGTACATTTTGGCAACTCTAGAGGGAGTCCCATTTAGGGAATCGTCATTTAAGTCTAAACCAAGGGTTTCCATGATTTTTTTAAAATGAAAAGCTATGATGTCTTTTTTTGTGGCATCACTTTTCTCAAAAGCATTTTCTTTCAGTGGAGTTTCAAAAGATGTGGACATGTGATTGTCGCCAATTTCATCTGGACTTATTGCAATTTGAGTACCGTTATGCGGGATATTCAACAATGTTTCTCTGTGTTTCATAAAGTCTGATTTTTAAGTCTAAGTTATTAGGTAATTGTGCTTTTATTCTTTCGAATATTACGATGGCAATGTTTTCAGCCGTTGGATTAAGAGTTTTAAATTCATCGACATCAAGATTTAAATTTTTATGGTCCATGTAATTGATCACTTGATTCTTAATAATTGATGATAATATTTTCATGTCCATTAGATAACCCGTCTCTTCATTGAGCATGCCAGAGACCATAACTTCCAGGTCATAATTATGGCCATGAAAATTTGGGTTATTACATTTTCCAAATACTTCTTTATTGGTCTTGTCATCCCATTTTGGGTTATGTAGCCTATGAGCAGCATTGAAATGCTCTTTTCTTATCACCGTTATTGGTTTCATAAATTTAATTTTGTTTAATCTATTTGCTGTAAAGTTAAACAATTTTTGTTTAACTTTCAAATAAAAATGTTGAACAAATTTATTTTGTTTCTAAAAAACTTAAAAAAATCATTTAATAATGATCCTTAAGATTATTTGAAGTAAGTTAATATTTTTGTCATTATATGAATATTGATTTACTTTTTGTTCTAGAGCTTATTGCAGTTGTTTCTGGAATCGTAAGCGTATGGTTGGCAAAAAAAGAAAGTGTTTTGCTTTATCCTATTGGAAGCTTAAGTGTTATAATATGGTTTTATTTATGTTACAACAGCAATCTAT
>JBJKXU010000017.1:0-42789 GCA_045561415.1 Parvicellaceae bacterium
GAAATAGGTGATGGTTTCTGGAGTTCCTACTTCATTGAAACCACTGATGTCTGATACGATTACAGGTTTTTCACATGACATTCCTTCCAAAACAGAGATTCCAAAGCTTTCTCTTAGTGAAGGGATTACAACAATGTCCATCTGTTGATAATAGCTAGCAAGCTGGTTGTTGATAATAAATCCTGTGAATTCAATTTTATCTTCAATCCCTAATTGTTTGGCTAACCTAATGTAGTTTTGTTTTTGGGGTCCATCTCCGATAAGTAGGAGTCTATAATTAGTTAATTGCCCATTTTCAGCTAGCTGGGCAACAGCTTTTATTAGTGTTTCAATTCCATAAATGGTTTTGAAATGCTTAACTGTTCCTATTGTAAGTGTATTAGCCTTTTTAGAATTATCAGGTTTAAAATAGTCGGTGTTAATCCCAAAAGGAATAACCTTTATTTCTTTTGAGGTGTACTTTTGAATTTCGTTTTTTAATACTTCTCCGGTAGCACAAATACAGTTGGCTCTACTTAAAGAGAACTTTAAAATACTTTTATGAATAATCGATTTTTTAGGGAATTCAAAAACATCTGAGCCCCAAACAGAAATAACATATGGCCAGCTTCTGCATAAAGCACCTATTAACCCATAACTAGAGGCGTAAAAAGCATGCAGTATGTCGGGATTAAATTTCTTTATTGTTTTTTTAATAGTAAAGAAGTGCCTTAGGTTGGTGACTTTAATAAAATCTAATTTTCGTTTATGTTGAATGTTTTTAATGACTTTAAATAAAACAAATTCAACATTGGGTAGTTTCTTGTAAATTAACGTATCTCTGTCGCTAATTCCAATAAGAAGCACCTCATATCCTTTTTCAGATAGGTTTTTCACCCATTTGAACGTGTGTGTAGAGTGTGGATCAGCAAGAATAGCCAGTTTAGACATGGTTTTAAAATATTATATTAATCTGTATATCCAAAACGATTTCGGTAGTCAAGTGTTTCTTTATTTATTTTTTTTATGACGTCTTTTCCTAGCTCTTGCTTCCATTTACCAATTGAACTGGTATTTATCGTGTTGTTTAAATTGGTATGAATTGCTAGCTGGCTTACGCCTAAAAGTTCAGAAGCATTAGTGGTATTAAGCATGGTTTCATCATATTTCACTGATAAGAAATTACATATTGCCATTAAAACAGCTTGAGGTTCACTTACTAATTTTTCATATTTAACAAGATGAACATTTTCTTTGTTTTTATTTGTTAAATAATCAAGCATTGCTATGCTGTCTTTCCATTTCCAAAGGGCGTATTTTAGTTGACTAGCAGGATGGTTTTTTATTTTAGAATAGGAGAGCACCACATCTCTAGGATCTCTAACTAGAACTATAAATTTACTACTTGGAAATTCATCAGCTAATTGTTTTGAGAAATGTGTGGTAATCGGAGATTGATCTCCATATAAAGTGAAGGTGGAGTTTTTACTTTGACCATAAAAGTTAAATAATGCACCTATTATATTAGCGAAGTTTCTTTTGTTTTTTGGCAGATTATGCATTTGATTTTTAACTTCCTGCAATGATAAATTCCAATTGCAAGTATTTTTCTCTAATTGATAATCTCCAATTATCTCATCACAAATTCCTTCCCAACTTTTGTGTCTTTTTAACCCCCATTTTAGAAGAGAATAACCTATTACATATTGTTCAGGAGGAAGAAATAGTTTGTTGTTGTTATTTAGCATTGCACCTAAAAGCGTGCTTCCATTTCTTCCAGATCCTATTATGAAAAATGGATCGGGAAAATTTTTATTATTTGTACCTCTTTTACCTAGAATTAAATCTAAAAGTCGAATAATTAAAGGGGATAAGGTTCTGAATTTAACTTTTTTCAATATGGTATGCATACTACGATCCCCACTATTTTTGAATTAAGTTATAAATTTTTCCAATACCATTCAATGGCTTCTCTTAGACCTTGATTGACATCGTGCGATGGCCTGTAACCTAGTAGGGTTTGTGCTCTTTTAATTGAAGCTAGAGAATGTTTTACATCACCAATTCGCTCAGGACCATGATGTATTGGTATGTTTTTGATGTACGGGTCAAAATTGGTAAGTAAAGATCTTAATTGTTCAATTAAGTCCAGCAGTATAGATTGTCCACCACATGCAATGTTGTAAATTTTATTTACAGCTTCATTGTTTTGTGTGGATCCAGCTAAAAGATTGGCTTGAATAACATTATCTATATAGGTGAAGTCACGAGTTTGAGATCCGTCTCCATTTATTTTTGGAGATTCATGATTCATGAAAGCTTTAATGAATTTGGGTATTGCTGCAGCATAAGCACCATTGGGGTCTTGTTTTCTTCCAAAAACATTGAAATATCTCAAGCCTATTGTTTCTAGCCCATGAAGGTTGGAAAACACATGCGCATACAATTCATTAACATATTTAGTTACTGCATAAGGAGAAAGTGGCATTCCAATGTTGTCTTCTAGCTTTGGAAGCTCTTTTGAGTCTCCATAAGTAGAGGAGCTTGCTGCGTAAACAAACCTTTTAATTCCTTCATTTTTTGTGGCAACGAGCATGTTTAAAAAGCCGTTAATGTTAATTTCATTGGTGGTAATTGGATCGGCAATAGATCTAGGCACTGATCCAAGAGCAGCTTGGTGAAGAACAATTTCATTTCCTTTTACTGCTTGCTCACAGTCTTTAATGTTTCTAATGTCTCCTTCAATAAGGTTGAAATTTGGGTTGGACATTAAAGGGGTTAAGTTGTCTTTTTTTCCTGTAATGAAATTATCTAAACAAGTGACTTTGTTGTTGCTTTGAAGTAGTGCTTCACAAAGATTACTTCCAATAAACCCTGCACCTCCGGTTACTAAAACGCTTTTGTTTTGAATCATTATCTAGTTAATTATTTTGCAAATGCAATTGCTCTTTTTTCTCTTATTACAGTAATTTTCACCTGACCAGGATAGGTCATTTCCGTTTGTATTTTTTGTGATATTTCAAAAGAAAGTTCATCAGCTTTTTGATCAGATACTTTTTCACTCTCTACAATTACTCTAAGCTCTCTTCCTGCTTGGATAGCATAGGCTTTGGTAACCCCTTTATAATCTAAAGCTAAGTTCTCTAAATCTTTTATTCTTTGTATGTAAGATTCAACAATTTCTCTTCTAGCTCCTGGTCTAGCTCCAGAAATAGAATCACATACCTGAACAATTGGAGATATCAAATTGTTCATTTCGACTTCATCATGATGAGCTCCAATAGCATTGCAAACATTAGGTTTCTCTCCATATTTCTCTGCTAATTTCATTCCTAGAAGAGCATGAGGGAGTTCTGGTTCATCTTCAGGAACTTTTCCTATGTCATGCAATAGTCCTGCTCGCTTAGCAACCTTAGGGTTAATTCCTAATTCTGATGCTAAAGTTGCACATAAGTTTGCAACTTCTCTTGAATGTTGAAGAAGGTTTTGACCATAAGAAGATCTGAATTTCATTCTTCCTACCATTTTTAGCAGCTCGGGGTGTAAACCGTGGATTCCAAGATCTATACAAGTTCTTTTACCAGTTTCAATTATTTCATCAGTTAGTGACTTTTTTGTTTTTGCAACAACTTCTTCAATTCTTGCAGGATGAATTCTTCCATCAGTTACAAGTTGATGAAGTGAAAGTCTTGCAATCTCTCTTCTAATCGGATCAAAACAGGAAAGAATAATTGCTTCAGGAGTATCATCCACAATAATTTCAACTCCAGTAGCAGCTTCTAATGCACGAATGTTTCTTCCTTCTCTTCCAATAATTCTTCCCTTTACATCATCGCTGTCTATATTAAATACAGAAACTGCGTTTTCAATAGCGTGCTCAGTTGCAACCCGTTGTATTGTTTGAATAACTATTTTTTTAGCTTCTTTGGTCGCATTTAGTTTAGCTTCATCTTGAATGTCTTTAATGTAGGCCATTGCATCTGTTCTAGCTTCATCTTTCAGTGCTTCAATAAGCTGAGATTTAGCTTCTTCAACAGAGTATTTGCTCATTTTTTCTAACGCTTCAATCTGTTTTCTTGAAGACTTTTGAACTTCTTGTTCTTTTTTCTCTAATTGTTGGAGTTGCCTGTCAAAATCCGCTTTCGTTTGACTAATTTGTTTGTCTTTTCTGTTGTATTCTTCTATTTTTTGAGAAAGTGATTTTTCTTTTTGTTTGTAGGAAATTTCTTTTTCCTGCATCTTTCGTTCCCTGGTGTTTATTACTTTTTCATGATTCTCCTTGAGTTCAAGAAATTTCTCTTTGGCCTGTAGGATTTTTTCTTTTTTAATGCTTTCCCCTTCTTCTTTAGCGATTTTTAGAAGACTATTTTGTTTAGATTTATTAACTCTATTGATGAATAAATAGGTTAATAAGATACCAAGTAGCGATCCACTTGTTATTCCTATAATAATACTCAGTGTGTCCATTTAAATTTTTAAATTAGGTTGTTATACACTGAAAATATCTTAACTATGATTTGGGTCTTTTGATTGTAAGTTCTTCGTTGAGTTGAATTATAGCAGCAGTAAGTTTTTCATGTTCTACTGAATCAATTTCTTCAACACTCTTAGTAGCAAACTGTAGGGCGGTCATTGCCAACAAATCTTGATTGTCTTTTACAGCATAGCTTTCTTTTAAAACATCAATATTTTTATTGATTTCTGCTGCTGCTTTTCTAATCATTTCTTCTTCATCCCTTTCAATTGTAAGGGGATAGGTTCTGCCTGCAATGTTTACTTTAATAGAGAGTGAACTCATAATTTATTTGTTGAGTAGTGCGATGCACTTGTCAATTTCTTTTACCATTTCATTAATCTTAAGCTTTAGTTCTGTACTGTTTTCAGTTTCTTGACCATCAAGCTTTTTAGACATTTTCAAAATTTTATATTTCTCTTTAAGTTCATTAATTTCATTTACCATATTTTGCTCATTAGCATTTATACTATTAAGCTGATCTTTCATTGATTGGTTTTGGTTCGCTAATTCTTGGTTCTCTTTTATAAGAACTTGAAACTTTTTTTTGATTTCATCAATAGCAATAAGACCTTTCACTGTAATGATTTTTAAAGATGTTTCTACAAAGTTAGTAGGGAAACTCAATTAATCAAATTTAAACGTGGTGCTGTTTAAATGTATTTTGAAATTTTGGTATAAAAGTTGAAATCAATAGTAATTTTACCTTTCTAATTAACTGATTTAGTGCTGTTTCATGAAATTTATTTTACTGCTTTTTTGTTTTTCAATTTCCACCTTTTTTTCTCAGCAGAGTTATGAAGATGTGAATTTTCGTTCTCCAATAGGAATTCCTTTACTGTTGTCAGGAAATTTTGCTGAGTTAAGATCTAATCATTTTCATACAGGATTAGACATTAAAACAAAAGGAACTTCAGGATATAGAGTTTATGCAATTGATAGTGGATATATTTCAAGAATTAATGTTTCTCATTGGGGATATGGTTTGGCGGTTTATATTACTCATCCAAACGGATATACTAGTGTTTACGGTCATCTAAGTAAGTTTTCAAAACATGTAGCGCAGTATGTAAGAGCAGCTCAATATCAGCAGGAGACTGAAACGTTAACACTTTATCCAGATAGCTTAGATTTACCAGTAAAAAAAGGCGAGGTATTTGCGCTTTCAGGCAATTCAGGAAGCTCTATGGGCCCACATCTTCATTTTGAGGTTAGAGAAACAGTTTCTGAGAAACCGGTGAACCCACTATTGTTTAATTTTGATGTTCTGGATAATATTTCACCATCCATTTTTAATATTAAGCTTTATCCCTTGGCTAATGGAGCTGTTAATGAGAGCTCTAAGGAACAATTGTTTAAGGTCCTAAAAGTTGGGAAGGAATTTAGCTTGAATCATAAAATAAAAGCTTTCGGTGAGATTGGATTTGGAATTCATACCATTGATAAGCTAAACGGTTCAGGTAATGTTTGTGGGATTTATTCCATTGAATTATTTATTGACGATTCGCTTTATTTTTTTCAACAAATGGAAAAGCTTGATTTTTCCACCAATAGGTACATTAATACACATAAAGACTACCAAGAATTTAAAAAAAACAGAAGAAGTATTCATAAATCATTTATTTCAGATAATAATGAGCTAGGTATCTACAAGAAAATCATCAATAAAGGAAGATTTTTAATTGATCATAATAAAAGCTACAAGGTGAAATACCGAGTTAAAGATGTAAGCGGAAATTCCAGTTCTATTTCTTTTGTAATTCAGGGAGATTCTTTGCAAAAAAAGTTTGCAGCAACTAAAACTAACAATGTTCAGCTAAATGCTGTACAGGGAAAAGACTCTATTGTTACAAAGAACTTAAAGGTTTATTTTGATGCTAAAACGATGTATAATCCAGTTGATAAAAGTGTAGTTGTTGGAGATTATCCCAATAGCCTTTCTGATTTGTATGCAGTTCAGCATAAAGATATTCCTGTTCACAAAAAGTTTGTTCTCCAAATAAAACTAAAGGACAGTTTAAAAGGTTGTGATAATAAGGCGGTAATCGTTGGCGTAAGTGACGATAAGAGAAAAATCTCTTCAAAAGGTGGTGTCTGCCAAGATGGATGGATGGTTGCCTCACTCAAGTCTTTTGGAAATTATACTGTTTTATTAGATACCATTGCTCCTGTTGTGAATTTTATTAATGTTCATAAGGGAAAAACGATTAAAGGGCTTGGTACAATTAATCTTAAAATTTCTGACAATTTAAGTGGAATTAAAAAGTATAATGTTTTTATAGACGATAAATGGATTTTAGCTAATTATTATCCTAGGGCTGCTGCTTTAAAAATAAAATCTTCTGAATGGGCTTACTTATCTGAAGGTCCCCATAAATTAAAGGCAGTAGTTGAAGATGATCGTGGGAATATTACTACTAAATCAATAGCTATTAATTATTAATTGTTGAAATTGTTTATAACTATTAAAATCTCGAATTGTATAAATTGTTTTATTTGAAGTGTAAAGTTCCTTTAACTGAATTAGCTATATGGCAAAAAAGAAAAAAGTTAGAAAAATATTTGTGTTAGACACCTCTGTTATTCTTCACGATCACAATTCTATTAAATGTTTTGATGAGCATGATGTTGCAATTCCGATTACTGTTTTGGAAGAGCTAGATAATTTTAAAAGAGGAAATGATACTAAGAATTTTGAAGCTCGAGAATTCATAAGAATTTTAGATAGAATAAGTAAAGAATTCACTCTTCAGGATTGGATCCCACTAAATGGTCCTGAAATGGGGAATTTCAAGATTGTCATGGATAATGGAGTATTAGAAACTGATGCTGTTAAAATATTTGGCAATAAAAACGATCATAAAATTCTAAATGCAGCTTTATGTCTAAAGAAAAATGAAGAAAGCTGTAAGGTTATTTTAGTTTCTAAAGACATTAACCTTAGGCTCAAGGCGAAGGCACTTAATATAGAAGCAGAAGATTTTGAAACAGGCAAAATTGATAAAGAAAGTGCTCTGTATCAAGGAAAAAACATCATTGAAGATGTAGATTCTGATTCCATCAATAAATTATACAAACAAGGGCAAATGGATGACATCTCTTGTTTAGGAGATAATGTTACCCCTAATGGTTTTTACATTTTAAAAAACGGTAAATCATCTATATTAAGCTATTTCAATCCATTTGATAATGTTGTTGAAAGAGTAGAAAAGCAATACGTTTATGGTATTAAGCCAAGAAATGCAGAGCAGACCTTTGCATTACATGCGCTAATGAATCCAGATGTTAGGTTGGTTACTCTTCAGGGAGTTGCCGGAACAGGGAAAACCTTACTTGCATTGGCAAGTGCCTTAGAGCAGCATAACATGTATCAGCAAATTGTCTTGGCAAGGCCTATTGTTCCATTAAGCAATAAAGATATTGGTTATCTTCCTGGTAGTGCTGAGGATAAGATTAATCCCTACATGCAACCACTTTTCGATAATCTAAAGTTTATCAAAAATCAATTTGGTGAAAACGAGAAGAAGTATAGAAAGATTGAAGAAATGGAGGAAGATGGAAAGCTGAAAATATCTGCGCTAGCTTATATTAGAGGAAGAAGTCTTTCTAATGTCATGTTTATTGTTGATGAGGCTCAAAACCTTACTCCTCATGAAATAAAAACAATAATTACTCGAGCAGGTGAAAACACCAAGATTGTCTTTACCGGTGATGTCTTTCAGATTGACACTCCTTATCTGGATGAACAAAGTAATGGATTATCTTATTTAATTGATCGATTAAAAGGAAATGATTTGTTTGCTCACATTACCTTAGAAAAAGGGGAGCGTTCTGAGCTAGCTAATTTAGCTAATGAGCTGCTTTAAGGATTTCTTTTTTTGCTCATTTTGTTAACTTTATACGAAACATCAAAATAACTTCGTTAATTCTTAATGAGTAACATTAACCATATTAAGTCTAGAAAATTTGGTTCCCTAGAGTTTCTTGCCAAGCAGGTGGTTGAAGGTTTTATTACTGGGCTTCACAAGAGCCCCTTCCATGGTTTCTCTGTTGAGTTTTCTGAACATAAATTGTATAACAAAGGGGAGTCTACTAAAAACATAGATTGGAAATTGTATGCAAGATCGGATAAGCTCTACGTGAAAAGGTATGAGGAAGAAACAAATTTAAGGTGTCAGTTGGTTATTGATACTTCTGCATCTATGTATTTTCCAGCCGATAAAAATGACAATAAGTTGTCATTTTGTATTGATGCTGCTGCAGCATTGATTTATTTGATGCGAGGGCAGAGAGATGCTGTAGGTGTTTCTTTGTTTGATAATGATTTGCAGCTACATACAAAGCCAAAATCATCTGTTTTAAATCAACGCTATATTTTTGCAGAGCTAGAAAAGCATCTGTTTACTTATAAACCAGTAAAAGATCAATCTACAGCAATAGTGTCCTCTTTGCATGCAGTTGCTGAAACAACTCATAAACGTTCACTAGTCGTTGTTTTTTCAGATTTTTCTGGTGTTAAGAATTGGGAGGAATTGTTTGGAGCCTTAAGGCATTTAAGACACAATAAGCATGAGGTGGTTTTATTTAATGTTGGTTACAGCAGGCTAGAAGATGACCTTAATTTCGAAAATAGACCTCACACTTTTGTTGATATGGAAAGCGGAGAGCAAATAAAGCTTAATCCTATCCAGGTCAAAGAATTTTACCAAACTAAAGTTAAGTCACAAAAGAAGGCCCTTATGAATTGTTGTGGTAATTATCGAATTGATTATGTAGAGGCCGATATTTCCTTGGGTTTTGACACAATATTGATGCAATATTTAGTTAAAAGACAAAAAATGATTTAAAAAAAAGAATTATTGCTTGTTGATAATTGAAAAAGAATTAAATTTGGCACCCCAAAGGGATAAGTAATTTACTTATTGGACCGGTAGTTCAGCTGGTTAGAATACCTGCCTGTCACGCAGGGGGTCGCGGGTTCGAGTCCCGTCCGGTCCGCTTTTAAGCCGTAATCATTGATTACGGCTTTTTTTATGATTAATAGTGGAGGCAAGATGATAAGGGATTTGCTTTTTATTTAGCTTATTTCTATTAATATAAATCAGCTATCAGTACTTTATTCAATGAACCCTTATTTGGAGAATGATTTAATGCTTACAAGGAAAATCTTAGTTATTATTCTTTAGGCTCTATTTACAGTTGATCATTGATAATATAGACCTGGTTGAAGACATCTTTTTTTAATCGTTTGTTTTTTTCTATTGCCAAAATATCATCTCCAAAGATTAGCTTGTCTTTTGGATTACTTTTTTTTCTGATTCTTTTTCTTGTCTCTAGGTCGTTAACTACGGGATCAACTTCATGATTTGATAAATTTATTTTTTTAGAATATATATTTAATGAATCCGAGAGGCTCAAATGATCAAATTGAAAATCTAAATCATCACAAATAGCTTTAATGTCTTTCAAGTCAACAGTGTTTTTAGTTGGTGATGTTTCACAAGATAAAAATAGTAAAGCAATGGCAATTAGGGAAAAGGGTAGTCTCATTTTTGGGCAATCATTATTAGCTTTTAGTAAAGCTAATTTTAGGGGTTAGTAGTCTTTTTTTTAATAGACTTATGTTTTTGATAAAGGTTGTTTTTTTTGAAATATTTTTTTTTAAAAACTTAGCTGTTAAATTTGTAGCCTTATTATTTATATGATTACAGTTTGTAATCCTTTTTTAAATTAATTAAATGGAAATTGAAAATCATAATGAGCGACCACCATTTTTAAAGGTCATTTGTATTTTAAGCTGGATTAATGCTGGAGTTTCTATTCTTTCAAGTAGTCTTTTTAGAATGATTTCTGGAAATATTTCTCAAGCAATGGATGTGATATCAGATCAGACGGCTAAGGAAGAAATGATGCTCCAATTGGATTTTTTAGATAAAAATTCTTTGTGGATTGTATTGCTTTACTTAGGAAGTATTTTGGGGGTTTATTTAATGTGGAACCGAAATAAAAATGGGTTTTATGTATATACAGCTGTTCATGTGGCGCTTGTTCTTTTGCCTTTTACATTTTTCCCATTTAGTGCTGTTGATTTAATTACTTCTTCTTTGGTTACTGTAGGTTTTGTTTTCATGTATTCCAGGAACCTATATTACATGAAAAGCTAATTAGTCAAAAGAACCCATAAGGGCATAATGAATGATGTTTGCACCCATCTGAAGTGCTTTTAGTCTTGTTTTTTCACTGTCATTATGTACTTGAGCATCCTCCCAACCGTCTCCTAGGTCACATTCGTAATCATAAAAGCAAACCAATCTTCCTTGATAAATTAAACCAAATCCTTGAGGGAATTTTGCATCATGCTCGTGAATTTTAGGTAGTCCATTGTTGAAATCAAAAAACTGATGATAAATTGGATGCGTAAAAGGAAGTTCAATGAACTCAAGTTCAGGAAATACTTTTTTCATCTGCGGACGAATAAATTGATCCATGCCGTAATTATCGGAAATATGAAGGAACCCTCCAGCTAATAAATATTTCCTTAAATTTTCAGCTTCTTGATTGCTGAAAACAACATTCCCATGACCTGTTAAATGAACAAAGGGATAATTGAAAAGATCAACACTTGCTACACTAACTTGATCGGAGTTTTCATCAATATTCATCTTTAAAGACGAGTTGCAAAAGGTTATTAGATTTCCAATTGCTGTAGGATTGGCATACCAATCTCCACCACCATTGTATTTTAGTACAGCAAACTTGAAAGTGCCGTTTTGGGCATTAAGATTAGTTAGCTGAAAGATGAGTATTAACAATAATAAAATTCTCATGTTCAAAAATAATTAATTACAGCTATAGATGGTGTCATTACATTGTAGATATTTACCAATTAAAAGAAAGTGTTTAAATTTGAACGTTATATTTAATAAGTTATTACCAAATTATTTATGGAAAAAGACGGATTAAAAGATTGGACTAAAGATGAAATTAAGGAGTTGTATCACAGCCCATTAATTGAGCTCATTTATCAAGCTGCATCAGTTCATAGAAAATACAATGACCCTAAAGAGGTTCAGATCAGTAAATTATTGTCCATTAAGACCGATGGTTGCCCAGAAGACTGTGCTTATTGTCCTCAGGCTGCTCGTTATCATACAGATATTGAAGGCAATAGCTTAATGAGCGTTGATGAGGTGGTTAAATTGGCAGATGATGCTAAGCAAATGGGCTCAAGTAGAGTTTGTATGGGAGCTGCATGGAGAAATGTTAAGGATGATGCAGATTTTGATCAGGTTCTGGAAATGGTGAAGTCTGTAAATAAGATGGATATGGAGGTCTGTTGTACCTTAGGGATGATTACAGAAAATCAGGCTCATCGATTAGCAGATGCAGGTCTTTATGCTTACAATCACAATTTAGATAGCTCCGAAGAATATTATAAAGAAATAATCTCTACTAGAGGTTACGAAGATAGGTTGAAAACTATTGACAATGCTAGGAAAGCAAAGCTTACAGTATGTTCTGGTGGAATAATTGGAATGGGAGAAACAGACGTAGATAGAATAAGCATGCTACATACTTTTTCAATTATGCGTCCTCAACCAGAATCAGTGCCCATTAATTCATTGGTAGCTGTTGAAGGAACACCTCTTGAAGAGCAGAATCCGGTTTCTATATGGGACATGGTTAGGATGATTGCTACTACAAGAATAGTACTCCCTCATTCTGCTGTTCGATTATCTGCAGGAAGAACTAACATGAGTGATGAAGGACAAGCACTTTGCTTCTTAGCAGGTGCTAATTCTATTTTTGCTGGTGATAAGTTGTTGACTACTCCAAATCCGGAATTTAATGGAGATTTAGAATTATTTAATGTGCTTGGACTCGTTCCTATGAAGGCTTACAAGAAAGGTGATAAACCGAAGGTTAAAGAAAGTTATAAAGATAAGCCAGAAAATAATGAAAAAATTAAATGGTCTAGACCGGGACATAAAATCTCAAGAAACGAAGAGGCTAAAATAGCTGGTAAAAAGAAAAGATTAGCCGAGAAAGAAAAGGGGTGCAAGGCTATTGGTAAATAGGAATATTTTTTTGTAAGTAATATCGTAACATGCCCACATTTAATAAATACATGTTAGATAAGCTTAGTCAAAGGCAAAAAGACCACGCTTTAAGGTCTCTTAAGACGTATGATCATCTTGTAGATTTTGCATCTAATGATTATTTAGGAATTGCTAAGCATTTTAATTCCGGAAGCTCAGGTTCAAGATTAATCAGCGGAAACTCCGAGCAAGTTGTAGAACTTGAAAAGAAGTTTGCAGATGACACATCATTTGAAGCTGCTTTGTTTTTTAATTCTGGTTTTCAAGCAAATGTTGGGTTTGTTCCTGCAATTGCTGATAGAAACACCACCATTTTTTATGATGAGCTCATTCATGCCTCCTTAAGAGATGGTGTTCGATTGTCTTCAGCAAATAGCATTTCTTTTAAGCACAATAACCTAAATCATCTTTCAGAAAAATTAAAGAAAATTACTGGTAAAAAACTTATTATTGTTGAAGCGGTTTATAGCATGGATGGAGATTCACCAGACCTTTTGGGTTTGGTTGATTTAGCTGCCCAAAACAATGCTGAAATTGTAGTCGATGAAGCTCATTCTTTTGGGCTTGTAGGTGAAAATGGATTAGGGTTGGTCAACGATTTAAAATTGAATCAACAAGTCTTAGCAACTATTTTTCCTCTAGGAAAGGCCGTTGGTTCTTCAGGTTGTTTTATCGCTGGATCTAGCTTGCTTAAAGAATTTCTAATTAATTTCTGTAGAAGCTTTATTTATTCTACAGCTCCTAGTAAGACGATAGTTAAAGAAGTTGATGCTCAGTTGAAACAGCTAATAGCACTAAATTCTCGAACTTCTATTTTTGAGCTTAAGCACTATTTTTTAGCTAACCTTAAAAGTGAATGGAATGTTGTTTCTGGTAAAAGAAGTGCAATTGTTTCAATTGTTTTTTCTGATACCACTTCTTTGCAAAAAGTAGAAGAGTTGCTTATTAAGAAGGGGCTGTTTGTTAAAGCTATATTGCATCCCACAGTAAAAAAGGGACAAGAACGACTGCGCATTTGCATACATTCTTACAACACCAAAAAAGAAATAGATTTAGTACTTGAAATTTTAAATAATTACCATTGAAATATTTTATCACAGCCATTGATACAGATGTAGGTAAAACAATAATTTCTGCAATTGTTGTTAAAGCTCTTGGAGCAGCTTATTGGAAACCAATACAATGTGGAGACTTGGTTTTTTCTGATACGATGAAAGTAGAAAACTTAGTTGAAAATGTTACTACTTTTTCTGAAGCCTATGCATTAGAATTCCCTTTGTCGCCTCATGAATCTGCTCGTTTGTCTGATGTTAAGGTGAATATGGAGAAATTTAGCTTACCTAAAGAAAGGCCTATTGTTGTTGAAGGTGCTGGAGGTCTAATGGTTCCTTTAAATGACCAAGGCGATTTAGTAATAGATATTGCAAAAAAAATAGATGCTCAAATTATTATCGTTATTAAAAATTACCTTGGCAGTATTAATCATTCATTACTTACCATTGATTACCTTAAAAGAAACAATTACACCATTAAAGGTTTGGTGATTAATGGAGAATCTACTCCTTCATCTGAGCGCATAATTGAAAAAATATCTGGATGTAAGATACTTTTTAGAACCCCGTTTTGTGAGAATGTGAATTCAGCATTTATTGAGGAACAAGCAGAAATTGCTAGGGTGGCTCTTAGTTGAAAACCTCATCATAAAGGGCAATGAAATCACCATTGTCTTCAAGTTTGCAATCATCTCTTTTAACATAAAAAAGTGATTTGCCCATCTCTAATGTTGTTTGCGCCTTAATGATGTTTTTATTTTTTTGGTACTTAGCCATTTCCATTAGCGCAAATTTTAAATAGTGTTGTTGAGAAAAGGTCATGTTTTCAAAGATGAACTTTTTGTCTGGAATGGAATCAATATAAATAAGGCTAGGTTTAATGTATTCCTTAGCAGTAGCCCTGTTCTTAGTCAGGTTGCAAAGATGTCCATATAAAAGCTTACAGCCATAATCTTGAGGGTCAATAGAACAAATTTTCTTTGCTATACCAGCTGCTTTTCCATGTGTTGATTCTGTGCCTTCGGTCATGTAGTTCTCAATTTCTTCAGCAATAATCATTTTAATTTTTTCAATAAAGTCTTCAGCATCCTCTTTAAACTCAAAGCCTTTGTCTTTTTTTCTGTATTTAGATAAGTAGGAAAGAGCGGTTTTAAATGCTTTAGGGTACATGTTGGTGTACTTATGATCTTGGCTCATTTCAAAAGCAGCCATTGATCCATACAGGTAGGGTAAAGGGTCTTTCTTGGTTTTGTCTTTTTCAGTGTATTTAATAGACTTATGGAAGCATACGTCATACTTTTCATCAACGTAAAGTAAAAGTAAATCCATATAGTCATCTTGAGCTACAACCTGAGCTGGAGCAAAAAGGTGAGTGTAGAGAAAAATTAAGGAAATAAATTTGAAAATGCCCTTCATAAACTATTCATTTCAATGTCGAATTCAAAATCCATGCCTAAAATACAAAATAATGTAGCTTAGACAAATTACCATATTTGTAATTTTTATTATTTATTTTGAGCTGCTAATAAAAATAGTCATTACAATTTATCTAAAATGAAAACAATAGGCGATCGAATTTCCTTTGAAAAGCATGCTGATTATTATACCATTATAATATCTTCAAAAATTGAGCAGTGGAAAGTTAGTGCTATGCTTGTGTGGCTAATCGCATGGACATTTTGTGGCCTTACTTTTAGTTACTATTTAGCAGCTGGAAGTTTGTCTTCACAAGAAAACACCATTTTGTTAGTGCTGCTAATTTTTTGGGGGTATTTAGAATTTAAAATAGTTAAAACATATTTGTGGCGCAGATTCGGAGTAGAGTATATACGAATTGATGCTGATAGAATTACGCATAAAAAAGCCATTAAAGGTTACGGAAAAGCAAATTACGTATATCTTAATAATATAGTGGATGTTTCTGCAGTTGGTTTAAATGAGAAATCTTTTGCTAAAGTTTTTAATGACTCTTTTTGGCTTATTGGAGCTGGTGTAATTCAAGTTAAATCAAATTTAAAAAGCATGTATGTTGGAGTTCAACTAGAAAACTCAGAGGCAGAAAAGCTAGTAAAGCAATTGCAAAAAATAATAAAATCATTTTCTGTTATTCCTTAATGGTAAAGGCTACTGTTGCCACTCTTTTAGTGTCGAAGTTTTCGATTTTTTCTTCAAGAACCATTTCTCTAGCTATTTTATTTGCAAATACATTTTCAATGGTTTTAATTTTTCCAATTGGAAGGTTGTTTTTAAGACAATAGCTATAGAGTGTTTCAGCTTTTATATGGTTAATTTTTTCTTGAATTATCGTTAACAATTCTTTTCTTTTATTTACACGTTTTTGATTCGTATTGAAAGCGGTTATTTGTTCTTCTTTCAGCTCTAGAAAATAGGCGAGCTTGTTGAATTGTTTCTCCGTTCCAATTGCTAAAATAAATTTTATTTGATCTGAGCTAGTTATGATTTCTCCATATGGTGCAATGTTAGGATGTAATGACCCTAGAGGCTCAGGATTCATTTTATTCATTAGAAAATTCGATGCTTGATTAGCTAAAGAGGCGTATGCAGACTCTTCTAATGTGGTACTAACCAGAAAAGCTTTTTTGTTTCCTTGTTGTTTAAGTAATGCAACTAAGATTCCTTCTTTAAGCTGATGAGCAGCAAGAATGTCCATCATCGCTATTGGCATTTTCAATCCAGAACTCTCTTTTTCACCATTAATTGACATAAAACCTGCTTCTGCTTGTATAATTGCGTCAAAAGCGACTCTTTTTTTGTCAGATTTAAAACCTCCTAGATGAGCATATATTATTGATGGGTTTATTTTCTTGCAATCATCAAATGAGAGCTTAAACTTTTGATCATCTCCGTACTTAAAATTAGTAATGATTACCTGAGCAGATTGAATCATTGCGTAAATCTCGGCTTTATCTTCTTTGTTGTTGAAATCCATCATCAAGTGTGTTTTCCCCCAGTTAACACTAGAGAAGTAAGCGGAAGGTTGTGCCTTGTTTTCTATTGGCTGATGCCATTTTCTGGTAATGTCTCCATCGGAAGTTTTGTTTTCTATTTTAATTACTTCTGCTCCCAGTTCTGCAAAGAACATTCCGACCGATGGGCCTGCCAATACTGTTGACAATTCAATGATTTTAAGTTTTTCTACCATAATACTATAATTATTGTAAAATTATTAAAACCTTTTTACCATATATTTTAGACATGTGTTTTATCTGATATATATTTGAATAGATGAACATGCAAAAGAAATTTGGAACCTTTGGTGGAGTTTTCACTCCCTCAGTACTGACCATACTTGGTGTGATCATGTACATGCGTTTAGGTGCGGTAGTGGGTAATTCCTCGAGTATTTTCATGTTTGTAGCGATCATCTTGTTTGCTCATGTGATCTCTATTACTACTGGTTTTAGTGTTTCTTCCATTGCCACAGATAAAAAAATTAAAGCAGGTGGTATTTATTACATGCTTTCAAGGTCACTAGGCTTTCCAATTGGTGGTGCCATAGGAATTACTCTTTTTGTTGCAACAGCATTGAGCATCTCATTATATCTAATTGGTTTTGCAGAAAGTGTTCTTCCAGTTGTTCAAGATGTTTTTGGTATTAAGGAGATTACTGTCAATCACTTTAGACTTGTTGGGTCACTTGCCCTCTTATTGGTTCTTACAGTTGCCTATGTGAGTACAAGTTTTGCAATTAAAATTCAGTACATTATTCTTGTTCTTATTGGGCTTTCTTTGGTTTCCATATTTACAGGTTCAAGTGATGGGCTAAAGAAGGGAACTGATTTTATTTCCTCTCCTAATTTTGCAGTTTTATTTGGTATTTTCTTCCCTGCTGTAACTGGATTTACTGCTGGTGTAGCCATGAGTGGAGATCTTAAAAACCCCAGTAAATCTATTCCTTGGGGAACCATGTTAGCTATTTTAACCGGATTAGCTGTTTATTTAACATTAGCTTTTTTTATTAATTCCTCAATTGATGGTGAGATTTTAAGAACTAACAACAATGCGTTAATCCAATTTGGCTCTATAGCTTTTTTAGTGATTGCTGGGGTTTGGGGAGCTACTTTATCATCTGCTCTTGGAGGTATTCTTGGAGGACCAAGAATTTTGCAAGCCATGTCTTTAGATGCTATTGCGCCCAAGATTTTTGGTGTTGGTCATGGGGTCAATAATGAACCTAGAAATGCCCTAATCCTAACGTTTGTCATTTCAGAGCTAGGTATTTTAATTGGAGAATTAAATGTCATTGCAGAGATTGTTGCGATGTTTTATATGGCGGCATACCTGTTTATAAATGTATCCTGCTTTTTAGAACAATGGGCAAGTCCAGATTTTAGACCAAAGCTCAAAATTCCTCTTTGGGTGTCGTTGTTTGGTGCCATAACAACATTTCTTTTAATGGTGCAGTTAAATCTAGGAGCTACCTTACTTTCTGTACTTATTATCATTTTTATTTTCTTTTGGCTTACTAGAAAAGAATTGGTTTTAGGAACTGGTGATGTATGGTTAAGTGTTTGGTCTAATGTAGTTAAGATTGGTTTGCGGAATCTTCATAAAAAATCTGCTCATAAAAGAAACTGGCAACCTAATGTTCTTTTATTTAGTGGAGCAACAAAAGAAAGGCCACATTTAATTGAATTTAGTAAATCAATTACTGGAAGAACAGGAATGGTTTCTAATTTTGATCTGGTTGAGGAGAAGTCTGCTAAAACGCTATTTCCTAAGCACCATCAAATTATTGCTGATGATGGTGATATAGATGATTCCATTTTTCATAGAAGATTATACTGTCAAAATATCTTTAAGGGAATTGAAATGATAGCAAATACATACGGTTTTTCGGGAGTTGACCCCAATACCGTTTTAATGGGCTGGGCAAGAAACACTCAAGACCCCTTGTGGTTTGCTCAAATGACTCAAAAGCTAACATTACTTGATTACAATGTTTTATTTCTTGATTATGATAAAAAGAGAGGCTTTGGTAATTATAAACAAATAGATATTTGGTGGTCTGCAATTAATAGTGAGAGCGATTTGTCTCTTCAGTTGTCTAAATTAATTCTTCATTCAGCTGAATGGTCTAATGCTAAAATTAGAATATTAGTGGTAAATGAAATAAACGAAAATCAATCGCTAGTTGAGGAAATTATTGCCGCTAAAATTGAAAAATTACGTTTGGATATATCATTTGATATTATAAATAATGAAATAGAGCAAAAAGAACTCTACAAGCTGATTCAGCTTTACAGCGATGAGGCAGATTTAATTATGATGACTCTTCCAGAAATTCTTTCTGGAAATGAATCCAGTTATGTAGATACTACCAATTCTTTGATGGATGTAATGGGAACAACGCTTATTTTAAAAGCTTCGAGTAGTTTCAAAAGTGAGGATGATCAGCTTTCTAAGCTAGGAGAGTTTTATAATCAACAGATACAGAAAAAAGAATACGTTTCATATAATGACTTGCAGGTTAAAAAAACAAGTGTTTATGAATTGGATAAATTGTTTCTATCTCTTGAAGATCAGCTTAATGAGGCAAGTCTAGATTTAACCAACCGACTTTACCATTCTTTTTCTGATAATTATTTGAGCTTTTCTGATCTGCTGCTTAGCAGAGTTTCTCAACAACTAAAGGCTGATGATCAAACTAAATTTTATAGTGATATTGCAAAACACGTTGAATATTTTAAAGACAACAGAATAAATAAAATTCAGCAAGCCTTATTGCAGTCTTTTATCGACCACATTGAAATTTTAGAAAAAATAATTGATGATCTTCCTGAGAAAATGGAAATCCCTGTATTTGAAAGTCAGCTAGAGGCTAGTAAATCAGATCATTATTCTATTGTCAAGATTAAAGCCAAGCTAAGGTCAAAAATCAAAAAAGATTCAGGACCAGTTCTTAACGTTAGTATCAAAGAAATTGCTGCTTTCCATTTTAGGACCTTATACCTCAATAATTTTCATGATTTGATTAAACTGCTAGGTGTTTCAGGATATTTGATTAATGAAAAGCTTAAGGATATATTAAATGAACCAAAAAGTTTTTCATCAAAAGGAGATCCTAAAGAGGTGAATCAACTCACTAACAAAATTGAAGAAGCTTTAGCAGTAGAACAAAAGAAATTTTTACATCAATTGTTTGTTTCAGTAAATTCTTTTGTAAATGCCATTGTTGATGACTGCTCTAATTTAGATGTAGCTAATTTAGTAGTCAATAGGCAAGAAGATTTTTATCCTGGTATACTCAATGATATCATGGTTAAAATAAAAAATTACCCTCAAGTTTTTGCTGTTAATCAGGGTTTGGTTTTAAACCGACTTATTACTTTTTTAGACATGAAAGCCTTTCGGTTTAATTTAAGTCCATTTTTAAAAACTAAAGAAAAATTATTTGTTAATTCACATTTCAATCAACTCTTAGATTTTATAGCTGATTTAACCAAAAACCCTCCTAAATCTGATTTAGATAAAATAGAAAAAGCGATCCTTCAAATTAATGAGCTTAATTTAAGTTTTGACATTAAAGATGAGCTTTATGATTTGAGAACTTTTGTTAAGAATCAAATTGATTTTATTGATTTTGACACTCAGATAATGACCACTGCAGGCGTTGGTTCTTTTGTTCAGTCACAATCAAAGCTGCCTACAATTAAATTAGATTTATCTACAGTTGTGGGTAATTTATTTGACAATCAAGTCTTACATCAAGTTAATCAGCTTTTTGACAAGATGAAGTTAGATGTGCTAAATGAGCTTAAGGTGTTGGAAAATGCTTTGGAGCTCAATAAGTTTACGGTTTTAAATCAAACTGATCAAAAGCTCATTGGAGATGTTCAAGCAAAGCTGTTAGTTGCTTTAAACGATTGTCAAGTTAATATATCAACAATAAAAGACAGATTTATTGTCCGATTTGATAAAATCTATTCTTTAATTGATCAGACTTTTGTAGAAGATGTTGTTATTGAAAGAGCTAAAAATCATCATTCAAGCGTTGCAAAAGATAGTTCAGCTGGTTTTTGGAAGCTTAAGCTCAATCAAATGCTTTCTTTTGTTAAATTGAATTATTCAAGAACAGATGATTTTATAATTCAGGTTCAAGACTATTTAGCGATTGCTAAATATTTCGATAAGCATAAAAATGTTGAAACTCCAATTTCTTTATTGAAAAAATTTAGTGATCAATTTTCCCCTAAAAATGATGTTGTTAATCAATTGCCTTTTTATTACCAACAACTCTTTACTGGTAAGCATAAATCTCCTTCATCCCCTTTATTGAATAGGCAGTCTGAGTTTAATCAGCTAAATAACGCTTTTGATAACTTTACTAATGGAACACCTGGTGTAGTAACTGTTTCTGGTGAGCCTTTATCGGGTAAAACATTTTTGATTAACAATGTCCTTAATTGTTTGAGTGTAAAACAAAAGGTGGTTCATGTTAAACACGGAGGTTCACCTTCTAAAAAGCTGTCGTCAAATGTAAATCAAGCACTTGTAAAAGCTTTAGGTGGTAAAAAGGCTACCAACCAAGAGCTGTTGTCTTCACTTGCTGAAAAAACAATTGTTTATATTGAAGATTTTGAGCTTTTTTGGACAAGGTCTAAAGATGGATTTTCAGCATTGGATGAGTGGGAGGGTATTTTTAAAAATTATGCTGAAAAATTATTTTTTATTGTAGAAGGTAATGTTCATTTTTTCAAGCTTTTAGGTCAAGTTTCAACCATTGATAATTGGATTTCCACAGCTATTTTTTTACAGCCGCTTTCATCTGGTGAAATTCAAAAAATTATTGTAGATAAGCACAAAATTAGTGGTATAGATTTCGGGTGGAAATCTCATCTGCTCTCTACTGCAAAGAAAAGACATTTAAATCGGTTGTTTTCAAAATTAAATAAGCTTTCTGGTGGAAACATTGGTTGGGCGATAATGAATTGGATGGCAGCAATCCAATCCGTTGAAAACGATAATGTTTTGATTTCAAATTTTAATCAGCGATACGTTCCAAATGTTCTTTCACCTGAATGGGATCTGATTTTAGTTCAGATTGTTTTACACAAGTCAATACATCTAAAAGATCTTTTTGATGTTTTTCAAGATCAGAAAAATGAACTTGTTAATGAAAATGTAGGCGCTTTGGTTAGAATTGGTTTTGTTGTTTCTGAAAGAGGGAAGCTTACAATTAATCCTTTTTTACAAGGATATATAATTCAATACTTATATGATAAAAAAGTGTGGTAATGAATGAGCTAAATTCCATATCGTTAATAATTGTTTTCAGAATTATATTTGAGCTTGTATTTTTTGTCTTTTTATTTTGGGTCTCTAGAGAGTATTTGGTAAGATTAGTTCAAAATCAGCTCATTAAAAAAAGGTTAATATTTTACATCCCTATTGCTCGAAATGTTTTTTGGTTTTTTTACTCCATTTATATTTTTTCATTACTAATTGAAGTTAACCTGATCTTTGCCTTGGTAACATTGGTTTTCTTGTTGCTTGTTTTTTGGACTTCTATTAAGAACTTAATTTATGGTGTTTTGTATAAAATTCAAAAGGGAGATGTATATGGTTTTAACATTACTATTGATGATCAATCGGGTGTTATAGTTGCATTGAAAAACACTAAAATTGAAATTGAAAATGATCAAGGTAAATTGTTCCAATACCCCTATATTTCCTTATTTACTCAGAAAGTTTCTATTCCTGATAACGGTAAAACTCAGCTTTTGTCTTTTCGGTTTGATGCTATTGATAATTTACTCGATTTAGATTTGACCGACCTTAAAATAAAATTAATGTGCTGTCCTTATGTTGTTCAAGCTGGGCGATTAAGAATTGAGATAATTAATGAAAATCAAAAAGATGTATTGTTTATTAGTCTTATGGTATACAACACTAAATATTCATCAGTTGTTAGAGCTTATGTTGACCGTCTAGTAAACCCAACTAAATAATGTATGTTTTTCTTGCAAGGCATAATCTTTGTATAGTTAATGACTAATATTATTTTTACTTTTTTAAATTAGAATTATGAAAAGGAAGATTCCTATCCATTGGCAAATAATAATTGGATTACTATTAGGAGTAATGTGGGCCATTGCTTCTTCCTTTTTGGGCTGGACAAATTTCACTTTAAACTGGATTGATCCTTTTGGCAAAATATTCATAAAACTGCTTAAAATGATTGCTGTTCCAATCGTGCTTTTTTCTTTAATAAAAGGAGTCTCAGAATTGGCTGACATTTCAAAGCTCGGTAAGCTAGGTTTTAAAACTTTGGGAATATATGTGTTGACTACCGTTATTGCTGTTTCTCTAGGTCTTACTTTGGTTAACGTATTTAAGCCAGGAGATACAATAAGTGATCAACAGAAAATTGAAAATAGAATTCAATATGAAATTTGGTGCAAAGAGTCTGGAAATGATGTTCTTGATGGTAAAAACCTTATTGATGATCCAAATTATATGGGATTGGTAGAAAGAGGTATGGAGGATTTTAAGCTACAAAAGCAGCAATTGGCAGATAATAATGATCTAAGTAAAAGAAAGAAAACAGTTAGTAGTCAAAAAGATGCTAGGCCATTACAATTTTTAGTTGATATAGTACCCTCAAATATATTTCAGTCATTAACTGATCTAAAATCAATGCTACAAATAATTTTCTTTGCTGCTTTTTTTGGAGCCATGTTATTAATTATTCCCGATGATAAAGCGAAACCTGTAAATGCATTAGTTGATGGTTTAAATGAAGTATTTTTAAAAATGGTTGATCTAATTATGAAGGCTGCACCATTTTTTGTTTTTGCCCTTTTAGCTGGTAAGTTCTCAGAATTGGCACAAGATGATCCAGGGAAACTTTTTGATACCTTTTATTCATTGGGGGCATACTGTTTGGTGGTTTTACTAGGTCTTTTACTAATGGCTTTTGTTTTTTATCCGCTTTTAGTAGTGTTTTTTTCTAAGAAGAAATTGGGGTATTTATCTTTTTTTAAGCGAATTTCACCAGCACAGTTTTTAGCTTTTTCTACTAGCTCAAGTGCTGCTACTCTTCCAGTCACTATTGAGTGTGTACGAGACAGGCTTGGTGTCTCAAAAGAAATCACCAGCTTTGTTTTGCCTATTGGAGCTACAGTAAATATGGATGGGACTAGTCTTTATCAAGCGGTAGCAGCAATATTTTTAGCTCAATATTTTGGTGTTGAGCTTGAGCTTTACCAGCAGTTGACTATTATCATTACCGCAACATTGGCATCTATTGGTTCAGCAGCAGTTCCTGGGGCTGGTGTTGTTATGCTTATGATCGTTCTAGAATCTGTAGGGTTGAATGCAGAGTGGGTTGCTTTAATACTTCCGGTAGATCGGATATTAGACATGTGCAGAACTGTTGTTAATGTTACTGGCGATACTGCTGTAGCAACACTAATAGCAACTGGGGAGAATAAGCTCAATGTTATTGACGAAAATGAACTTCAAACGTATTAAAATGAAAAAGCTAGTAATCGGTTGTTTGCTTTTTTTTGTTTGCTTTTCAACCTTTTCGCAACAAGAAGGCGAGTGTGAAGCTGTTCCAACCGATAAGGTTCTAAAGCTTTTTGAAAAAGGGAAGAACTCTAAAAAATATGATTACAGAGAAAGGGTCGCTTATTTTAAGGAGGCTTTAGAATTAGATGATCAGTGTCTACAGTGCATGTGGGAGTTGGCCAAGCTTACTTACAGACGAGCATCATCTAGAGGGGATAAAATGGATATACCAAAAAAATACTTTCATATGATTGAAAGTATTTGTCCAAATTATCATGCAGATGTATATTATTACTTGAGTTTAATTTATTATTCAGAAGTTAACGACTGTGAGTCAAAGAAGTATTTTCAAAAGTTTTTAGATTTTTCAACTGAAGATTACAAAAAACTTTCTAGAAATTATGCTGATCAAGTATCTTCAGTAAAGCTAACACTTCCCGTTGCTGAGTTTTATTGTGATTTTTATTCTAACCCAGTTAATTTCACTCCTTTTTTATTGAAAAATGTTTCAACCGCCACTAAAAATGAATTTCTGCCTGCTATTTCTCCAGATAATGAGCTGTTGTACTATACAAGAGAGTACATGTATAAAGCTAAAGGAGATGTTATTACTCAGCTTATTCAAGATTTTACCGTTAGTAAAAGAATAAATACTAACGAAGCTTTTGATGCTGGTAAAACAATGGACGCTCCTTTTAATGTTGGACCAAAATATGGAGGAGCAACAATATCCTTAAACAACAAAGAGCTCTACATATGTGCTTGCAATAAAAATGGTGCCTATAACAATTGTGATATTTTCGTTTCTCATCTTGAGTTTGTTGAAAAAGGTGAGGTTACTGATACTGTTGTTTTTAGATGGTCTGAGTTGCAAAATCTAGGACCTAATATCAATGGTCCTCAAACTTGGGAAGCTCAGCCTTCTTTGTCTGCAGATGGTAAGACCTTGTTTTTTGCTTCTGCTAGACCTGGTGGAAAAGGAAGTGTTGATATTTACTTTTCTGAAAGACAACCTGATGGTTCTTGGGGCAAAGCTAAAAATATAGGCTTTCCAATTAATACACCTGAAAGTGATAAATCACCATTCTTACACCCAGACGGTAAAACACTATACTTTGTATCTAAAGTATCTGAATATAGACTAGGTGCTGGAGAGTTTGATATTTTTTATACTAAACAAGATAAAAAAACGGGCAAGTGGATAGAACCTCAGAATATAGGTCACCCCATAAATACTGAAGACGATGAGGAGGCAATAATTGTTACCACTGATGGTCAACACGCTTATTTCTCTTCTGAAAGAGCTGATATGGGTGTTGGCGGAAAGGATATCTTTTATTTTTCTGTTCCAGAGAAGGCGAAACCAGATAAAATTGTATTAATGCGGGGTAAGGTGGATACGGAAGATGTTCAAGCTATTAAAGATACTAAAATGGAGGTCAGGTTTAAATCTGGTGATGTTTATGAACAAAAAATTGATATTGATGACGATGGCAGCTATGTTGCTATTGCCAATATTGGTAGTGGTGATGAAGATGTTGTTTTAGAAATTAAAAAAGAAGGCAAGGCTTTTGAGTCGAAGCTTATTAAAAAAGAAGAAGCTAATGTTACCTTTTTTAAAGGTGAAAACTTAGAAATTAAAGATATAGAACAGGGCAGTTCTCATACTATTGAAGATATTTTATTTGAAACCAATTCTTCAAAAATAGATCCATCCTCAGAATTGGTATTGGAAGCTTTCGCTTCTTGGTTGAATGCAAATGAAGCGATTAATATTGAAATACAAGGACATACAGACGATATTGGTGCCCAGGAAGATAATCTAGCACTTTCTAAAGATAGGGCGTTTTCTGTAATGGAGTTTTTAATTAAATTAGATGTTTCTCCGTCTAGGTTAAAGTTTAAAGGATATGGAGAATTGCAACCTAAATATGATAATGATAATAAAGAGAATCGTTCTAAAAACCGAAGAACAGATTTTTTAATTTTATAATGTAATCATGAGATTAAAATTAATAACGCTCTTTTTGTTTTCGCTTATCTTATATGGGTGTGAAGAAAAAAAAGGAAACGCTGATTTCATTGTTTCGGAAAATGTTGTTTTGGGTAACGTAGCCCTAATGAACAATGAATTTGAATCTGCTAAGTTTTTCTATCAAAAAGCCATTGCAGATAACCCCAATGATTATTTAGCCCTTAATAACTTGGGCGAATTGTTTGGATTAATAGGAATTTATGATAGTGCATTGTATTTTTTTAATGAATCGTTAAAGGTAGATTCATTAAACGCAAGAACCTATAACAACAGAGCTGAGCTTTACGAGATTGTTCATCAAAAAAAGAAATCTTTAGCAGATTTTAATAAGGCAATTTATTTGGATTCTTTATTTGCTGTAGCCTATTTAAATAGAGGAGAGCTGTATTTAGAGTTGTTGAAGTTTGATTCGGCAATGAAAGACTATAATAAGGCGATTGAGATCGATTCTTTAAATCCTATTTTTTATAATAATAGAGGGGATTTGAAAGACATCAAAGGTGATAAGTTAGGGGCAATTGAAGATTTTAATAGAGCTATATCTCTCGATTCAACTTATGGTTTTGCTTATGTGAATAGAGCTTTTTCTAAAAAGTTAATCCATGATTTTGATGCAGCGCTATCAGATTACAACAAGGCCATTGAGATTGATTCACTAAATCCAATTTTTTATTTTGATAGAGCTGAAATAAGAATGGAAATGGGTGATTTTAATGGGGCGTGCGAAGACTGGATGAAAGCAAGAGCTTTAGGATTTGATATAGCTCAATATCACCATCTTATAAATAGTTATTGCGATTCTATCTAGTTTTTCATTATATTGAAAAATAAGTAAGCTTTGTTTCCTTGATTAGGCTTTTATTCATATCATTTTTTTTAAGCTGTTACATCTCTAATTCTAATGAGGCAGTAATTTTAGGTGATCAAACCTGGATGAAAAAAAACCTTTCTGTTACCACGTATCAAAATGGTGATGAAATTCCTCATGTGCAGGATCCTAAATTATGGGCTGAATTGAAAACAGGTGCTTGGTGTTTTGTTGAGGAGGAAAGACAAGATTATGGCAGGTTGTACAATTGGTATGCAATAAATGACCCAAGAGGTTTAGCCCCAGAGTCTTGGAAAGTTCCTTCTAACTCTGATTGGGATCAATTAATTGATTTTTTAGGTGGTCAAGAGAGGGCAGGAAAGAAGCTTAAAAGTAAAAGAGGCTGGAAAAATAATGGCAGTGGAAATAATTCATCAAGATTAAATTGTTTGCCTGGTGCTGGAAGAACTAAAACTGGAGGTGTTTTTGGTAATCTTGGTGGTAATGTTGGTTATTGGACAGCAACTGAAATAGTCAATAAAAGTGCTCGCTCTAGCGCATGGAGTAAAAATTTAGACTTTTACAGCTCTAAGGTGTATACTTACAAGGTGAGTAAGCAAAATGGTTTTTATGTAAAGTGTGTAAAGCCCTAGACTATTTGTTCATGATAAAAACAGGAAGAGCTTCAAAAAAATCTTTTCCTTTATAAGAGTGAACATTTACATCCATTACTTCAGAATTTTCTAATCGAACGCTTATTGTCCCATCTTCATTAATAGGGACTATTCCAAATTCTTGAGCTTTAATTGTTGTTTGTTGATTGTTGGCGTATGATTTAGGTATTAAATCTAATTGACTAATGGATATTATGCTCAGATTAATAGCTATAATCCCAAGTAAAATTTTAATTGTGCTGTCTTTTTTCATTTTATTAAAGTATTGTTGATAGGTAAATTTAGTAAATTCCTCATAGGAGGAATTTAAATTTGGATAAATGTACTTTTAAGAAGGTTAAGCGTTTAATTCTTCGGGTAGAGCTGATGCTTTTTCTTTTTCAATCATGCAAAGACTAGCAGCAACAACAGAAATAACAGCAATAAAACTGGCTATTATAGACCCTAGAAAAGGGACTAAAAAGCAAAGTACAAACGGTAGTCCTAAACCTGTAGCTAGTCCTTTGTTTTCTTTTATGTGAAGAACACTTTCTTTGAGTTTTAGTTTTCTTCTTTCGTTGGTATAATCCATAAAAGAAAACCCATAGAAATAAGAAGAAATAATAAGGTTCCCAAAAAATGAAACTATCCACCCAATAATAGGCAAAAAGCTAATAATGAAAAATAGGAAAACCCATAGGCTTTGAATGGTCATGTTTCTTACCACAATCAAAATGGCTCTTATTATGTCTCTTGTGAATTGTAGAATATTAAATGGGTTTTTGGTTCCTGATACAATTTCTTCAGTTTTTTCAGATAAAAAAGCAAGAATTGGAGAAAGTGCAATTAGCGATAGGTATCCGCCAAAAATTAAAAAGATATAGAAAAAAGCTATTTTAAAAATTAGCCAAATAATCCAGCCTAATGAATCTCTTGTCCATTCTAATGCAGTACCCCAAAATCCTGTAGAATTAAAGTTATTTAAGCTGTTCATTGCCCAATCGATAGATTGATCAGTGAGGGAGTTAATTAATGAAATCCCACCAAAAAAAATCAATAAATTTAAAACAAGTGGGAAAAGGAAATAATACCATAAACCGTGTTTAAAAATAAATGAAGTTGCTTGAGAATATGACCCAAAACCTGCTGAAAATTGTTTTATGATTTTTTTCATTAGATAGAAAGATACTAAAATCTTAATTTTTATTAAATTATAACGTTTAAAAGTTGTTTATCTTGTGTTAAATTTCACGAATTATGAAAGCTATTTTTTCTACTCTTTTATTTTTGAGTTTTATTGTTTTTTCTTTTTCACAGTCGGACTCTACTAGACAACAAAAAGTCGATTCTTTAAAGGTGAGTACGATTGTTAAGCAAAACACCGAAAGTTCCCTCACTAACAAAGAAAAATATGTCTTAAAGATGTTAAGGCAGGGTTACAGCACTAAATCTATTGAGCTACAAACCAACATGAGTAAAGGGCGGATAAAAGAAATTAAAAAAGATTATTTGAAGTGATGAATTTTTTTGTTTAACAAAAACTTAATCCTTTTTATTAAGGAGCTCCAATTGATTTGTTAATTTTATCCCAAATTACCTGTTACCCCCAGATAATTCTAATAGCATAATTTTTTGTATGGGAATTTATAACGATTGGGAGGAGTACAGGACGGGTTTTTTAATGAAGGCATATTCTAAGACCTTCAATGATTGTTACAATGAGTTTTTTTCCAGAATGGATAAAGCCATTGATCAAGAGCAGAAAGTGTTCAATTATTTTAATGAGTTGGTCGATCATAAGCAAAAGCTAGATTTGCTTCAAGGTTGGAAAGATTACATTTCTGATAAGAAGTATGCATTGCTTAAATCTTTTACTGAAGATGGTTATTCCGGTGATTATGATTTATACCTTCAGTATACTGAGAGTTTAAAAAATCTAGAAGATAAGCTAGCATCTTTTCTAAGCACCCTTAATTAAGTTTGTATACAGCAATATTTCTTTTTATTCTGTAACTGTCTTCTATCCATGAAGCGTTTCTTTTTCTGTTCCTTCCTGATTGAGCTAAGCTTTGGTTGCCTTTATTTACTTTCGGTTCACCTTCATCAAATAGTTTGAAATTTGATTGATTTACTGTGTTGGTGTTTTCTTCAGCAGAATAGTTCATTACCGCTCCAGAGAGAAGTGATTTTGCACTTGATGTGCTTTGTCCTTTATAGCTGTAAAAAGCCATTAAAAACAGACCCAATAGTGTTATTTTTTTAGTCATTTTGCAAATTTTTTGCAAAAGTATTCTGACTGGCTCTATGGGTTTATAGTTTTGGAGAAAATAAAAGTCCTATTATTTGTGTTTTATAAAAGGTCTAAAATTAGTTTATCTTGATTATTTTTAAAATTTATTGTTGGATTTATAAAAGGTCTGATTCATGTTTTTTTTGATGTGTGTTTCTTTGTTTTTGAATAACTAACATCAAATAGTAGTAATTATTTATGAGGTTTTTAAAAAAGTTCTTAGCTCTTAAAAATAGGATTGTGACCCAACGAAGGAGATAAGTTAAAGGATGTGATTTTTATCTTTTTAAAATTCTTCTAATTTTCGTGAAATTCTCTGATTCAATACGAATTAGATAAACCGCTGAAGAATATTTTGTCATGTCAATATTTATTTGATCAGTTCCTATTTCTATGATTTGTTCCCATATTAGCTTGCCATCAACAGAGAAAAACCCAACTTGAGCTTCCTCAGAAATTGGATTGGTAAAGATAACATTGGCATAATCTGTTGCTGGATTTGGCATGACAATAACATCAAACGCATCGTTAACATCCATTATGTCAACTAGATTTGTTGTTGCACATGATCCGCTGTTAATGGTAAGTGTAACATTATATGTACCTGTTGAATTGTATACATGTATTGGATTTTGTTGAGTTGAAGTAGATCCATCTCCAAAATCCCATAACCAGCTATAAGCACCTGTTGAATTGTCAGTAAAATAGACAATATTGTTATCAATTATTTTTTCAAAACTTGTTTCAACAACATTGGCTGTTACTTGTTGAAGAGGGCTCTCACAAGGAGCAGTTTTTATCTCCCAATCATATAGATAGTAATAATAATCTTGAGATGAATTTGCTGAAGAACTTGTAAGTGATAATAAATCAGTACTAATGTATGGGTAGGTAGGTCCTGAATTGTTTCTATATAAATTCATTTGATTTCCACCAATGGAATAATTTCCAGATTGTGGAACTTCCATATTTAAATTTATCCTTTGAGGTCCATCATTTAGGGAGACTGTAACCTGAGATAAAACAGGGTTAACCGGAGTGTTACCACCATCTTGTACATTGCCATCCCAAAGATAAATTGTTCTGTCTCCAGCTCCATCTGCATCAACCCATGCGGATATTATTGTAAAGCTAGTATCTGCTGTAAAATTAATTGCTCCATAAAAGGTAGATCCATGATATCCGCCTGTTCCAAAATTGTTGTCTAATGGTCCTGCATTTACAGTAGGCTTTTCTATAACGTCTTTAACAGTAAAGATTAGTGAGCTATCAAGAGGTGGTGTGATTAGTGTGTCTCCAATGTGAACTAACGTGTTATTAGCATCGTACCAATATAACTCTCCGTTTCCATTTATAGCTGACAATTCAATTGGGGTATTTATGCAGCCCTCCCCATTGATTATGGTTGCAACATTTGGATATTCAATAATGACAAATGCATTTTTAGTTACATAATCTGAGCCCAAGGAATTAGAAGCTGTTAGGCTAACATTATAAATGCCATCACTAGTGTAATTATGTGAAGGGTTTTGGATGGTGGAAGTTTGTCCATCTCCAAATTCCCAAAGCCATTGAGTTGGATAGTTTCCAGAAAGATCAATAAAATCAATTGCTCCCTCGCAAGAGTAATTTAAATTAGATTGGAAGTCTGCAAAGGGAGGAAGCCCAGAAATAGTTACATTAATGTTGTCAATATAAAGGTTGTTACCATAGCCAGTAATGTTTACAAATCGAAGGGTGATGTTATTTCCTAAATAATTGTTTAAGTCTATGGTTTCGTTTTGCCAATCACCAGCAGATGATGGTTCCCAACTTCCAGTTGAACTTTGGCCTCCAGATAATGTTGCTCCATTTTTGAAAAACAACTGACTGTATGTTAAGCCACAATCAGTTGAAATATCAATTCTAAGGTCATCAGAATAGGTCGCGCTATACAACACATAAGCGTAATCAAAAGTTAAATTGGCAGAATCACCATTCGTTAAATCCATGGATAAAATTTGCATTATATCTTCTTGTCCAGCAGCATTGTATGCAAAGTTGTTTACATAAACTGCGCTTGTGGGGTTCCCATCAGCTCCTGTAACACCTGTTTGTTGCCAAGTTAAATCGTTATCAGGGTTAATTAAAGTAAGGTTGTTAGGGGGGAAGGTGCCAGTTTCAAAATCTTCAGCGTAAGGATAAGAGCTATACGGCTGAGTTACTTCGATATACTCTACAATAGTATCGTTGCAAAACGTACTGTCGTTTGCTAATCCCGTCCATATTTTTAATGTGTATGAACCAGGATTATTAAATGTAAATGGATTACTAAAAGTATAGTTTAGCGTTCCTGCTGCAGAAAGAGGACCAGCAACAATTTCTTGTACAATTGAATCGTTATTAATTTGATAGTAGATAGGGATGTTGGATTCATCAAATAATCCAATATTTTCTATTGTAACTTCAACATCTGAAGATGTTGCCCCGTTACAAATTTCAAATAAAGGAGTTGGTGAGATCAATTCTTTTATGCCAGCATCATTATCTCCTTCACAAGAAAGAAAACAACTTGCTGTTCCGCCCAATGAACCATTGTACTCTATAGCAATTTGTCTAAGGCTCCTAGTTCCATTAGCTCCATTAGCGCGAACAGAAAACCAATAATCTAAGTTTACATCAGCAACATAAGCATTAAAGCTTAATCCAGATGATGAGCCAATAGAGTCCATGAATTTAGCACCTAACATAAAAACATCATAGCTGGTAGCATTTGCTACTGAATCCCAAGCGATTTGAATTAGATTCTGATTAGGGCAAACACGGTTTACTCTTATGTTCTCTGGTCTATCCATGATTGAGAAATTAGCATCGCTTTGATCAGCAGCAGCCCCTCTGCTTACTCTGATTCTTCCTTGTCCTGTGAAAGTTGTGGGAACAGTCCATGTAGTAAATCTAGAGGAGCCAGGTACAGTACTTATGGTAGACCAATTGTTTCCTCCATCATCAGAGTATTCGATTAAAAATGTTCCAGAGCTTTCATAAGCATCCCAGTGGATTCTGTCTTGAGATCCGGGGAGTAATCCTTCACCACCCATCGGGAATGTTACGGTTATATCATCATACAAGAATTCATATAAAACAATGTAATTGTGATTGCCAAATGGTAGGGTAGTGCCTTTAACTTTGAGCTCATAAGATCCAGCACTAGGATTATTTATTGCTACTTGTTCTACATTATTTAAATGATCTTCTCCTCTACCTGCAGGGTCTGCTAATGCAACTGGATTAGGAGAATGATCTAAAACCCAGGGCAGGTGTACAAAATTAGATGGAGATGAAACAGATGCATCTAAATCGTTAACAAGAGCATAGGAAGATGAAGTGGAAGCCTGTTGATCTGCCCAATAGACCATGATTTTAGCTCTAAGTACTCCGGAAGGAATAGTTATTGAGTGAATATTGCTATCTCCTTGAGCTACAGAAGCAGAAAAATAACGATTGTCTTCAATCAATTTCAGTGCTTTTAAAGCATTTACTTTCCCCCATCCATAAATGAAATCTGGACCATCGTTTCCTAAATCGTTGGCTGTGTTTAAAAGTGCAGATTTTAATAGCGCTGAAGAAGCAGTAGCTCCACTATTTAATTCTTTATATGCCTGATGTAATTGTGCCATAACTCCACAGATTCCTGGAGCTGCAGCAGAAGTTCCTCCTCCAGGAGCATAACTATTGTTAGGGTCTGTAGACATTTGACTGTTTCCATGAGCACTTAAGTCTGGTTTAATTCGGCCATCTGAAGCGGGCCCTCTTGAAGAGCTGTTTAATACAACATCTATTTCACTCAAGTTTGCAGTAGCAATTACATTTTTACCAATTTTATGTCCGCCAGTTATGTTTCCCCACTGGTCACCAGCACCATAACCACAATCATTGTTGTTGCTATTTCCGGCAGAAAAGGTTTGCATTAGGGATGGGTTATTGTAGATCTCTTGGTCAACAAGAACGGTAGTATTGGTGTATCCTGCATTACATCCATTTGAATAAGAAGAGTTGAATACCATAACAGCACTATCTTGATGAAGCGCAATTGTACCAGACATGCTAGCATTATATTGACGAATATGAAGGTAAGATGCAGGGGCCATTCCTCTCATAAGAGGGTCAAGGTTGCCAGCTCCACCAGCAATACCAGCAGTCATGTCTCCATGAGTTCCTGTAAAATCACCAGCTACATCTTGTTGGTTAACTCTGCCAGTAAAATCGATGTGGGGGCCAACAAATCCATCATCATTGATAGCAATAGCAATACCATCTCCATCGTAATTTAAGCCTCCAAAGTAGTCATTGTCAATTGCATTGGATCGGTGAAGATTTCTTCCATCATCAGACTCTGCTTTTCCTGGTTCAGAAATTAAATCAATAGCTCTTATGAAGGGAAGGGCGATAAGCTGATTTAACTTTTTCTCAGGAATTTCAATGTTTACCATATGACTATGCGGGAGCTTGAGAGAAATTTTTGCACCAAAAGTTTCTAGGAGTTGAGCTGATTTTTCAAAAGAAACAGTGGTAAATGTTCTAACAGAAAGATTTAAGAGTTTTCCCTTATATGCCCAGTCAGGAAAATTCCCTTTATCCAAACGTTTACTTGTTTTATAACGGTTTTCAAATTCTTGAATAGAAAAAACGCCTAAAGATTTTAAGCTAGTTACTGAAATGCTGTTTGGAATTGCTGAAAGGTAGGTGTTGTCAGGTACGTACTCCATTAATTCTATTCCAGCTTCATTTATTTGGTTGAGCTTGTCTTGTTTAGGAATGTTGTTAAAGGTGATGAACCTGAAGTAATAACCTCCAAAATAAGCATCTTCATTATTGAACTTATACTGATCTATGTTGGAAGAAACGGTTTTAAACCCTTTATTAAACTTGATGACTTTTTCTTGGCCGGAAAATTGTAAGAAAAAAATTGAAAAAATTGAGGTAAGTAAAAGTCTGAAATTTAGCATTGTTATCATCTTGATTTAATAGAGTAATAATACAAAATTAATTGTCTAGATGATTGTTTGTTAAGAATAAATAGTTTTAGAAAACAAACAGAAATAAAAAAGAATATTTAAATGGAGAATTTAGGATTATATATTATTTAAAAAAATAAAGCCGCTAATCAGTTGCCTAAAAAATAAATTAACGGCATTAAAGTACCCAAGGTGGGAGTCGAACCCACACGCACATAGTGCACTACGACCTCAACGTAGCCCGTCTACCAATTCCAGCACTTGGGTATTGAAAGAACTTCACAAAAGTACATAAACTCATGTAAAAAAAAAGCCTTCTTATGAAGGCTTTTAGTGATTCGTCTGGGGTTCGAACCCAGGACCCTATCCTTAAAAGGGATATGCTCTACCAGCTGAGCTAACGAATCATTCTCATTTTCGAGAGTGCAAATATACAGTCATAAATTAAATTACCAAGAACTGTAAATAAAAAATTTACTATTCGATTAATTTTTATTATTTCATCTTAATTAGCAGTGCTATACTTCACAATAAAAATTAAAATTCATTAGCTTTAACCCACTACTTATATATGGAATACAATAAGGTTAATAACAAAATAATTAATAGTCTAAAGGACATTGTTGGTGCTGAGTTTGTTTGTACAGAAAAAAGTCTATTGGATGATTATGGTGCCGACCATACGGAAAACTTGGTTTTCCCCCCTGAAGTGCTAGTAAAACCTTCTTCTGCCACAGAAATTTCCCAAATAATGAAGTTGGCAAATGCTAATCTTTTTCCTGTTACTCCAATTGGGGCTAGAACGGGCTTAAGTGGAGGTTGTTTGTCAGCTCATGGAGGAGTAGGTCTTTCTATGGAGCGTTTTGATAAAATCCTTAAAATAGATGAAGATAATTTTCAAGTTATTGTTCAGCCAGGAGTTATTACTGAGTTTCTTCAAGATGAGGTGGCTAAAAAGGGGTTGTATTACGCTCCCGATCCAGCAAGTAGAGGGAGCTGCTTTATTGGCGGCAATATTGCAGAAAATAGTGGTGGTCCAAGAGCACTTAAGTACGGTGTGACTAAAGATTTCGTATTGAATTTAGAAGTTGTTCTCCCAAGTGGAGAAATTATTAATACTGGAGCCAACACATTGAAGAATTCTACCGGCTATAACCTTACGCAGTTAATGGTTGGAAGTGAAGGGACTTTGGGGATAGTAACAAAGGCGACATTGAAATTGTTGCCACTTCCTAAGCTTAACAAACTTATTTTAGCTTCTTTTGATTCTGCTATTGACGCCTGTAGCGCTGTTGCCGCTATATTCAAAGCGGGTATAACCCCTTCTGCCTTAGAATTCATGGAACGTTTTGCAGTAGATTGGACCATAAAAAATATTGAAGATGCTCATCTTCAAATGAATGATAGTGCCGAAGCTTTTTTGTTAATTGAAGTAGATGGTAACAATGAATATTTGTTGTTTGAAGATATTGAACAGGTAGTAGCCGTTTTAGAACAACACCATTGTGATCAAAATATTCTATTTGCAGAAGATGAAGCACAAAAAGATTCGCTCTGGTTTATTAGGAGAAGAATAGGAGAGGCGGTAAAAGCAAACAGCATATATAAAGAAGAAGATACCGTTGTGCCTAGATTTAAGCTTCCTGAGCTATTAAAAGGCGTGAAAAAGATAGGGAACAAGTATGGCTTTGAGTCAGTTTGTTACGGCCATGCGGGAGATGGTAATTTACATGTAAACATTATAAAAGGGGAGCTAACTGATAATCAGTGGGAAAATGAGCTACCCAAAGCCATTAGAGAAATTTTTGAATTAACAGTTTCTTTAGGCGGAACAATTTCTGGAGAGCATGGGATTGGATTGGTTCAAAAGCAGTACATGGATATTCCTTTTAATGAAGTAGAGCTAGAGTTAATGCGAAGTATTAAGAAAATGTTTGATCCACATCTACTTTTGAATCCAGGTAAAATTGTGTAAAAAAAAAGTCTCATATTTAGTGAGACTTTTTTATTGATTATAATAAATTATTTATTCTACTCCGTGCATTAGTTTGTTAAGCGGTTTGCTTAATAAAGCTATTAGAATAGCAAATGCAATTAGAACATATCCTAGTGTAGAGAACGTATCTACATAATTGGTTAGCCCATCACCAAGACTTAGCTCTGCGCCACCTTCTTCACCTCCTGTAAATGCAGCAATTGCACCCGCAACGTAGTTGGCTATAGCAAAACTTAAAAACCAACCTCCCATTGCAGTTCCTGCAATGTTTTTTGGAGCCAGTTTGGTAACCATAGATAGACCAATTGGAGAAAGGAAGAGTTCACCTGTAGTATGAAGTAAATAAAGGAAAACTAAAGTCAATAATGGCACTTGATATTCTACTTGAAATTGAAGTCCAATAATAGTAACAAGAAACCCAAAACCAAGTTGTAAGATTCCAAGAGAAAATTTCATGGGAATACTTGGATTTTTGCCAACTTTAGAAAGTTTAACCCACATCATGGAGAAAATAGATCCAAATACAATAATGAAAAATGGATTAAAGAACTGGGTCATAGCAGCAGGCATGGTCCAGCCAAGGATTTCTCTTGCTACGTTTCTGTCGGCAAAAAGCGTAAGTGATGTTCCTGCTTGTTCGAAGCATGCCCAGAAAATGATGTTAATTACCATAAAGATCACTAAAGCAATCATCCGGTCTCTCCATATAGGTCCTTCAGCAATCCCTTTTTTAATTAGGTTCATGGCAACAAGAACAAATAATGAGGTTAGAAGAATAGTCATTAATGGAATGCTTGCTTGTTCAGATAAACCGATCATGGATAGGTCCATAACAAAAACATTTTTAAGAATAAGTACGTAGCATAAAGGAATCAAAGCAAGAGATCCTAAAGTAATGGCTTGTACTTTGTTTAAAGGGCCAATTTTTTCTTTTCCAGCTTCTCTAATTTCAAGCCCTGGTGTTCCTTCATATCGTTTTCTGCCGGCCCAAAATATTAACATTCCTAATAGCATTCCAACTCCAGCAAGTCCGAATCCCCATTTGAACCCATAAACCTCTCCAACATAAGCAACAACTGTTGTGGCAAGAAGAGCACCCACGTTAATACCTATATAGAAAATGGTGAATCCGGAATCTCTTCGCTCATCTCCATCTTTATATAACTTACCAACTATTGTAGATATGTTGGCTTTAAAATAACCGTTCCCTATGATAATTGCTCCCATACCAATAAGTAAAAACTGATCGTTACCTCCAAGAATTAGAAACTCTCCAATAGACATGAGAACGGCTCCTAATAAAATGGCGTACCTATAACCTAAGAACATGTCGGCCATTCTACCCCCAAGAACTGGAGCAGCATATACTAATGCACAATAAGCACCGTAGATTAAACTGGCTTCGGTATCTCCTTTCATTAAAGATTTTGTTAAAAACAAAATCAATAATACTCTCATTCCATAATAACAGAAACGTTCCCACATTTCTGAGAAGAAAAGGACAAATAATCCTTCCGGATGCCCTAGAATAGTTTTTTCTTGATTATTAGACATATTTTTTGTTTAAAAATTTGTTTTCGAATGTAACATATTTTTCTGAATGTAAAAAAGGTTATTTAAATACATATTAACATATGTAAACCATATGGTTAAATGAAAAATTAGATTTTTTTGTAATCTCGTTCATATTGGTACATTTGTGTAAAACACACACTTTCATGAAATTTATATATCCATTTGCTTTTATAGGCTTGTTTTTTTTTAATTCCTGTAATTCTTCCTTCGATGAAAGGCAAGCTGAGCAAAAACCCTTAATTTCTGATTCAACAATTATCGATTTGCATACATTATCAAATTATAAACGCGTTTCTACTTCACATTTACATCTGGATATTGAAGTCGATTTTTCAAAAAAAATAATATCGGGTTCAGTCACACATAAAATTTTGAATCCGAATAATGATGATAAGTTTATATTAGACACTAAAAATTTATCTGTTAAGCATGTGGAATTGGATAACGGGAAAGCAGCCAATTTTTCTTTTGGTGATTATGATGAGCTGTTAGGTACTCCTTTAATTGTAGATATAGACCCATCTGTAAAGCAGGTAACCATTCATTATAAAACAACTGACAGAACTGAGGCTTTAGATTGGTTGATGCCAGCACAAACAGATGGTAAACAATCGCCATTTATGTATACTCAAGGCCAATCTATATTTACAAGAAGCTGGATTCCAATTCAAGATACTCCCGGCTTGAGAATTACTTATTCTGCTAATGTTAAAGTTCCTTCTGGAATGTTGGCTGTAATGAGTGCGTCTAATCCGGTGAAAAGAAATGAGAATAATTCTTATGCTTTTAATATGCCTCAACCTATTCCGTGCTACCTTATAGCTTTAGCTGTTGGAGATCTCGCTTTTTCGCCCATAGATGAAAGGACCGGGGTTTATGCAGAAAAAACAATGCTTGAGGATTGTGCTTATGAATTAGAGGACATGGGAGATATGGTTACTGCAGCTGAAGAGCTTTATGGTAATTATCAATGGGAAAGATATGATGTGATAGTTTTGCCACCTAGCTTTCCTTTTGGAGGCATGGAAAATCCAAGACTTACTTTTGCTACACCTACAATCATTGCTGGCGATAAAAGTTTAACTGCGCTAATCGCTCATGAGTTAGCTCATTCTTGGAGTGGAAATCTAGTGACCAATGCTACATGGGATGATTTTTGGCTAAACGAGGGCTTTACCGTTTATTTTGAAAGAAGGATTATGGAATCTCTTTATGGTAAGGATTATGTGGAGATGCTTGCTTTGTTAGGATATCAAGATCTTCAAGGTTCAATAGCTGAATTGTCTGAAGACTTACAATTATTGAAGCTAAAGCTTAAGGGGCTTCATCCTGATGAGGGGATGTCGGATATTGCATATGAGAAAGGGTATTTCTTTTTAAGATTAATTGAAGAGACGGTAGGAAGAGAAAAATTTGATGTTTTCTTAAAAGGGTATTTTAATAACCATAAATTCCAAACTATAGTTACCGAATATTTTATTGATTATTTAAACGAAAATCTTCTTGTTCCCAATAACATTTCCCTTAATGTTCAAGAGTGGATTTACCAACCAGGATTGCCAAAAAACTGTCCTGAAATTGTTTCTGAACGATTTAACAATATAGATGCTGTACTTGTTGATTTTCACAATACTTCTGATACTAGCCAGGTTGATGCTCAGAACTGGTCTACCCACGAATGGTTGCATTTTATTAGAAAGCTAAGTCCAGAAACAACAGCTCAACAACTCCAGCTAATTGATCAAAAATTTAAGCTTACCCAAAGTGGTAACTCAGAAATTTTAGCAGCATGGTTTGAACAGAGTATTAAATTCAATTATAGAGGTATTGATGTTGCATTGGAAAAGTTCTTAATAAGAGTTGGCAGAAGAAAGTTTTTAACCCCTTTATATAAGGCTTTAGCTTCCACTCCAGAAGGTAAGAAAAGAGCTATTGATATTTATGAAAAGGCTAGAGGGAACTATCATTATGTTTCTTTCAATACGATAGATAATTTACTTGAACTATAGATTTATGTAATTATTTTTAATTGACTGAAAATTAACACATTACTTTATTCTTCTTTCTATTTCTCTTTTTGCATCTTTTTGCTTTAAATCTTCTCTTTTATCGTGTATCTTTTTCCCTTTTGCTAATGCGATCTCTAGTTTGGCCAACCCTTTATTATTTATAAATAAACTTACTGGAACTAGAGTAAGTCCTTTAGCTTTTATTTTCCGTTCAATTTTATTGATTTCTGTTCGATTTAAAAGCAATTTGCGATCTCTTCTAGGCTCATGATTATAGTGAGTTCCATTGTCATACAATTGAACATACATGTTCCTAATGATAATTTCTTGATTTACTAAAACTCCATAAGATTCAGCAATACTTGCTTTACTAGAACGAATGGATTTTATTTCTGTTCCTGTAAGTACAATACCTGCTGTGTAGGTTTCGATAAATTCAAATTCGAACCGCGCTTTTTTATTTTTTATGTTAATGCTTGAAGGCATGGTAGACAAATTTAGAAAAAGTTAGTTCACTATTGAACGTATTTTTATTTCTACTGTATTAAAATGAAAAAACAAACATGAAAAAGTTCATTCTCCTTCCGCTTCTATTAATTCTAATCACTTCCTTAAAAAGTCAGCTAACCATTACAAGCTCTTCCTTTGATGAATCTGTTAAAAGGATGCCTGGTTATAATCCCAATCAGTTGGCTGTTGGGAATGCTTATATAGTAAAGGCAATAGAAATTAATGCACAAATAAAAAATCAACTGGCTCAGGTAAGCGTTACTCAAACAATATACAATCCTGGCAAAAGAGATCTTGAGGTCGAATTGTTCTTCCCGTTACCAAATGATGGAGTGATTGAAAATTTTATGATGATGGTTAATGGACAAGAAATTCCAGGAGAGTTAATGAAAAGAGATGACGCAAACAGGATTTATCAAGCAATCGTGTCTAGAAAAAAGGACCCTGCATTAATGCAATATGCAGGTTATGGTTTATTTAAAACTAGTGTATTTCCTATAGCCATTGGAGAGCAAAGAGAAATTACAGTAAGTTATAGTCAATTGTGTAAGAAGAAAAATAATGCAGTTGCTTTCTCTTATCCATTAGGAACACAGCAGTTTTCTAAAAAAGCGCTAGAAAAAGTAAGTTTTCATGCCTTTATTCAATCAGAAAAAGAAATTAATAATATTTATAGTCCTTCTTACGAAATAACCGTTAATCAACCTGCCAAGAATTCGGCTGAAATAAATTTTGAGCTCAACAATACACTACCAGAAAATGATTTTAGGTTTTATTATTCTTTGGATGACAGTGATGTAGGAGCTACAGTATTAAGCTATAAACCTACTGAAAATAAAGATGGATATTTTATGTTAATGGCAAGCCCCTCAATCAATCTTAAATCAGAAAAAGTGAGTAAAAAGAACATCATTTTTGTTTTAGATAAATCTGGATCTATGGCTGGCGCTAAAATTGATCAATCAAAGAAAGCGTTGTCTTATGTAATGCGAAATTTAAACCTTGGCGATTGTTTTAATGTAATAACTTATGACGATAGAGTACAGCTTTATAAAGAAAAGAATCAAGTTTTTTCTGAAGCTGCTAAAAATGAGGCGATTCACTATGTTAATCAACTATCTTCAGGTGGTGGAACAAATATTAATGAAGCGTTAATTAAGGCAATGAAGCTATGTGGTTCCAATGATTATCCCAATTACATTATTTTCTTAACAGATGGCTTACCCACATCTGGAGTGAAAAATGAAATGCAAATAGCGCAGAATATCACCTTAGCCAACAGCAATAATGCTAGAATTTTTTCTTTTGGTGTAGGGGATGATGTTAATGCTAGGTTGTTAGAAAGGTTGAGCTCATCAAATGGAGGGTTGGTGTCTTACGTTAAGCCCCACGAAGATATAGAAAACGCAGTAGCAGAGCTGTATTCTAATATTAGTAACCCTGTTATGACAGAAATCAGCATACACTTCAGTAATACTGATGTTAGAACATCTTATCCTGAAAAATTACCTGATTTATTCTCTGGATCTCAACTTATATGGGTAGGGAAATATAATCGCTCTGGAAAAAGTACACTTTCAATTTCTGGTAAAGTAAATGGTATTCCACAGAAATTCACTTACGATGTTGTTTTTGAATCGCATAAAGATTTAGGCCTAAACAGCTACATTGAAAAGCTATGGGCATCAAGGAGAGTTGGTTATTTAATTGATAAAATAGATTTGAATGGTAAACAAAATG
>JBJKXU010000018.1:0-42145 GCA_045561415.1 Parvicellaceae bacterium
TGAAAACAAACTATTTATTAACTACGAATGGAAATCTAAAGGAAATTGGCAGCAAATTGAAGTCAATGCATCTCTTAAGGAAAGCGAAATAACAGAAGGTTCAGAAGCAGAATTTATATCTGAACATTATTGGGGTTATGCTAAAGTAAGTGATAAGCAAACTAACGAATACCAAGTTACTCATCCAAAATGGAAACAACATGAAGTTATAGACCACCAAATAAAAGTAGATTTCAATGAAGTATATGGTGAAGAATTCAGTTTTTTGAACAATGCCAAACCACATTCTGTTCTTTTGGCTGCAGGATCTGAAATAACGGTTGAAAAAAGAATAAAATTAAGATTTTAAAGGCCTATAACGAACTCTTAAATTCACATTTCATTTCTAAAAATAAGTCCAAAACACAACGAATACCTAAGCAAAATTCATTAATTCTTGGCAAGGCAATTCATGAAAGTCGATAAATAAAATTGCAAAAAAATAAAGTATATTTGAATATGGGCAAACTAAAGTATTTAGGTGCATTTTTAACTCCTTTATTAGCTTATATCGCTTTTAATGTCTCCGGTATTTTTGCTTATACTGGAGTATTTGTACTGTATCTACTAGTTCCTGTTGTTGAACAACTCCTTCCCCAAAACACTTACAACTTCACCAAAGCAGAGAAAGAATTGGCTAAAAAAGATAAATTCTACGATTGGATATTGTACTTCTTGGTGCTATTTCAGGTTTACTTAGTTTACAATTTTTTAACGACAGTTTCCAATCCAGATATAATAACAAGCGATCTTGTTGCAAGTGTGATTATGATGGGCACCCTAATTGGAGTAAACGGCATTAATGGAGGACATGAATTAGGACATAAAACGGATCATCCACTAAAAATATTCTTTGCTCAAGTCTCACTCACAACAAGTCTGCAAAATCACTTCATGACCTACCACAATAGCGGACACCATCGGGACGTTGCTACTCCAAACGACTTAACGACTGCTAAAAAAGGGCAAAGTTTCTATTCATTTGCATTGCAATCGCAAATTGGTGGTTACTTTAAAACATGGAAACTGGAAGCTGAAATATTAAAAATAAAAGGGAAAAGTCAATGGCTTAATAGAATGATAATATACACCATTGTTCCATGGACTTTTATTGGTTTAATTTTTTATCTATTTGGATGGTACGTAGCCCTACTCTATTTTGCAGCAAGTGTGTTTGGGATTTCTATACTAGAATCTCAAAACTACTTTTCTCATTATGGACTTAAAAGAAAACAAAATGCTGACGGATCCTATGAAAGAGTAAAAGCGCAGCACTCATGGAATTCCGACCACATTCTTGGTAGAATAATACTCTTTGAACTTTCCAGACACTCTGACCACCACTTTATGGGAGCAAAACCCTATCAAATTCTTGAATCTAAAGAAGAAAGCCCTCTGCTTCCCTGTGGCTATCCTGCCATGTTAATTTTAGGTTATTTTCCGTTTATATTTCGACCTCTTATGGCAAAGCAATTGAAACTTTATGGATGGGATTAAGCAATTATGTATTTTGACACATAAGAAGAAAAGAATTTTATTAGTAATAAATGTATTCATTGCTACCCTTTTTCTATGGAGTTGTAGCCAAGATCCAGCTACATATGTTTCCCATAGAGATCAAGAAAGTGTTCAATATATTATCGACTACATAGTTGATGGAGTCAACAATAATGATGATCCTCCAAAGATTAAATCGATGATTTCTCCAAATGCTAATACTGAATTAACGGAAGACATTATGGATGTCACTTCATCAAGCACATGGTCAAGTATTAAGATATTATCCATAAGACAATCAACGGATAAATACATTCAGATAGATCCAACTAAAATATGCGTAGAGGGAAGACAACAAGCAACCGGTTTAGGGTGGAATGTTTCTGGTGTCTCAATTTTTTATGAGTTTGAACTAGTAAATGGAGAATGGTTGCTTTTAGATACCAATTTTTTGGAGAAAACAGGAGCTCTATACGTAATTAAGTCTGTCGCACTAGTGTTTCTAATTATATTCATAATAATGATACCGTTTATAATTTTTTGGGTAAAAATGATAATTGATGCAAGTAAAAGAGAATTTAAAGATAAGACGGTATGGATCATCCTAATTGTAGCTCTGGGTCTGGTTGGAGCTATAGTTTATTACTTTGCTATAAAACGAAATAACAACACGGCAAACAACCAAACAATATAGTCTCTATAACAAAAGAAACCCCTGAATCCCTATGCCAACTGCAGTAATGCTTCTTTTTGCTCTTTCACTTTTGGACTAGTAATATACTCGTCAAACGTCATCAATTTATCCAAACAACCATTAGGAGTTATTTCCACAATTCTATTGGCTACAGTTTGTGTAAAATGGTGATCGTGACAAGTAAAAATCACTGTTCCAGGAAAATTAATTAAAGCATTATTAAAAGCTTGAATAGATTCCAAATCTAAATGGTTGGTTGGTTCGTCCAACATTAAAAAGTTCCCGCCTCTTAGCATCATTCTAGAAATCATGCATCTTACTTTTTCTCCCCCAGAAAGCACATTTGCCATTTTAAAGGTTTCTTCTCCTGAAAATAACATTTTACCTAAAAAACCTCTTATATATACTTCGTCTTTATTGGCAGAAAATTGTCTCAACCAATCAATTAAAGACTGTTTTTCTTTGAAAAATTCTTCATTTTCATTTGGCAAGTATCCAGTAGTAATTGTCTGTCCAAAGTGGAAATCACCGGTATCTGGTTGACTAATTCCATTTAAGATTTCGTAGAATGCTGTAGTTGCAAGGTCATTTTTACTTATTAATGCAATCTTATCTCCCCTATTAACATTCAAGTTTAAATTATTGAATAAAACTTCTCCATCCATAGATTTACTCATATTGTTAACATGCAGTATTTGATCTCCAGCCGCTCTTTCTGAAGTTAAAATTATAGCCGGATACTTTCTACTAGATGGTTCAATATCGTCCAAATTTATTTTCTGCAACAATTTTTTCCTACTAGTGGCCTGCTTTGATTTAGAAGCGTTAGCACTAAAACGTGCAACAAACTCTTGTAATTCTTTACGCTTTTCTTCAGATTTCTTATTTGCATTATTTCGCTGTCTTAATGCCAACTGACTGCTTTCGTACCAAAAGGTATAATTACCCGTATACATCTTTACTTTTTTAAAGTCAATATCTACAATGTGCGTACATACCGTATCTAAAAAGTGCCTGTCGTGAGAAACAACAATCACGGTGTTTTTATAGTTCAATAAAAAATCCTCCAACCATGTAACTGTCTGTATGTCAAGGTCATTAGTAGGTTCATCTAAAATTAAAAAATCAGGGTTTCCAAAAATTGCTTGTGCTAAAAGCACCCTTACTTTTTGATTACCATTCAATTCGTTCATTGGCTTCTCATGCGTACTAACATCAATCCCTAAGCCGGAAAGTAAAGAAGCTGCATCAGGCTCCGCATTCCATCCATCCATTTCGGCAAATATTTCTTCCAATTCTGCGGCTTTAATACCATCTGCATCTGAAAAATCTGGTTTAGCATAAATAGCATCTTTTTCTTGCATGACTTCCCATAGTTCTTTATAGCCCATCATTACGGTATCTATCACTCTGCACTCATCGTATTCAAAATGATTTTGTTTTAGAACGGCCATTCTCTTTCCTGGCTCTAAGCTAATAGATCCTTTATTTGCATCTATATCTCCAGATAGAATCTTTAAAAAAGTGGATTTACCAGCACCATTGGCTCCGATAACACCATAACAGTTTTCACCGTTGAATTTAATGTTCACTTCATCGAAGAGAACTCTTTTACCGTATTGAAGGGTAATGTTATTTGCAGCAAGCATAATTTACTATTTTGGGGCGCAAATATAGTAGATATCGCAATAGAAACCTTACCAAGAGAGCTTAGTTAATTAATCTAATGTTATAATTCAACTAAAATAAGAATGAAAACGAAAATAACAGAGATGAATAATGGGTATAAAAACAGTAAGGCGGAACCTTCACTAGGAAAATTCCGCCTTAACATCAGTAAAACTGAAGATCATACTACAGTTCAAAGAGTTCGAGTTTCCAGTATTTTCAAGAAAATACTTTTCACTTTCTAACATCTATCTCAAAAATTCCGAAGAATTTTCTCGATCTGAATTTCTTGTTTTACCGAAATAAAACCATCCGTTCAGCTTATCGGAATAAATTCCGACTTAGAAAGTAAGTTTAATATCAAAGATTTCTCTTTTTCAACCATTTGCAATAATTAACTTTTGGACCTAAGCCTTTCAACAATAAAACTTTGCAGTTTTAAAATCTTTCATTAATCATTTCAACGAACTCACTCTCGAGACGTCTCACATACACCTGTCTTTAACTCTATTGAGCTATTGACCCAACCGCCTCATTTAAAGTGAACTTTAAATGCCTTGATTGGCTTGTTGAAATTGCCGAAGCTCTTTCAATTTAGAAAATAAGTCTAGTATCCAAGATTTCTCTTTTTTCAACCTTATAGTAACAACTTCTGGACTTGCGCCTTGCAATTTTAAAACTTGCGTTTCAAAATCCTTTATTGATAACTACATCAACTTATCTTCGAGATGCGTTACTTACATCTGCTAAACACTCCTTTGAGCCGTTTAACCTGATCTTTTGTTTTAAAGCAAGCTTTAATTCTCCTGATCAGCCTGTCGAATAGGTCGAAACTTATTCGATTTAGAAAATACATTTAACTTAAAAGATTTCTCTTTTTCAGTTTTTAAAAAAGAAAACGTCTGGATTAAAAATCTTTCAACTTTGAAACTTTGCAATTTCAAAAGTCCTTTGTTTCTTTTTAAGAAATATATTTTCGAGATGCTTCACTAATCGTGACTCCTCTATCTCTCATTTGATGGTACAAGTGTACGGCACATTTTTTTATTATGCAAGCATACAAAGTTGGTTGTTATTAACAATTGATTAACACAGGTTATTAACAAACTGTGAATAGTGAATTTTTATTTTACTTACTAGCTAATTAATGAAATTTTGCGAAATAATATTTTAATTATTTACTGATTTTATATGGTTTATATTTAAAATAAAAAACTATTTTTTTTTACAAAAAAGACTAAAAAATAAAACTATACCATAAATTGTTCTATTTCAGGATTATCAACAACAAATAGAGCTGTAAATATCACTATATGTATGGACTTATTTTGAATCAAAAAAACAAACTATTTTTGCTTATATTGTCTGATTAAACTTTTAAAGAAAAGAAGATAAAAACAATTATCCTCCTAAATTAAAACACACCTATTCAATACATAACATATACCATGAAAAAAAGTACACTAGAGACATTTACTAAGCTATTTTATTGTTCCATAATCTTAACATTAGTCTGGAGATGTGGGCTAGATAATTTTAGTAATAATTCTGAAATAACAACTTTAACAAAAATCCATAGTGATCAAGAAAAGGCGATATTTTTTATGAAAAATAAAAACGATGACCTATCTAATCGTGTAAACGCCATGTATGCTACGCTGAGAGCTACTGGGGCGCCTCCTGAAAAAACAAAGAAAGTCAAAGAAATCTTAAATACAGTTGAGGCTACTGATGAATTGACCAGATCCATTCACAACGACATAGCAAAAAGAACTCTTTTGATCTTAATATCTAGTATTGATGCTACCACCAATATGGAAGAATTTGAGAATATAGAAGAAGCTATATTAAGTGGAGACTACGAAGCCCAAATGAACCTAAATGCACTAAATGAAAAAATTAACCGATTAGGAATCAATCAATCTTACGAAAATGGAATGAACGAAAAGTCTTTGAACGACCTATTCCATATTAGTGACGATGGGTACATTTTCATTAAAAACTTATCCAATTATTTAAATAAAAACGATTATGACACACCAACTAGATTATTAGCTGGTGAATCTTTTGAACAAATAGCTCCTGAAGGAATGCAATTACTTGATAATCTACACCACTACAGAAACCAGATTCTTGGACAAATAGCTAACCATAAAGGCATTGACAGATACGGAAATCAACTCACCTATGAAATGGACACTTCATTAATTGAAGACCCAGATTTTTTAGATTCACATGAAGATGAATATCGTATTCTAATTGAAGTTTCTGATAAAATTGATAGTCTTGCTCGTGAAAATCAAATTGACAATAGAGATATAGACATATTAAGAGAAGTTTATATGAAAACAACTCTTCCTCTATACAGTATGAAATATGGTGAAAAATTACCTTGGGCTTTTGCACAATTTGAAAACTCTATTATTGGGTCATCTGCCATTCTATCATCTCTACGTAGAGATATTCTCCAAACCCAAAACCTAGTTTTAACGCATCTATTATCAAAAATATGAGTGCAAAGCTTGGAAACATACTGAGTGTATGAAATTGTAGTTAGAGAAAAGAGAGTTGTAAAATGGTGCCCAGGGACATACAGTTACATAGTTTCAAAATAAATCAAAACGAATTCTAAAACTCCGAGCCCTCTTCCGTCTGTATTTTGTCTTTGCTGTTGAAATTATTCAACCTAACGGAAACAGAAATTGCTGCAACCAACCATCTTGGCGTTGCCATTCTGTAAGAATACAAATCATCGGTATCCACCCATGTTTCACGTCTTTCAGTGGCTAATATATTTCGGATTTGAAATGTGGTAGATACTTTTCCGTCATTTAAATCTTTTTTGACAGCCAAGTCAAATGAAGTAAAGCCCTTGTCAATTCCTTGTACACTAACAACATCGGCAACATAATTGGAAATGAACTGAACTTTCCAACCCTTAGGCAATATGAAACTATTGGACAACCTTCCTCTATAAGTAAACATTTCTTGATTTAAACTAGAACCAGGAATTTCTCCAGAAATTTTATAATAAAATAAATTGACTCCCGCATCTAAAATCCACCAATCGACTATGGTTTTATTGTATGAAAATTCTGTTCCTAATGCTTGAGAAACACCCGCATTTACAGGTCGCTTGACAATCACATTGGTATCGTAAACTTCTTGAATACGTGCACGAATATTATTGATGTTTCTAAAATAGATTTCCGTTGAAAAACTGCCTTTTTCTACATCTTTTATGTAACCCAATTCATAAGACTGAATATATTCGGGCAATAAATCCGGATTACCCTGTCTTACCGTGTAAGGATCTTCCCAAGCTATAAAGGGTTCTAAATGCCAACTTTTTGGACGGTTGATTCGTCTTGAAGCGCTTGCCCTAAATTGATTTTTAGCATTTAATTTATAGGAAAAATGTGCCGAAGGAAACCAATCTAATCTTTCAATACCTGTGTTGAAATTGCTGTTGGTTAATTCAATAAATCTATCTGTAAATTCCGATCTAATACCAAATTGGTATCCTAACTTTTTATTGATTTCACCATTAACAATAAAATAACCAGCATAAACATTCTGATCGTAGCTCACATCGGTTGAAAAGGAATCTAAACGAACGTATGCTGAAGAATCAAAACTATACTCAAAGCCATCTTGGTCGTCTCTACTAAAACCAAAATCTCCACGTGTTCCAAATTGCAGTTTCATGTTATTGATTAAAGGATATTGATAATCTAAACTTACTCTTATAGAATTGGAAGGACCAACTTCAGTATTTCTATTGCCTCCTTGAAAATCATTTTCTAAACTATAAAACTCTGTTTGGGCATCTTCTTTTCCATCGTAAAGATTATAGGTGGATGTAAGAGATAAATAGTGGTCTTTATTTTCTTCAAATAAATGCTGGTAACCTAAACTACCTGACAAAACAAAAAAATCTCTTAAAGTTCGCTCCCTATTTTCGTATTGATTAAGGATCAAATTATCCGAATACTCGTCAAAAAAATAATTTGCAGCTGCATTCCATTGGCGTTTTCTTACATCAAAACCTACGTTTAAAAAATTGCTTTCATTAGGAGAATACTCCATAGCGGCATTCCCTCCATAATTTCTTCCCCAAAATCGATGCAAACCATCGCCTTCAATGCGGTACGTTTCACCACCAATAGTGGTTTCTCTTATTTGCTGTATATCTCTAAATCGATTTCTATTTACGTATTGTCCACCTATATTAAATTTAAAATTCCCTTTATTTATACTGGTTAAAAAATCGCCACCATTGTTCCAATATTCTGGTCCATTTGCAGCATTGCTTCCATTTGCATTAATCAAAGTAGTAACCCCTTCCAATTTGTTTTTCTTAAGAATCACATTGATAATACCTGAAGTTCCTTCGGCATCGTATTTTGCAGACGGATTGGTTATTATTTCTATGTCTTTAATGTTAGAAGCCTGAATCAATTGCAATGCTTCAGAAGGAGGCATAGCCGAAGGGCGTCCATCAATCAAAAGAGTAAACCCCTGAGAACCCCTCAAAGACACGTTGCCATCCATGTCTACAGTAATACTAGGGATGTTAGCCAATACTTCTACTGCAGTTTGCGAAACCACGGTATTCATGTCCTCCACATTTATTACTTTCTTATCAATTTCGTAAGTAATCATTGGCTTATCGGCTACCACTTCTACAGCATCTAAAACTTCATTAGCAGGTGACAGAACAACATCGCCCAAATCAATTGTTTTGGAAAGTGTAAAATCTACGTTTGTATAAAGATTTTTATAGCCAATAAAAGTACACTTGAATAAATAAGTTTTTCCAATTGGAATATCGTTAAGCTTGAACTTGCCGTCTTCAGATGTAATGCCGCCCGTCACTAAAGAAGTATCCCCCAATTGATGAATACTAACGGTAACGTAATTCATATTTTGCCTGGATTTCTCATCGACTACCCTGCCCATAAGATGGCCTCTTTGTGCAAAAGAGCCAATAGTAATTGATAAACTAAACAATAAAAGAATTAATACCCTCATTAGTTTTTAAAACTGACGATGACAAATATGCAGAAAATTTAGGAAGTGATAGAAATAGTTGAAAATTTAGTGAGTTATGGTTATTAATATTGTCAGAGTTAGAGGATTATTTTATGATCCGTTTTGGTGTTTGATTCAAACAAAAGGCTTCCCTCACTTCGTTCAGTCGGTTCTATTTTTGTATTACTTAAAAAAGCAAGCTTTGTACGCTTACAAAAAAGGCCCCTATGCTATGCATTGAAGCCTTTCGTTTGTCGGGGTGAGAGGATTCGAACCTCCGATCTCGCGCCCCCCAGACGCGCACTTTAACCGGACTAAGCTACACCCCGAAATTGAAGTCGCTAATATAAGGGTTATATGTTGATATAATAAAAAAATAAATCTCCAAAAATTGAATACCAAAAGCATTGAAATGGTGTTACTATAAAGTGTTTTACTCTTTTCTATATCTTTAAATAAATTAATTCGCTATGAACATGCTATTACAACGCTTAATTGCATTAATTTTTTGCTGCAGCTACTTCGCTGCTTTTGCTCAAATCAACCAGCTTCAAATTAAACCAACTGCATTTGCAAGCTACACCCTAACTAATGATTGCAATGTAATCGAGCATCCTTCGGGAACTAAGATTATAGTTCCTAAAAATGCATTTTCTTGCAAAGAAGGGGTAGAATTAAAATTTAGGGAATTTAGAGATCCCTACGATATGGTTATAAACCGCATTACCATGCAGGTGACCAGAAATGGACAAAGGCGCCAGCTAGAGTCTGGTGGCATGTTTGAAATAAGAGCCTTTTGCGATGGAAAAGAGATTAAGCTCAATCCAGGAAAAAATATTCAGGTGCGCTACAAGTGCAAAAAACACGTAGATGAGCTAGAGGTTTATAAGATGGATGAAAAAAAACAATGGGCACTCTACAATTTACCCATTATGGAAATGAGCTTTGACCCAACTAACAACTCCTCCTCCAGAAGTGATCTTTGGGGTAATGAATCCATCTTAGACCAGGAACAAACCATTGAACAACAATACAATGATGATGGAATAATTTGGGAAGGAGAAAGAGCAGCCAACAACAATTTTGAACCTTTCCCCTACTTTGATGGCATCTACAAAGGAGTTAACGTTTTTGAAATGGGGCTGTACAATTACGATGCCCTACTTTCTGAGGAAGATGCCATTCCACTAGAAGCAATTGTAGAAATAAAAGGAATGCCAGATTTACAGGTAGATGATCTATATGTGGTTTACGACAGTATTAACACCTCTTATTTATACAGTAAATACGACTTCAAGGAGAAGTTTGCCATAAAAGCCAACAGAAAGGCTACCATTTTTGCAGTGCTTAAAGATGGCCTAATCGCTTCTTTTCCTGTGGCTAAATTTATAGCCATCAACTGGGAAAATTTCCGAAACGGAAAATTCACCTTTCAGCTAGAATTAGATCCTGTAGCACCAACAAAAAAAGAAGAATTACCATGAAAAAAATAGCCTTCTCCCTTGTTTTTTTATCAATTGGAATATTAGTGACCGCTCAAAGTTCAATTGTACTCAACCAAGCAGCGCTGGGTGAAAAACACAATCAGCTTTTAAGAGGATTGCCAAAAATTCTCCTTCATGCCTTTTGCGCAGGTGAAATACCAGGATATTATCCAAACAATGTTAAGGTTCAAGTGAGCTTTACCGAAATGCTTAACTATGCTCATATTGGAGACCCTACTTTTTTCGAAAACCAACTTAAATGCCCACACGAATTCTGCAACCTGTCGAAAGATGAATTGGTTAAGTTCCAGCACCAACTAGAGCTCCTAGAGTACAAGCAAGATGCAACTGTAGGTCAAGAGCCTACAACAAAAACACATTATGTACGGCTTAAAATTTTACATAACCAAAAATACTTCAACGGTCCCGTTTTTTACCTGAAGGATATTCTTAAGCTGGAGAACAGATACCAACTCTACAACCCTAAAAATGATGCTGCACCTGTTTCAATTAAAAAGCTATTTCTAGCAAGAATGTTTTCTACAAAACTGATTAAAAACTACACCTATCCCAAAGTAGAGAAAAGAATAAATGGAAAGAATACTACTGATGACGATAATTATGAATATTAGTATTCTTAAACTGGATCAACATCAATTTTAACTCTTACAGATTTAAATTCTTTTTGCTGTTTTAATAATGCTGAGCTATGCATCAAAAACTCCTTCACTTTACTAGGAGAAGCTTTTTTCTCAAATTTTAGGGTTATTACCTTATGATAAGAATTTCGAATACGAGCAATTGCAGCGTACTCAGGACCCAGCACTCTGCTTCCAAGCTTTTCTTTTAAAAGACTTACCAAGCGATCACTAGCACCATCTACCACATCAGATAGCTTATGAATTACAGTAAGCTTAATTAACCTGGAATAAGGAGGGTAATTAAACTGCTTTCGTTCAGCAAGCTCTTGCTCATACATCCCTTGATAGTCGTGATTCATTAGCTTTTGAAGAATCCAATGATCTGGGTTATAAGACTGTACGATTACTTTTCCTCTTTTGTTTTTTCTTCCAGCTCTCCCACTAACTTGAGCCATGAGCTGAAAAGAACGTTCAAAAGCTCTAAAATCTGGGAAGTACAACATGTCATCGGCATTTAGAATACCTACCAGAGCTACATGATCAAAATCCAACCCCTTTGAAACCATTTGAGTACCTATAAGAATATCTATTTCTCTTTTTTCAAAAGAAGAAATTATCTGTTGATATGCATTTTTCTTTCGAGTAGTATCTAAATCCATTCGTTGGACCCTAACCTGATCACCTAACAGCTCAGCGATCTGCTCCTCAATCTTCTCCGTTCCAAAACCTACCATTTTTAAAGAAGTAGATCCACATGCTCCACATTTTATTGGAACAGGTTGCTGAAAGCCACAATAGTGACAATTCATGGTATTTGTATATTTATGGTAAGTCAAACTCACATCACACTGGTTACACATGGTCTTCCAACCGCAAGTTTCACACAACCATTTGGGAGCATATCCTCTCCTATTCTGAAAAAGAATTACCTGTTGGTCCCTGTCTAAAACCTCCTTAATTTCATTCAAAAGCATGGTGGAAAAAACTCCCTGCATCTCTTTCTTATTTGTTGCTCTCCTAAGGTCTGCACATTGAATTTCCGGAAGCATCACATTATTAAATCTTGAGTTTAATTCAACATATTTAAATAATTGATTATCAGCATTCAACATTGTTTCAATACTTGGCGTAGCGGTACCCATAAGCAAGGGGCAATCGTGCTGCTTTGAGAGCCTAAAAGCGACATCTCGAGCATGATAACGAGGTGAAGGATCGTACTGCTTAAAAGACGATTCATGTTCCTCATCAATCACAATAAGCCCTAGTCTTTTAAAGGGCAAAAAAACAGAAGATCTAGCACCAATAATCACATCATATTGTTTCAAATCATCAGTCAGGACACTTTTCCAAACCTCTACTCGCTCATTTGGAGAAAACTTAGAATGATACACCCCTATTTTATCTCCAAAATATTTTCTAAGCCTAGAAATCAACTGAGTTGTTAGTGCTATTTCAGGTAAAAGATACAGCACTTGGTTTCCCTTTTTTATTTGCGCTCTTATAAGCTTAACATAAATCTCTGTTTTACCACTCCCAGTAATTCCATGAAGTAAAACCGGTTGATCAGCTGTAAAACCCTCATTTATCTGCTCGTAAGCCAATTGCTGCGCACCAGAAAGCTGCTTATCTTTAAGCACCTCCCCAGAATAATCATCAAAGCGACTAATCTGCTTGCTTGATTCTATCAAAATATCTTTCTTCAATAAACCATTTAATACAGCCAAGCTAGCACCAGAAGAGCCTAAGAGCTCTTTTTTGTCTACAAGCTCAAATCCTTGCTCCCCTCTAGATAGTTTCAAAAAATTTAACAGGAGATCTTCTTGCTTGTGCGCTTTACCAACCAACTTAAACGCCTCTGCAGGGTCAGAAATAAAAGCAGCATTAAGCCCAATTAATTTCCTGAGCTTAGGACGATAAACCTGTTTTATCTCTTCTTCAACTTTTATCAAATCCTTAAGGAGCATTTGGTTTATTATCGGATAAACCACTTTCTTATCTAAGATCTGACCGATATCGTCCAAAGAAAGCACTCGAGCAACTTCCAATGCATCAACAATAAGGATCTCCTGATCTGTAAGGTCAATTTTTGTAGCTTCATCAGCTGAAGGGTTACCAACAATTCGCGTTTCACTAGCCAGCTTTAAGGAGCTAGGTAAAGCCGCAATCATCACCTCTCCAAGATGACACATGTAATAACGAGAGATCCACTCCCAAAGTGCTATTTGCTTAGGAGTTACAATAGGATCTTGATCCAAGATATATTCTATATACTTGGTAGGATAATCAGGCACATTTTCGTGAACATTCCTAACTATTGCCGTATAGAGTTTGTTTCTTCCAAGAGGAACAACCACTCGTTGCCCTTGACACACTAGCCCATTGAGCTCGAATGGCAACCTGTAGGAATACAAATTCGGAACTGAAAGCGGCAAAATAACATCTACAAAATATGTTTTTCGTTGATTACTCAAAATGGATACCTATCAAAATTGTGTTTGACCTCAAATTTAAAAAGCTAATTAATGAATTTAGCCTATTGCATCAATAACTTTTAGAAATAGTTAATAACATTAGGATAAATTAGGGGTTCTAATTTTGGAAGTTATACCCATTATTATTTCCTTTGATTAATAAGACTATTGACTCTACTCATGAAAAAAAAATTCTTTAACTATTCAATTATTTCTGTTCTAACAGCATTCTTACTAGCCAGCTGTGGACAGACAGAGACTGAAACCACTCCAAACGATCCTGATAGCTTAACGGAAATAGACTCCTCTAATGTTATGATGAACATTGGTGGCTCCATCTTTAGCATTCCATCTCCAATTCAAACAACTATGCTTATAGCAGAATTAGGCGCTGAATTCAACGCAGATATGCTAAACTCAAACAATAATTTAGACAACTACTCAACAGACTTCCACAAAGCAGTAAATCTTGGTGTTTACGGCTGCGACCTTGGTTATACTGCCGCTTATGAAAACACTGACCTCTCTCTTAAATACCTGTCAACCATAAGAAACATTGCTTCAGACATTGATTTAGAAAGTGCTTTTGACGAGTCGCTTATAGAACGTTTTAGCAACAACTTTGGCAATAGAGACTCTATGTTGGTATTGGTTTCTCAAGCCTATAAAGGGGCGGACAACTACTTAAAAGAAAACGAAAAAGACAACATAGCAGCATTAGTACTTGCTGGAGGTTGGATTGAAGCGAATTACCTTTCTTGTAGAATTGTAAAGCAAGAGAACAACGACCTAATAGCAGAAAGAATTATTGAACAAAAAAACTCGCTTTACACGTTAATTAATATGCTAGAACAACTAGGTTCTAATGACGACTACTGGGATCTTTCAGCAGAGCTAGAAGAGTTGTACTCGCTTTACGACAGCATTGAATTTAAATCTGAATACGTTCCTTCAGTAACTGACTACGAAAACAAAACCACTACCCTTAAAAGTAAAAGAGAAATAGTATCTACTCCTACCCAATTAAATGCAATTATTGAAAAACTTTTATTGATTAGAAATGAAATTACCCAGTAAAATGAACTATTTAACTAAAAATCTCCTTCTTGCCTTAACGCTGCTAATCTCATTAGGTGCAAAAAGTCAAGTTGAGTGCGAACAGGTAGACGAGCTAGTAACTCAAATGCTTAACAACCCAATAGACAAAGCTTTTGACAGAACATTTATTTCTGATGGTCAAGTTTACAAAGCCTTTATTGATGAGGAAGAAAAAGCAGAATTTGAGGTCACTCTTTATGGTGGCTCTACCTACAGAATAGCAGGGTCTACTGGCGACAACAACAACAGCTTTATTTTTGAAATTTACGACAAAGAATATCCAAGAAACTTGTTGTTTTCTAATGCAGACTACAACAACTGCTCTTATTGGGATTTCAAAATTGAAAATACCCTTGACTGCTATATTGTTACAAGCCTAGATTTAACAAAAAAGATATCTGGCTGCACAGTCATGATGATTGCTTTTGAAAATTAAATTTCTTTCTTATCTTCATTAGATAAACCCAATTTAGAATCTCAACTAAATGAGTGAACGTATTCTCAAGGCCCTCATGCAGCTATTTGCAATTATTGCAAAGGTGGAAATTAATGAGCAGACCAACGAGATCTCCTCTGATGAAGACTCAAGGAAAGTGGTTAGTCTTTTCCTAAAGCAAGAGCTCAACCAAGAAAGAGTAAAAGAATACCTAGACCTCTTTGATTCTTTTATTGATACACACCATGGCAAATCGAAAAGAAAAGACGGAAAGAGAAAAAGAACTTCGGTAAATTCAGTAAAAATTCTTCGTATTTGCACCCAAATAAATGAAGAGCTAAAACAACGACAGAAAGTAATTGTACTTATTCGAATCATCGAATTTATAGATTCCGACAAAGAAATTTCAGATCAAGAGCATGAGTTTGCCGCTACAGTTTCCGAGACTTTCAACATCAGTCAAGAAGAATTCAACTCCTGCCTTAATTATGTTACTGCTAATGAGGATAGCAAGCTTAGTACTCCCAACTTTCTTGTTGTTAATAATGAGAAAGAAAATAAAGACACTGCAGCTAAGCACATTTATTCAGAGACAATAATTGGCAGCTTAAGAGTCATTCAAGTACCATCTGTAAACACCTATTTTGTTCGCTACTACGGCAAACAAGAAATGTACCTCAATGGACAATTGCTACCACCAAATAGAATTCAAATTCTTACCCAAGGTTCGTCTTTGAGAAGTTCTAGAATTCACCCCATCTATTATAGCGATATTATAAGTCAATTTTTAAGCAGCAACACCGCTTCTAAAATTATTTTCAATGCACAAAACATTCAATTTAGATTTAACAACAAGCAACTGGGCTTAAGAGACTTCTCGCTTTCTGAAGAATCTGGAAAGCTAATTGGAATAATGGGCGGATCAGGAGCTGGTAAATCAACCCTTCTAAATGTATTAAACGGAAACTATCCTCCTAGCGAAGGGACAGTCACCATTAATGGCAAAGATATTTACGCGCAATCAGAAGAGCTTGAAGGTGTAATTGGATTCATCCCACAAGACGACCTACTCATCGAAGAGCTTACCGTATATCAAAACCTGTTTTACAATTCTAAGCTCTGCTTTGGCAACTACTCAGATGAGCAAATTAATGAGCTGGTAGACACTGTTCTAAAATCAATTGGTCTCTATGAAACAAGAGACCTTAAGGTTGGCAGCCCTCTGGAAAAAACCATTTCTGGTGGACAACGAAAACGATTAAACATTGCCCTTGAGCTTATTAGAGAGCCTTCTGTAATGTTTGTAGATGAGCCTACTTCAGGATTATCTTCAAGAGACTCTGAAAACATCATGGATTTACTTAAAATACTTGCTCTAAAAGGCAAGCTCATTTTTGTAGTTATCCACCAACCCTCATCAGATATTTTTAAGATGTTTGATAAGCTAATCATCCTTGATGTAGGCGGATATCCTATTTACAACGGCAACCCCATTGATGCGGTAATCTACTTTAAAAAATTGGTTAACCACGTGAATGCAGACCAAAGTGAATGCGGGACCTGTGGTAATGTAAACCCCGAACAAATTTTCAACATCATTGACATGAAAGTGGTGGATGAATACGGAAACATCACTCCAAATAGAAAAATATCTCCAAAAGAATGGAACAGGCACTATGAAAACCTTCATGAGGTAAGTGTAATTGAAGAAGATCAAGAAGAGATACCAGAATCTATTTTTAAAATTCCCAACAAAATAAAACAGGCCAAAACCTTCTTCATTAGAGATTTTAAATCCAAGCTTACCAACACACAATACATGATTATCACCCTGTTTGAAGCACCTCTTCTTGCAGGGATACTTGCTTTTTTCATGAAATACATAGGCACCAACCTTTTCAATGAAAACAACTATTCGTTATACAACAGTGAAAATCTTCCTCAATATCTTTTTATTTCTGTAATTGTTGCACTTTTTATTGGCCTTACCACAAGTGCCGAAGAAATTATTGGGAACCTTAAAATTCTAAAACGAGAGCAGTTTTTAAACCTTAGCAAAGGAAGTTACCTGTTTTCTAAAATATCTCTTCTTTTTCTAATTTCATTAATCCAAACACTTTTCTATGTTCTTGCAGGGAATATCATCTTAGAGATCCATGGCATGAATTTAGCCTATTGGATGATTCTTTTTTCGGTTTCCTGCTTTGCTAACCTGCTTGGTCTTAACATTTCAGCAAGCTTCAACTCTGTTAAGGTAATTTACATTTTAATTCCTGTTTGCATTATTCCACAATTACTATTTAGCGGAATCATTGTCTCTTTTGACAAGCTAAACCCATTGTTTTCTTCTAAGTCTCATGTCCCTGCAATTGGAAATATCATGGCCTCAAGATGGGCATTCGAAGCCTTAGCAGTAACTCAGTTCAAAGACAATGATTACGAGGCGGTATTTTACCAGTACGACAAAGCCATGTCTTTTGCCAATTGGAAGAAAGACCAATGGGTAAGCAACATACAGTCCAAGCTTAAAGACATAAAAAGACACATAGAAACTCCAAATTCTAATGCGCTTAAAAAGCAAATGATAACACAACAACTTCAGATTGTTAAACATGAAATTCAAAAAGAGCTAAGACACAATAAAAGCAACAATTACACTCAAAACGGCAAGCTCAATAAGCTTCTAAACCAGCTTACTTTATCTTCTTTTTCCACAGAAACATACCAAACTATAGCTGATTATCTATCTTATTGTAAAGATGGTTACAAAAAAACATATAAAATCAATGAATCGCTAAGAGACAATGCACAGCAGAAGTTTATAAAACCTAATGCGGAGTTTATGAACCTGTTAGACAAGGAGAAAGCAGCTAAACGTATTACAAGTAAAGAGCACCGTAATTTTAAACGACTAATGTCTAAGCTTAAAGATGAAAACTTCAAGCGATTTAGAAACCGTTACAAGAACAAGGCGCTTGAAGACTTTGTCACCAACTCCAATACCTTAAATTTTACAGATGAAGATCATCAAAGTGTAATACAAAAAACTGATCCTATTTATTTAGACCCCTATGATTTTGATTATTTCAAATCACACTTTTACTCCCCTAGAAAAAAAGTTTTTGGTCACTATTTAGACACCTACTACGCCAACTTAATTGTCATCTGGGCCATGACTTTGTTTTTAGTGATTACCCTTTATTTTGATACGCTTAAATGGCTCATCAATGCTCCATCTAAATTACAGGGAAAACTGAAAAGAAAATAGTGATTTAATACACCACTAATTTCTTAGCAATAGAGCCACTATTAGAATTAACAACCAACAGATAAACCCCTTTAGTATTAATCTCAAAAGTTGGTGAATCCATTGCCCCACTTCGTATAAGCTTTGAAGACAAATCATACAACTCATAAGAGACTAACTTAGTAGTAGAAGAAACAGTAAACATCCCTGCTGAGGGATTGGGATAAACAGCAACTGAAAAAGGTTCAGCACTGCTAACAGCAGTATTGTTAGTCATTTTAAAATTATCTACTCCTGCCTCCACTAAATGGCCGCCATCGGTCTGCCAATCTGCAGTTGAAACCATAACGGTTAAATTAGTAAGGTCAAAAATTGTAGCATCTACAGAAGCGGTTACAGGAATCCATTGCATACCACTATCATCAGAATAATACTCAAGTACCGTAGACACATTTGTACCGTCACTAAGCATTACCTTAAGGGTGTCATTAGGAGCACTATTACCACCAGAGTTAAACCACCACAAATTCATTTGCACAGACCATACTAAATTGGGAGCGACCGTTAAATTCATAACAGGAGATGATAATGTTGTAGAGGACTGATCAACATCATCGCTACCAGCTCCACCTCCAGCATTTCCAGTAACGAATGCTTTGTCACCACAGTCTTGCGTATCATCTTCTGGATTACTCTGATCTCCTTGGTAGGTGGTTCCAACTGGATTATCCCTTTCCCAAACACCATCTGGAGCATTACCACTAACAGTCCAACCCAAATCAAGATTAAATAAATCTGCATAGCCTTGCTCAAGTTCAACAACATAAGTTAAACTAGACCCATCAATCAACTCACTAGTGGAGCAATATTCAACATACCCCCATTTACCAGCAAAAACATTGTAAGAACCAGGATAAAAGCTTCCGAAAACAATTTGACCATTAGCGTTTGTTTGACCAGCAAAAGTGAAATCATCATTTTCCAAAACTACCTGTACACCTTGAAGGCTAGTAAGGTTTAAATCTTCAGCTGAAACAGTTAACGAAAAACCTTGTAATGGAACCAATTGAACATCCTGAACATTTACCAATCCATTTGCTAAAAACACACCAAATAGCGTATCACTAATGTATTGAGGGTGTGAATACAACACATTATAAGAACCAGCAGTTGCATATCCAGTTGCATAATCACCTACAATTGTTGACTCATCAACTACAGTAGTTGATAAAATTTCTACCTCCGCATTGTTAATTGGAGCTCCAGTGGATAAATCTGTTATGTTCCCTTCCAAATAGCATCCCCTTTGATAATTAGCTCCTAAAACATACAATCCCCCCTCAATATCAGAAGCAATAATATTTCCAGATGGCAACCAAGGGTAAACTCCCCAACAGCCGTTAAAACCATCGCCATCAAAACTTGGAGAGGTATCAAAACTTCCCACTTCTACCATATTTCCTTTATTGGAAACATCATGAATCACCACCCCGTCTCTATAATAAGAAGTAACAATGTAATCATCAATGAAATGAACATTATGCGGAATTACATCCATTCCTGGACTACTTTGAACCCTATCGAGTTCCACCATGTTTGTTGGGTCTGAAATATCATATTCTCCGATGTAGCCATTGGTAATCTCATCTGTGGTGTAAATATAATTACCATCGTCAGACATCCAAAGATTATGAGAAAAGCTACCAGGTGTAGTTTGCTGACCAAGCATGGAAGGATTTGCAGGATTAGAAACGTCCCACATGGTCATAAATCCGTCAGTTATATGAGCTAAATACAAGGTGTCTCCCCTTGCAACTCCATCATGAACATACCAATTATCAATATCGGCTATCTCCGCTGGATTTGTAGGACTTGTATTTAAATCCAACATAATACAACCACCATTACCTCTATTAGTCCCGAAAATATAGCAAATACCATTTTCATCAATGTATAAATTATGAGCAGACTGCCATTTTGCATTATTTGGCCCAGTATAGTAAGTTGTAGAAAGGTTTGTGTTTCCAGGAAGTGAATTCAAATCAATAATTAACAATCCATTTTCAGCTATGGTTGTATCGTTACCTTCTGTTGTCACGTAAGCATATCCATTATAAGTTTTAATGTCTCTCCAAATAGAGTTCACTCCCGGTTCATAAAAAACCTCCACAGGATTGGCTGGATTAGTAACATCAACAACCGAAGTACCATCATTTCCACCAACAATAGCATATTCTTGAACACCATTTGACCATCCCCAGATATCAGAAAGGTCTGAATTATGCATAGCAACCAGATCCAAATAACCAAGCTGCTGCATATTTAGCTGAGAATAAGAAAGAGAAAATGTTGAGAAAATAGAAAGTATAAGTATGATTTTTTTCATTAAGTAGTTTTTACAATTAACAGCTCTCAAAGAGCATTATCTATGAACGGTTTAAAGACGCAACAAAAACGAAAGGGTTTCTTTCAGAACATTATATTATAGTAAAGTAGTAAATATGTCATTCAATTTTAAATTTGTTAAGCGTAAATCAAACATTTTTTTTATTTTTGTCGCCCAATGGTCGCGTAGCTCAGCTGGATAGAGCACCTGCCTTCTAAGCAGGCGGTCCCAGGTTCGAATCCTGGCGCGATCACCACAAAAAAAATCCTCAGTAATTTGAGGATTTTTTTATGCCAAAACAATAGCATAAGCAATTCTTGTCACCCCTTTCTTTACTTTTATCTTTCTAATACTCACTTTTCCTATCTCTGATGTGTTTTTAACGTGTGTGCCTCCACACCCACAACCCTCAAAACCATTAAAAGCTACTACCCTAGCTGATTTTCCAGTTGGAGCCCAAATCTTCTCCATTGCTGCCTGCTCAGCAGAAAGCTCATACGCCTCAATGGCTATTGAATTAGCAATTAGTTCATTTATTTTATTTTCAATGGGTAGAATCCAGTCTTGATGATTTTCTAAAACTCCATTGTATTCAACATATGGTCCTTCAGGAAAATGAAACCCTTTTGTAGGACTAAGAGCATCTATACCTAGATCAGAGACCGCACAATCTAGTAAATGACCAGCAGAATGCACCTTGGCATTAATTATTCGATTTTGAATATCGATAGACAAGTCAACAGCTCCTATTTCAAAGCTTCCCTTATCATACTGCCCATAATGAAGCACCTGACCATTTTCATTTAGCCGCACTTTATTAACTGTAAAATGAAAAGAATCGTTTTTTATAACACCAACATCAGCAGGTTGACCACCCCCTTGTGGATAAAAAATCGTTTGATCAAGGATTAAACACGTTCCAAAGTCATCATTTCTTTCGGCTAACAATTGAGCGGAAAATTTTGCAAGGTAGGTATTGGTTAAATAGATAAGCGCTGTCATAAATTTAATGGTGTTATTGGTATGTTATTTGATGGTTTTTAAATAATATTACAATAAAGAGTCAATATTTACCATTAATATGAAAGTTATTTTAATACATCTGCTATTATTCTCTAGTGTATTTCTCATTGATGTATTTGCAATGAACGCAAATGAAGGAGATTTAGAAAAAATAAAGCAGGCCGTTAAAAATCACATTAGCTCAAAATTCTCTTCAGTTGGCACATATAAAAGTGCAACATTTGGAGAGTTAGAGATTATTAAACCAAAAGAAATTAAAGCGCTTGATGAGCTGCTTGAGCTAAAAAAGCAGCTTCCAACCATGAAAGCAAACTATGGCAATCAATTGGATTCAATAATTGCGCTAAATGACTCCAATATTGTCCTTAAAAAAGAATCAATTAGAGCTGCTGGCATCTACCATTACTTTAAAATCAACCATTTATTCACCATTAAACCCCCTAAAGAATCAAGAACTCTTTATGAAATAGACATACTTATCTACCCCAACTACAAAATAAAAGACCTGAGCATTAACATGAAAACCACATTATCAGCTCAAGAAACCGATCTGTTTCATTATTTTATTGATGAATTTCCACTTATTGAAGACAAGAATTCTTCTTACATGAATTTGATGAACAACAAAATGCACAATCAACTAAGTGATGCACTTATTAATGCTCCAAAAGAAAGAAAAGAGGCAATGCTTCATCAAGTACTAAAAATTGTTCAATTCATAAGAGAAAATAATAAATTCGATGCTGATTTATTCTGTGCTAAGCAAATTAAGAATTGGATACAAATTAAAGATGTTCCCTACAAACTGAATTATAGACCTGGACTATATACCCGTCTAAAAACAGTTGATTCAAAAAACACTATAATGTATCATAAGCTAAGCTACCAAACAGCCTCTTCTGAAATGACCAGCATTGCACTGTCTTTTGAATTTGACCCCAATTATTTTATTGTTGAAGTTAAGCAGTACAATAAAGATTTTGAGAAGTTCTTCAACTAAATCCTTTTAATTAACAATCAAATACTTCTTTCCTTTAATAACCCTGAAATTATCCCCCTTCTTATTAGACCTAACGCCAGCACTATAAATCATCTGATGATGCAAGCTATTATTAGAATACCATCTCCAGATGCCATCTCTTTGACCATTAACCAAGCTTCCTTCAGCATAAGCATTATAGGTATTATTAGCAATTCCATCTGTTCGATAAAGACTATAAAAAGATCCTGAATACAACTTATCACCTTGGTAATAAAGGCCGTCTTTACTTTCTAAATCATTTAGATTTACTTTCTGTTCTATAATAGTACGTTCTTGAGCACAGAGAGCAGGTGAAAGACCTAAAAGTAAGAGAGGCAACATAAATAAAAGTGTTTTTTTCATATCTAATAATTTAAATGTTATACTACTATAATTCGAATTTTTCAAAAAGGAACTTCAATTAAAAATCAACAATAAAAGCACCATCATTAATATCATGAAATTCAATTTTATTATCCGCTGCTAGTTGTTTTATTTTATTTAGCTGGCTGTAAGAAAGGTTTGGATACGCCACCCACCTATTCAGAGAATAATAGTTTACCATTTTGGCATAATCTAGCTTTTTACCTCCTTGAATTAAAAGAACATCATGATCATTTGAAAGGGTGTCATCTTGATGTGATATTCTTAAAAAGAAATCAAAACCTGTAGAATTACTGGAATTAAACGCTATTTCAGGAATAGCTTTATTCTTTATTCCTATTGTTTTAATGCTTGATAAATCAAAAAACTGAGTCTCCTTAATATCAAGGTCATACCAATGGTGTTTTACCGAGAAAAGCATGGCATCTTGATTAGCATAAAAAGAAGAGTCTGCAATAAAAAAATGATTGCGATTAAAAAAAAGAGTTATTGCTGGGGAATTTCCAGTATTATAAATCACAAGCTCTCTTTTTTTCTCAATAGTTAAATCCTCATAACAATCATAAAGACCAATAATTAACAAGAATGTAAAAGCCCCAATTATATACACCAACTTTTTATACCTAAAAGCAAAAGTAAAACATAGAATAACTAAATAAATCAGATATGTTTCTAACACAGAAATAGACACCTTTTCAATTAAAGAAAATGGCATCTGATCGATATAAGTAACGCATAAATTCACGACATAAACCGTAATATTTATCACCTTTCCTAAAAAGAAATAAAGCGTTTCAAAGAACTGAGCTACAAGCAACAACAAACAAGAAACAAGCAAAACATATGCTGCTGGAATAACAATTAAATTGCTAATAATAAAATAAACGGGGAATTGATGAAAATATAAAACTCCCACAGGAAAAGTAGCCAATTGTGCAGCTAATGAAACAGAAACAATTGCCCATATTTTATTTAAAAAATAATTTTCAAACTGTACTAACTTAAATAATTTAGGCTGAAAATATAGAATTCCTAAAACAGCTAAATAACTCAGCTGGAACCCTACTTGCATTATAATAAAAGGATCAAGAAACAATAAAAAGAAAGCGGAAGCGGCTATGTTGTTATAAACAAAAACCTTGCGATTCATTGCCATACCAACCACCACAAAAGAAAGCATTGTAGTAGCACGTAAAACTGAAGGACTAAGCCCAGTTAACATGGCATAAAACCACAGTACACATAAGACAACAATAGCCCTTAAAACAAGTAAACGCTTAAAAGGCAACAATCCTGAAATCAAAAAATGAATAATGCTGTAAAGTATTCCCACATGCAAGCCAGAAACGGCTAAAACATGCATTGCACCTGCACTTGAATAAGCATGCTTTAATTGACTACTTATATCATCTTTATAGCCAATAGACAAGGCGGAAACAACAGCAAGCTGATCTCCAACTACCCCACTTTTTTTAATTAGAGCTAAAAAGTAATTCCTCATCAGGTTTGAAAAAGTAAAAGGATTTTTCAAGTTTCTTGAAGCTATCTTCCAACTTGCTGAATCTAAGTATGCCTGTCTATTTATCTGATGAAAAGAGAGGTAGCTTTTATAATTAAACTGACCTGGATTTGAAGGAGGATCAATATCATGCCAATTTGCACAAAAGTCTAAATTATCTCCTTGCAAGATACTTAAGGATCTTTTATCTTTTTCAATATAGACAAGCGCTCTTCCGGAAACACTATACATTAAATTACTATCTATAAGGTTAACAATTTTCACTTCGCATCTAACCGATTTATTTTTAACCGAAATTGGAGCTACAACTTTACCAGAATAAATAGCATTAGAAGAAATTATGTTACTGAAGTGACTTTTATAATTTGACTCTTGATGATACTCAACCAACACTATCCCTCCAATAAAAAACAAAAGAAGGAATAAGACATCAACAGTTTTAAAACTATAAACACCAGAAAATTGTACAATTTTAAAATGCAGCATTAGAGCATTTACAGCACAAAAAAAGAAGAAAAAAAGAATTAAATATGGTGAGCTAATTTGAAAATATATACCCACTAAAATTCCTAACAGCATAGGAATTAGATAAGACAATAGGGGTATTTCTCTTATTAATTTCAAACAAAAATGCCGGCATATACCGGCATTAAATTTTTAATATGTAGCAGTAAACTGCTTAGTTGTTTTTAATGCTCATGACCTTCATCATCTCCATGATCGTGGTCGTGATCATGATCGTGGTCATGGTCGTGATCTTTTGATTTACAGCACTTATCAGATTTACCTCCACAACATTTAGAAGAAGACTTATCACATGTTTTAGTAGAATCTGACTTACAACATTTCTTTTTTGAACAAGACTTCTCATCAGAAGAACAACCTTTCCATTTTCCATCTTCATCGTAGTGCGAAAGACACCACTCTTTTTCTTCTGCAGTACATCCTTTTTCGTCACACATTTTCGCACATTCATCTTTAGTCATTTTTGAACATTCAGATAAATCGCATTTGCTATTGCAACACTTCTTAGCAGAATCGGATTTACAACATTTTTTTGTACTATCTGATTTACAACACTTCTTGCTTGAATCTTTAGAACAACTTTTTGTTTCTGATTCATCCGAAGATGAGTCAGAAGAAACTTGCTCAATTTGATCATCAGCGCTTTCATTTGGAGATGAACACATAGAAGTTCCTAGTGCAAATAGAAGAACAAGGCTAAAAGTAAAAACAGGAGCTAAGGTTTTTTTAGCAAGTATTCTGTATATAAACACAGCAGTTAAAAATGCTAAGGTAGAAAGTGTAATTAAAGTCATAATTTATTATTTGATTGTTAAAGGTTTAAAAATAGTCAAAATTTACAAACCATATTTATTTATAATTTGATTGGCAACTTGCAGCCTATCAGAATCTGTTAATGCTACGTTATAAGCTCTAATTTCCACAACTTGACTTCTTGTATCATCTCCAGGGTTAGATAATGAAGCCGCATTAAGCTTAAGTCCATTATTTGATGTTAAAGGAATATTTAAGCTGGCATTTGCAGCTAGTGGGTTGTCAGCATCGTTAATAAATGCTTTCATTCCGTCTACAGTACTAAACCTTAAAATCATTAATCTAAAATCACTACTTCTACTAACAGGAACAGCTAAGTCATTTAAATTATGACCAAAGGTTAAGTTTGAGTTACTATTAAAACCAACAGTTAGCTGACCATAGGGAGTAACATCTGATCCTTGAAGGAATGTACCTGCATCAATAGCCTGATTACTAATGTTATTGATATTATCACCTTCAACATTGAGTTTTGTAGGAGAAGAAACCACCATAAATAATGTATAGTTGGTACCTGTAAATAAATTACCCGGAATATCTAGTTCCGTTGTAACTGTCTGATCATAAGAATTAGAATTCCCATTAGCGAAAAAGTGACAAAAATCAACAGCAGGATAACCGTTTAATGCATTTGGCACAAAAACAGGCCTGTTGTTAGGATTAGAAGTTGAAGCAATATTAACTCCTGCATCATCTGGCCAATCTTCAACAACCATACCACCAACATTAGTTCCGTAATAAGAATCTACCGTATATTCTCCAAAATCTGGATTAGTAGCGTTGTTATAAGCTATAATTCCATTATTGCTGGTATTAGCATCTTCAGCCTTTAAATATAAAACTGGGTCAGGAATGGATCCATAAGCACCTTGGATCGGACCAATTGGCTCACAAGTCTCCACATCGTAAGTTGTAGCTAAATTCACAGAAACTATACTGTTTCCATTAACAGCTCTACACACATAAGAAAGTGGAACACCTGTAGTAATGTCACCAGCTGCACCTAGAATGGAAACTAAATTATTAACATTATTGTTTCCTATTGTATAAAGTGTAGTGGCTGCATCTCCACCAAGAGCAAATAATTTAATGTTTAAATTTTCCAAATTAGACAAATAGGAAGCATCAACACTAGCAGATGGAGCATTTGGAATAGCAGAGAAAGAAGCATTAATGCTAGAAGAAATTGAAGTAGAACTTGAAGTTGACTCAACAAGTAAATAAAATACTCTACCATAAGTAACATCTGAAATATAACAAGCTGGGTTACCAGGACCTACGTAAGGCTCTAAAGCCTCAGGAGTTACACTAGGAGCGAATAAGTCATCATAAGTAGCAGGTAAATCATAGCTCATGGTATAGTACGATTGAGATAGTCTTACTAAAACTCTATTGTACTCGTGTGCATTAGTAAAACCTAGTTCAGAAGAAACTGCAACACCATAGGCAGTGAAATCCAATCCTAAGGCAAGTGCCATTTGTTGTTCCGTTTGAACTTCTTGCAAACTAAAGCTAATGTTTGAAGGAATGGATGAATATGCTTGATTTGCAACAATATCATTAAGTGCTGTTGCCACTTTTGACTTAACCACCTCATCAACAGTTGCGGTAACATCCCATCCACCAGAAATAATATCAATAGAAAAAGTTCCGCCTGCTCTATCAACAACTATAACATCTGGAGTAGCATTTTTTAATGAACCACCTTGAAGCATATTTCCTGGATAAACAACCGATGAATTGGGATTAAACAAAGGAAATTCTTGCATTCCTTGAATAACATTATAGGTATCTGTTGTACATGCCCAAAGACTATCTCCATTTACTACAGTATCAACTGTAGAAGATTTAGTCTCAGAATTTACTGGATCTTCAAAATCCCCACCCAAATCAATTACTGATTGAAAACTCATGGTTGCTGGATCCTTTTTACAGGAAAAAAATAAAAATGAAAATAAGGTTAAAATCAGGGTAGATAATAAAAGTGACTTCTTCATTTTGAATAGGTTTTAGTTAATTTTATACAAATGTATTGTCAGCAAATTTAGTATGCAAACATACCTTAAATTTGAAATTTAATGACTGCTAAAAAAATTAAAGCAGAATTTTAATCTATATCAATCGGTAATAACCAATTTTTGTTCTCCGTAAAATTTATCAGAGTTTATTTTAACAAAATAAAGCCCACCAGATAAATTAGACAGATCTAAAGATAAATTAGTCCAACTGCTAGAGAATAAAGAAGAGGAAAAAACAAGCTTACCAAAAATATCATAAACCTGAAGATCAGTATCCGATAAATCAACAAATGAGCTAGAGAATTTAACCTTAACACGCCCCTTAGAAGGGTTAGGATACAAGTCAAATAATAAATTATTTTTAGTCAAGACTTCCTGTACGCCAACAGGAGGAGGATTAACTCCCTGACAAGGTAAAGCACTTTCAACATGTAAATACCCTTCTTCAGCAAAAGAAACACCACTGCCTCCAAAAACATCAGCATCAGGCAAAATAATATTACCAAAACAATCTGAAGCAAAAACTTTTACTCGTCCACCACCACCAGCTCCACCTGAACTTCCAGCAAAACCATTGTTTGTGCTGATAGACTGATTACCACCAGAACAAAAGGTAGGATTATAGGTACAACCCGAAGCTCCGGATCCTCCAGCACCACCTAATCCACCATCACCACCTTTAGCAAACAACTCACCAGTAATGTAATTAATAGCATTACCAATAAGTAAAATGCCACCTCCAGAGCCACCTCCAGCACCTCCACCACCACCAGAACCACAAGAATAGGTTCGCTCACCACAATCATCACATGGATCAGAGCAGCATTTTGGACTTTCACCACCAGAACCTCCAACACCACCAGAACCTCCATAAGTACCGTTAGCAGAAATTAAACCTGTAATGGTGAGGCTGTCTGTATAGGCGTTTAATAAAACCATTCCTCCGCCATAACCGCCTACACCTCCAGTAGAACCTAATGTATAGGAACGACCTCCACCACCAGCACCAGCACCACCAGAGCCAATTGATATATCATAAAGGGTATTTGTACCATATGTAATACCTGATTCACCTCCTGCTTTTCCATATCCTGCATTTACAGCATAAGCATTGGAAACGGTCATATTTGAAGAAGAATAAGAATTGGAACCGTCTCCACCGAAGCCACCAAATTCACCGTGCCCTCCATAGCTACCACCACCACCAGATGAACCACCAGAAGAACCACCAATCATACCAAAGTAATCGTTTGCGGAACCACAAACTTGTTTTGGACCAGAACCTGCTCTTCCATCATCACCCTCTTCTCCGGCTCCATCACCTAACCCATCACTACCTTTTAAACCTCCAACTAGCTCAATTTGCCCCTGAGAACCATCGTTACTACAACCAGTTAAAGCAGAAGCATCTCCAGTAGCACTTAGGACACTTGAAGAAGATAAACCGCCATTCCCTCCCTGAAAACCACAACCATCAGCATCAATAGTACCATGAATTGATATTTTCTGGGCATATATTTTCAATTCACCGCAGGAGTTGTTACTGTAAGGCTCAACTGAAACCACTGCATTAGCTGCGACCTCAAAATTTCCAGTCACATAATAACTTCCTGAAAGTGTAGTATTACTACTAATTATATAATCACCAGAAATTATCGTGCTATCACACTGAGAATAGAAGCTGTAAAAAAAAGAAAGGGGAAGTAATAATAGTAGGAATTTATTCATATAGTGCTTTTAAGTTCTCCTAAAAATAATTAAAAATTAGCAAACCTTATGAGCACAAAAAAAAAAGCTGCTTAATATTTTTATCAAGCAGCTTTTAACAAATTATAAGATTAGGTCATTACACCTCTTCAAAATCTACATCTTCAACTTCTGAATCAGCAGTTTTAGCATCACCTCCTTGGTCAGCTGCTCCTTCAGCAGCACCATCAGCCTCAGAAGCTTTATACATATCTTGGCTAGCTGCTTGGAAAACAGTATTTAACTTTTCCATTGCCGCATCAATAGCAGGAACATCTTTAGCTCCATGAGCTGTTTTAAGTTCTGCAAGCGCATCCTCAATAGGTTGTTTTTTGTCAGCAGGTATTTTATCGCCATATTCTTTAAGCTGTTTTTCAGTTTGAAAAATTAAGCTATCAGCAGCATTTACCTTTTCTACTTCTTCTTTAATTTTCTTATCTGCATCAGCATTCGCTTCAGCTTCTTGTTTCATCTTATTGATTTCTTCATCCGAAAGACCTGAAGAAGCTTCAATTCTAATAGACTGTTCTTTGTTAGTTGCTTTATCAGCAGCCTTAACATTTATAATACCATTAGCATCAATATCAAAAGAAACTTCAATTTGAGGAATTCCTCTTGGCGATGGAGGTAAGCCGTCTAAATGAAACTTACCGATAGTTTTGTTATCGTTAGCCATAGCTCTTTCACCCTGAAGAACATGAATCTCAACAGAAGGTTGATTATCAACAGCAGTAGAGAAAACCTGCGATTTTTGAGTAGGAATTGTAGTATTAGCCTCAATTAATTTTGTGAAAACACCACCCATAGTTTCGATTCCTAAAGACAAAGGAGTAACATCAAGAAGTAAAACATCTTTCACCTCTCCAGTTAACACCCCTCCTTGGATAGCAGCACCCAAAGAAACCACTTCATCAGGATTTACCCCTTTAGACGGAGATTTACCAAAAAACTTCTCCACTGCTTCTTGAATAGCTGGAATTCTTGTTGAACCACCAACCAAAATAATTTCATCAATATCTGATGTAGACAATCCAGCACTTTTCATAGCCGATTTACATGGCTCGATAGTTCTTTTAACCAAATCATCAATTAACTGCTCAAACTTCGCTTTAGTTAGTGACCTAACCAAGTGCTTAGGCACACCATCAACAGGCATTATATAAGGCAAATTAATTTCTGTAGATGAAGAAGAAGAAAGTTCAATTTTTGCTTTTTCAGCTGCTTCCTTTAAACGCTGTAATGCCATTGGATCTTTTCTCAAGTCTAAGCCTTCATCGTTTTTAAATTCATCAGCCAACCAATTGATTATTTTCTCATCAACATCATCACCACCTAAGTGCGTATCCCCGTCAGTTGAAAGCACTTCAAAAACGCCATCTCCTAATTCAAGAATAGATACATCATGCGTACCTCCACCAAAATCAAAAACAACAATTTTCATGTCTTTACCTGACTTATCCATTCCATAAGCTAAGGCAGCAGCAGTAGGCTCGTTGATAATACGCTCAACCTTAAGACCAGCAATTTCTCCAGCCTCTTTAGTTGCTTGACGCTGAGCATCATTAAAATAAGCTGGAACTGTTACTACAGCTTCCGTAACTTCTTGACCTAAATAATCTTCTGCTGTTTTCTTCATTTTCTGAAGAATCATAGCTGAAATCTCCTGCGGAGAATACTTTCTATCGTTAATCTCTACTCTAGGTGTGTTGTTATCTCCTTTAACTATTTTGTAAGGAACTCTATTAATTTCTTTAGAAACTTCATCAAAACGGTTACCCATAAATCGCTTTATAGAATAAATCGTTTTTTCAGGATTTGTTATTGCCTGTCTTTTAGCAGGATCTCCAACTTTTCGCTCTCCACCTTCAACAAAACCAACAACTGAAGGAGTTGTTCTTTTACCTTCACTGTTAGGAATTACAACTGGCTCATTACCTTCCATTACAGAAACACATGAGTTAGTTGTTCCTAAGTCTATACCAATGATTTTTCCCATGATAATATTTTTTATTGTTTAAATTTTTTTACGATTTAACAATTGTCAATTCTTATGCCAAGACGAAATAGACTACGATTTTTAAAAAAAATGTCAGTTTAAGCTCATTTTTATGACAAAAAATCTGACAATAAGACAGCATTAAACCTACCTTCCCTTCTTCCAAGAAGAAAAATCTGCAGGAAGGTATGCAGAATCAGGATCAGAACGGTAAGCAAATAAAAAGGAAGCTACCTGAGCGGCTTCAACAGCTTCCTTGGAAGGAGAAAGTGATTTGGAGGGATCCTGAAAGTAATGCTTAACAAAATGCGTATCAAAATCTCCAGAAACAAATGCTTCATGGTTGATGGCAAAATCACAAAACTCAAGTGTTGTTTCCACCCCTACAATATCATATTCTCGAATTGCTTTGGTCATTTTCGCAATGGCTTCCTGCCTATCTTTACCGTGTGTAATAAGTTTAGCAATCATCGGATCATAAAAAATAGGAATATCCATTCCTTGCTCAAGTCCATCATCTACTCTAACACCCTCTCCAACAGGCCTGTTGTAAACTTCCAAAGTACCCACATCAGGCAAGAAATCATTTTTAGGATTTTCAGCATAAACCCTCACTTCCAAAGCATGTCCGTTTATAGAGAGTTCTTCTTGAGAGAATGACAGCGGTTTACCATTGGCAATTTTAATCTGTTCATAAACTAAATCAACACCCGTTATCATTTCTGAAACAGGATGTTCAACCTGTAGACGAGTGTTCATTTCTAGAAAATAAAACTTTCCACTATCGTACAAAAACTCAACTGTTCCCGCACCAACATAATCGCATGCTTTAGCTACTTTACATGCCGCTTCACCCATTTGAACTCGAAGTGCTGGAGTCAAAACAGAAGATGGAGCTTCCTCAACAACCTTTTGATGTCTACGCTGAATTGAACATTCTCTTTCAAACAAATGAACCACATTACCATGAGTATCTGCAAGCAATTGAATTTCAATATGTCTTGGTGAACCAATATACTTTTCAATAAATACTGCTCCATTTCCAAAAGCACTTACCGCCTCACTTACTGCCCTATCCATTTGCGACTCAAATTCTTCTTGGGTATTAACAACACGCATTCCCTTTCCACCACCACCTGCAGCAGCTTTTATTAAAATAGGAAAGCCTATTTCTTTAGCAGTTTCAAGAGCACTTTTGACATCTTCTATTGCATGATCAACACCTGGCACCATTGGAATGTCATAATCTTTAACAGCTGTTTTAGCGGCTAGCTTATCCCCCATAACTCGCATAGAATCTGGTGAGGGACCAATAAAAACAATACCAGCTTTAGTAACTTTCTCTGCGAACTCAGCATTTTCACTTAAAAACCCATAACCTGGATGAATCCCATCTACATTCCTATCAAGAGCTACTTGAACGATTTTGTCCTGAGACAAATAACTTTGACTGCTTTCTGGCGGACCTACACAAACCGCTTCATCTGCAAATTTGACAAACGGAGCATCAGCATCAGCTTCAGAAAAAATGGCTAGAGTGTTAATTCCCATTTTCTTACAAGTACGCATGATTCGAAGAGCAATCTCTCCCCTGTTGGCTATTAATATTTTATTCATATATGTTTTTTACTGCTTTTAAAGTATTCATTAGCAAAGATGCAATAGTCATAGGACCAACACCACCAGGCACAGGAGTAATAAATGAACACTTAGCTGAAACTTCATCAAACTTAACATCGCCTTTTAAGCGAAAACCTCTTTTTGCAGTTGGATCTTCAATGCGATGAATTCCAACATCTATAACCACTGCGTTTTCTTTAACCATATCTGCAGTGACAAATTCAGGTACACCTAAGGCTACAATTAAAATATCTGCCTGCTTAGTTATTGCCTTTACATCCTTTGTTCTACTATGAACAAGCGTTACTGTAGCATTGCCTGGATAATCTTTTTTACCCATAAGTATACTCATGGGAGAACCAACAATATGGCTTCTTCCAATAACAACACAATTTTTACCAGAAGTTTCAATTTCATACCTTTTTATAAGCTCCAAGACTCCATTTGGTGTAGCAGGAAGATAAGTGGGCAATCCTAAATTCATTCTTCCTACATTCTGAGGATGGAACCCATCAACATCTTTAGAAGGTGAAATTGCTAAGGTAATTTTAGTTTCATCGATATGATCAGGTAAAGGAAGCTGAACAATAAAACCATCAATATCATCATTAGCATTTAATTTCTGAATCTCATCAAGCAATTCTTCCTCTGAAATTGAAGGAGATAGTTTTATTAATGTAGACGCAAAACCTACCCGTTCACAAGCCTTAACCTTAGCGTTAACATAGGTTTGACTTGCCCCATCGTCACCAACTAAGACAGCAGCCAAATGAGGTATTTTACCACCATTTTCCTTTATTATATCTACTTGATCAGCAAGTTCTTGCTGAATGGCTAGGGAAGTTGATTTGCCGTCTATTATTTTCATCTATAACTGCTGTTTATTGGGGCATTTTTCCACCCATTTTTTTAAACTGACGCATCATGTTCATCATGTTCTTTTTATTGCTCATCAGCTTCATCATCTTCTTTGTTTCCTCAAATTGTTTCATCAATTTATTAACCTCTTGCAATGTAGTTCCACTACCTGAAGCGATTCGCTTTCTTCTGCTTTGATTAATTAGTTGAGGAGAAGTTCTTTCTTTTTGAGTCATGGAATCAATCATGGCAATAATGGGATTAAAAGCTTTATCGTCCACCTCATTACCTTTAAGTGCTTTTTTCATTCCAGGGATCATCCCAACAATGTCTTTCATATCACCCATTTTTTGAACTTGACTAATTTGATCTTTAAAGTCGTTAAAATCGAAAGTATTTTTCTTGATCTTTGCCTGTATTTTCTTGGCTTGCTCTTCATCAAACTGTTCTTGTGCTCTTTCAACCAAAGAGACAACATCTCCCATACCAAGAATTCTATCCGCCATTCTTTCAGGATGAAAAAGATCAATGGCATCCATTTTTTCACCTGTACCAATAAATTTAATGGGTTTATTTACTACAGATTTAATTGAAATGGCAGCACCCCCTCTTGTATCACCATCAAGCTTAGTCAAAACTACACCATCAAAATCCACACGTTCATTAAATGCCTTAGCAGTATTTACAGCATCTTGACCAGTCATAGAATCCACAACAAACAAAGTCTCAGAAGGTTTAATTTTGTTTTTCACCTCCTCAATTTCATTCATCATTTGCTCATCTACAGCTAACCTACCAGCAGTATCAATAATGACAACATTAAACCCATTTTTTTTAGCATGTTGAATTGCATTTTGAGCAATTGAAACAGGACTCTTATTGTCTCTATCAGAGAAAACTTCAACTCCAATAGATTCACCAACTACATGAAGCTGATCAATAGCAGCAGGACGATAAACATCACAAGCAACTAATAAAGGGTTTTTAGCTTTTTTAACTTTTAAATAATTGGCTAATTTTCCAGAAAAGGTAGTTTTACCAGATCCTTGCAGGCCTGACATCAATACAACACCAGGGTTTCCTTGAACTTTAATTTCTTCATTCTTGCTCCCCATTAAATCCACCAGCTCTTGGTGAGTGATTTTAACAAGCAATTGACTAGGGGAAATAGAATTTAACACATTTTGACCAAGAGCTTTCTCTTTAATCCTCTTTGTAAATTCTTTAGAAGTTTTAAAATTCACATCAGCCTCAAGCAAAGCCCTTCTGACTTCTTTGAGTGATTCTGCAACATTTATTTCAGTAATTTGACCCTGCCCTTTTAAAACTTTAAAGGCTCTTTCAAATTTATCGGAAAGATTTTCGAACATTTTATCTTAATTTGTGATACAAATATAAAAATCAATTCCTTGGAAACTAGATCATTGAATTGAATTAATTAAACACTTCTAAAATTAACACAACCCAAAACATAAAAAACCCGCTTATTTCCATACTTATGCCAGTGAAAGATGCTGCACCTTTTTTAGAGGAATGCATTGAATCTATAAAAAAGCAATCCTATAGTAATTGGGAATTAATAGCCATTAACGACCATTCTAAGGATGAATCTGCAGCACTAATTAGAGCACATACAAAAAAAGACGCTAGAATAACTTTGCAAAACAACAATGGAAAAGGAATTATCCCCGCATTACAGCTTGCTTTAAACATAGCTAAAGGAAGCTTCATCACTAGAATGGATGCTGACGATAAAATGGCAAAAACAAAGCTCGAAGAATTACTTAAACTATTACTAATTAATGGAGATGGTTTTGTCTCAACGGGATGTGTGAAATATTTTTCTACTGAAAAAAAACTCAATGATGGATATATCAATTATGAAAATTGGATCAATGGATTAACAATAAGTGAAACTAATTTTAATGCCATATATAAAGAATGTGTAATTCCATCTCCTTGCTGGATGATAAGTAAGGAAAACTTGAAGCAAATCAACGCCTTTAACGCTTCCACCTACCCTGAAGATTATGACCTTGCCTTTAGAATGAAATACGGGAAAATGAAAATTGCAGGAAGTGAAAAAATTCTTCATCATTGGAGAGATTACCCACAAAGAACTTCCAGGAATGACCCTAATTATTCCAATAATGCTTTTCCAATTATAAAAGTTCATTACTTTATTAAATATGAACTTAACTTAAAAAACGAGTTGATGCTTTGGGGAGCAGGAAAAAAAGCAAAAGCCATTGCAAAATTGCTCATAGAAAAACAAATAAATTTTAGCTGGATAACAAACAACCCAAAGAAAATTGGAAAGCAGATATATGGTCAGCTCATTAAAGATTCAAGTTCAATTAATTCCAATATAAATTCCCAAGTTATCATTGCTATTGCCTCCAAAGAATTTCAACCTGATTTTTTAAAGGCAACCCAACAAAAAGTTTATCGTTTCTGTTGAGTACATTAAGCATTTAAAAAAAATTATTTTATTTAACTGTATTTGCATATTTTTAGGATTACAATCATGGTAAAAAAGATTTCAATTTTATTAACCTTATGCCTTACTGCATCCCTACTCTTCTTTTGCACTAAGCAAGTAGACTCTAGCAATGAACTTTCCCAAGGAGTGGTGGAGTTTGACATCAGCTATCCTGTTAAGAACTACAATTCTTACATGGAGAAACTAATCCCAAAAAAAATGACCATGTATTTTAAAGATAATGTATATAAAAATGAGGTTGCTGTTGGTCACATTTTCACTTCTTCAATAATTACTGACTGCAACAACAAGGAAATGGTCATGATGCTTCATCTAAATCCTGAGAAAATTTTCACAAGACTTAACGAAAGACAAGTTGAAGAAATGCTTAGTAAAAACCCAACTCCTGAAATCATCACTTCAAATTCTAAAGACTCTATAATTGGACTAGTTTGCAAAAGACATTACGGAATCTATGATGAGCTTAAAGATGGAAGAGATGTTCAGCTAAATGAAACCAACAAAATCAACATAACTAATAGCAATTGGAACAATCCTTACAACATGATAAGTGGTGTTTTAACCAACTATGAAGTGGAAAGGTTTGGATTAAACATGCAATTTAAAGCTACTCAAATAAATACTCAAAAATTAGTATCCGACAGTACATTTATTATTCCAGAAAACTATAACGAAGTGAGTTTGGACGTATATTTGCAGAAAATGAATGATATATTTTCTACATTCCTAAATTAACAACTGACTAAACGATGAAAAAATTCACACTCTCTATTTATGCATTACTATTTGCTACAATATTTTATGGGCAAAAATTTGAAGGTACTATTACCTATACTTTGGATTATGAATTACCAGAGATGATGGAAGCTCAAAGAAGTATGCTTCCAACAAACATGATCACCCATTGTAAAAAAGAATATTCAAGAGTAGAACAAAAAACAGCAATGGGGGAACAAATTGTAATTACTAATAATGAAAATGGTGCTTCTACATTACTTATGAACATGATGGGCCAAAAAATGGCTATTGAAGTAAGTCAAGCTGATCAAAAACCTAAAAGCTCTTCCAATCCTGTGATCACCTATTATGAAGAAACCAAAAAAATAGCTGGTTACGACTGTAAGAAAGCAAGCTACACGGTCTACGTTGAAGAACAGAAAGATTCTGTCTCCATTGACCTATTTTACACTCCAGAAATACCTGTAATTTACAATTCTCAATTTGAGAACCTTAAAGGGTTACCATTAGAGTATTCTTTAAATACTCAAGGAATGACCATGGAATTTGTAGCCAATAAAGTTGATGTGAAAAAGCTCTCTAAAACACTATTTGAAGTTCCAAAAGATTATGAAAAAATCACTCTAGAAGAATTCAAATCCATGATGGGACAATAAACCATTCTTTATTTTTTTGTTTTCTAACAGCCTATAGTTAACAATACTATCTGCTAAAACACGATTTTCTGCCTTCAAAAGTTAATTTTGTTATATCCTATGGCAAGAAATAAGAACATCTACAAAGCAAACAAAGGAATTAAAGCTAAATCAAAGAAGAAAAAGAGCTCATTTAAAACATTTTTTTCTTCCATTGGGAATGCTTTTAAAAGTTTCATTTCCTTCTGTAAAGATGAGCGACTACATAAAACCATTGGATTGCTACTTATTTTATTGGGTGTTTATCTTTTTATTTCTTTCACCTCTTATCTTTTTACTTGGAAAAATGATTATAGCATAATTAATGACAAACCATTTTCTTTTATTTTCTCTAATGATGAGTTCATAATAAAAAATTGGTTAGGTAAATTAGGTGCTTTTACTGCACATAAATTCTTGAAAGTTTGGTTTGGAATAGCTTCCTACTTTTTTGTTTTTATTTCTCTTTTAGTTGGCTTAAGAATATTACTAAAGCTAAAAATTCTTCCTATTATTAAATCGCTTAAAGTGAGCTTTTTAGGTTTGATTTGGATGAGCATGACATTGGCTTTTATCTTTCAAAATACTCAATATGATTTTCTTGGTGGTCTTTATGGACTTTCTATTTCTAATTGGCTGTCCAATATTATTGGGTTCCTTGGCACAGGGTTCTTCATCCTATTTTCAGGATTTATAAGCGTAGTCATTTTATTCAATCCATCCTTCAAATGGTTGGAAGAGCTGATTTCCAAGAATGAAAAAGAAGAGTTCATTTCAGAAAATGAATTCACTGCCGTAAATACAATTAAGGAAGAAGAAGTTATCAATGAGGAAGCTAATCCGCCAATTGAGTTTTTAGAGGATGACACCCCAGCCGAGAACGAAATCACTACTATTGAAAAGGAGTTTGAAATAAAAGAAGTTGTCAATGATTCTCCAAGCAATACAACACAAACAACCCCTTCCAAAGAAGACTCTTCAAATAATGAAAATAAAGAAAAAGAATTTTCCGTTGAAATAGGCAAGGAAGATCATCAGCTTACAGATGATGAAATTTCTGATAAAGTAAAAGAGTTTGGAGAATTTGACCCTAAACTTGAACTTTCTCAATATCAACTTCCCAATATTGATCTTCTTGATAGTCATGGTGATGGAAACATCAGTGTAAACAAAGAAGAGCTTGAAAGCAATAAAAATAAAATTATAGAGACATTAAGTAACTATAAAATTAACATCTCTAAAATAAAAGCAACTATAGGTCCTACTGTAACACTTTATGAAATTGTTCCAGCTCCTGGTGTTCGAATTTCTAAAATAAAAAACCTTGAAGATGACATTGCTTTAAGCTTATCAGCTTTAGGCATTAGAATTATAGCACCTATGCCTGGAAAAGGGACCGTTGGAATTGAGGTTCCAAATTCAAACCCAGATATCGTATCCATGCGAGCACTCATTGCTTCAGATAGATTTCAAAATTCAGAATACGAATTACCAGTTGCCTTAGGGAAAACTGTTTCCAACGAATCATTAATTACTGACTTAACCAAAATGCCTCACCTATTAATGGCTGGTGCCACAGGACAAGGTAAATCAGTTGGATTAAATGCCATTTTAGTTTCAATCCTTTTTAAAAAACATCCTTCTCAAGTTAAATTTGTATTAATAGATCCTAAAAAAGTTGAACTTACCATTTACAATAAAATTGAACGACACTTTCTAGCTAAACTTCCTGATGAAGAGGAAGCTATAATAACAGACACCAAAAAAGTTGTCAATACGTTAAATAGTCTTTGTGTTGAAATGGAAGCACGATATGAACTGCTTAAAAATGCCATGGTGAGAACCATCAAGGAATACAATCAAAAATTTATAAATAGAAAGCTTAATCCTGAAAAGGGACACAGATACCTTCCCTACATTGTTTTAGTTGTTGATGAATTTGCAGATTTAATTATGACTGCTGGAAAAGAAGTTGAAACACCTGTTGCCAGAATAGCTCAACTAGCAAGAGCAATTGGTATTCATTTAATTATTGCAACCCAAAGACCATCGGTAAACGTAATCACAGGTACAATTAAAGCTAATTTTCCAGCCCGAATAGCTTTTAGAGTTACCTCTAAAATTGATTCTAGAACAATTTTAGATGCAGGAGGAGCTGATCAACTAATTGGTAGAGGGGACATGCTTTTCTCTTCAGGAAGCGAAATGATTCGTCTTCAATGTGGATTTGTAGACACTCCAGAAGTAGATGCAATAAATGAATTTATAGGGTCTCAGAGAGGGTATCCGAGTGCATTACTTCTTCCAGAATACATAGATGAGGCAAATGAAATAAAAGAAATAGATGACGATCTTGACTCTTTATTCGAAGATGCCGCAGAAGTAATTGTAATGAACCAACAGGGCTCAGCCTCACTTATTCAACGTAAATTAAAACTAGGCTACAATAGAGCAGGAAGAATTATTGACCAATTGGAGTCTTTGGGTGTTGTAGGTCCAAGTAGAGGAAGCAAGGCTAGAGAAGTTCTTATACCTGATACAATTGCTTTGGAACAGTTTTTGGATACACTTAGAGAAAACGGAAAATTATAAACTATGAAAAAAATTATCTTCTTAAGTATAGCAGTATTTTACATTCAAATCTTCTCATATGCACAAGATACTGAGCAAAAAGCTAAAGATATTTTAAGCGAAATAAGCAGCCAAACAAGCAGTTACGAAAACATGACTTTTGATTTCACCTTAGGAATAAAAAGTCAAGACATTAACGAAGTTCAAAATGGAAAAGCAATTATAAGCGAAAATAATTTCTACTACCAAACAACTGATAGAGAAGTTATCTCAAATGGAACTTCTGTATGGACCTACATGAAGGAAGACAATGAATGTTATATTGATGACATCAATGACATTAGTGAGGACTTAAACCCATCGGAAATCATGACCATATGGGAAGATAATTTTAAAGTTAATTACATAGACGAAGTAATTTCAAACGAGCAAACACTCCAACGCATTAAACTATACCCTATTGATGTGAAAAACAGCAAATACCACACGGTAATACTCAAAGTTAATCAAGCTGAAAAACAAGTTCATAGTGCCATTATTAAAACAAAAGATGGGGTAACCTTATCATTTAAAATAAAAGACCTACTAGCTAACCAAAAAATTAAAGAAAATCAATTTAAATGGAATCCATCATTATTTCCAGCAGTAGAGGAAATAGACAACAGATAAATTAATTTAAAAGCTCAGCAGCGTTATCAAAAGCTGCTTTACCAGGCTTTGTACCACCAAGCATACTTGCAATTTCCAGGATTCTATCTTCTTTTGAGAGTTTTTTTATTTCAGTATAAGCTCTAAGTTTATTTTCAGCTTTTGAAACCTTAAAATGATGGTTACCCATTGAAGCAACCTGGGGAAGGTGAGTAATTGTCAACACCTGAGTGTTTTTAGATAATTCCTTTAAAAGCTGCCCTACTTCATTAGCTACTTTACCACTTACTCCAGTATCAATTTCATCAAAAATAATCGTTGGAATAGTATTTTGCTTATTTAATAAAGATTTCATTGCAAGAAGAATTCTAGCTATTTCACCACCAGAAGCAACATCAGCAATTTCATTATAACTGCTCCCTTTATTAATTGAAATAAAAAATTTCAATTGATCAACACCATAACTTTGAGGTGTTTTAGTGTTCTCAAGCTCAATCCTAATACTAACATTAGGCATAGATAATTTATCTAATTTTTGAGATAAATATTTCTCAATACTGGTGTTATTTTTTTTTCGTGCTTCAAAAAGCAGATTTCCTTTGACTAAGCATTGATCATACAATTTTTTCACCTGATTTTCAAGCTCAAATTTTTGTTCAGAGAGAGATGTAATTGAAGACAAATTTTCTTGAAGATCTTTCTTTTTAAGAATTAATCCTTCAAGAGAACTGGTGTTAAACTTTTTATTGAGCTTATTAATAAGTTGAAGCTGCTCATTAAGTTCTTCCATTCT
>JBJKXU010000019.1:0-41540 GCA_045561415.1 Parvicellaceae bacterium
TTAACTATGAAAACAAAAAATATAGCTTAACTAAAAATGGGGCTTTTGATTTTGAATACCTTTTTAAAAACGTCTCTAAAAAGGTTCCTTTTACTATTTCTAGTTCAACTACAGAAAGTAAAAACTATAACCTTGACGTAATACCAAAACCTAAAATTAATCACTTTTCTATTTTACTTACCTATCCTGCTTACACCCGTCAAAAAGTAGATACTTTTAAAAACATAGGAAGTGTTACTATTCCTGAGGGTACTCAAGTTAAGTGGTTATTTGATCTTAAAAATGTTGATTCTTTTTCGGCAATTTTTAACGACACCACCTTTGTTTTAAACACAACAAGCCAACCTTCTTTTATTAAAACCTTTTATAAGTCACAGGGTTATCAAATGGTTCTTTCCAACAAGTCCTCCGATTATAAGGATACCAGTTCTTTTTATACCGAGGTGTTAAAAGATCAGCTTCCGAAAATTAAAATGGAAGAGACCATTGATTCCACCAATAAATACCTGCGTTATTTTAATGTTGAAGCCACAGACGATTATGGTTTTAGTAGTTTATATTTTTGCTACAAAAAACAAAGTGCTAATAAAATTATCAGAGAAAAAATACCTATTAGCCTTTCTAGTACTTTTTTGAATCAATATCATTTTTTTAACTTAAAAACTTTAGGTGCTAATCCCGGTGAAACAGTCGAGTACTTTTTTGAGTTGTGGGACAATGACGCCATTAATGGACCCAAAAGTGTGAAAACTGATAAGAAAGTATTTAACCCCCCAACAATAAAAGAAATAGCAAATGATGTAAGTGAAAAAAACAACGCCTTAAAGTCCTTGCTTGATGAAAACATTGAAGAAGCCTCTAGGCTTAAAGAAGAACTTAAAAACATAAAAAAAGAACTTTACAACAAACAGGAGCTCAACTGGGAGGATAAAAATAAGATTGAGGATTTTTTAAAGCAACAAAATTCGCTTAAAGAAAACCTAGAGAAGATGTTAAAGAACAACTCCTCTGATTCAGACTCTTCAGAAGAAATCCTCAAAAAGCAAGAGCAATTAAATAAGCTTTTCGAAGAGTTAATGACTGATGAAATGAAAAAACTGTATGATGAGCTTCAAAAACTCATGGAGGAGCTAAATAAAGACAAGGTTTTAGAAAAAATGGAAGACATTGAGCTTTCACAAGAAGATTTAATAAAAGAGCTTGACCGATCTTTAGAGCAATTTAAACAACTTGAAATGGATCAAAAGTTAGAGTCATTAAAAAATGAGCTAGAAAAACTTTCCAAAAAACAACAAGATTTAGCTAAAAAAACAAAAGATAAAAAAGAAAACCACTTTAGTTTAAATAAAGAGCAAGAACAGATAAAAGAAGATTTTAATTTTTTAAAAGAAGAAATGGATGGTGTTGAAGAATTAAACAAAGAGCTTGAAAACAAAAAAAACCTTCCTTCTTTTGATGAAGAAGAAAAATCAATTAATGAAGACATTAATGAGAGTCAAGAAAGTTTAGAGAAAAAAAACAATAAAAAAGCGAGCGAGTCTCAACAAAAAGCAGGGGATAAAATGAAAGAGCTCTCAGGAAAATTGGGAGACCTTCAAATGAAAATGAAAGCAGAATCACAAGAGATGGACATGAAATCATTGCGCCAGTTGTTGGAAAATTTAATCACCTTTTCTTTTGATCAAGAAGTTGTTCTTGGCGATTTGAAGAACATTAGTTCTAAAGACCCTAAATACGTTAAGGCGGGACAGGAGCAACAAAAATTAGAACAAGATATACGCCTTATCGAAGACTCATTATTGGCACTAAGCAAAAGAATACCTCAATTAGGTCCACACATTAATGCTGAGGTTTCGCTGATTAAAAAACATTTAACTAAAACCATTAAAAACATTACAGAAAGAAAAACCGCTCAGGCAAACGCGAACCAACAATACACAATGACATCGGTTAATAATTTAGCTTTATTGTTAGATGATGTGCTCAAGCAGCTTCAACAATCAATTCCTGGATCTGGTCAATGTAATAAGCCTGGTGGTAATGGTAAAAGCGCTGGACAAGACATGAAGAAAATGATGGAAAAAATGAAACAACAGCTTTCAGAAATGAAAAAAATGATGGGCGAAAAAAAGGGGGAAGGAGAAAAACCAGGAAGCAAGCCTGGAGAAAAACCTGGCGGGAAACAAAGTGGTGGAAAAGGAAGCCCGTCTGCTGAATCCTTAGCCAAACTAGCTGCAGAACAAGCCGCTTTAAAACAAAAAATAAGGGAGCTTTCAGATCTTCAAAACGGTGATGGCTCGGGTTCTGGAAATGGATTAAAAAAAATAATTAAAACGCTTGAGAAGATTGAAGATGACATTATTAACAACAACATCAATCCTGAGACCCTCAATAGACAACAATCAATTATAACCAAAATGTTGGAGCATGAAAAAGCAAACAGGGAGCAAGAAAAGGAGAAAAAAAGGCAATCTAAAGAAATAAAAGAGCAGGAATTTAGTAACCCTAATCAATTTCTAGAGTATAAAAGGAAAAAAGAAAAAGAGCTAGAATTATTAAAAACGATACCCCCCTCTTTAATTCCTTATTATAAAAATAAGGTTAACGAGTATTTTAACACTTTACAAGATTAATATGGAAATAGAATTACCACCTGTTATGCAGAAAATAAAATTTCCCTCTAAAGCAAATAACATTAGATTAGTTGAAAAACTTGTTGATGATGTGTGTGCTGAAATTGGAGTCAACGAAGAAAAGTACGGCAACATTCTTATAGCGCTTACCGAAGCTGTTAACAACGCCATTCATCATGGCAACCATCTAGACCCCAGCAAAACAACCACTATTCTTTGTCAACAAAAAGATGAACGGCTAACTTTTTTCATCAAGGATGAAGGCATCGGTTTTGATTACGAAAACCTTCCTGATCCGACTGACCCAGCTAATTTAGAGAAGCCGGACGGAAGAGGAATATACCTTATGAAACATCTTTCTGATGAAATCTCTTTTGAAGATAATGGCAGCAGTATAGAAATGTCATTTGAGCTTTCTGCTAATTAATTTTTTCACCTTTTAGTGCCTATTTATTTTCACAAAGAAGACGCGTCTATTGCTTTAAAAAAAATAAAAGTAATTAAGCGTTGGTTGGAAGATGTTGTGAGCTTCTACAACAAAGAAATGGGTGTAATAAATGTTGTTTTTTGTAGTGATGATTTCCTGTTAAAAATCAACAAAGAGTATTTAAACCACAATTACCTTACTGATATAATTACCTTTAATTTTTGTGAGAAAAACGAAATTTCTGGAGATTTATTCATTTCTATTGACCGAGTTAAAGACTTTTCTAAAACAAACAAATTAACTTTTGTTAATGAATTGCATCGTGTTATTGTTCACGGAGTGTTACATTTGTGTGGTTTTAATGACAAATCAACAAAGGAAAAACAAAAAATGAGGAAGCTAGAAAACTTCTTTTTAGAAAAACTAAAAACACTCAACACACTTAAAATCAAATAGTTAGGTGTGTTTCACGTGAAACATGAGTTTGTTAAAAAAATATGATGTAATTGTTGTAGGCGCTGGTCATGCGGGAAACGAAGCGGCTAATGCTGCTGCCAATATGGGATCCTCGGTGTTACTTATAACCATGAACATGGAAACCATTGGACAAATGAGCTGTAACCCAGCTATTGGTGGTATTGCAAAAGGTCAAATAGTAAGAGAGATAGACGCTTTGGGAGGAAAAACAGGACTTGTTACCGATAGTAGCTCTATTCAGTTTAAAATGCTTAACCTTTCTAAAGGTCCTGCTATGTGGAGTCCAAGAGCACAGTGCGACAGGATGTTGTTTAGCTCAACATGGAGATTAACTTTAGAGCAAAATAAAAACATAGATTTTTGGCAAGACTTAGTGGTGGGGTTAATTGTTAACAATAACAAGGTTGAAGGTGTTAAAACATCAATGGGTTTATCAATAAAAAGCAAAGCTGTTATACTAAATAGTGGTACGTTCCTGAATGGTGTAATTCATTTGGGTGAAAAACAATTTGGCGGTGGAAGAATGGGAGAAAAGGCTGCATTTGGAATTACAGAACAGCTGGTTGAACTGGGTTTTGAGGCGGGAAGAATGAAAACAGGAACCCCACCAAGGGTTGACGGTAGAAGTATAGATTTTAAAGCAATGGAAGAACAAAAGGGGGATGATCTTCCAGAAAAATTTTCATACGCGTATGACAAAAGCCCATTGAAAAGTCAAAAAAGCTGCTTTATTACCTATACAAACGAAACCACCCATCAAATTCTCAGAGATGGTTTTGACAAAAGCCCAATGTTTAACGGAGCTATAAAGTCACAAGGGCCTCGATACTGTCCATCAATAGAGGATAAAATATCTAGGTTTAGCGAGCGACCAAGACATCAAATTTTTGCCGAACCAGAAGGTTGGAACACAATAGAATATTATATAAATGGTTTCTCAAGCAGCCTTCCTGAAAATTATCAATTAGAGGGTTTGAGAAGTATACCAGGTTTCAAAAATGCAAAAATGTTTAGACCTGGATATGCTGTAGAATACGACTTCTTCCAACCAACTCAACTTAAAAATAGCTTAGAAACAAAAAAAATTGAGAATTTATTCTTTAGTGGCCAAATTAACGGAACAACTGGTTACGAAGAAGCTGCTGGTCAAGGTTTAGTAGCAGGAATTAATGCACATCAAAAAATCAACAATAACGAGCCTTTTATATTAAAAAGAGATGAAGCATATATTGGTGTGCTCATAGATGATTTAGTCACAAAAGGAACGAAAGAACCTTACAGAATGTTCACTTCAAGAGCTGAATATAGGATCTTACTTAGGCAAGACAATGCCGATATTCGTTTGACTCAAAAGGGCTTTGATTTAGGTTTAGCTACAAGTGATATGCTAAAAAGAGTACGTGAAAAAGAAGGCAACACAAAAAATTTAGTTAGCTTTTTAAAAAAGACCTCCACAAGCCCAGAAGAAATAAACAAGACATTAATTAATAAATCCTCTAGTGAAATACCTCAAAAGATGAAAATTGATAAGGTGCTGTCAAGACCTAAAATAAACATAAAAGATTTCATAAGTACAAACGAGAAACTAAGAGCATACATTGCAAAAGAAGAAATTAAAGACGATGCGCTAGAACAGGCGGAAATTGAGATTAAATACCTAGGATACATTACAAGGGAAAAAGAGGTTGCTCAAAAATTAAACAGGTTAGAGGGTGTTAAAATTCCAGAAGATATTGATTACAGTACTTTTTCATCGCTATCAAATGAGTCAAAAGAAAAATTAACATCTATAAAACCTAAAAGCTTAGGTCAAGCGGCCAGAATAAGTGGAATTAAACCATCAGATGTTAGCATACTAATGGTTTATTTAGGAAGATAAAAGTTTCACGTGAAACACGAATTAAAAAAAATATCCTTTTGTCCTGTATGTGGGAGTGATAAGCAAGAGCACTTTATGAGCGCAAAAGACCACAACGTAAGTGGAGACCTTTTCTCCCTTTCATGTTGTGGTGATTGTGGTTTTGTATATACAAACCCTATTCCAACTGAAAAAACGATTGGCAAATACTATCAAAGTGAAGAATATGTATCACATTCGGGAACCAAAAAGGGTATTATTAATAAAGTTTACCACTTAGTTAGAGCACATCAAATAAAAAGAAAAGAGCAATTAATAGGTGCGCTTTCAAATGAAAAAAGCCTACTTGATATTGGTTGTGGGACAGGTGAGTTTTTAGGTTTTTGTCAAAAAAAGGGCTGGAGTGTTTATGGAACTGAGCCTGATGAAAAAGCTAGGCTTTTCTCAAAAAAAACATATATAAAAGAAAATATATATGAAAAGGGGCTTGAAAAAGAAGGGGTAAGTGTGATTACCATGTGGCACGTATTGGAACACGTTTACAACCTAGATAATGACCTAAATCAAATAAATTCATTAATAAAACCTGGGGGGCACTTATTAGTTGCCGTACCCAACAGGTTGTCGTATGACGCAAAATATTATAAAAATAATTGGGCGGCTTATGATGTTCCTATTCATCTATATCATTTCAGAAAAAAAGATATTGAAACATTATTTAAAACATATGGTTTTGAATTAATAAAAGTTAAACCGTTAATTTTTGATGCTATATACATTAGTCTTTTAAGTGAAAGGAAAAGAAATGGATCTTCACTTAGAGCTATATTTATAGGTGTTCTATCAAACCTTAGTGCCATTTTCACAAAAAACTATTCAAGTTTGATTTATGTGCTCAAAAAAAAGGAATAAAGCGGCTTTAAGGCGTTTTTGTTGGCTCACAGGGTTGGTTCATTAAAAAACCCGAGAAGTGTCGTAAGAAGCTACTAAATGACGCTTTTTGTAAGGCGCTTAAAATCAGACAATTAGGGCAGAAAGTTGTTTAATTTTACTTTTAGGAGATTGTTTGTTGTGTAAAATAGCATAAACAGCATCGGCAATTGGAGATTCAAAAGAATGAGCTAGCTTTAATTGATTTATGCATTTTGAAGCATAATAGCCTTCAGCAACCATATTCATTTCGTTTTCAGCAGCCTTAACAGAGTAACCCCTACCTATCAAATTACCAAACCTTCTATTTCTACTGTGTAGAGAATAGGAGGTAACCAACAAATCTCCAAGGTATTGAGTAGAATTAATGGTTCTGTTGGTGGGATAAAGCTCACTAAGAAACACCTCCATCTCTTTAATACAATTAGAAATAAGCACTGCAATAAAATTATCACCATAACCTAATCCGTGACAAATTCCAGCTGAAATAGCATAAACGTTTTTAAGGACTGCAGAGAGCTCGATTCCTAGCATGTCTGAGCTGTAACAGGTCTTAATAAATTTTGAACTAAAAAGGGTTGCAAGAGCTTTGGCTTTTGATTGATCTTGGCAAGCAAACGTTAGATAGCTTAGTTTGTCCATAGCGACCTCTTCTGCATGACATGGTCCAGCAATTATTGCTATATTTTCATTTAATACCTTAAAGTGTTGTTCAAAATAAAGTGCAGGCAACAAGTTTAGTTGAGGGATAATGCCCTTTACTGCTGAAACTATTGTTTTATTAATAAAATCAGAAGCGTTAAAGTCCGTAAAAGTATCATGGATAAAAGCTGAGGGAACGGCAATAATTATTAGCTCAGAATTTTTTACAACAGTCTTTAAGTCATTAGAAATAAAAACATTGTTGGGTTCAATTAATACGCTACTTAAGTATTTAGGGTTGTGATTGTTTTCATCAATAAACGCTATTTGCTCACTGGAACGCATCCACCAAGAAATTGAAGACGCGCTAACTTGAAGCATTTTTATGATCGCTGTAGCCCAGCTACCACCTCCAATTACCGCTATGGAATTATTTTTCAAAATAGTTTGTTTTTGTAATGAAAACCAAAAGCCTGTTTATGCATATCTTAAGCCATTCGGTATATAGCTCAGGGTTTTGATCAATGTCTTTGACAAGCTCGTTAAGATCAATGTACCTGTACGACTCTACTTCTTCTTTATTGATTTCTGGTAATTTGTCGGACTTTCCAACAAAAACCCTGTCAAACTCATGTTCAATAAGCCCTTTATCTAAGAAAGATTTATATGTAAAATTAAATGCTTCTTTAAGCTCACAAGCCATGCCCATTTCTTCAAACAATCTTCGATTAGCAGCGTTATGAAAAGTTTCATTTTTCCTAGGGTGAGAACAACAGGTGTTGGTCCAAAGACCACCAGAGTGGTATTTACTAATTGCTCTTTGTTGAAGAAGAAGTTGGTTGTCAGAATTAAATATGAAAACTGAAAAAGCCCTGTGTAAAAACCCTTTTTCATGAGCTTCCATTTTTTCCATGTAACCAATGACGTTGTCATTAACATCAACCAAAACAACTTCTTCTACCATTATTTAATTCTTTTTTCTCTATTTAAAATTTCCCAAGCTGTAAAAAAAACATATTTCGTTGTTAAATGAAGTTTGTTGAAATTTATTTTTTCAACATCATCTGTTGGCTTGTGGTAATCCCTGTGAATTCCACTAAAATAAAAAATTACAGGAATATTGTTTTTAGCAAAATTATAATGATCTGATCTATAATAAAAACGATTCGGGTCGTTGTCTTCATTGTAAGTATAATCCAGCTCCATTCCTATGTATTTAGTATTAACTTTCTCATTAATTTGATGAAGTTCTTGGCTTATTTTATCAGAACCAATAAGGTAAATGTAATTACTGTTCTGGTGAATAGTATCTTTCCTTCCAATCATGTCTATGTTTAAGTTCGCTACAGTGCTACTTAAAGGAAAAATAGGGTTTTCTGTATAATACCTAGATCCAAACAGTCCCTTTTCCTCACCAGAAACAGAAAGAAATAAAACGCTTCTTTTTGGAGTAAAGCCACTTTCTTTAGCCATAATAAATGCTTTAGCTATTGCCATTAAGCTTACTGTTCCCGAACCATCATCGTCAGCCCCGTTACAAACCTCTCCGTTATCAAAACCAATGTGATCATAGTGCGCAGAAATTACCAGTAATTCATCCTTGAATTCACCACCCTCAATATATCCTAAAACATTTTCGGAACTAGCTTTATAATTTATATCAACGCTAAAAGAAGCAGTCAATGCTGAATCATTAGCTGCTAAATATTTATTAAAGGTGTTTTTGGAGATACAAAAATTAGGAATAAGACCGCTAGATAAAACTTGCTCCTTATGCATCTTCATTTCTGGATATAACAAAAAGGGAGAAATCCTATCTACTGATTTTTGAAAGTCTTTCTTGACTGTAATAACAGCAAGAGCACCCATCTGGGTGGCTAGTTTTTGCTTTTTCCTCCAGCTTTCCCATTTAGGTGAAATAGAAATATTAGGAGGAACACCTTCTTTAATGACAACTATTTTGTTTTTCACGTCCTTATTAAAGTAGTTGTTATAGTCTCCATCAACAATACCATAGTCAACATCAATTATTCCTGCGTTATTGAAAGCAGTGTCGTTAGTAGATCCAAACAAAAAATAATCACGCATTAAAACCAAGGTGTCTAACCCAATAATAAGGCTCGTTCTAGTAAAATCTGAAACTTGAACATTAAATTTTTGAAAATAATTCTCTGTTGCTGGCGGAATGTTGTTTGCAATAAAATAGTTTCTAATAAAATCTGCTGCTTTTTTTTGTCCTGGTTTTGTGGTTTCTCTTCCCTCAAGAGAGTCAGATGAAAGAATGGTTAAGTTGTGTTTTAAGTCTTCTATTAGTATTTCATTTGAAAACTTTTGAGCCAATGAAAAATCAGCCTCTATTTCAACACTAACAGCGCTATTAAACAGTGAGCAAGCGTTTAAAATAAATCCCAGAGAAAAAAGAAAAACACCTTGTTTAAACACAATTTATCTTATTAACTCTACGCTGGTGTCTTCCTCCTTCAAAAGATGTTGCTAAAAAAACATCAACAATAGCCAATGCAAGCTCACTTGAAATAAACCTTGCAGGTAAAGAAAGAACGTTTGCGTTGTTGTGTTGTCTACTTAGAGTGGCGAGTTCCTCATTCCAACATAATGCGGCTCTTATGTTGGTGTGTTTATTTGCAGCCATACTTATTCCGTTACCACTTCCACAAATTAAAATTCCAAAATCTATGTCTTGATCAAGAAGGTTCTCTGCTAGTTTATGAGCAAAATCAGGATAATCAACACTTTCTGCAGAAAAAGGACCTAAATCTTCAATAGTGCAGCTTTTAGAAAGGTGTTTTATAATATCTTTTTTTAAATCAAATCCCGCGTGATCAGAGCTTATGTTTATCTTCATATTTTCTTATTAACAATTAGTAAAATTAAACTTTAAAATCTTGTTAGTTATTTTTTATAATAGATTTTGTTTTTTTGAGTTATTTATTCAGGTAGAAAATTAAATGAATAATTAGTGATTATTTTTTAAATTTTTGTTATTGCTTTACGCACAAATTACCAACTAAAATAATTGGATTTTTTAATAAAAGTTATTAACCAATCATGCATTTAAAAGTATTTTTACGTTTGTTTATAAGTTTTGGATGCACCTCAAAAACAATAACTTAATAGTAATTAAACTGTTAATTAATTGTTACTATTATTTAATATATGATTAATACAATAAATTCTATAAATAGATATAAACCGTTTCAACAAGCTAATAATAGCAATAAAATCTTTTATATAATTTCTTTAATATTATTATATAATGTTAAAATCGTATTTAGCCAAGAAACTATTTTTTACTTTAAGGATAGTGTTGTTAGTAGCATCGGGGTAATTAAAAACGGGAAACCAGATGGGTATTGGAAAAATTACCATCCCAATGGAAACTTAAAATCTGAAGGAAATAGATTAAACTTTCTTTTAGATAGTACTTGGATGTTTTATCATGAAAATGGAAAAATTAATAAAATTATTAATTATAAAAAAGACTTAAAAAACGGAACATTTGAATTGTATAATCCAAATGAAGTGCTACTAAAAAAAATTAATTATATAGCTGGTATTAGAGAAGGTGAGACCGAAATATTTCAGGTTTTTAATACAGAAGATTCTTCATTTCTAAAAGAAAAAAATAATTATGAAGATGATTATTTAGAGGGAATTTGTTATGAATTTGATTCTCTTGAAAATATAATAACGATTAAAAATTACAACAAGGGAATTCTTATCTCAAAAGAGAAAATAAATAGGTTTGATAAACAAGGAAAAAAACACGGTCTTTGGCGAACATATCATTTAAATAAAAAAATTAAATGGGAAGCTGAATACAGCCATGGTGAGTTAAATGGAAAGGTAAAAGAATTTAATATAAATGGTGGGGTGAAAAAAATTGAATCTTTTGAAAAAGGTAAATTATTAGAAAAGCAAAGTCCTATTTTTTTTACCTTAAATAAGCAAATCAATAAAGACGGTACAATTGAGCAAGGGGTAATTAAAAACAACAAGAAAGAAGGGACTTTTAGAACTTACAACAACAAAGGAGATTTGTTGGTTTGTAAAAACTTTAAAAATAATATTTTACTTTCCTCAGGTTTAGTTGACTCATCAAACCTAAAAGTTGGAGACTGGTTGTTTTATTACGAAAACGGTGAGATAAAAGCTAAAGGAAGTTATGTGAAAGATAAACAGAATGATCTTTGGTATTATTATTATTCAGATGGTAAAAATCAACAAAAAGGAAAATATGAAATGGATAAACCAGTTGGTGAGTGGTTGTGGTGGCACCATAATGGTGAAATACACAGGCAAGAGCGTTTTAAAAAAGGTAAGGAAGAGGGAGAAATAATAGAGTTTGATTCTTTAGGAACTATAATAACAAAAGGATTATATTTAAATGGAAGAAAAGAAGGAGCTTGGTATTATTACATTAATGACCATAAAGAAGAAGGATTTTTTGTTGATGACTTAAAAGACGGAAAGTGGACGTATTCATTTTTAAATGGCAAACGCTCCTTTGAAGGGAATTTCATTAATGGAATACCCATTGATAAACACACCACCTATTATCAAAATGGAAAAATTAAAGAAACAGGAAGCTATGCCAATGGTCTTAAAGATGGAGAGTGGAAAAAATACAATTTTGAAGGAGAGGTGGTATTGTCCATTGTTTATAAAAATGGAGAAGAGTTTAAAATTGATGGCGTAAAAGTGAAAAAAAGGAAATGATTGAAAATTATTTTAATAGCTTTTTTGGTAAAAAAGAAAACGCCTTTTGTCTTCTAGATGCTAATAATTTAATTATTGCATTTAATAAGTCTTTTTACAAAATTCTTCATCATGGAAAAAAGGAGGAATTAATATTAAAAAGAGAATATTTTTCTACCAACATACATAATGTTTCAGATGAAGAACTAATAAGATCAGCTATAAAAGAAAAAGACGATTGGTCTAAGGTGATCCACTTAATAGGTGAAAAAAAAAGAATTTCACCATATAGAATAAAAACAAGTAAGCTTTTACACAATAATAAATTCTATAAATTAATAGAATTAGAAGTTCAACAAAAAAAGCAAACAGCTGATGCTATTAGAGAGTTAGAAGTAGAGATACTCCAACACCTAAAAACACAATCTAAACTAAAACAAACAGAACAAATAACACGTAATATTTTTGATAGTTCTTTGGATATAATTTTTGCTTCTAACAACAAAGAGAAAATAACAGAATTTAGTCCTTCTGCATACAAAGCTTTTGGTTATGATAAGCAAGAGATAAACAACATTAATATCAACACCCTATTTGCTAAAAAAAAGCAATATAACGTATTGATAAAAGAGTTGGATGAAAAAGGTTTTTTTAGTGGAGAGGTAGAGCACATAAAAAAAAATGGAGAAATATTTATTTCTTACATATCGGCTTCTCCGATAATAAATGAATTAGGAGAAATGCTTGGATATATGGGTATTTCTAGAGATATCTCAGAAATAAAACAAGCCCAAATAAAATTAATAGAAAGTGAAAAAAGATATAGGGAACTCTTTATTAACCTTTCAGATGCTATTATTATTGTTAACGAAAACAATGATATTTTGGAAATGAACCCAGAAGCGTCTAACCTATTTGGATTGCAATTAAAAAAAGATAGGGTAATTAACCTCTATGATTTTATTGAAAAAAAAGACATAAAAAAAACTAAAATTAAATCCAAAGAATTAAGAGAGAATGGTGAAATAAAAGGACTTGAAATTGATATTATAGATGCTAAAGCAAGAAGAAAAACAGTTGAACTATCAAGTAACGCAGTTTATGTAAATGGAAAGTTTAAAGGATCAAGAGATATTCTAAGAGACATTACAGAAAAAAAAATAATTAATGATGAACTAAGGGTTTCTTTAAATGAAAAAGAAGTTTTGTTAAAGGAGGTTCATCATAGAGTGAAAAATAACCTACAAGTTATTTCCAGTATTTTAAATCTACAATCTTCTTATGTAGATGATAAACTCACTCTGGATATATTAAAAGAAAGTCAAAATAGAGTAAAATCAATGTCTTTTATTCATGAGAATCTTTATAGAACAAAAGATTTTAATAAAATAGACTTCACAGAGTACATTGAAAACCTTACTAAAAGCATGATTCATTCTTACCAATATTCAGACAATAACATTTCCCTTGCTTTAGACCTAGATGATGTGTTGTTATCAATGGATTTATCAATTCCTTGTGGATTAATAATTAATGAATTATTGTCCAACTCACTTAAATATGCTTTTCCAGATAAAAAAGCAGGTACCATTTCCATTAGTGTTAAGAAAATAACCAACACAAAGATTCAAATTATAGTTCAAGATAATGGTATAGGATATTCTAAAGGCTTAGACTCTGAAAATGAAGGATCTTTAGGGATGCTTCTTGTGAGAACACTAATCGAACAAATTGATGGAAATATAGAGTTATTAAAACATAATGGAACAAAATATTTAATTACTTTTGATAGATAATCATTTATTTTTGATAGATTAAAGTCCTATATTAACACATAAATAAAATATATTTCTAAAATGGGTAAGGTGAATGTATTAGTTGTTGAAGATGAAAGTATAGTTGCTAAAGACATTCAATTAAGCCTTAAAAGGTTAGGCTATAATGTTTTAGGAATAGCTAATAATGGTGAAGATGCTGTTGCTTTATCTAGAGACTTAAATCCAGATATAATTATCATGGATATTATGCTTAAAGGAAAAATTAATGGCATAGAGGCATCAGAACACATTAGGAAAGAACAAAATATTCCAATTATATTTCTTACTGCATATGCAGATGAAAACACGTTATCTAAAGCTAAAATAACAGAACCATATGCCTACATTATAAAACCATATAAAGAAATAGATTTACACACCTCTATAGAGATGGCTCTTTATAAGCATGGTAAAGAATTAGAGATTCTAAAAGAAAGAGACATGCTTTATAACATTGTTGAAAATAAAGACAATGCAGAATATATATTCGTTAAAAGTAAATCAAGATTAATTAAACTTAACACCAATGATGTGTTGTTTATTGAAGCCTTAAAAGATTATGTGGTTATCAACACCTCAACCACCAGGTATACAATTCATTCTACAATGAAAGATATCCAGAAGAAAATGCCGGAAGATAAGTTTTTACGTGTTCACCGCTCCTACATTGTAAATCTTAATAAGATAAGCGAAATAGAATCTCCAAACCTTATCTTAGAAGACAACAATAAAATCATTCCAATTGGTGGATCTTTTAAAGAAGATCTTCTTTCAAAAATCAATTTAATTTAATGAGAAAAAAGGGAATTATTTTTTTCTTTTTCTATCCCTTTATTCTTTCTTTTTCCCAGCAATGGGAAGTGAAAATTTATAATGATAATTATTTTAATGTTATTGATCGTTATTTAGAAAAGCAAAACAGCAAAGTTTTATATAGCCTAAAAAATAACGAAAAAACTTTTGAAGCATATGGCCTACTTTCACTAAAAAAAGGAGTTTCTTTTCCTGACGATTTTTCTTGTATTAAAGGAGACTCAACAATTAATTTTAAAGAGCGTTTTAAGTTATCTATAGAGATAGATAAAAAATTAATTTATACGGATAGTTTTGCTTACACCCCTAACCCAAAGGGATATTTCCAGCTTCAACCAGTTTCTGAAAATCTAAAAAAACACTTAGATCACTCAAAAGAAAAAATAATAGATCAACTAACCTGGGAAGACTCTTTAGGGGTGAATATTTTTATGAGAACTGAATTAATTTTTTCAGAAACCAAGTACTTATATTTTTATCACTTTTTAAAAGAGCACAAAAAGTTAAAAAGGCTATTAAAAGCATCTGATAAAAACGAAAGCTATAAAGCAGTATTTCACAACCGAGAAAGCATTCAAATAACCGATCTTAATCAAGACAAAATTGCAGAAATAACATGCAGCTACCATTTAGAAGAACACGCTAAAAAAGTTGTTTTAATCACCGATCAACAGAAATATTATTTAAGGAAAAAAACTACTGATAAAGAGGTTTACCAGCAAAGTAAAAACCTAAAGGATAAAAAAGAATTTTCAAGGTTCTTAGAAAACAAAAGCAAAGAAAATGAGTAATTTATATATAGTCCCAACTCCAATTGGAAACCTAAAAGATATTACGCTTAGGGCAATCGAGGTGTTAAATGAGGCAGATTTAATTTTATCCGAAGACACCAGAACCACTCAAAACCTTTTAAAGCACTTTGATATTTCCACCAAAACAAGAGCATACCATCAACACAACGAGCATGTTGCAACAAAAGGAGTAATTGAAGAGCTATTGTCAAAAGAGGTAAACTATGCTTTAGTAAGCGATGCAGGTACACCTGGCATAAGTGATCCGGGGTTTCTTTTAATAAGAGCATGCGTTAAGGAAAAAATAAATGTTGTTTCCCTTCCGGGTCCAACAGCGTTTGTGCCCGCAATTACAAAGTCAGGTTTTCCATGCGATCGTTTTGTTTTCGAAGGGTTCCTTCCTCATAAAAAAGGAAGAGCAAAAAGACTTGCCGCAATTAAAGAAGAAAAAAGAGCGGTTGTGCTTTATGAGTCCCCCCATAGAATATTACGACTCCTTAAAGAAACAGATGAGCTATTAGGGTCAGATAGACTAGTCTCTGTTTCTCGAGAAATTTCCAAAATTTACGAAGAAACAAAAACAGGTTCTCCTGCCGATCTGCATGAATATTTCAGTAAAAACAAGCCAAAAGGGGAGTTTGTTGTTGTTATAGACGCTTTAAAATAAACTAGAAGCAAAATAACTTCCTTAAATTCGCGCACTAAATTAGTTATACCATGGAATACAAACCAGCCGACATAGAAAAAAAATGGCAGCAGTATTGGGCAAAGAATAAAACTTTTGCTGCGCTAGATTTTAGCGAAAAACCAAAATACTATGCACTGGACATGTTTCCTTATCCTTCTGGAGCGGGACTTCATGTAGGTCACCCATTAGGATACATTGCATCGGATATATATTCTAGGTATAAACGTGCGTGTGGATTTAATGTTTTACACCCAATGGGCTACGATTCTTTTGGGCTTCCAGCAGAGCAATATGCTATTCAAACAGGTCAACACCCAGCTGTTACTACTAAAACAAACATTGAGGGAGGTAAAGACAAGTCGGGTAACAACATTGCTGGATACAGAAATCAGCTAGATAAAATAGGCTTTTCTTTTGATTGGGATAGGGAGGTAAGAACCTCAAATCCCAATTACTATAAATGGACGCAATGGATTTTTAAGCAAATTTTCAACTCTTGGTACAACCTTTCTAATGATCAAGCAGAAGACATAAAAACACTTATAGAAAAGTTTAAAAGAGAAGGAAATAGCTCTATAAAAGCGGTAAGTGATTATGAAAAAGTTTTTTCATCAACCGATTGGAATAACATGTCTGAAGAGGAGCAACAACAAGTGCTGTTAAATTACAGAATGGTTTATCTTTCAGATACTTGGGTTAATTGGTGTCCTGAATTAGGAACAGTACTAGCAAACGATGAAATTAAAAATGGTGTTTCTGAAAGAGGAGGTTTTCCTGTTGAGCAAAAACTTATGCGACAGTGGAGCATGCGCATTACGGCATATGCAGAAAGATTATTAGCTGGTTTAGATCAAATTGATTGGACAGATTCTATTAAAGAAATTCAACGCAATTGGATAGGAAAGTCACAAGGAGCTGCGGTCTTTTTTAATGTTGAGGGAATCAAAGATAAAATAGAGGTTTTTACCACTCGACCAGACACTATTTATGGGGTTTCATTTATGGTTTTAGCCCCCGAACATCAATTGGTAAATAAGATAACTACAGAATCACAAAAACAAAAGATAGAACAGTATAAAAAAGAAGCTGCTAAGAAAACAGAGCGCGATAGAATGAGTGATGTAAAAGCTGTATCAGGAGAGTTTACAGGGGCTTATGCGGTCCACCCTCTTACAAAGAGTAAAATTCCAATTTGGATTGGAGACTACGTTTTAGCTAGCTATGGAACTGGAGCTGGTAATGGCTGTTCCGTGCGGAGATCAAAGAGACTGGGATTTCGCTACAAAGTTTAACATTAAAATAAGCAATATCTTTAAAGATAAAGACATTACCAACCAGGCTTATACAGAAAAAGAGGCAGTAATTTCCAACTCCGAATTTTTAAATGACCTTTCAGTAAAAAAAGCAACTAAACTAGCCATATATGAGTTGGAAAAAAGAGGTTTAGGTAAAGGTAAAATTCAATACAAATTAAGAGATGCTGTTTTTTCAAGACAAAGATATTGGGGAGAACCATTTCCTGTTTATTACAAAGGAGATACACCATATTTAATAGACGATAACAAAGGGATTGTTTTACCAGAGGTTGATAAATACCTCCCCACCAAAGAGGGTGAGCCCCCGCTAGCAAGAGCAGACAAAAATGCTTGGAATGTTAGTTTTAATGGTGACAGAATGGAATACAACACCATGCCTGGTTGGGCTGGAAGCAGCTGGTATTTTATAAGATATGCAGATCCAAAAAACGAAAACCAATTTGTTTCAAAACAAAAGCTAGAATATTGGAACAATGTTGATTTATATATTGGAGGTGCAGAACACGCAACAGGGCATTTGCTTTATGCTCGTTTTTGGTCTAAAATTCTTTTCGATTTAGGCCACATCCCTTTTCAAGAACCATTTAAAAAGCTAATTAATCAAGGGATGATTCAAGGAAATTCAGCACTTGTTTTTAGAGATATAGAAACAGGAAAATTCATTTCTAAAACATTAAAATCCAACTACAGTGTGTCAACAATCCATGTAGACATAAATTTTTTAGAAGGCGACAAGCTCAATAAAGAGAAGTTTGAAAACTGGAGACCAGAGTTTAAAAATGCTCAATACGTTAACGAAAAAAATGGAGACTTCATTTGCGCTAGAGAGGTAGACAAAATGTCAAAGTCTAAATTTAATGTTCAAAACCCAGACGACTTAGTGAATAGATATGGTGCAGACACACTTCGTTGTTATGAAATGTTTTTAGGACCTCTTGAACAACACAAGCCTTGGGATGTGCAAGGAATTACAGGGGTTCATAGTTTTTTAAAAAAGTTTTGGAGGCTCTACCACCCAAACAATAAATTTCAAGTTACAGACACCCCACCAACGGATATAGAGCTTAAAGTATTACATACAGCAATTAAAAAAATCAATGAAGATTTAGAACGTTTTTCTTTTAACACCCCCGTATCAGCGTATATGATCTGTGTGAATGAACTAACTGCGCTAAAAAGTAATTCAAGAGCGGTATTAACTAAGCTTTGTATTCTTCTTTCACCTTACACCCCTCATATTTGTGAAGAAATATGGGAGCTGTTAGGTAATAAAGAAAGTATCTCAAGTGCTGATTTTCCTAAACATGAAGAGCGGTATTTAATTGAAAGCAGCCACAAATACCCTGTTTCTTTCAATGGTAAGATGCGTTTTTTATTAGAGCTTCCTACATCAATGGATAAAAAAGAAATAGAACAAGCTGTTTTAACAAATAGTCAAACCACAAAGTATTTAGCAGGTAACACCCCGAAGAAAATTATCGTTGTTCCTAAAAAGATTGTAAACATTGTGATTTAATAACCCAACTCTTTTTGGGGTACTGTGTAGTTAAAAAGAAGTCTACCGCTTTTGTTTTTAAACTTAAAAACTAAACAATCACTATTAACAGTAACAATACAATAGTTGTGCTTGGTAATAAAGGAATTATCAACCCTTGTGCTAAGCGTACGCTCTTTTCCCCAACCTCTAAATTTAGGTCTAGGGCTTGATAACGCAGAACACGTAATATCATGGATTGGATAATAGTTTAAGTGATGCTCAACATTAATTTCAGAATGGTGCCGGTCTCCAGAAAAGAAAACAACACCAGGAATTTCATTATCGTTTATAAAACGCATTATCTCTTGCCTTTCTTCTGGGCAATCATAATATGATTCATGCCCATCAATAGCGTTTATAAGCTGGTTTCCTAAAACAATAATTTTATACTTTGAAGTTGAGCTTAAAAGCGCGTTTTTCAACCAAGCCATTTGCTGGTTACCAAGAAGAGCTGAACCGTCATTGTTTTTAAATGTTCTTCCATCAGTCATAAAAAAAGTTGTCTTTCCTTTACAAAAGGAATAATAGATTCCTTTTGAATTGTTTTTTGGATTTACCCAGAATGAATTAAAAGCGCTAGTGGTTAGGTTTGCTTTTTCATAACTCCCATCTGTATTGTTTGGACCAAAATCATGATCATCCCAAGTGCTGTAGTGTTGCATTTTCGAAGAAAGTAATCGGTTCATGTTCTTTTGTTTACGAACACCAACATAGCGCCTATAAATGCTTTTATTGTTTTTTAAATCGTGTTCAAGTATTAGATACACGTTGTCTCCCATCCAAAGCATATTTTTTGTTTGTTCTTTAGACATGGTTTTGAATATTTTCGTCATGTTCCATGGGCGATAAACCCTTGAAAAACCCTTACCAATATATGCACATGAGCCAAACATAAAAGTTGAATCTGTTGAACCAGACAAAACAACAACCTGCTTAATGGTGTCGTTTTTATTTAAAACTATTGAATATTGATTGACCTTTTCTTCTCCTAGAGGTTGATATAAAGTATACTTGAAAGCCCTTTTGTTTTTATATAACGCTCCCAATAACGAGTCTTCATTTATTGTGAAATTAGTACCGTTGTCTTGAGCCTCCTTAAGGGATAAATTAAAACTAGATGCGTTTTTTAATAACACCCAAAAAGTGGCTGAAGTATCTGTTGTATGTCCTTGAATAGGGCCCGAAATAATTTTCTGTCCATCAATAGCAATCGGTGCAAAACACCACCACAGTATCAATAAATTAGCTGCTAAAAAGTTTAAAATCTTCATCACGAACGATTTTTTTATAAAAAACAACAATACAACAAACGCCAGTGGAGATGGAAAAATCAGCAACATTAAAAACAGGAGGAAACACCTCATTGCCCGACAAACCAAAAGGCGCCCAGCTAGGCCAATAAAACTCCAAATGAATCATGTCAACAACACAACCCTGAAGAAACCCTGAGTAACCATCAAAAGTCGCTTTAGAGACCCCAAAGTAGGGAATCCAACCTTGATACTGATCACTCCAAACAGTTCCTGAATCAAAAATAATTCCGTATAAAGCACTGTCAATAATATTTCCTAATGCACCAGCAAAAATCAAAGAGATACAAAAAACATAAAAGGCATGAGCGTTTTGCTTTATTAAGCGCTTAATATAAAAAGCAATAAAAACCACCGCAATTAACCTAAAAGAGCTCAGCGCAATTTTCCCCCATAACTTACCAAACGACCAACCAAAAGCCATTCCTGGGTTTTCTATGAACTGAAACTTAAGAACCCCCCAATCAAGAAAGACATCACCTAACTCAAAGGAGGTTTTTATCCATAGCTTTAGTAGCTGGTCAAGAAATAAGACAATAATTATTGTAAAAAGAGAGGTCTTCAAAGGAAATTAATCTTGCGCTTTTTTAGCTTCAATACTTAAAGTAGCGTGAGGAACAAGCTTAAGACGTTCTTTATTTATTAATTTACCAGTAACCCTGCAAACACCGTAAGATTTATTATTAATTCTAATTAGTGCGTTTTCTAAGTTTTTAATAAACTTTTCTTGGCGAGAAGCAAGCTGTGCCATTTCTTCTCTCATAAGAGTTTCAGAGCCATCTTCCATCATGTTAAACGATCGTCCAGTGTCATCTGTTCCATGGTCATCTTTGTGAGATAAAGACCCCTTTAAAAGCACCAGGTCTTCTTTAGCCTCTTTTAATTTAGCGTCTATAATTGACCTAAATTCATTAAGGTCTTTGTCGCTATATCTATTTGTACTCATAATAGTTAATTTAATTTATTTATTGTGAATTCTGTAATCTCTCCATCTCCGAAATCTAATGCTGATTTTTCACCAGCAATAGTATCAACAAACACTATAGAATTCGCTAGCGTTTCGGAGCAAATATAATTTAAATTGTTATTTAACGCACGATTTATTTCAAGGTTAGACTTTAAGGTAATATTAATTTTATCAGTAACATTTAATCCCAGGTCTTTTCTTTGGTTTTGAATGCGGTTAATAAACTCCCTGGCAACCCCCTCTTCTTTTAATTCAGGAGATAGTTGTATGTCCAAAGCAACGGTAATTCCACCTTCAGAAGAAACTAAGAAGCCAGGAATATCAGCAGTTTCTATAATGATGTCATCAAGGCTAAGCTCAACATCAACCCCATCAACCTGACCTATCCAGCCATTATTTTGTTCAACCGCCAATATTTCTTCAGCACCCCAGCTTAAAACCATTGAGGAAATAGCTTTCATTTGTCTGCCATACTTTGGGCCAATTGATTTAAAGTTGGGCTTAATTTTCTTTTTTAGAAACGTGGAATCTGCAGAAAGTAGCTCGAGGTTTTTAACATTAAGCTCAGAAAGAATCAAATCTTTAACGGCAGAAACATGAGACTTGAAGGTCTCATCTAAAACAGGAATGATTATCTTTTCTAAAGGCTGGCGGACTTTTATTTTCTCTTTTTTTCTAAGACCCAAAACCAATGAACATACTTTTTGAGCGATAATCATTTTTTGCTCAAGGCTTGGGTTAATTAATTGCGTATTTAATTCTGGAAATAAACTTAAATGTACAGAGGCGTCTTTTTTTGTGTTAAAAAAGTTAAGCTTTCTGTATAAGTGGTCACTATAAAAGGGTGCTATAGGAGAAGACAAAATACTTACCTTAACAAGGCACTCATAAAGTGTTTGATATGCAGCAATTTTATCGGATGTATAGCTGCCTTTCCAGAAACGCCTTCTACAAAGCCTAACATACCAATTACTTAGCTCATCAATTACAAATTGCTGAATAGCTCTTCCGGCTTTTGTTGGTTCATATTTTTCATAACAGTCTTCAACATGAAGGACCAATGAATTGAGTTTTGATATGATCCAGCGATCAATTTCAGGCCGTTTTTCAACTGCAATAATTGACTCAGCGTTTTTAAATCCGTCAACGTTGGCATACAGTGCAAAAAAACCATAAGTATTGTGTAGGGTTCCAAAAAACTTACGTTGTACTTCGGTTATTCCATCTAAATCAAACTTAAGATTATCCCAGGGTTGGGCGTTAGTTATCATGTACCAACGTGTAGCATCAGCACCATATTTAGACAAAGTTTCAAATGGGTCAACAGCATTTCCGAGTCTTTTAGACATTTTTTGACCGCTTTTATCTAAAACTAAACCGTTTGAAATAACATTTTTATAGGCAACATTATCAAAAACCATAGCTGATATTGCATGAAGGGTATAAAACCAACCTCTGGTTTGATCAACCCCTTCAGCAATAAAATCTGCTGGATAAGAATTGTTATTATCAATTAAAGCTTTATTTTCAAAAGGGTAGTGCCACTGAGCGTAAGGCATCGACCCAGAATCAAACCAAACATCAATGAGGTCTTTTTCTCGTTTCATGGGTTTTCCTGAGGGAGAAACTAAAACGATATCATCTACATAGTTTTTATGAAGATCAAAAGTTTCATAATTTTCTTCAGACATATTGCCTGCGTCAAATTTATCTAACGGATTAGTGGTCATTAAACCAGCTGAGATAGCCTTCTCGCACGCTATCTTAAGTTGCTCAACTGAAGATATACAAACCTGTTCATCTCCAAGTTCAGTTCGCCAAATCGGTATAGGTATACCCCAATACCTAGACCTAGATAAATTCCAATCATTAGCATTTTCTAACCAATTCCCAAAACGGCCCTCACCAGTGCTTTTAGGTTGCCAGTTGATTGTTTTATTTAATGCTACTAAGCGTTCTTTTACTGCGCTAACCTTTATAAACCAAGAATCTAAAGGGTAATAAAGTACAGGTTTGTCAGTTCTCCAACAATGAGGATAGCTGTGTTCATATTTTTCAACTTTAAACGCTTTATTTTCTTCTTTAAGCTTTATGGCAATTTCAACATCTACTGATTTCTCGGGAGTGTTGTTAGAATAATATTCATTTTTAACATACTTACCCGCAAGCTCTTTCATTTCTGGTCTAAAGCGACCCTGCAAGTCAACAAGGGGGACGGGATTGTTGTTTTCATCAAGAACAAGCATAGGTGGAACCCCAGCTTCTTTAGCAACTAACGCATCATCTTGTCCAAATGTAGGCGCTATGTGGACAATTCCAGTTCCATCTTCAGTAGTTACAAAATCTCCAAGAATTACCTTAAATGCTTGGTTTGATTCCTCAAAAGGAAGCGCATATGGAAGCAACTGTTCGTACTCAATTCCCTCAAGTTGAGCACCTAAAAACCCATCGCCAACAAAATAAGGTATTTTCCCCTCTTTTGTAGTAAGTGATAAATCCGCAGGTGATTCAACCAAATAATATTTTCCTGTAAAAAGTTTTGGAATTAACGCCTTAGCCACCAATACATTAATTGGCTTGTTTGTGTATTGGTTAAAAGTTTCAATTAAACAATATTCAATCTTTGGTCCTACACAAAGCGCAGTATTTGATGGCAGGGTCCAGGGGGTTGTGGTCCAAGCAACAAAGTAGGAGTTTTCTGGAAGCAAGTTGTTTTTTTTGGCCTTAAATTGCGCCACAACTGTAGTATCTTTGACGTTTTTATAACACCCAGGCTGATTGAGCTCGTGAGAAGAAAGCCCCGTTCCTGCTGCCGGGGAGTAGGGTTGAATAGTATATCCTTTGTACAAGAGCTTTTTTTTATCTAGCTCCCCTAACAACCACCAAACGGACTCTATATATTTATTTTTAAACGTGATGTACGGGCTATCCATATCTACCCAATAGCCCATTTTTTTTGTAAGATCGTTCCATACATCGGTGTAGCGCATGACGGCTTCCTTACAGGCTTTATTGTATTCTTCAACAGATATTTTAGACCCTATATCTTCCTTGGTTATTCCTAACTCTTTTTCAACTCCAAGCTCAACAGGTAATCCATGTGTGTCCCAACCAGCTTTTCTTTTTACCTGATAACCTTTTAACGTTTTGTAGCGACAAAAAATATCCTTTATAGCCCTTGCCATAACGTGATGGATACCAGGCAGACCATTAGCAGAAGGTGGGCCTTCGAAAAAAACAAACGGCTTGGAATCTGGCCTGCTTTCAATACTTTTTTTAAAGGTGCTTTCTTCTTCCCAATTGATTAGTATTTCTTGGGCTATTTTACTTAGATCTAAGGTGTTATTTTCTGGAAATTTTGAAGACATATCACAAGGGTGATTTTTTTAAAAGGTTTGCGAAGATAAATAAATCAGCACTAAAACACCACTTTTTTAATAGATACCTTATTGACTAATAAATAAAACAAGTAGATTTTATAGAGAAGTTTATTTTTGTAATATAATAAAACTCATGAATGTTGATTTAATAGCTAGAATTTTACCTGCTTACAACTGGCTATTGTTGCCAATTTTTTTGTTGTCGTTTGGTTTGGTTTTTTTTAGAAGGAACAATAAAGGGTTGCTTTTTTTAGCAAAATCTACCATCTCTTATTACCATTATAAACAATTAGACAAGCAGATAAACCAGCCTCAACAACCTCATGCAACAATACAATTAATTTCAGCACTACTGTTAATTGTTATAAACGCATTTTTAATCCTTAACCAAACTAATGGAACCCCAAAGTTTTTTGAAGTGTTTGTTGCTATAGTTTTCTGTTTTATGTATGTTAATTTATTAACCTTTATTTCGATTTTTTTATTTGAGATTAAGCAAGTATTTTATGATTACCTATCGTATTACAAGCACTTTTTATATTGCTTAGCAACCATTACAATTCCTTTTTCTTTATGGTTTGTTTTTTATCCTGAAAACGGGGACATATTCGTGTTTGGTTTTAACACACAAACAGTGTTGCTTATTGTTTTTTCGACACTTTTTATAGGCAGAGTTTTTCAGCTGTTTTTTCAGGCTTTGTCCTTGAAGTTTTCATTGTTTCATATTATTTTATACCTTTGCACCCTTGAAATTTTACCTTTTTTCATGTTTTATGCCTATTTAAAGTAAAACATGAGAGTAGAATAATTAAAAAATTGTATCGTGAGTATTAAATCCATTTTAGTTTCTCAACCAGAGCCCAAAACACAAAAAAGCCCCTTTAGAGATTTAGCAGATAAGTTTAAATTAAAAGTTGATTTCAGGTCTTTTATTCATGTTGAAGGGATTGTTTCTCAGGAATTTAGAAAAAACAGAATAAACTTAGGTGATTTTACTGCAGTTATTTTTACCTCAAGAATGGCGGTTGATCATTATTTTAGAATAGCAGGTGAAACTCGATTTGCCGTCCCAGACGACATGAAATATTTTTGTATTTCTGAAGCGGTGGCTTATTACCTTCAAAACTATGTCGTCTACAGAAAAAGAAAAATTTTCTTTGGAAAGCAAAGCTTTAAAGACCTTATTGACACCATAAATAAACACAGTGGAGAGAAATTTTTAGTTCCCTGCTCAGACATTCAAAGAAAAATCATTCCGGAGCTGCTTACCAAGTATGAAATAAACTACACCAATGCTGTTTTATATAAAACGGTTTGTAGTGACTTATCAGATTTAGAGGAGGTTAAGTACGACATTTTAGTTTTCTATAGTCCATCAGGAATTCAATCTCTTGTGAAAAACTTCCCTGATTTCAAACAAAATGGAACTAAAATTGCAGCTTTTGGACCAACAACGGCTAAAGCCGCTGAAGAGTTAGGTTTGAGAATTGATATTAAAGCGCCAATGCCAGGTATTCCATCGATGACAATGGCTATTGAAGATTTTATAAAAACAAATAAGTAATAAAGGTTGTTGCAAATACCCTAACCATCACTTTTATTAGAGTAATTTACATTTATGTCTAATAAGATTGAAAAGTTAAAAAATCAAAGCGCAATTTCTTTATTATTTAAAGAAGGCAATCATTTTTTTTACCGTTCCATAAGAATATCCTATTTATTTGAAGAAGGGGAGCCAGGGATTTTTTATTTTATTTCTGTGCCAAAAAAGAAGTATAAGAAAGCGGTAGATAGAAATAAAATTCGAAGACAAATAAGAGAAATTTTAGTTCATAAAGTTGACTTTTCAAGCCTTCAAAATAGACGGGTTAACCTATGTATTGCTTTCACAGATAAAAATCAACTTAACTTTAATGATCTTTCAGTAGTGTTAAAAGAGACATTTCGTATTTTTAATAAAAATCAGCAAGTTAATGAGTAAAAGAAAAGTCTATAAAAAAGGAAGCATTTTGCTTTTGCTAATTTTTATTATTAGCACATCTTTTTCTGACAAGAGAGAGGCTTCATCAAATGATTACTTTGAGATAACAAAGAATTTAAAAATTCTAGCATCCATTTATGAAAGAGTTAATAATTATTATGTAGACGAATCTTTACCAGGAGAGCTAATGAAAAAAGCGATAGACGCCATGCTGGCTTCGTTAGATCCATATACCGTATATATTCCTGAAAGCAACATTGAAGATTTTCGATTAATTACCACAGGTCAATACGGTGGAATAGGAGCCTCTATAATTAAGCAGGGTGATCATGTTGTTATTGCTGAAATTTATGAAAACTCCCCAGCCCATCAATCAGAAATTAGTGTTGGTGACACCTTGTTGGAGATCGATCATGTAATTATAACTGGAAAATCCATTGAGGAGATTAGTAGAGCGCTAAAAGGAGCTTCGGAATCAATGGTAACAATAAAAAAACAAAACGACTTAATTACAGAAGAGATTACTGTTACAAGAAAAAAAATAAACATCCCTTCAGTACCTTTTTATGGATTGGTAGAAGAGGGGATAGGCTATGTTAAGTTGACATCATTTACAGATAAAGCAAGCCAAGAGGTTGGGTTGGCAATTAGTAACTTAAAAGCCAATGAAAACATCAATAAGCTTATTTTAGATCTTAGAGGAAATGGAGGGGGATTATTGATGCAAGCGGTAGATATTGTTAACTTTTTCATTCCAAAAGATCAATTGGTGGTTGAGACTAAAGGAAGAATGCAAGAGATTAATCGAGTTTACAAGACAAGAAATCAACCCATTGACCTCAATATTCCTTTGGTGATTTTAGTAGATTCCTATTCAGCATCTGCAAGTGAAATTGTTTCAGGAGCTCTACAAGATTTAGATAGAGCAGTTGTGGTTGGATTAAACACTTTTGGAAAGGGCCTGGTTCAACAAACAAAGGATTTAAAATTTGGAGCAAAAATTAAATTAACTGTTGCAAAATACTATACACCTAGTGGAAGGTGTATTCAAAAATTAGATTATTCAAATAAAAATTTTGCTGGGGATGCAGGAATAATTGCCGACAGCTTAATTAAAGTACATCAAACAAAAAACAACAGAGAGGTGAAAGACTCTCGAGGTGTAGATCCAGACATTATTGTTGAGCAAGAATATTACTCAAAGCTTGCGGAAACCCTAATCTATAATGACCACATATTTAATTTTGTTAATGGATACATTAAGGAAAACCAAGAAATTCCATCTGTTGAGGAATTTGCTTTTAGTGATGAAGAATTTTCACTTTTTAGTAACTATTTAAATGGAAAAAACATAGAGTATTCTAACAACATTCACGATGAGCTTTTACAGCTGATAAACACAGCTAAAAAAGAAAAATATTTTGAAGAGAACACCTCGCTTTTTAACAACTTAGAGAACAACCTTAAACCCAACCTAAAAGAAGATCTTCAAAGAAATAAACAAGATGTTAAGCGAATTATAGAGAGTGAAATTATTTCAAGGGTTTATTTTCAAAAGGGCAGAATAGAGGCTAGCCTGAAAGACGACCCATACGTTAAGCAGGCAGAAGAAATTTTACTAGATACTGTCAGGTATAAAAGAATATTGAATATTAATTAGTCATTAGTTGTTAGAGAAGATCATTCCGCATAGAATTATTTATCTTTTTTTCCTTTCTGTCTTGCTCTTTGGCATTTCTACAGGAAAGTTTTTCATGAGTATTGGTACAATTGGGCTTTCGGTTAACTGGTTCTTTGAAGGAGGGGGCAGAGCTAAACTTCAAAGATTAAAAAATCATAGCTATTCCGCATTAATTTTAGCTTCAGCATATTTAATTCATCTTATTTGGTTGTTTAACACAGACAACCTCCAATACGCCTCTAAAGACCTTTTGGTTAAGCTTCCATTGTTATTAATTCCAATAGTAATAGGCACAACAAAAGCCTTAAGCAATAAAGAAATAAAAACGCTATTGATTGTTTTTATTTCTGGGTTGCTAATAAGCACAACCCTAAGTACTCTTGTTTATTTAAACGTTATCCCACCAAAAGAAAGTCAGGAGAATTATTTTCAAATCTCCTTATTTATGTCTCATATAAGAATGGGGTTGCTAGTTTCTTTTACTTCTTTGTTGCTTTTTTATATAGCTACCTTTCATAGAGTAAAAAACAAAAAAGCACTTTACCTAATTGGCTTGTGGTTGTTTGTGTTTTTATTCTTATTACAATCTGTAACAGCACTTATTTCTTGGTTTTTGGGGTTCACTATTTTTGCATTATGGAAAAAAGACAAAAAGGTAATATCAAGGAGGTATTTTACCTTTATATGGTTGGTTGTTTTACTATCAAGCGCAACCTATTTTGTTTTAATAGCCCAAGATTTTTATAAAATAAAAGACACTAGAGAAATTTCTAATCTTCCTGAAAAAACCATTTCTGGCGAGCTTTATCACCACGACACCATTAATAAATACACTGAAAACGGTTGTTATGTTTGGCTTTGTATTGCTCCAAATGAGGTGAAAAGAGCTTGGAACAATAGAAGTAAAATAGACATAGATTCTACAGATTTTAAGAACCAAAAAATTCGTTATACTTTATACAGATACCTTACTTCATTGGGCTTAAATAAAGACAGTATAGGCATTTATCAACTCACCAAAATAGACATAGCTTCTATTGAACTTGGAAACACTAGCCACATAAAGTACACTAAATTTGAACAAAGAATAAGAGGCATATTTTTAGAGCTTAAGCTCTATTTTGATGGCATTGAAACCAATGGTCACTCTGTTTCACAACGACTCTTTTTCTTTGAATTGGGCTATAAAATCATAAAAGAAAACTTCTATTTTGGCGTAGGATCTGGAGACATTAATGATGCTTATAAAGAACAATACCTACTAACCCCCAACGATTTACATATCGATAACCAGATGCGTTCTCATAACCAGTTTTTATCTTATTTTGTTTCATACGGGTTAATTGGCTTTATTTTTTGGCTTTTTACTTTTGTGTCGCCAATGTTTTTAACTAATAAACTACAACCCATTTATCTAATTTTTATAACAATAATGGTAGCTGGTTTTATTTCTGATGACATGCTTGAAAGGCAGGCTGGAGTAGCAATTTATATAACAATAAATGCAATCTTATTGTATGCTATTTATTCCAATGAAGGAGCTTCAAATGTTTTAGAACGAACAAAACGAACGCCAAACATTAATTCGTGAGTTCCAGAACTATAATTTCTTAGGTTTGAAGTGGTGAAATCATAAGAATAACCAATTAAAATATTTTGTTTAAAAAGATAGCCAAGCATAGCTGATGCGGCATCCATTGTTCTATAAGCTAAGCCTAGCCAGAGTTGTTTTTTCCAAACGACACGAGTCATAATATCAAGCTGAACAGGAGCAGGCGAAACGATTTTAATCATACAAGAAGGCTCGATGGTGAAATCCGAATTAACATCAAAGATATACCCTCCATTTAAGTAATAGTGGGGCTTTAGCTTGCTTAAACCAGTATTGGTAGTGTTTGAGAATGATAGCTGGCTGGCAAGAAGGTTGGGTACAGAACCTCCAACATGCCATTTTTTATGATATACCATAAATCCAAATTTTGCATCAGGCACTATTGATCGCATTACGTTATTAACCAGCACTTGGTCGCTTAGGTCATAAAGTTCTATTTTATGTCCATCAAGCTTCCATTCTAATAAACCAGCACTTAACGCCATCCCTAACCTAATGTCATCATTTAAATTAATATGGTAAGTGTATGAAGCCTGGAAACCAGTTCTTCTTGTAGGTCCAACATGATCAGTATATAACAAGCCGCCAAAACCTTGTTTTTTATTTTTTGAGGGTCCATTAATTGACAACGTGTATGTTCTTGGAGCATCAGTAATTCCTACCCATTGATACCTATGGTTAGATTTAACATCATAATAATCTTTTGATCCAGCAACTGCAGGGTTGTAAGCATAATCATTAAGGAGATATTGACTAAATATAGGAAGCTGCTGCCCAATAGTAACATTATTTAGCAGCAAAATAACCCCAAAGAAAAAGCAAACACGATATGTAAATAAAGCCTTCATATTATCTCATTATTGTAACCGGGCCAGTATATGGGGTTGGAAACTTAGGGTCGTTTAATTCAATTATATAATAATAGGTTCCAACAGGTAAATCTTTGTTTTTATACCTACCATCCCACTTGTCTGTATAGCCTATAGACCTAAAGAGCTGTTCTCCCCAACGGTTATATATTTCTACAACGCAATTAGGGTACTCATCAATACGATCTATCTGCCATTCTTCATTAACGCCATCACCATTAGGAGAAAAACCGCTAGGATAATAAATTTCCGGAATCGGAACCACCAAAACCAAGTCAGAAGAAACGCAACCATTTAAATCTGTTACAACCACTAGGTATTCTTGTTGAGAGAGAATTTCAATGGATGGGTTAAATAGGGTAGTGTCATCTAAAGAGTAAAAGTTAACAGGAGGACTCCATGTAACCGTAGCTCCAGCTGGGCCAGTTGGGCTTCCTCCCAAAATAACCGACTGGCCATATATTTCAGAAATATCAAGTCCCGCATCTACAACAGGCAATGGGTTTGTTAAAATAGTAACAGTGTCAGTAGAGATACAATTTTGATCAGTTGCTTGAAGGATAAAATCACTAGGAGATAAAGTAGAAGAGCAAATCTCAAGAGTGTCGGCAAGTGAAATTACGTTTCCAAGAGTATCTAGCCAAACTAATGAATAATTTGTTGTTCCTGTGGCGCTTCCAGTTATGACAATACAATCATTTAAGCACAAAGCACTATCTAAGCCAGCATTAGCAATTAGCACATTGCTTGTGTCAACTAAAATAGTATCGTTGTAAGTACAGTTGTTTCCATCAACTATAGTTAATAAATAACTTGTGGGAAGTAAATTGGAGAGATCTTCACTTGAAGAGGTGAAACTTGATGCCGGTGAAGTAGACCAAGAGTAGTTATAATTTCCATCTCCACCAAGTGTTGTAATTCCTATTTCTCCATCTGCGTTATTAACACAATAGGCATCAGTTATAAAGTCAATATTTATTGATATTGAATCTGGTTGCTGAATAATCACTTCTTGGCTATTGCTGCAATTATTTGCATCAGTAACAGTTACTAGCTGTATGCCTGCGCACAGGTTTTGTGCTGTTGCAGAAAACGTAGATGCAGGTGACCAAGAAAATGAATAATCAATAACGCCTCCAGAAGGAATTACACTAGCTTGAGCGTCACAAGTGTTGTTACATGACGCAAAAGTAGAAAAGGGAATACTAAGAGAGATAGAATCAGGGTCTTCTAATGTGGCAAAAGAAGAGGAGAAACAGCCCGTAGAGGTGTTTAGTAAATCTAATCCATAAGTACCCTGGCATACATTTGTAAGTGATGAACTAGAACTTCCATCACTCCATGTGTAAACATAATTAGCTCCTGTTGGAGTTGCTGAAATCGACCCATCGCAAGAACCAAAACATAACGGGTCTACAGCACTTAAAGCTACATTGTCAGCACCTATTTCATTTACACTAAAAGGTAATTCCTGTGTACACCCATTAGCATCTGTAATGCTTCCATAATATGTTCCACCACTTAAGTTTATAATGTACTCTCCACTTGAACTAAAACCGTTTGGCCCTATCCAGCTTACTGAACTTGGGGCAGCAACATTAGTTGTTATTAAAGAAATGGAACCATCACTTGACGCACAATCACCATCAACGATTAATGATTGAACATTAAAAGGTTCGGGCTCACTTATAACAACTTCAACAACCCTTATGCAGCCATTAGCATCTTGCACCTCTAAATTATATGCACCGGCAGTTAGATTAGTTAACACATTTGATGTTTGACCTCCAGGCACCCAATGATAATTGTAGGGCGGTGTTCCTCCACTTGGAATTACCGCAACAGAGCCGTCATTTCCTTCAAAACAACTAACATCTGTAGTTGTAATTACTTCATTGTCAGGCCCTAGTGTATTATTTATATTTACGGAGCCATCAAGAGCGCAACCGTTAGCATCTTCAACAACAAAACCATATACACCTGAGCATAAATCTGAATGTAGATTGCCAGTAAGCCCATCATACCAGACAACCGAGAGGTTTCCAGATCCACCAATTGGGGAAAGAGTTGCAGAACCATCACAAGCACCACAAGTAGCGTCTGTAGTTATATACTGAAAATCAATAGATGGATTAGTTTCAATAATTACAGTTTGTTCATAAACACAGCCATTAATATCTGTTATTGTAACTGTTGATGGACCAGGGCACAATGATCCTTCACCAATATTACTCCCACCATTTGACCAATTAAATAAATAAGGGGCGTTTTCTCCAGCAAGAACAATTGTAGCTGCTCCATCACAAGAAATGTCACACGAACTAGGCGTTATATTAGGGAGGCTTAAAATAAGATCTTCTGGAGAATTAATATCAGCTGAAGTATATTGAATACAACCATTTGATTGATCAATAACCTCTAAATAATAGGTTCCTGCGGATAGATTAGTGATAGAAGAAACACCATTTCCAATTAAAAAGTTGGTAGCATTATACCAATTAAAAACAGTTGTTCCAGAAGGACCACTCACAACACCAGAAATAGAACCATCATTAGCATTAAAGCAAGAAATATCGGCTGTAGTTAGCGTTACGTCCATGGAGTTGAAATTAGAAACCATGAAGCTCTCTGAAGTTACACAGCCATTATTGTCTGTAACATTTACTGAATATATACCAGCATTTAAATTATTAATTGATGAAGATGCTAATGAATTACTCCATAGGTAAGAATAACCGCCACTTCCACCAGAAACAGATAAATCTATTGAGCCATTAGGTGCGCCACAATCAGCAGGGAAAACAGTCTCGGTTATTGAGATAGGTGACGGAGCTGTAACCTCAGCTTCCCCTAATCTTGTACAGCCACTTTGATCAGTGATCTCTACAAAATAAACACCTTCCCCAATGTTAGATATGGAATTTGAAACCTCTCCATTATGTAACCAATTGAAAACATAAGGGCCTGTTCCACCAACTCCGGAAACAGTTATTTCTCCATCATTTAATCCAGAACATGTTGGATTAGTAACCGTAAATAGCTCGCCTGTTGGACCAGTTATATCGCTTATTCCCACAAATGATGTTACAGAGCAATTGGCATCATCTGAAACGGTTAACGAATAAAGGCCAGAACATAAATTTCCAGCTGAATTTGTCACCGCTCCATTGGACCAAACATAGTCATAAGACCCAGTAGCTGAGGTTCCTCCAGTTACAGTAGCGTTAGCCGTTCCATCACAAGCATTACAGGTCGCGTCAATTGTATTAAAAACGGCTTGTATTGGAGAAGGCTCATCAACAGTTAAGGTATCAAAACTTACACATCCAATTGCGTCAATAACTTGAAGGAAATATGTTCCAGCTTGCAAGTTGTCAATGTCATCAGTTTGTTGAGTTACTCCAGAATTCCAGATGTAATTATATGGCGCTGTTCCACCAACAATTGAGGTGAAAATTTCACCATTATTCCCATTATTACAAGACACAGAATTTATGGAGTCAATTAAAATGGAAGGACCTGCGGTAATTCCTATGGTAATTGTAGTATCAGATGAGCAACCATTATCGTCAATAGCTATAAGTGTATAACTTCCAGCAGCAAGCAATGATAGACTACTTGCATCATCATTATCACCAACTCCATCATTATCCCAATCGTAAATATAGTCAGGGTTAGTCAAAGTTCCTCCAACAACACTTGAAGTTGCTGTTCCATCATCAAAAGCACAATTGGCATCTGTGATAGAAACATTTAAGAAGATTTCATTTGGGGATAAAACAGTAAAAATGGAATCTTTGGTACATAAACTATCGTCAGAAACTGTAAGTGAATATGCTCCTGCAGATAAATTATTGACATCTTCATTTACACTTATTTGTGTTCCTGCAGAATTAGTCCACTGGTAAGAAAATCCAGGAACCCCACCAGTAACTGAAAGGTCGATTGCACCTAGAGCGTCTCCATAACACAAGTTATCTGCTATTATCGCACTTATGTCAATTATTGAAGGTTGAGATAAGCTAAATGATTCAGAAACGGAGCAAAGGTTACTATCGGTAACAATAACACTGTAAGAAGTTGAAGATAGATTCGTTAAGTCTTCAGAGTCATCATTATCGCCAACCCCATCATTGTCCCAATCAAAGCTAAAGGGTGCTGAACCGCCACTAACAACAAGGTCAATGGCTCCACTTGAATCACCAAAACATGAAAGGTTTGTTGCTAAACCACTTAATGAAAGTAATCCCGGCTCATTAATGTTAACCGATAAAGTTGCGATACAACCGGTAGATAAATCATTTATTAGAACAGAATAGGTTCCAACAGGTAATCCAATTAAATCTTCAGTATCATCATTATCACCAACCCCATCATTATCCCAATCAATAGTGTACGAGCTTGAACCAGAAATAGTCAAATCAATTTCACCAGTGCTGTTCCCATTACAATCTACATCAATTTGATCAGCAGTTAACGTTGGAGCATTTACATTAGTAATGGAAAAAACGGCATTATTTGAGCACCCGTTATCATCTGTTACTGTAAGCTCATAGTTTCCTGCTCCTATATTGTTTAAAGCTGAAAAACTACTTAAACCAAAAGTAGGGGTGCTTATATCATCCCAATTGTATGTATAGTCTGTAAAAATCGTACCTCCAGAAACTATCACGGAAATCTCCCCATCAGAAGCATTACATGTCGGCAGCACGATAGTTTCTGCAATAAGGATACTGTCTGGTTGATTAATAGTAAAAGCTTGTCCAGCTAACACACAACCGTTGGTATCGGTGATGTCTAAAATATAAATACCGGTATCTAAAGCTGACAAATCTTCGTTTATTGAAGAATAACCATTAGGACCACTCCAGTTGGTTAGATAGGGTGAAGTTCCACCAGAGATTAAAACATCAATGGATCCAGAAAAGTCACCATTACACAAAAGGTCATTCACCGAACTTAAAACACTAATTCCAATTGAAGGAGATAACACATCAAAAGTTGAAGTTGAAGAGCACAAATTAGCATCAGTTACAACTACAGAATATGTGCCAGCACCTATACCAGAAAGGTCTTCAGTTCCCGGATCAACAAATCCAGCTGGTCCAGACCATGAAAAACTAAATGGAGCAACACCAGAAATAGTTAAGTCAATTTCCCCTGTAGCATCTCCGAAACATAAGACATTTGTAATAGAATCAGCTATAGAAGGCCCATTGTCATCAGAAACAGCAACAGCCAAAGAATCAATACATCCGTTATCATCAGCAACAATTACATGGTAAGAACCTGAAAGGAGTCCTGTTTCTGAAGCGTTTCCAGAACCTATTGGTGATCCCGGATACCCACCTGAAATATCAAACCAAGAATAGGTATAGTCTATTGAAACCGTACCTCCACTTGGCACAACTAAAACTTCTCCGTTAGCGTTCCCACATGTAGAGTTAATTGTGTTACCATTTAGTGTGATTTCATCAGGCTCAGTAATTGTTACAGAGTCAGTAAATTGACAGCCATTTAAATCGGTTACAGTTAATAAATAATTACCAGCAGCAAGCCCTGAAGGATCTTCAACAGATGAAACAGTAAATCCATTTAAGGTCCAATCATAGCTAAAGTTAGGAGTTCCTCCGATAACTGTAGCGTCTACCGATCCTAATGTATCAGCAAAGCATATAGGGTTTATAGCTAAAAAGGATAAGGAAATAGAGTTAGAAACGTTTATGTTTTCGGACAACGAAGCAATACATCCCGAAACTAAATCTTCAACAGTAACGCTATATATTCCTGCATCAAGGGCAATTAAGTCTTCATTATCGTCATTGTCTCCAACGCCATCATTGTCCCAATCAATAAGGTAACTACCACTTCCTACAATTGATAAATCAATTGTTCCATCATCATCACCAACACAATCAACGTCTGTTGTTGTAGCAGATAAAATAGGTCCTGTCAAGTCAGAAATTGACACCACTAAAGAGTCTTCGCAGCCGTTGTCATCGACAACTTGTATTTGATAATTTCCTGCTCCCACATTGGAAACCACATTGGAGAAACTAATATTTTGAGATGGAGTTGATAAATCGTCCCAAGTATATCCATAATCTGTTAAAATGGTTCCCCCGGAAACAGACACGGTAATTGCTCCGTCACTAAGCCCACATGTAGGCTGCAGAATTGCAGTATCAATAACAATGGAGTCTGGCTGAGAAAGGGTATACGTTAAACCACTTAAAGGACAACCATTAAAATCAATTATGTTGAGCACGTATTGACCAGAGTCTAAACCAACAAGATCTTCATTTGTAGAAGTGAAGCCATTAGGACCAGTCCAATCGGTTTGATATGGCGAGGTTCCACCGATAATATTAATGTTAATTTCTCCGCTGCTGTTATTAAAGCAGGTTAGGTTAGAAGTTATATCCGCAACCTGAATTGCTCCACTTGGACCCTCAAGGTCGATTGATTCAACGGAAATACACCCGTTGTTGTCTGTGACAATAACAGAATATGTACCCGCCTCAAGGCCAGAAATATCTTCTGTACCGGGGTTTACAAATGGCGCAGGTCCTATCCAATTATAGTTAAAAGGCGAACTCCCCACAACTGTCAAATCTATACTTCCATTTGCACTTCCAAAGCAAAGAATATTCGAAGAAACATAACTTAAATCAGGACCAGTAACATCAGAAAGCGTAACAATAGTAGAATCTGAACAACCGTTGTCATCAGAAACGATTACTTGATATGCACCTGCGGGTAAAGAAGTTAAAGAAGAACCTGTTCCAACAGCAACACCTGGATATCCACCTGAAATATCGAACCAAGAATAGCTATAGTCGATTGCTATTGTTCCACCAGAAGCAACAACAGAAACCTCACCATTAGCACTTCCACAAGTTGAGCTTACTGAACTTCCAGAAAGGATTAGAGAATCAGGCTCAACTATAGTTTCCTATATCATTAGCTATACAGCCGCTGCTGTCTGTAACAATTAAATTATATATGCCGGCACCTAAATCCGAAGGGTCTTCAATAGTTGATGTGCTGAACCCACCAACAGACCAATCATATGTATATGGACTAGTTCCACCAGAAACAGTTAAATCTAAGCTCCCCGTGCTGTCACCATTACAGAAAATATTTGTTTCAACAATTGAAGTCGTTAAAGCACTTGGCCCTTGAATAGTTAACCCCACTAAACTGTCTAAACAACCATTTGTATCTGTGACAACTACCGAGTAAGTTCCCGCAAACCAGTCAATAAAATCCTCTGATGTTTGGTGTGCAGGATCAGGCGAAACAGTACCATCCCAAGAAAAGCTAAATGGGTTCGCAGTGCCACTAACGGTAATAAAAATCGAACCATCGTCAAACCCATTACATTGAGCATTTATTATGGTGTCAAGCGAAATAACCGGCCCTTGAGCATTAGCAATAGAAACCGCTAAAAGAGCAGAACAATTATTATCATCATAAACATGTACAAAGTAATTACCAGCCGATATATTGTCGGCAGTAGCGCTAGTGCTTATGGTATCTCCTGCCGAATTGAGAATATAATAAGTGTAATCTAGAAGTGCTGTTCCTCCATTAGCTGTAGCATTAATAGATGCTGTTGGTTGGTCACAGTCTGAATCGGTAGTAGTAGCCGCTAAAATTAAAGAATCAGGCGCTGTAATGGTGTAGGATAGGGCATTAATAGAACAACCATTAGCGTCAACACCAGAAACAACATAAGTCCCAGTGTCCAAACCTGTAATAGTATCTAAACTTGAAGAATAGCCATTTGGGCCTGACCAACTTAAGCTATAATTAGGTGTACCACCAGAAAGGGTTAGTTCAATTGCCCCGTCTGAGCCATTAAAACAATTGAGGTTATTGATATTTGCAGTAACAACAATTGCGTCTGGTTCAGGGATAGTGAAAGATTGTGCAGCAACACAACCTAAAGTATCTGTAGTTGTTAGGGAGTAGGTGCCACCAAAATAGGTATTTAAATCCTCCTGTGAGTTAGGATGAGTACCAACACTTTGCCAGTCATAAATAAAAGGTGAATTGGCTCCAGAAACCGTAACAAAAATAGACCCATCTGCAGCACCAAAGCATGAAACAGAATCTATCTGATCCAGCGTGATTGTTGGCCCAGTAGGGTTGCTTATACAAACAACATCATCAAAAGCACAACCATTATCATCCGTTACCACAATCGCATAACAACCAGCAGGTAAACCTGATGTTGTATCGCTGTTTCCAACTTGAAGACCAGAACTTTGATCTGTCCATAAATACGTGTAATCGTTTAAAATTGTTCCACCTGAAATAGATACAGAAACAACCCCATCATTTAATCCACAAGCGGCAAAAACAGACGCGCTAGAGCCTAAGAGCTCTGCAGGGTTGTTTAACACAAAACTTTCTTGAATTGAACAGCCGTTATCGTCAGTTACGCTAACGCTATAAGCTCCTGAAGAAAGAGCGCTTAGGTTTTGATTGTCGTCATTGTCACCAGTTCCATCATTATCCCAATCATAGGTGTAATCAATAGCTACCGATCCCCCTGAAACGAAAATATCAATTGAACCAGTTGTGTCATCAAAACATGCGGGTTCAACAACATTACTATTCAAGCTAAGTGCTTGGGCTGCTATAATATCGATTACTTCTTGAGTTTGACAACCAAGACCGTCAACTAAAGTTGCGATATACTGTCCTGCTGCCAAGCTTGATATGGTGGTGTTTACACCTCCCGGGTCAACAAAGCCCGCTGGGCCTGTCCACGAAAGTGTTCCGGGGGGAGGAGAAACAGCTATTGAAACAGCGATTAAACCATCATTATCGCCCGAACAAGATTCATTAATTACAGTATCGACAGTTATTGAGGATAAAGAAAGGTCGTTAATTGTAGCAGATGTTGAATCTAGACAACCTAGATCATCAGTGACAAAAACAGTATAAGTTCCTGCTGGTAAGTTGTTTACTGTTGACGTGCTTCCAACAGATTGTCCAGCATCATCTTCCCAAGAATAATTATAGTCTGTGGAAACCACCCCTCCGCTAGCTATTACACTTATCGTCCCATTAGAATCTGCACAAGTAGCGTCAATAGAAGAAGAGATTAAATTAAGGCCGGTATTTTCAACAACATCATAAACGAGACTGTCAAAACAACCATCGTCATCAGTAACAATTAGCTGATAAGCATCAGCAATAAGATCAGTAATGTCTTCTTGAGAGGAGCTAAAGCCGGTATTTATACCTAGCCAAGAGAAGGTGTAATTTCCAGAAATAGCGACATTACCTCCAGATACGTCAATTGAAATAGCGCCTGTACTATCACCGCTACAATCTATATTAGTTACAGTCTCTATAACAAGTAATTGATTTGCGCTAGTTATTGAGAACGTATCAGTAATTTCACATCCATTGCCATCAACTAAAGAAAGAAAGTAATCTCCAGAACATAAATTAAATTGACTTTGCGCTCCATTGTCTACATATCCAGGGTCTGTGGAGCTCCAGGAATATGTTATCGGATTTGCGCCACTAATTATTGTTGTAACAATTGAACCGTCACAGCTCCCAAAACAACTCTCGTCAGTTACCAAATAGGAAGCTTCTGGAGAAGGAGGGTTGTCAATTAAGGTAAACGTGGTATCTACAGCACACAACGAACCATCATTTCCTGTGTATGAAATAAACAATTGATAAACCCCTTGGGCAAGACCTGTTAAATCTTCGTTATCATCATTGTCACCCAACCCATCATTATCCCAGTCAAATGATAATGGAGAGTTTCCACCAATAACAGTTAAATTAATGTTTCCATTTGATAAACTACAAGAAGAGGAGTCAATAATGGGGTTGTAGGATATAACAATTAAATCTGCAATCTCTATGCATGTGTCAGCAGTACAGTTGTTATCATCTGAAATAGAAACACAATAAATACCACTTCCAAGAGCATTTAAATCTTCGCTATCGTCATTGTCTCCAGTACCATCATTATCCCAATCAAACGAATACCCTGCCAATGTTGTTCCCCCAACAGGGTTAATATCTATAGCGCCATTAGAAGAATCAGCGCAGCTTATTTCAGTAATTGAAATTAAATTAGCAAAAAGCTCATCAGGTTCTATTAAATCAAAACAGGTGTCAAGCCTACAGGAAGGCTGATTAGAATCAATTAGTCCCAAGCAATATGTTCCGGCAGGCAAGCCTACTAAATCTTCAGTATCGTCATTATCACCCGTTCCATCATTATCCCAATCATAAATAAAACTTCCAGAACCACCAGCAGGAGAAATATCAATTTCACCGCTAAGGTCATTGTTACACAGTAAGTTCGAAGACAGTCCGTTAGCAAAAATTTCATCAGGTTCTATTATTGTAAACGAAGTATCTTTTGAGCAGCCGTTTGCATCAGTTAGTTGGACAGTGTAGGTGCCAGGCCCTAGATTAACAAGGCTAGTAGAATTGCCGCCTGGAGAAACGAAACTGGTATTTGTTGAGGTCCACGACCAATTTAATGTTGGTGTACCACCACTAGCAGAAAAGTTGATTGTTCCATTATCTTCTCCAAAGCAAACAACATCTGTATGTGATCCAGAAAAAGTAATATCATCGGGTTGATCGATAGTAAAAGTAGAGTCTTTAGTACAGCCGTTAATGTCGGTGATGGTAACGGTATAGTCTCCGATGTCTAGTCCAGAGAGATCTTCCGTGTTAGGATCAGTAAATCCAGGATCGGTGCTAACCCAAGACCAAACATACCCACCAGCACCGCTAGAAGTGTTCAGGTCAATGGTCCCATCAGCATCACCAAAACACACAACATCAGTAGGAGTTCCGTTAGCAAATATTTCAGAGGGTTTAGTAACAATTAAAGTCGTATCGTACTGACATCCGTTAGCATCAATGATGGTAATGGTATAAGATCCAGAGTCAAGGCCAGAAAGGTCTTCAGTTCCAGGATCAACAAAAGCAGGATCAGAGCTGACCCATGAAATGGAAGCATAAGGTGTAGCCCCACCAACAATAGAAAGGTCAATAATTCCGTCAACTTGATCGTAACAAGTGATGTCGGTAACAACAC
>JBJKXU010000020.1:0-41119 GCA_045561415.1 Parvicellaceae bacterium
CTATTACAACCATGTAAAGTATTTTTGTTTAACTTTATGAAATAAACATTAAACAATATGTTCGGACTATTTAAAAAAAAATCAGAAAAAGACAAGCTCGTTGCTAAGTACAAGCAATTAAAGCAAAAAGCATTTGAAACCTCTAAAATTAACAGAAGGCAAAGTGATGAATATGAAGCGAAGTCTCATGAAGTTCTCTTAAAAATTGAACAAATAGAAAAACAAGAAGCCAGTAAAAGTGAATAAAGTAAATCTTATATTTCCTAACCAATTATTCAAAGATTTTCATCTTCCAGCTAATGCTTCCACCTATTTAATTGAAGAACATCTCTTTTTTAACCAATTCAATTTCCACAAACAAAAAATTGCTTTCCATAGAGCTTCAATGAAATTTTATGAAGCTTACCTTAATAAAAAAAGTGTATCAACCACTTACATCGATGCTAATAAACCCAATGCTGATATTAGAAATTTGATTTCTTTTTTAGGATCAATTGACGTCACACATCTAAATATTTACTATACAGAAGACAATTGGCTAACAAAAAGAATAGTGAGCAGTTGTAAAAAAAACAATATACTAATCAACTGGTTTGACAACCCATTATTTATCAACACACAACAAGATTTAACAAAGCATTTTAATCCGCAAAACAAAAAATTTCACCAAACAACATTCTATAAAGCTCAAAGAAAAAAACTCAAAATACTAGTAGATAATGATGGCAATCCTGCAGGAGATAAATGGACATTTGACACAGAAAACAGAAAAAAATACCCAGCAAAACTAACTCCTCCTAAAACTGAATTTATTTCCAGCAAGAATTATTTTCTAGCAACAGAATATGTAGCTAAAAACTTCCCTAATAACCTTGGAAGTATAAACAAAGAAAGCAGCTACCCTACTACCTTCTCGGAAGCCGATTCATGGCTAGACAAGTTTCTAGTTGAAAAATTTAAAGATTTTGGTGCTTATGAAGATGCAATAGTAAAAGATGAAATTTTTCTAAATCACAGTGTAATTTCTCCATTACTTAATGTAGGCTTACTTGATCCTATTCAAGTAATTGACAAAGCCCTAACATTTGGAAAAAGCAACAACATTCCACTAAACTCTATTGAAGGTTTTATAAGACAGCTCATTGGATGGAGAGAATTTATCAGAGGAATATATACCATTAAAGGTAGCCAACAAAGAACAACTAATTTTTGGAATTTCAACATTGACATTCCCGCATCATTTTATGATGGAACTACTGGGATAGAACCCATTGACGACACCATTAAAAAGGTCCTTAAAACTGGGTATTGTCATCACATAGAACGTTTAATGATTCTATCAAATTTCATGATGTTATGCGAGTTTAATCCTGATAGCGTTTATCGATGGTTTATGGAACTATTTATTGATGCTTATGATTGGGTAATGGTACCAAATGTATATGGTATGAGCTTATATGCAGACGGAGGATTAATGACCACTAAACCCTATATAAGTAGCAGCAATTACATAATGAAAATGAGCAATTACAAAAAAGGTCCTTGGCAAGAAATTTGGGATGGATTATTTTGGAGATTCATGAATAAACACCGAACATTTTTCCTTAAAAACCCAAGAATGGGAATGCTCATAAGAACTTTTGACAAGATGCCTGAAGCAAAAAGAACCCAACACATTGAAAATGGCAACAATTTTATTAAAAAACTTTATTAATTATGTATCTCTCAAAAAAAGATATTGGCAACTTAAACAGAGTTAAAAGACTAAATATCATTAACTCAGTTACTGGAATTAAGCCTGGAAATCTTATTGGATCAAAATCTTTAAAAGGAGCAACTAACCTAGCCATTTTTAGCTCAATTATTCATTTAGGGAGCAGTCCTGCCCTTTTAGGATTTATTGTTAGGCCTGCCAACAAAATTAGAAGAGACACCTACCAAAACATTCTTGAAACTGGCTACTATACAATTAATCACATCACCAATAAAATCACAAAAAAGGCGCATTACAGTTCTATAAAATTCAGTAGTGATATTTCAGAATTTGATAAGCTTAATTTAACAGAAGAATACCTTAACGGATTTGAGATTCCATTTTTAAAAGAATCAACCGTTAAAATTGGGATGAAGTTCCAAGAAGAAATTGACATTAAAAGCAACGGAACCAAACTTATAATAGGAGAAATTATTCACTTAAACATTCCTGAAAAAGCACTTTCTAGTGAAGGTTATTTAAATCTCGAACAATTAGACACCATTGGTATCGGAGGACTTAACTCCTATTACCAATTAACCCTTAAAGAACAATACCCTTACGCCCGCATTGATGAAATCCCAAATTTTGATGAAAGTAAGAGCCAATAAAGAAAATAGCGATTATTATAAAACATGCCCCATATGCAACAATCTCTTCAACAACAGAAAGAAATGGAAAAATTCTTGGGACACTGTAATTTATTGTAGCAAAAGATGTAAAAATGAAAAACAAAAACATATACAAAGAGCTCAACAATAGAGATATTGACCGAATTATTGGTATGGCTTGGGAAGACAGAACTCCTTTTGAAGCCATCAAGCAGCAATTTAATTTAGATGAAGCTATGGTAATTAAATTAATGCGATTACAATTAAAATCTTCCAGCTTTAAAAGATGGAGAAAAAGAGTAAACGGAAGAAAAACAAAGCACCTTAACTTAATAAATCAAAAGATTTTCAGGTTTAAGAGCAAAGCCCAAAGAGATATATCAAATAACAAAATCTCAAAAAGAATCTAAAAAACACGTTAAACTAAAAAAACAATTAAAATTCATTAACTGGCTTAAACTCCCATGTTAATTGTTTAGAATTCAAATGATGATTAAAGATTAGCACTTTATTTGTAGCATCATTTTCTTCAATTCCGGAACCTAAAAATACAATTCCATCTGTTGTAATGTGCTCAAATTCTTTTACTTTTTTACCAATATCACCACCAATACAAATAACCTTTACCCCTTGCTTTTGAAGCTTTTTTAATTTGGGGTAAATACGCTTGTTAAAGTTATTTGGATTCAAACAATAATTGCAATCACCAAGATGAGCGTTAGACACTTTATTTATGGAATCTGTATTAAAAGTGGAGTTGTTATATAGCCAAATTAACTTGTGATGTAATACAATTAAATGGGTTGACTTTTGGATAGTATCTAGCAGGGAATCTACAAAATCTAATTGCTGATTTACTATATTACTTGAATCCATTTGAGTATCCAAAACAAGAAAGCATACTCCATTTTTAGTGTGAGCAAAATGGTGTTCTCTTCCTGTAAATTCTTGAATTAAAGCGGTGTCTCCAGCAAAATCGTGATTTCCCACCGACCACAACGTATTTTCATTGTTAAAATCGAAAATACTGTCTAAATATTCCATCGCTTGAACATCTTTAGTTGTAGAATCAGCTAAATCACCTCCCAACATTACCACTTGATATTCTTTTAAATCTAAATTGCTTATTTGAGGGGATATAAAAGGTGTAGGTTTAATTTTAAAATGAGAAAGGTGAATGTATTGAACCGGCTCACTTTTGTCTTTTGCATTGGTGCTGCAGCCCTCAAACAAAAATAAACTACATAAAAAAAATACGATTTGGAGTTTCCTACAATACATAATCAGCTAATATTTAAACTAATTTAAAACAGAAAATAAAAAAAACACCATAAGAAAGGGAAATTAGCTTTCACTCATCTAACAACACCCTAATCGCTACAAACAAATCACATATAAAAGTTTAAGAATGTGGAAACCAATTCAATTGAACAAATTGAAAATTTCATAACTTCACAACATATCTAATAAGCTGTGAAATCAATTGTAGGCACTTACAATTTAGTTATATGAAAAAAACACTTTTAAAACTACTATTTATCGTATTGGTAATTTTGGCCATGTTACTTTACAACTTAGGTCAAAGGCCTGAAAGAGCATATCCTTCATTTCCCATTAAACCAGAAAAAAACGCAGCAACTATTCACGACAGCATCCCTTTAAAAGATGTTGTGGTAACAGGAAATAACTGGGATGGAGTAATTACCATTTTCGATCCAAAAACCTACCAGATCATAAAAAAAATAAGCGTTATGCCCGACCGAGAAGAACGGTTTGAGGAAATCTATTCTGGATTTAAGCGCAGGATCACAGCAGGTTTTATCCGAGAATTTATTGGACAGGGCAATGATCAACTAGTAGACGACATGTTTACGTCAAACGATGGCAGGTACATTTATGCTTCAAGACCAAGTTTTGCAGACGTTGTTGCCATAGACGTTAACTCTGGGGAAATTGCTTGGCGATGTCCAGTAGATGGGCTTAGAGCCGATCATTCGGCCATATCTCCGGATGGAAAAACATTTTTGGTTTCGGCTTCAACAGCAAGAAAGGTACATGCCATAGATGTTTCAACAGGCAAAATTGTAGGTGAATTTGAGTCTGGAGACCAACCTCATGAAAACACGTATTCTGAAGATGGTAAAAAAATATACCATGCCTGTATAGGCAAAGTCTTTATAGCCTCACCACGGTTAGACTTTATGAAAGGTGATCGTTGGTTTCAGATTGTTGATGCCAAGACCTATGAGGTGATTCGTAGAGTAGACATGAAAGAAAAGCTCGAAGAAGCTGGTTTTGATTGGATCGATAGAGCTGTAAGACCTATGGCCATTACTAATGATGAAAAATTTGCCTATTTACAAATTTCCTTATTCCATGGATTTTTCGAATACGACATAGAAAATGATAAAATAACTCGAAAACTAGAACTACCTATCCCAGAAGCAAATAAAGACCTAGCACTGGGAGACCATGTTTTAAATTCTGGACACCATGGTATTGCCATTAGCGGAGATGATAAAACTATTTGTGTAGCTGGCACTATGGATGGCTACATAGCTGTAGTAGACAGAGAGAGCTTTAAGTACCAAATTATTACACTTTCTGATGATCCCAAAGCAGCAAAGCCCTATTGGGCTACTTCTAGTGAAGACGGAACAAAGGCTTACGTTTCAATAAGTGGCCTTGACAAAGTTTCGGTAGTTGATTACGCTACGGCAAAAGTAATTGCTGAAATTCCTGTAGGCAACCACCCTCAAAGAGTTAGAAATGGGCAGCTGAGGTTAAAATAAAGATTTAAATTTTTAACAGTTCAAACCAATATTCTTTTCCCATTCTTGCAGGATGAGAAATCTTACATTGTTCAAATCGGTCAATACTAAAGTGAGTATTGAACAATTCAAAATAATCTGATTTGCTAGCTCCGAATGGAGGATGATCATTTTGTGGAATATCATAAAACAACAACCCTACAACCTTACCCGAATCTCTTAGCAGCTCGGAACATTTGCTTACATATTTTTTTCTAAGTGAAGGAGCTAAGGCACAAAAAAAAGTTTGCTCAATAATTAGATCATACTTAAAAGAGGCATCTAATTCAAAAAAATTGGCGTGTATGAGATTTTTAGCAGGAAAATTATGAACTCTTTTTTTTAGATTTTTCAATGGGGCCTCAGCTAAGTCCACTACCTTGGTATTGACAAAACCTTTTTCAAACAAGTATTGTGCTTCATAGCTGTTGCCACAACCTGGAATGAGTATGTTTAACTCTTTATCTACTAATTGATTAATGTAAAATTCAATGGGTGGTGAAACAATTCCCATATCCCATTGTGTTTGATTATTCTTGTAGCGGTTAGACCAGTAAGCTTCGTTAAATGACAATCTTAAATAGTTTTTCTTAAAATTAATCTTAAAAAAATATTATTACAATAATTTAGTTGTTCAACAGTTATTAATACATGAAATTATCAAAATTATATCTACCATTAATTGCCTTTACTTACTTAATTTCTTCTTGCAATAAAAACGAAGCTGTATCGCTACGCTGGGATCAAACAGGTTGTGCTAACCCTTGGGATGAGCACATTGATCTTGACACATTTACTACTGAAGGATATCAGCAAGGCATTTATGATTACCTAACAAACGAAGGCATTACAGTTAATTACATTTCATCTTCTTTTGATTCCTCAAAAGTAGAATTGTGTTTGGCATGTCATTGTAAAACTGGAGAGGTTTTTGAAATTAACATTCCCAAAAAAGACAAAAGAAAATTAAAAAGATTAGGTCGAAATAGCCAATTTGAATTGGCTTTTTATTAAAGACTCCTAGCACAAGACCTACCACAATTCCTAGCACAAGAGTATCCTAAAAACAAAAAAGGTTCTAAGAATAATCTTAAAACCTTCATTTACAAGTGATTTTCTTGGTGGGGTGAGGGAGATTTGAACTCCCGACCTCAGGGTTTTGAATCTCGCGGTGACCTATTTTTAAATTTACAAGTAACTGATTATAAGTATTTTATAAAAGTTGTAGTTTTCACTTTTCACCAAAATAACCAATAATAATGGTTTTTTCCTAGCACAAGATTTCTAATTATTTAACCTAAAATGATCTCAATAAAACAAATTGTGAGTAACTTATTTTTAAATTAATTTAAATTAAATTTAACTGGAATTGTAAATTTTATTTTATGTTAAAAAATCTATTTAAAGTATGCTTTCTTTTATCAATTGGAATGAACTTAACAGCTCAAGAGGTTAAACCAAATGAAAGAGTTAATGAGATCCTTAGAGAACTTCCATTAAGTGATAGTGTTTATTCGTACCTGTTATCAAGTATTGAATTGTATAATAAAAAAGAAAGAAAAGAAATTTCTGAGATTGATTTTAAAAAGCTTCGTCTCATTAATTTTAGAAAATATGGTTTAGATAAAAACAGTCAACAACAAAATCAGTTGAAACTTAATCAAAAAAACCTTATAAAAGTAGACGCAGCAGAAGCTACTATTTCAATAAATCCAAACAATGAGAATAACATTGTTGCCTCAACAATGATGAATCTTAATCCATCATCGACATCACAAACAAATACTCCTGTGTTTTATTCTAATGATGCTGGTATGACATGGTTTGAAAGTAACTATGATGCTTTAACCGCAACTACTGCAACTATTTCAAACCCTTTCTATGTATATGGTACTTTTGACCCTACTTTAACTATCGACAATAATGGAACGATTCATTTTGCTTACATTATGGCATATGAAAATAATCTTGGAGAATTAAAGTATAGTACTTACTATGTTTATTCAATTGACGGAGGTCAAAATTTTATCATACCAGCTGCTTCTGATTTTGAAATACATACTGGTAGTCTTGGATTTGGAAATGAAATGTTTGATCGAATTTGGGTGACAGCCGATAATTCAGAGGGCCCACATGACGGAACTTTATACCTAAGTGGACAATTTTTTTCAACTTTAGACACTCTTGTAAGAAAATCAATTTATGTAAAACATCCACAAACTAATGGTTTTAATACGACACCATTTTCAGTTGAAGACACTTCTGGGCAGGGTAACAATATCATTGTCGACCAAAATGGAACAATACATCATGCTAGCATAACTATTAATGATAGCTGGGGTTTTGATTGTAATATTGTTTACAATAAAAGTTCAGATCAAGGTCAGACGTGGCAAACTCCAATTACAATAGACTCCTCTGTAGTTTTATCTTCAAATCTTTACTATCAGATTCATAAAGATGAAAATTGCGCCCCAAGTTTAGCCTCCTCCAATAACCATCTGTTTTTAGCATGGTCTGATTTTGGAGACTCTACAGTACGTTCCTATATAACTTATTCTTCAGATGGAGGAAATTCTTGGCTGTGGACAAAAGAATTAGGTTCAATCTTTTTAAATGGCCCTTACTTTCATCTAATGCCATGTATTGCTTCTTATGGAAATAAGTGTTCTGTGTCATGGTTTGTTGTTGATAGTTTAAGTTTACAAGCTGAATACTACATCGGTGAAATAGATCATAATGGATTGAGCACAATACCACCAATTGTTGTCTCAAATAATCCTACTATTTTTTCAACAAATGAGTTTTATGGCCATTATAACGATATAGACAGAGATAGTTGTTTTGTATATGCAATTTGGGCTGAAAGTCAATCTATGATTCCATCAACCAAATCAACCTATGTCGTCAAGGTTGACTTATGTGACAACGTGGATCTTATTGAACACACACTCTTATCTGGAAAAATTTCCTTTTTAAAATTTTACCCAAACCCAGTTAAAGATGAACTATCTTTTGAATTTTCAACTAAATTTCAAAGCAATTTTCACATTGAGATTTCTGATGGACTTGGAAAAACCGTACAAGAACATGAGCTAGGTAACATTCACAGAGGAAATCATAAGAAATCAATTAATCTTTCTAAACTGACAAATGGCTATTATTTGCTTACTTTAATTTCAGAAAATGGTCTTTTTATTTCTAAAAAATTTATCAAAAATTAGTTGTTTTAATAATGTGTTTTCAACAATATTTTAGATGCACAACTTGAAATTATTTGCTTCCACATCATTTTGAAATTTCTTAATTAATAAAAGTTAAATTCAATAAATTCCTAGCACAAGACCTACCACAATTCCTAACACAAGAACATCCTAAAAACAAAAAAGGTGCTAAGAATAATCTTAAAACCTTCATTTACAAGTGATTGTCGTGGTGGCGAGAGGAAGATTTACTTCGATACGCTCTGTGAATATTAAGGGGGAATTCACAAAGCTCATCGCCTTGCGATGTGGTTTTTTACTCTTATGCCCTATCCGAACAAGTTCGAACAGTCTTAAAAGAAAAAAGCCCAAACTTACAAGTTTGAGCTTTGTGGCGCGAGGGAGATTTGAACTCCCGACCTCAGGGTTATGAATCCTGCGCTCTAACCAACTGAGCTACCGCGCCTAATCATTAAGGGCGCAAATATAAATAATAATGAATGGTTTTTCCTACTCCTATTCACTATAAAATTGATTATTCTTTAACTTTTTCTTAAAATATATTTTTGGCACTCTATTTTTTTTCTATATTCACTTTTTTGAGTTTCAATATTGAAACAAGAACGATGAATACCATGGAAAAAATCAAAGTAGAGTTAGAGTACATCATTAATACTTCTCCGAATATATTATTCACCTGTTTAAGTACGCCCAGCGGTCTTTCAGAGTGGTTTGCAAATGACGTCAACATCAAAGATGATATGTTTACTTTCTTTTGGGATAGAAGTGAAGAAAGCGCTAAGCTTATGAAATCCAAAAAAGATTCCATTCGTTTTCAATGGGAAGACGATGAGGGTGAAGACTACTACTTTCAAATGGCCATTAAAATTGACGATCTCACTAAAGATGTTGCACTTCTTGTTACCGATTTTGCCGATGAAGATGAAGTAGATGAAATAACATTAATGTGGGACAACAGCATAAGTAAATTAAAGCAAGCTATTGGCGGATAACATTTATCGGCTATCTTTCGTTATCACTTCTAAATAAACGTATTGAAAAAGCTAGGCTGGGTTGTAGTAAAATCATTCTTAGGACCTTTTATTCTTAATTTCATTATTTGGATGCTAATCCTTGACATGCAATTCTTGTGGTTGTATGTCGATGACTTAATGGGTAAAGGATTAGAATGGTACATCATACTGGAGCTAATGCTATATGCTTCAGCCAACTGGGTGCCAGTTGCACTTCCCCTATCTATACTAATGGCATCCATAATGACCTTTGGAAGCCTTGGAGAACACAATGAGCTTATTGCCATGAAATCTAGTGGGCTTTCGTTATTTAAAATAATGAAACCATTAACGGTTGTCATTGTTTTTATTAGTGTTTTTGCTTTTTATTTCTCCAACAGCCTTTGGCCATTGGCCAATTTTAAAATGCGGGTGTTAATTTCAGACATCCAAAACACAAAAGTTTCGCTTGCCCTACAGCCTGGTGTGTTTTTCAAGTCGGACAATTTCTCTATACGGGTAAAAGAAAAAGATAAAGAAGGTGACTCCTTTAAAGACATCTTAATTTACGATCATTCAGATATGAAAAAGCAAACCATTGGCGCTTGGTCATACAAGAAAGATCCTAGAGATTTTAAACGAATAATAAGAGCTTCAAGCGGAAGAATTATTCATTCAACAAAAAAATCAAAACTTCAATTGGAGCTTTTAGATGGGGTTATCATTCAAGAGTGGAACCCATCAAACATGGACGATTCTAAAGTGCCCTTTATGCGCTACTACTTTGACTCTGCTAACCTAAACTTTAACTTAAATTCTTTTGATTTTGAGCGCTCTAATGAAGATGCTTATCAAAAAGAACAGTACCTACTTTCTATCAACCAAATTATAACATTGGAAGATTCTGTTTCCATTGAAATGAAACAGCGAACTGTAAACCTTGACAACTATGTGAAAAATTCTTTTACTCCTTTTAGGTTAACTGACAGCACAAATAACAAATCACACATTAGAGTTAAAGACAGCGCTCACCTATTGATAACCAACCAAAGTAATATTGAAAGAAAAAAGCAGGTAAAAAAAGCAATCCGAAGAGCTGATCAAATTATCAACCACATTAACATCGAAATTCGTAAAGAACAATCAACAAAAAACTACCTCTCAGATATGAGCATTGAGTGGAATAGAAAGTTCACGTTCTCTTATGCCGTATTAATGCTGTTCTTTTTAGGTGCTCCACTTGGTGCAATTGTAAAAAAGGGAGGCTTAGGCTGGCCCGTTTTAATCGCCATTTTATTTTTTCTATTGTATTTTATACTTACTAGAGCTGGAGAAGAAATGGCATCCAATGGGTCTATTGAGCCATTTAAGGGCATGTGGCTTAGCGCTTTTGTAATTACACCAATAACGCTATTTATATTCCTTAAAGCCAACAATGACTCTAGATTATTTGATTTTGAATTTTACTTCAAGTTTTTTAAGTCTATTTTCGCAAATAAGAAATAGAAAATGAAAGTTTTACAGCTATGTCATAAGCCACCACAACCATCTATAGATGGAGGCTGCATTTCTATGAGTAACATTACAGATGGACTCCTAAAAAACAAATGCAAGGTTAAAATTTTAACCATTAGCACAGTAAAGCACCCTTTCAACAAAGAAAAACTAACTAAAAACTACCTGCAACGTACAGCAATTGAAAGTGTTTTTGTAGACACTAAGCTGAACATCGTTGATGCCTTCTCGAATTTAGTGACTTCGGATTCCTATAATATATCTCGGTTTTTCTCTCCCGATTTTGACACCTTACTGATTAAAACACTAAAAGAAAACTCGTACGATATTATTCACCTAGAGAGTCTCTTTATGACGCCTTACTTGCATACCTTAAGGAAATTTTCATCTGCTAAGCTTGTCCTACGCTCTCACAATCTAGAGTACATGATTTGGGAAAGACTGGCAAGAAAGACAATCAATCCAGCAAAAAAAATATACCTAAACATCCTTTCCAAACAGCTTAAAGCATATGAGACTAGTGTTTTAAACGCAATAGATGGAATTGCAGCAATTAGTATTGAAGATCAGGTTAAATATGAAAACCTAGGATGCAAAAAACCCATTACCACCATCCCCTTTGGAATAGACATTAATAAATACCAACATCATCATAAAAAAGCTAGTGCTAATGAAATTAGCTTTTTTCACATTGGATCCATGGACTGGAAGCCCAACCTTGAAGCAGTATCCTGGTTAATGGAAGAAATATGGCCACAGATTCAAAAAGATCATCCATCAATAAGCTTGCATTTAGCAGGAAGGAAAATGCCGACTTGGATGATGAACTCAGAGCAAGAAAACATCTTCAACCATGGTGAGGTCAACTCTGCAAATGATTTCATAAATAGCCATGATGTTATGATTGTACCTCTTCTTTCTGCCGGAGGAATGCGCGTTAAAATTATTGAAGGAATGGCTTTAGGCAAAACAATAATCTCCACTAAAATAGGGGCTGAAGGAATTAACTATAAAGATGGGGAGAACATTCTTATTGCCAATACTTTAGAAGAGTTTAGTCAAGTGATAAACATGTTAGTAGAAAACCCCAATATGATTACTGTTATTGGCAATAAAGCAAGAGAATTTGTAAACGACTACTACAACAACAACATCATCACCTCAAACTTGTTAGAGTTTTATAAATCTGTTTAGTAATGCGATTAATTGTTCTAACCTCTAGGTTTCCATACCCTCTTGATAAAGGAGATAAATTAAGAGCTTTTCATCAACTTAAATCGTTAAGTAAAAACAATGAAATACACCTTATTTCACTTTCAGACACATTAGTAGAATCCAACCATGAGCAAGAATTAAAGAAGTACTGTAAAGGTGTTCATGTTTTTAAACTTAAAAAGTGGAAGATTCTATTGAATTTAGCAATGGGTCTTTTTAGCAACAAACCATTTCAAGTTAAATATTTCTATCAGTCTGCTATCCACAAGAAGATTACAAGGCTTATAAAAGCTATTGATCCCGATCACATTTATTGTCAATTAATTAGGTGTGTTCCCTATGTACAGCACGAACATCATTATTCTAAAACTTTAGACTACATGGATGCCTTTTCTAAAGGTATAGAAAGAAGGATTAACAGCGCAAGCTGGATGAAACCAATTTTTAAAATTGAAGCACAAAGACTTGTGAAATACGAAAACTTAGCTTTTGAATATTTTGACAACCACTGTATAATATCTGAGCACGATCGGTTGTATATATTTCATGAGAAGAAAAATCAAATTAAAATAATATCAAACGGAATAGACAGCCATTACTTTAGTTCAAAAGAGGTGAAGAAAAAATACGATTTGGTCTTTATTGGTAATCTTAGCTACGCCCCAAACATTGACACCTCCCTATATATAGCCCAAGAGTTGCTGCCTTTATTAAAAGAAAAATTTCCACTAATTAAAGTGCTGATTTGTGGTGCCAACCCCTCATATCAACTAAAAAAATTAGCCAATGATAACATTGAAATTATTGGCTGGACACCTGACATAAGAAACGCCTATTTAGCAGGTAAAATATTCCTAGCTCCTTTGAGAATTGGAACTGGATTACAAAATAAACTTTTAGAGGCGATGTCACTTGGTTTACCATGCATAACCTCTCCGTTGGCCAATCAAGCACTAAAAGCAAAAGATGGAGAACAAATACTTGTTGCAAATTCTTTGGAACAATACATTCAGCAAATTGATTTACTTCTTAGCAACCAGCAAATAAGAGAATCAATTGGTGGAAAAGCAAGAGAATACATCAAAGCTGCTTTTGATTGGGAATCTTCTGTAGCAGAGCTGGAAAAAATAATGAAGGCTAAACAAAATATCATCTAATTAATTTGTTATAATTTTACACCCTATTAATGATACGTTAACATGAATTACACAATGAACACCATAGAGGAAGCGCTAGAAGACATCAAAAAAGGGAAAATAATCATTGTTGTTGATGATGAAGACAGAGAAAACGAAGGTGATTTTATTACTGCGGCTAGAAATGCCACTCCAGAGCTAATTAACTTTATGGCTACCCATGGAAGAGGATTAATATGCACCCCTCTTATTGAGGAAAGATGCGATGAGCTGGGTCTGGAAATGATGGTAGATGCCAATAACTCACATTTTGATACGCCATTTACTGTTTCTATTGATTTAATTGGCAAAGGTTGTTCCACAGGGATATCTGCTACTGATAGAGCAAAAACAGTGCAAGCCTTAATCGACCCTCAAACAAAACCCAAAGATTTAGGCAAACCAGGTCATATTTTCCCATTAAGAGCAAAAAAAGGAGGTGTTTTAAGAAGAGCTGGGCACACCGAAGCAGCAGTAGACCTTAGTAGATTAGCAGGTTTTGAACCTGCGGGGTTAATTGTTGAAATCATGAATGAAGACGGGTCCATGGCTAGACTTCCTGAGCTTGTCGATATTGCTAAAAAGTTTGATCTTAAGATTATTACTATTGAAGACTTGATTGCTTACAGGATGAAGCATGAAACACTAATTGAAGAATTGGTTGAAATTAAACTACCTACCAAATATGGAGACTTTAAGCTCAAAGCATTTAAACAAATCACAACCGGAGAAGAACACCTAGCATTAATCAAAGGCCAATGGGATCCTTCCGAATCGGTTCTTGTTAGGGTTCATTCATCTTGCTTTACTGGAGATATTCTGGGCTCATTACGATGCGATTGTGGAGATCAGATGGCTGATGCAATGAAAATGATTGAAAAAGAAGGAAAAGGAGTTGTTATCTACATGAATCAAGAAGGAAGAGGCATTGGGCTTATTAACAAGCTAAAAGCCTATAAGCTCCAAGAAGAAGGCTATGACACTTTAGAGGCCAACCTGAAATTAGGATTCAAAGGAGATGCTAGGGATTATGGTGTTGGTGCACAAATCCTTAGGTCTACAGGAGTTAAAAAAATGAAATTACTAAGTAATAACCCTAAGAAAAGAACAGGTCTTGTTGGTTACGGTCTTGAGATTACTGAAATTGTACCCATTGAAGTAGATTGCAACATTCACAACAAAGAGTACCTAAAGACAAAAAAAGAGAAAATGGGTCACGACCTTAAACTAAACAACCAAAAATAGCTTATTTTAAATAGTTAAGGACATTGCTTTCAATTCTTGATAAGGCGTCTGTACTTCCAGATTTAACAAATTTTTCTCCTGATACATTTTCATAGAGCTCAATGTATCTTTCCGAAACAGAATTCACAAAGTCGTCTGTCATCTCAGGAATCGACTGACCGTCTTTCCCTTGAAAACCATTTTCCATTAACCATTCTCTAACAAATTCTTTGGAGAGTTGCTTTTGATTCTGGTTACTATCCAACCTTTCTTGATAGCCATCGGCATAAAAATACCTACTAGAGTCTGGAGTATGAATCTCATCAATTAAATAAATCTTACCGTCCTTCTTGCCAAACTCATATTTAGTATCAACTAAAATAAGCCCACGCTCAGCAGCCATCTCACTTCCCCTTTTAAAGATTTTACGTGTGTATTCTTCTAATTGAAGATAATCTTGCTCACTAACTATACCCTGAGCAATAATTTCTTCTCTTGAAATGTCTTCATCATGCCCATGATCAGCCTTTGTAGAGGGAGTAATAATTGGCTCAGGGAATTTCTGATGCTCTTTCATCCCTTCAGGAAGATCAACACCACAAAGCATTCTTTTACCAGATTTGTACGTTCTCCAGGCATGACCGGTTAAATAACCACGAATTACCATCTCAACTTTAAAAGGAGTACATAAATGACCAATAGTAACGTTAGGGTCAGGAGAGGCTATGGACCAATTTGGAACAATATCTTCGGTTGCTTTAAGAAACTTTTTAGCCAGCTGATTCAACACCTGACCTTTGTAAGGTATACCTTTAGGTAAAACAACGTCAAATGCTGATATTCTGTCACTTACCACCATCACTAAATGATCATTTTTAATGTTATAAACATCCCTAACTTTACCTTTATAATGGCTAATCTGATTGGGGAATTTAAATGCTGATTCAGTAATTGCTTTCATAAAAACCTTATTCTTTAAATGCTTTAATAATTTTTTTAACTAACGGATGACGAATAACGTCATTTTCATCTAAAAAGACAACATCAATTCCAGAAGTATCATCTAGCAACTGTATTGCTCTCTTTAATCCACTTTTTTGATTTTTTGGAAGATCTACTTGAGTAATATCCCCAGTAATAATAAATTTTGCAGATTGCCCCATCCTAGTTAGAAACATCCTCATTTGACTTTCTGTAGTGTTTTGCCCTTCGTCTAGAATAACAAATGCGTTATCAAGAGTCCTTCCTCTCATAAAACCAAGAGGAGCAATTTGAATAACACCCGTTTCAATAAATTCAGCTAGTTTGTCCGGCTTAATCATGTCCTGAAGCGCATCATACAAGGGTTGCAAATAAGGGTCTAATTTATCTTTTAAATCCCCAGGTAAAAACCCAAGGTTTTCACCAGCTTCTACAGCTGGTCTGGTTAAAATTATTTTTTTAACCACCCTGCTCTTCAAAGCCCTTACTGCTAGGGCAACTGCTGTATAGGTTTTTCCAGTTCCAGCAGGACCAATTGCAAACAACAAATCATTATCAGCACTTGAAGAAACCAATTTTCTTTGGTTGTGTGTTCTTGCCTTAACAACAATTCCTTTGTTCCCATAAACAAGCACATCATCCGGCTGATTGGAATCAATAATTTGTTGCCCGTTTTCACCGAGTAAATTTTCAATGTTGTTTATTGTAAGCTGATTGTACCGATCCAAATGAATTAACAAAAGAGAAAAAAAGGAATCAAAGGACTTAATGGAATCTTGATCTCCGATTAACTTGAGACTATCTCCTCTTACAACAATTTTTAACTTGGGAAAATAAGAGCGAATAAATTTTAACTTACTCTCTCTAATTCCGAAAAGTTCAGTTTGATCTACCCCACTTATATCAATTATTTTATCCTTATCCAATGATTTGGTTTTATTGGTAATAAATTAGTTATTTTTGATATGCAAAAGTAAAAAATAATAGGAATATTTAATTGTCCAAATTAATGATAATTACGCTTACAACAGACATGGGTTTAAGTGACTTCTATGTTGCTTCCATCAAAGGAAATATTCTTAAAGAGCTACCCGATGCAAATATTGTAGACATCAGCCATGCCATCCGACCATTTGACATCGCTCACGCCTCCTTTGTTATCAAAAATTGTTTTAAAGACTTCCCTAAGGGCACCATCCACATTATAGGCATTAACCCAGAAACAAACAATTCCAAAGAGCATCTAATTGTAGAAAATTATGGCCAATATTTTATTGGGGCTGACAATGGAATATTCTCTTTAATTTTTGACAAAAACCCAGACGCAATATGGTCGCTCAATCTAAGTCAAGAAATAGATGTCCACTCTTTTCCAACTAAAAATATTTTTGTTAAAGCCGCCTGCCATATTGCAAGAGGAGGTCTTGCCGCTGTAATTGGAAAACCGGTAGAAAAATTCAATAAAAAAGAGCTTTTTAGAGCAATTGTTGACGCCAACAGCATAAAAGGTACTGTCACTTATATTGACACCTATGGCAATGTGATTACCAACATCAAAAAAGAGCTCTTTCAAGAAATAGGCAAAGACAAAGAATTTAAAATTTTCCTTACCAGATCTGGATATTCAATAAACAAAATACACAAGTCTTATGGTGAAGTTCCTGAGGGAGAGCGAGTTGCCTTATTTAGCAGTAGTGGTTTCCTAGAAATAGCTATAAACAAAGGAGTAATTGGTTCTGGAGGCGGTGCCAATCAACTTTTCGGCTTAAAACTTAATGACACCATAACTATAGAATTTAAGTAACATGATTACAAGAATTGTCAAACTATCTATTGACCCAAAACATAAAAAAAAATTTACTACTCTATTTTTAGACAATAGAAATAAAATAACTGCTTTTAATGGCTGTTACAGTGTGGAACTTTTAGCGGACATCAATGATGAAAATATATTTTTCACCTACAGCAAATGGGAAAACACAGCAGCTATTGAAGCCTACAGAAGCTCCCCAATTTTTAAAGGAATATGGGGCAATGTAAAACCTTTATTCAGTGAAAAAGCGCAAGCCTGGTCAACTAAAGCAACCCAATAGCAATCAATACTCAAAACCTACAAGAAGAATATCATCCATCTGAGGATTGTCTCCCATCCATTTAATTAGCTCCTGATTGTACCTTTCATATTGTTCACCCATAGGAAGTTTAACAAGCTCATTGAGTAACTTATTAAACCCAGACATCTTGAGCTTTTTATTTTCATGACCTCCAAACTGATCGGCAAAGCCATCAGAAAAAAGGTAGACATAATCACCCTTCTTAAGTTGATACTCAACCGTATTAAAGACTTTTTCAGCAAGAGAATAACCTCCAATAGAAAACCTATCTCCTTTGATAACATGTAGTAAATTATCGCTAAAAATATAACATGGACGAATAGCCCCTGAAAACTTCAATAGACCAGTTTTTTTATTCAAATTAATCACCCCCAAATCCATTCCATCTTTATTGGAATCGTAATCGTCTTTTTGATGAAGGACCGTCTTAATGTTCAAATCTATTTCATGTAAGATAGCTGCAGGGTCACGTTGCTTATGAAAAACAACAGCTTCATGAATTAAAATAGAGCCTATCATACTAACGAAACCACCTGGAACTCCATGACCCGTACAATCTGCACAAACCAAAATGACCTGATCATCGAACTCTTTTACCCAATAAAAATCTCCGCTAACAATATCTTTAGGCTTATAGAGCACGAAACTTTTTGGGAAAATGGACAAGAAATCATCTTTCTCAGGTAATAATTGAATTTGAATTCTTTTAGCATAGTTAATGCTGTCGGTTAAATCTTTATTTATTATCTCAATCTTTTCTTTCTGAGAAACTACCTCTTTTGTTCTTAGATCCAATTCAAATTCAAGCTTCTTCTGAATTTTTATTAAATTTCTTTCTCTTAATTTAATGACTACAGTTACAAGCACTACCAACAATAAACTTACCAGTATAAAAAACCAGGGTTTTTTCCAAAAAGGAGGCTTAATAATGAGGTCAAAGGCAACAACATTACCTTGAACACCATCAGAATTATAGCTCTTAACATAATAAGTATAAGTTCCGTCTAGTAGCTTAGGAAAGCTTACGGCATTAGAAAAAGCCCTTGGAGACCAATCCTGCTCATAACCCATTAGAAAGTGACTAAAAGTCACCTCTTTGGCTTTTCTAAGGCTAAGCCCCCTATTTCTAATGTCCACTTCATATTCACCATAATCAAGGGTGATGTTAGCCGAATACTCATAAACACTATCATTTATAACAATGCTATTTATTGTGGTAATTGGCGGAATGTCGTTCTTGAACTCTTCTTTTGAATCGTACCTTATAATGCCGTTATCAGTACCAAACCACAACTCATTCTTCCAACTTGAAACAGCAGCTTTTGAGAATTTAACATTCAAACCATGCTTGTCATCATACTGTTCAAATCTACCAGTAAAGCTATTGAGCTTACTTAATCCTCCGTTATGAGTAACCCAAACCCTGTTTTTTGTATCTACCACCAAAGCATAACAATAATTAGACAACAGCCCCTCATTTACCGTATACTGTAAAATAGTATCTTTTTTTAACAGGAAAACACCATTGTCGAATGTAGACAACCATAGCTCACCTTTGGCGTTTTGATCAATCATATTAATGTTTACCAAATTCAAATTTTTAGACAACTGAATATCAGTAGCCTGATTATCAATAAACTGGGTTAGAAAAGCACTTTTAGTGCCTACATAAACGGTATCACTAACATTGAAAACATATCCTACATTATTGTGCGATAGACCAGAATAGAGGTTGTAAGAGCTAAGACCAAAGTTGTTTTTATCCAATTTAAAAACTCCATTTAATGTGCCAATCCATATTTTATCATCAATCTCTCTTATGGCTGTAATGTTATCGCTTAAGCGATCACTTGATAAAGAGACTTTCCTAAAAGATGAACTTTGCTTAGGCTTAACGAAAAGACCCTTTTCTTTACAGCCAACAAACAACATACTGTCTTGAGTGAAAATAAAACAGCCTATTTCATCATTAGGAAGCCCATTTTCTGAATCATAAGAATTTAATAGCTTAAAATCATGTTTTCGAAACTTAAAAAGCTCCGCCTCACTACACGTATAGATAAAATCTTCATTTACAGAGAAATAACCGTATTCTTTTGGATGAAATTTGTCTCTAAAATAAAACGAGAAATAATTATTCGCCTTGGAAGCTAATCCTGCACCGTAAGTACCTACCCATAGAACTCCCTCGCGGTCAATAAAAGTTGTATTAACAGAATTTGTATTCAAACCACTTAGAAAATTATAATTCTTCACTAACTTAAATTCATTTTCTAAACTCACTTTCAACAGACCATTATACAAAGTACTTACATATAAAAACCCTTGGAAATAAAACAGCTCTCTAACGATTATACTTTCAGGAAAGTTTTTAACTGCTAGCTTGTTAACGTAATAAAGTCCATTGTCAAAAGCTAGCGAATAAAACTCACCATCTCTTAATGAGATTAACACCTTAGAGCTGTCTAATGCAATAATGTCTACCACCGTCTCAGAGGACAACTCAGCAATTTCTTGAACTTTAGAAATTATATTTTCATCTTCATAATATTTGTATAATTCCAAACCTTGATCAGATCCAACAAGCAAATGCCCATCATCAGTAAAATAGATGGTCTCTATTATATAATCAGAAAAAAAATCTAGAAAAAACTCGTATTTTTCTGAGGAATCAATAAAATACAAGCCCTTGTTTTGAGTAGCAAACCATATTCTACCTTGACCATCTTCGGCAATGTCATTGACAATGGAATTTATTCCATCTCCAGAATGAACAATATCAAAGGTTTTATCTTTATACAAAGAAGCCCCGCCTTTTTTATGGCCAAACCATATATTTCCTCTTGAATCGGAAAGTGAGCTAGAAGTAAAGTTTTCAGCCAATCTATTTTCAGTAGTAAACATTTGAAACTGCTTACCATCATAAACACCTACACCTTCACCAGTACCTACAAGCAATAACCCATTAGCGTCTTGCTCTATAGTATATATGAACGAATGACTAAGCCCTTGCTTTCGATCTAAATGTTCGAATTTATATTCCTGAGAGTAGCTATTGAAGCCCAAAAACAACAACAAAAAGAATAAAAAATTTAGCCTACAAGTATTCAAGATTAATTTGATTTAGGGGTTATAGAAACTTTCGGCTGATACTTAGGAACACCTCCAATAGGAACAGAAAAAAAAGGCAATGATTCACCATACTGATTGGTAATATAAAACACCAAGTTATTATTAGCATTTAAACGATTCTTCTTTACAATAAATTGAATGTCTAACGACTTTCCTTTTTCAGCATCCTTTACATAGTACAAGCTCTCAGCAAAACTGTTATCTCCAGAAACATCTAGAGAGAAAGCTAAAGTAGCAGCAGAGAAAAGTTTCATTACTGCTCCATCATCTAAATCAAAGTTTGCCTGCTTAACTGAAACAACTTGATTGTCTACAAAAGGATAAATATGACTGACCTCAAGTGGATTATTAGGCAGCCTAAATGAATATTCAAAAGTAAAAGAATTCCCTCCTTCAATAGGAACATTTTTGTTAAAACTTGAACTCAAAAAATACTTGTACAAATTGCCATCATCACCCTTAATGCCTTCGGCAATTAATTTAAATACATACCCATAATAACCCTCAGAAAGTTCACCCTCAGCTGGATTAAAAGGTCCCAATGACAACCAACTGTTATCTAAAGAATTATCTATACCAATAGTTTTAGAAACAATTAAATTTCCACTTTTAAATTTACCAACAGGATCAACCCCCTTTGCGTCTTTTTCAGAAATACATCCTGCACCACCATATAAACTGTATTTGGTTGATGTATTAAAACCAACAGAGGACTTATTAATTTCATCATGCTCACCCCCTGTGTCAGGGTCAAATATTCTTATATAAAAAGGCTTTTTATAGTCTTCTGGAATAGTAAAAAAAAATGTCTGACAATGATCATCGTCTCCATAAGATGGATGAGCATTTTTACCAAAAGTGACTAAAAAAGGAATGTTTTCTTCTTTAGCAGGTACAGGCTGCGATAGATATTGACAGCAAATAAACAAACAAGCTATTGAAAACAATACATTCATTAACAAGCAAAAAAATTAAAGTTGTTTAACAATTCCTAAAACATTTTCAGGTGATGAAGTTTTCCAGGTGACATATTTAACCTGGTTAACTTTCTTATTCAAACGCAATTTATCTTCATAATACACGACTCCGTCAACCAACCAATAATGGTTATCGAAATTAGTATCACAAGAATATAAATCTATGTAAAATTCATACCCTTGATCAATAATTTTGTAATCAATATACGGATAATTATCTGTAGCAATTGTAAGCGTATCTCTGTAAAGGTTTTTATAAGTGAAGTCTATGTAATTATCAGTAATGTGAAGGCTTACATAATAAGCCCCTAACCTATCAAAACAATGATTCACTTTATTGCCAATTTTTGTTGTACCATCTCCAAACTCCCATTGATAAGTAACGTCTCTTAGTTCTGTAAACAACTCATCATTAAAATCAAAACAAAAATTAGGCTCAACAGAAATGAACGAATCTGGCTGAGGCAAATCCAAAGAAAAATAGAAAATTTGATCGGTTCCATCATCTGCTCTATTTGAAGAAAGATAGCCTTCCTGCATTCCATCAATTAAAAAGATAGAAAAATCATTAGCAGCCGAATTTATAGGTTCATCTAAAAGCACAGGTTTGGTCCAATAATTCCCATCAAAGGTGCTTCTATATAGATCCAGCCCACCAAAACCTCCATCTCTATTGGATGAAAAATAAAGCTGGTTTTTATGCAAAAAAGGGAAAGACTCTTTAAATGAAGTATTGACTGAATCTCCTAGTGATACTGGCGGAGACCAGGAGTTATTTTCAAAATAACAAACATACAAGTCAGACTTCCCTTTGCCTCCTGGCATATCACTTGCAAAAACCAAAACATCTGACGACTCGTTTATTGAAGGGTGTCCAACACTATAAGTAATGTTGTTGTATTGAAATGACTTTGGTGAGGCAAAAGAATCATTAGTTAATTTAGCTACAAACACCCCAAGATTAGAATAATCATCTTCAAGATTCAAGGCTCTTGTAAAGTATAACGAAGAATCGACAACAGAAAAAGTTAAGGGTCCGTCACTTAGAAAGGTGTTCACCTGCTTCCCAAGATTTTTAGGCTTATCTAGCAATTTCCATTTATCAACATTTACAGAATAAATATCATAAAGGTTTGACCCATTTTGATTCTTATAAGATTTAAAAACAGAAGATTTAACATCACTAGAGAAATATAGCTTCTCATTGAATAAAAATGGCCCATAAACATTCTCTTTAAGTTTTCCTAAATTCAACTCATGAAAAGTATATATCTGAGCAAAGTTTGGGATAGCAATAAAAGTCACAAAAAGTAACTTAAAAATCTTTAGGGCTATATGCTTTCTTTTCTTCAATAAAATTAAATCTTAACACTAAATCGTTAGAGCCATTACTAAAGTCACTAAAAAATCTTGCAGTAAAGTCATACGAATAAATCATATACAACTGCTTTGAAATATTAATGCTTAAACCAAGAATTAAATCCTGATTTGTTCTATAACCAAAATAAAATCCCAATTTACGATTATATTCAACAGATGAACCTATTTCCATTTGATTAACAGCTGCTAAACCTTTTTTATAAAAGACGTAGGAATTCAACAATAGTTTGTCATTTAATTGATATTTATATTTAGCCATTAGATTCAGGTTTCTAGAATAACTGTTGTTAATCAAATCCATAAAAGCAACATTTACAGAAAACCCTTCAATTTCATAATTCATTCCAAAACCCGCAAAAGGAAGAATTACATTATTAGAAATGTTATTAAAAGCGGGATCATAATTATTTACCAACTCTAGTCTCGACTGATCAAGTCTAGCGTTTTTAGCACCCAAAGAAATACCCATAGTACATAAACCCTTAGACAATAGAAATTTATAGGAAAAATTTCCGTTTACTAGCGTATTGTTGTTTATACCAATAGATTCATTTAATAAATTAACGCCTATTCCTACCTTTTGTCTTTTAGATGGCAGATCGGCACTAAAAAACAGATATGTTGGTGCACCTTCGACCCCCATCCATTGAGACCTAAAACCAACTAATGCAGACAGGTTGTCATTAACACCAGCCAAAGAAGGGTTATAAAGGAGCCCCACATCCATAAAAGTTGAAAAACTAGGAAGATACTGAGCCTTCATAAAAGAAGGCAATAACAATAACAGTATGACAACAGCTTTTCTCATCTTCTAAGCTCTAGAGATCCTTTATACCTAACTCCAGATAATTCAATAAAATAAAAATAAGTATCCTCAGGGGCTTCTTTTCCAAAAATAGTTCCATCCCATTTATCAAAGAAGTCTGAAGAAGTATAAACCAACTCTCCCCACCTATTAACGATTTGGAGCTCAAAAACCACACCGTCACGAGCACCATCTAAACCAAAATTATCGTTAATGCCATCACCATTTGGAGAAAATCCGTTGGGAATAAAAATCCAATCTACAAACAATTCTATTTGACCATAAGCATCAGGACAAATGTCATTTGATGCAGTAATACCAAAAGTATAATCTCCAGTAATTAAATTTGAAATTAGCGTATTAGCAGTAAAAGGACTTTCTATATTCCCTTCATTCAATGAGACATTTTCCCATTGATAAAAGTAAGCATTTGAATTGGCTAGAAGTTCAACACTAGACTGATTGACCACTAACTCATTTTGTAAAGACAAATAAATAGAATCAACAAATTTAAGTTCAATAGAATCTGAATAAATACATCCTTTTTTTGAAAGGCTACAATCGAAAAAATAAATTCCTTGGCTAGAAACTGAAACAATCGGATTAAAAATAGTATCGTTAGAAAAAACCAAACCAGTATCCAACGTATTCCAAAGATAAGAAACTTCATTTATTAACGACTGATCAACTTGAAAATCAAGTCCACAAATTGAATCAGCGTAAAAACCATTACCATTAACATTAACAACCGTAAGATCAAAAGTATCTACACATTCACCAACGGTATGTAAAATAGAATAACTCATATCAGAAGAGCTGTTAAAATCAATTAAACCACTATTAACATCAACAAAAGAAATGCCCAAAGGAAAAGAACTAAAAGTTCCAGCATTAGAAGCATAAAGAGCAGAATCGGGTTCATCGTAAGAACAATAAATAGAGTCGATGTAACTAAAGGTGGGGGTTTTCAACCAATAAAGAAAAATCTGAACTACAGCCACCAAGAAGATGAGTTACGGTATATATTGAGCTACTTGCAGAAGCGAAATTTATAACACCAGAACTAGAGTCAATTGAAACATCTGAGGGTGAAATACTAAAAAAACCACAGTTAGAACCATTTAAAACAACCGTATCAACTGTTTCACCGAAACAAAAAGTGGTGTCTAGGTAACTAAATGAAGGATTAATAAGCGCTAAATTGAAAGTATCTATACAGCTACCTATTTGATAATAAATAGCATGAAGTGTATCCAGGGAGCTTTGCAAACTAATTAAACCCGACAATGAATCAATAGCTAAAGTACTTGATGAAGAAAACACCCCATTTGGAGAACCTAAAAATAGTGGACTAGGATCTGAACTGGAACTGCAATAAAATATAGAATCATAAGCAAAAGCAGCAGACAAAATACTTAAAGAAAAAGAGTCTCTACAAGTGAGCAAGTCGTAATAAATTGTATAGTTCGTATCTATAGCATTTAAGAGAGCTATTTCTCCGGTGGAGGAAGAAATTAATAGTGGTAAGTCAGAAGAAAATACCCCACCTGAAGAACCTTCAATTACAGGAAAAGGATTAGCACCACCTACACAGTATGAAGAAGAAGGATAAAAAAATTCATCTGAAACAATTTCCAAATCAACAGTATCTATACATCCTAATACATTGTAATAAATCGAATATGTAGTATCATAAGAATTTGCAACATCTATTTCACCAGTAAAAATTGAATTAAAGGTTATCATAGCAGAAAGGTCAGCACTAAAAACACCTGAATTACTACCATAAACTATAGGGGATATTATTGAATCTCCATCACAATAATAGGGACTAGTAAAAGCAAATGAAGCTGAATAAATATGAAAAGATGAAGAATCAATGCAATTATCCAATTGATGATAAATTGTATATAACCCAGTATCTAAGGATAGCACATCAACAATACCCAAAATTGAATCTTGAAAAAATAATGGGGAATTTGAATAGAAAAAACCAGACGAATCTTCAATATAATTGGGAGACATGTCATCACCATCTAAACAATAAGCAGAAGAATAACTAAAAGCTGCATTGCAAGTATCAAAAGAAATAGAATCTCCACTTTGATTGTAATTGCAAATAAGAGTGCTATCATTATCGAAGAATACAGAACTAGGACTTGCGTAAAGGTAAGCGTTTAGATAACTAGGGAATATATTCCCATCAACTTCAATAATTGGTTCAGTTTGTTGATCGGTACAAAAATTGGAGCAATAATAACCTCCTGGTCTCCCTTGATTTTGATCAGTCTCCATTTTGGGGGTAATGAAATAGCCGCAACATTCAATAGTACCACCATGGTTGTATATCCTTGTTTGAACTTCAATGGTATCTTCATTACATAAGTATCCATCTAAATGAAGTTCAGAAGCAGTTGAAACATTACTCCCCAAATAATTAAAGAAAAAACCCGAACCACAATTTTTACCTATATGAATTTTAGCTGAGCAGGTGATGTTTCCAAAATTATGAACTACAGGTTTTGTATTGTTTGATCCACAACCGGTGGGTATTACCTCAAGTTTACTTACAGAAATAGAGCCATAATTAAAAAATTCACCTTCATTTTGTGAATTATTTCCGATAAATAAATCTTTAGAACTATTTGTTATGGAACCATTAGTATCAATAAAAAATACTCCCTGAACAATTTGACTATCGTCATAAGATAAATCGTGATTCACGTAGATGGTATCAAGCTGAGGCAATGGATTTGGAGGCACACCATTATCCCATACAGAAGAGTTACTCCAACTACCATTAGCAACCGTAGAATATTTTACCTGAGCGTAGTTAGTAAGATAGGCAAAAAGAAAAATTAAAATGATATGGGGCCTTAATCTCATCAATAGTAATGGCTTTGTTCTTTAAGATACAAGAAATAACAATAGTAAAGTTAAGGAAAGAATATTAAGTGTAAATTCTGATTAGCTATTTTAAAAAGAATCTATAGGAATCAGATTAAAAGAAAGGTCTTTTGAAAGCATTCTTTTATAATCCTCACCGAGCTCTTGCATCTCAGAATCATCATTTTCATAAAACCAATCAATCTGGACAGTAGATTTTAAATCAGAGAGCATTCTGAAAATATTAAGGATTACTACAGAAGAACTTGTGTTGAAATATTCAAACTTGACAATAAACCTAGTTTGCTCGGCAGGAGCAGCTGAATATTGAGTAATCCAGTAAATTAAAGGGTGGTAAAAGTCAACGGTATTTTCAGGTATTGAAATGCCACCAATCATCAGTTCACCTTTTTCTGAATCAAAATGAACTTCAGGAGTTTTCACCGTTCTTTCTAAATGAATATCTTCCATAATTGCATTACCAATTTAAGCATATAAACATCATAAGCAAAGAATATTAGATGAATAGCTTAAATTGTTTTATAAATTCGCCTAAAAATTCCTTTAACAATGAACAAAAGAACAATTCTCATTAATATTAAAGACCTAATTGGTACACAGGGAGAAAACCAAGCAAATAGCGATTTCACCGATATGAATGCACTAAATACCATCTCCAATGCCTATTTGATTATTGAGCAAGATAAAATCATTGATTTTGGAAAAATGAAAGATTTAAACCTAGAATCAGATAGCTCAATTGAGCTGATTGATGTTAAAAACAAATCGGTGCTTCCTTGTTGGAATGACTCCCACACTCACCTTGTTTTTGCAGGCACAAGAGAACAAGAATTTGTTGATAGGATTAACGGACTTAGCTATCAAGAAATCGCTCATAAAGGCGGAGGGATTTTAAACTCAGCAAAAAAATTAGCCAACACTTCTTTTAGCGAACTTTATGATAGCGCTGCAACAAGATTGGAGAAAGTCATGAAAATGGGAACTGGAGCAATTGAAATTAAAAGTGGCTATGGGCTTTCGCTAGAAAATGAAATCAAGATGCTAAAAGTTGCTGCTAAACTAAAAGAAAACTATTCCACCCCCATAAAAACTACTTTTTTAGGAGCTCATGCTGTTCCTGAAGCTTATAAAGGAAACAAAAAGGGATATGTTGACAACATAATTAACGAAATGATTCCCAACATAGCTAAGGAAAAACTGGCCGACTACATCGATATATTTTGTGAAACAAACTATTTCTCGGTAGAAGATATGCACGCTATATTAGCTGCTGGTAAAAAGCACCAGCTAAAACCAAAAGTACATGTCAATCAGTTTACAAGTATTGGCGGAATTCAAAAAGCAATTGAATTTGATGCCTTAACAGTTGACCATTTGGAGGTGCTTACTCAAAAAGATATTGATAGCTTAAAAGAAGCCCGTACAATACCAACTTTACTTCCCTCTTGCTCATTGTTTATAAACATTCCTTATGCCAAAGGAAAGACTTTACTGGAAAACAACATTCCATTTGCGCTTGCAAGTGACTACAACCCAGGCTCTACGCCATGCGGCAACATGAACCTAGTTGTTTCTCTAGCGTGTATTAACATGAAAATAACTCCTGAAGCGGCTATTAATGCAGCAACAATAATGGGCGCAGCTGCTATGGAACTAGAAAATCAGCTTGGAACAATTAAGAAAGGAAAGCTTGCCAATATTATTTTAACTGAAGAGATTTCTTCCTATAACTTCATCCCCTACTCCTTTGGAGAAAACAACATTGACAGGGTAATGATTAAAGGAAATTGGGTTTAAAAATCTACTTTTAGTTGAGCCATAAAAGTTCTTGGAGACCCAAAATTAGCTGGACGTACTAAATATTCTTCATTGAATAAATTCTCTGCCATTAAAGCTAAAGTTGTTGTCTTGAGTAATTTTATTCGAATTCTAAAATCTACCAGATGATATCCTTTATTGTATTTCTCCATCGAGTTATTAATTCCTAAATCATAGCCGAGAGGAGAATTAAAAATGATTGATGTAAATACACCATCTATATTATTCATTTTAGAATTGTACTGATATGAAAAACCTATTGACATTCTTTTTTTGTAAGATAGCTCCACATCTAAACGAGCAGATGTTCTAGATCTGTATTTCAAAAAATGACCAGTTGTGTCGGAACTGGTATTGTTAAAGGTATAACCAAAATTATTAAGATCATATGCAAAAATTGAATCTGGATATACCGAAATTGGATTAGATAAATTAAAACCACTAAGCACGCCAAAGCCCCATTTATCATTTATAGATCCTTCGCCATTAAATGTGAATTCAAACCCAGAAATTCTAGTTTTACCAACATTAATTGAACGAAAACCTAAACCTCCCAATTGGTTAGCTACAGGATCTCCCCAAGCACCAAAGGTAAACTCCATCATGTTGTTGTATTCCATTACAAATCCAACTAAATCAATGTATCCTTTCCAATTAGAAAAAGTAAATGCTTTTTTAACTCCCAGCTCAGATGTCCATCCAGATTCGGGCTGCAGGTTTGGGTTTCTATAAAGATTAATTGGGCCAATATCACCTTGCATAAACATTTCTGTTATTGAAGGGAATCTAAAACCTTGCCCGTAGGAAGTCCTAAAATTTAACCCCTCAACTAATTCATAGTTTAAGCCTCCTCTAAAGACGGGTCTAGCGATTCGAATAGTATCTAAGTCAAAAATTTCATACCTAGCGCCAGTTGAAAAATTAAAATCACCAAATTTTTGATCATACTGACTATATAAACTGTAGTTAACACCTTGAAGAGGTTTATCGGCATAAGAACCTGTTTCTCCCATAAAAGTGGTTGCCACAACACCACTTGTAATGGAAGTATTTTTCTTTTTAAACTGATGCTGGTATTCATTGTAGGTTAGTAATGATTTTATCAAGGTAGAATCCTCATAATCATAATATACATTTCTAGAGAGAATTCTACTTCTTAAAGTATGTTTTGAATACTCCCCCAAATAAACAATTGAAGGGTCTATATAAAACCTACTCCCAAAGTTGATAAGCATAGTACCTTCTAGTGGTGTGTAAGCTGTAGTATCTGAAGACCACATTACAAATTGGCCATTACTTCTATGCATGTAATTGGCATTTAAACCAACAGTTACTTTTTTAAAATTATATCTTGTATTTAAAACGAATCGTGTCTGTTCATTTACCCCTTCTTTAACAAAACCCATGTCATTAAAATGAGAACCTGAAACAGACAAGTCTAATTTTCCGATTTTTCTTAAATGCGTAAAATTTAATCCTCTTTTCCATCGAGTGCTATCTCCCCACCATTTAATACTTGGATTCTTTGGCGCATCCCAAAAACCATGAAAATAGCTAATATGTGTTTCAGGTTTGGAGCTAGGCATTTTAGATCTCACATTGACAATTCCATTTAAAGCAGAAGATCCATATAATGCTGAAGAAGCTCCCTTAATTATCTCTACTTGCTCTACATTTTCTAAAGGAACCATGTTAAAAAGCACCTCACCTTGGTCGGCAGAAAGCAAAGGCATATCATCGATCATTACCATCACCCTACTACCTGCACCATAGCTCCAACCACTTCCAGCTCGAATGTTCAGCTGACCGTCAGTAATCTGAACTCCAGGAGCATTTTTCAAGACATCAGTAAGGGTAACACAATTTTTACTTTCTATTATTCTAGCGTTAATCACATCCACAGAAACAGTAACCTCTTCCAGTTTTTGCTTAAAACGTGATGCTGAGACCACCACCACATCTAGCTGACTATTGGCTTCTGTTAATAAAATATTAAAATGCGAATTGAGACTATTGTCTAATAAGATGATTTTTGTTCCAAAACCAACGTAAGACACTTTCATCTGCTTACTTGCTGAAGGAACAATTAAATTAAAATTCCCATCTAAATCAGTAACTACTCCTATGGTATCATCAACTAAAATATTAACACCATACAATAATTCGGATGTTAATGAATCCGATACAGCACCTGTAATAGCATGATGTTTAGATTGGGAATAACAAAATATACAGGGGAGCAATAAAAATAATAATAGATATAATTTCAATTTCATTTAAGAAAATTATGAATTAAATCTAGTTCATTTTTAAAAGATTTAATAATATATCTACCTAAAAATGTTAACAATTAGCAGCCAACACACCCAGAAAAAATAGAAATAAAGGAGCTATCGCTTAACAACTACCTGTCTAGAAATTGAATTTACACCATCAGAAATGTTCAATAAATAAAGCCCTTCAGAAATATTTCCCAATTTGAAAGAGTAAGAATTATCACCGTTTTGAACATTGCTTAACTGCTGACTAACCAACCTTCCCCTAGTGTCAAATAATTGTAGGTGAATTGAAGCCTTAAGCTTAGCATTTAACAATATATTAAATTCACCAATGGCAGGATTTGGGTATATACTTAAATCAGAAAAGACTACTTGACTAGGTAAACCTACAGAACTATTCATTGGAGGAAAAAGGATATAATCAACCCAAGCTGCATCAGCACCATCGCTAACAGAGGCATCTTTTTCGTATACCCATGTAAATGTGTGTTGACCGGCACTAACTAAAAATGTTTCTGGGGACCAGTTAATTTCACCTGCCCATTCTCCTTGCAATTGACCATCAATGTAAAACTTTAAAAAGTCGTAGGTAGCTTCAGATGAAACTTTCTTCATAAAACTAATTTCTCCATTGGAAAGCACATCAATATCAATCTCCATTGTTGATGTTTGGTAATCATTAATATTAGCAGAAACAGAGGAGAAGTTCCCTTCATAAATCTCGTTTTGATCAATTGACCAATGGTTTGTAGTGTTAAGGTTCCAGCTAAACTCATTGTAATCTCCAGTTTCAAAATCTTCAGAAAAAAGACCTGCGACTTCGGTGAAGTTTAAGGTTTGTGAATAAGCACCATCTTCTAAGAGATAGACAAAATATAACGGCTCGCCAAATGGTGTGTTTGGAGAAATTTCCACTTCGAAAATTGCAGTTGCGTTAGTAGCAGCTCCTAAAGCTCCTAAATTAAAAGTGTTGTTAGTAATGGTAACATATGAACTGGTTGAAGTTAAAGTACCTGTTAAGTTCGCACAAGAACTAGAACCTAAATTATTGGAGGGTATTATAATATCAACTGTTTCACCGGCCTCAACACGACCATTTCCATTGCCATTCTGATCATCAATGCTTAATTGATCAATAACCAAAGCAGGTGCATGAGCAGTTGTGGAAAAATAAGAAACCCAAGAGTTACCCGAATTATCTGCAACAGTTATTTCATAATTGATAATTTCTTGATCTACTATATCGTCAGCTATTAGTACTGAAAAAGCATTAGTAACAAGCTTTGAGTTGTTAGCTAAAATAGCTCCCCAAGAATCAACATCATCAACAATGGTTATGTTTGGGTTTCCACTTGAAAGAGTAGCTGAAACACCCGAAGCATCCAAGAGACCAAAATTACTTAAAGAAACATCCATACTTATTAGTTCTCCATAATCTACTAATCCGTCATTATTTCCAGAAAGATCACTATTAACATGACTTTCATAAGCCACAAAAGGTGAATTGGAATTAATGACTTGAACTGAACCAATGTAAGGTTGTTTGTTTTGCTTGGTAACCACCAAATCTGCTGCGCCAAGATTAGAAAGGGAATTAAAACTCAAGGTTACTGCACCAGTAGCATCAGTAAGCTGAGCATCCAAAAGAACTCCATTCATTGAAATGGCCACATAAGCATCTGGCTCAGCCATAACAGCCAAAGTTGATGTCCCAATTGGAACAGCAGACATATGAGTGACATTCATTGGTGAAGGAAGACCAAAGTAAGTCATTAGCGATGGATCACCCATTAAATGATAAATTTCATAGTAGTATTCTTCAGAACCACCTGCTTGAGTAACCGCTAAATTACCAGCAAGCATGAGCTGAGCATTTGTTATGTGCCAATCTGCTTGTGCTTCTCCATTTTCGTGAAATGTTCTATCGTAAGCAGCTAAAGTTAGAGGATCATATAAAGGGTTTACAGAAATTGATCCGGCTCCAACAGCCCACCAGTAATCTTCATCCCAATAGGTGTTATTTGAGCCCCCAATGTAACCTATAGCTCCCTTCTGCTCTACTCTAAGTAAAGCTTCGCCAAAGCATTCAGGATCATTAAACATATTGGACTGACAACAGTTACCAATCATAAGCGGATATTTATGATTATTGGTCATGTTGTACACATCTGTACAGGTAAAAGAGGGGTCTCCCCAGCCTTGACTATAACCATGGGCTGTATAGTTAACAAAACCAGCACCATTATTAACATCTTGAATTATCTGGGCACCGCTATTTCCTGAGGCAGGATATAAATAGGTTTGTGAATTAATTCCATGTGCAGGGTTAAAGTAGTAATCTGTTCCATAGTTAATCTGTCCATTTCCATAAGTCGGAGCCATAGAAGCATCAACTCCAGAAATCATTACAACAGCTGACAAAAAAGAGGGGTCTGGAAACAAAAATTGTTCGTATTCTAGGGTTTTATCTACCATACTCTCACATTCAGCAACCGTGGTAGCGGAAAACCTACCAGAATACAGCTCCGGATAAAAATCGCCACCCCCGTCATATTCACAATAATATAAATCTGAAACGTGATTTCCAGTTAATCCAGAAAAAGAGGGTACTTGAGCAACATCACCAACAATCAACAAATAGGAAGGTGCAGGATCGGTAGGAGTTGCTGAGTTATAAAGCCCTTCTAAATAGGACTTTATTGAAGTGGTAGAATTGCCAACAGCAGGATCATTGGTGTAAGCTTCTATCACAGTAAACCCTTTTTTTGTTTTCCAATCAACAAGAGGCTGAAGAGCAGCCTGGAATGCAGGGTCTGCAACAATTACATATTTTACGGGGTATGTAACCAGCATGTCCTTATTCATTGAGGGCTTATTATTTATTAATTTATCAAAAGAAGAATTAAAATGAACGGAGTTGTTTTTAGCATGAATTTCTCTTGTTAAGGCATGATCAGCTCCACTGAATAGCACCTCTACTACCAATTCGGTTAATACTTTTAATTCCCCAGAATAAGGATTGTAATCAAAAGGACACAACTCTAATCTACCTAGCTGGTGACCTCTCATTTTACCTAATGAAACAACCTTAGCTTTTTGGGGAGAAATAAAACTATTGCTTGAATAAGCCAATTGATTATAATGAAATGGAGCTTTAGTAGCATCTTCTCCCTTAGATAAAGAGGGTTGCGCAGGAGCTAAAGCAGCAAGGTTATTAGTAGGTAAACTAACAACCTGTTCGGTAGAAGAAATAACATTTACAATAACAGTTGATCCATAAGGAATATCTATTAGCTTGTTTAGAGTAGGTAAATCAGGAAAGCCTATATTATGATTTGTCACATAATCTCCAATGGAAATAGAAGAAAATGATTGAGAACCGTTCTTAACTTGAGTAAAATCAAGCTCTCCTAAAGAAGACTTAATCACCAATCTATCAGGGTTATTCTCTAAAACGGAAAAATTGTTTTTTACTGCAGGACTAAGATTAAGTTTCTGAGCAATTGGAGAACCAAAAAAACCTATGATAATTAAAGAACAAATTAATTTTTTCATACTTATATTTTTTGTTAAAATACAATGATTATTTCAAACTCGGCAACCATGCACAAGTTATTATTGGAATGCCAAACAACAAGCAAATGTATATTTCAAACAAACATTAAAATTCAAATTATAATTTACTTTTGTATTTCATTTAATGATTTTTGTGAAATTACTTGCTGCTCTTCTAAAACTTATCCTAAAAATAACTCCACTTAGGAAATATTATTTTGGTCTTTACAAAAAAGTTATCGTTCCTTATAAATTGTTTGACCACATTTCTTTTGCCACCAGATATGATGGAGACCTTAAAATAAGGGTAGCCCTTAAAGATTGGATTCAACAACAAATCTACTTTTTAGATTATTCAGATTTAAATGGCATATCATTTCTAAAAAAAACATTAAAAAAAGGAGCTGTTTTTATTGATATTGGTGCCAATATTGGTGCCTACAGTCTAATAGCCGCTAAGCTTGTTACCCAAAACGGAAAAGTCATTTCTTTTGAACCTGTAAAAGCAATAAACAAAAAGCTGGTAGCTAATCTAAATGACAACAACTTCACTAATGTGATAGTTGAAAAAAAAGCCGTTTATGAAAACGACACCTTTTTAAACCTTCATCTTTCTAATGAACAAAATAGTGGAATGTCATCAATTCTTCACCATTCAGAAGAATCTGGAATTACAGAGCAAGTAGAAGCGGTAACCCTAGATACTTATTTAAAACAGCTTGAGCTTGAATCTATAGAGTTAATTAAGCTCGATATTGAAGGAGCCGAAATTCACGCACTTAAAGGAATGAATGAAACCATCCTAAAATATAGTCCTACTCTACTAATTGAAATTAGCGAAGACATTCTAATTAATTCTACCAAAAGTAGCGCTAATGAAATTCTCCAGCTAATGAAGGATTACAACTACAGCTTGTTTAGCATTGAAATTAATGGTGATTTAAAACCTCTTGACAATTTTAATGGCAAAGACTATCACAATTATGTTTTTCAACCTAATCGTAAATAAGAAATGAAACAGCTGATTTTATTTTTTATTCTAATTTATAGTCTACCCTACACATGTCAGGAAAAGATTACGCTAGACACCATCGTAATCAATAACGATTCTTTGGTTGTTTACAACAACAAAAGCTGGGAGTACCTCTCCATGATCAATTTCAATGGGATATTAAATCCAGAACTAGACCGTTTCATAAAAGAAGAGTTTAACAATAAAATAACTCAACCCTGGGACAACAACGAGCCTTATGTTATCTCCAACGACCTTTCAATAATTAAGGACAGCATTTGGCTATGCACGGTTAACCAAGAGCATCCAGATTACTGTTTACCTAGCCCAGGAAAAACCAATTCAAGGTTTGGACCTAGAGGAAGCAGGTACCACAGAGGAATTGACCTAGGTTTTAACAACAGTGATTCTATTTTCTGCACCTTTGACGGAGTTGTTAGGTATGCCAAATACAATAGCGGGGGGTATGGGAATTTAATAATAATTAGGCACTACAATGGTTTGGAAACTTTTTATGCTCATCTTAAAAAGATTAAAATTTCTAAAAATCAAGAAGTTAAGGCAGGGCAATATTTAGGAAAAGGTGGCTCTACGGGAAGAGTTTCTGGGCCTCATCTACATTTTGAGGTTAGATTTTATGGAAATGCATTGGACCCTGAACTTGTTTTTGACTTCAAAAAAAACTGCTTAAACTCAGAAAATTTATTTATTCATCGCAATACGTTTAGCTATGCTAAAAAATATGGTGGTGCATACTCATCAGCTATAAAATATCACACCATCAAAAGTGGAGATACACTATACGGACTGGCATTAAAGTATGGATTATCGTTAAATAAGATTTGCAAATTGAACAAAATAAAACCAGTTAAGATTTTAAAATTAGGCCAAAAGATAAGAATCCAATAATTTCTGAGTATTTATTAATAACAAAATAAATCTATTTTAATTACGTTTTATCGGTAAGAATAATTAGATTTGCAACTATTAATCACAATCATTTTTAAGATTTCAATCTTTAAGTAAGTATACTTAAAGCGAAATCTTTTTTTGATTTATATACAATAAATTATGGGAAGACCTCCAACAAGACCGACAGACCTGAAAGATGGGTACTACTTAGAAGTAAGAAACAAAGGAACTAATTCTGGCATCAAACTTAGAAGAGACACTAGAAAAGAAATGATGCAAGCAGTTGAAGAATATAAAAAAGTAAAAGATGTTACCATACTTGGTGAATCTAAAAACTCAAAATGGATTGATAAAGAATATCCTAAAAAAGTTTAAGTAAGACTAACTATTTAAAAAAAGCCTGAAAATTAAATTTTCAGGCTTTTTTTATATGCTTATTTTTAGTCTTATTCTCTGCTTAAATGTTAATTTTAAAAAATGGAAGAAAAACTAAGCCTTTTAAAACAACTTATTATATTATCAAAATCAGATAAGGATTTTCATTCCGAAGAGTACCATTTTATTTCTTTAATAGCCAATTCTTTAGGTGTTTCCAAAGAAGATTTAGATACTCTTTTTAATAAATACATCAAGTTTACCCCTCCTAAATTAGAACCCTTTAGAATTGTTCAGTTCCAACGCTTAGTATTGCTTTCTAATGTTGATCTATCGGTAAGCGACCAAGAAATAAACAACCTGAAAAAAGCTGGTTTCTTACTTGGTTTAAGAGAAGGAGCCATTAACACCATTCTTGAACAGATGAAAAACCATGAACGCGGATTAATTCCTAAAGAAAAGTTAATGGAAATCTTCAAAGTTTACCACAACTAATCCTTCTTAACATGAGAATTGCAGTAATTGGTGGAGGTGCAGCTGGTTTTTTTTCGGCCATACATGCAAAAATAAATCATCCAAAATCTGAGGTTGTTCTATACGAAAAATCTAAAAAACTTTTAGCTAAAGTTAAAGTTTCAGGTGGAGGAAGATGCAATGTCACCAATGGATGTGAATCAATAAATGAATTATGCAAGGCTTACCCAAGAGGAGGCAAGCAACTAAAAAAGATATTTAACACATTTAGTACTAAAGATACCTTTAATTGGTTTGAATCTAAAGGGATTCCCCTTTATACACAGCAAGACAATAGGGTTTTCCCTAAATCTGACTCTTCTCAAACCATCATAGATTGCTTAATGGGTGAAATTAAAAAGTTAAATGTAAAAATTGAAACCGCTTCTGCAGTTAAAAAAATAGAAGTAGCAAACAACGAATTAGTGCTTACTTTTTCTGATTCACTTGCTTCAAAACAGGTTTTCTCTCACGTTATTATTGCTTCTGGTGGAAGCCCTAAACTAGAAGGTCTTAGTTGGCTAGGTGACCTAGGACACCAAATCATTTCTCCTGTTCCTTCATTGTTTACCTTTAACATGCCCAATGAAAAAATCACTTCTCTTATGGGCGTTTCTCAAAAAGAAGTACTTGTTAAAGTACAAGGAACTAAACTAAAATCAAATGGCCCTTTATTAATTACCCATTGGGGAATGAGCGGCCCGGCTATATTAAAACTTTCATCAATAGGAGCACGAATTTTAAATGAGCTAAATTATCAGTTTATTGTTCAAGTAAATTGGGCAAATACAATCAATAATGATACGGTAGATCAAAAGCTTAGAGAACTAAAAAATTCACATCCCAATAAAAAAATGAGCTCCATTAAACCTTTTGATATTTCTGAAAGGTTGTGGCTTTACCTACTCAATAAAAGTCAAATTAGTGATAATAAAATATGGGGAGAACTAAGCAAAAAAGCTATTAACAAACTAATCAACCAGCTAACAAACGACACCTATAAAGTTAATGGAAAAACAACTTTCAAAGAAGAATTTGTTACTTGTGGTGGTGTTAGTTTAGATAGCGTAAACCTCTCCACCATGGAAAGTAAAGCTGTCAAAAACCTCTATTTTTCTGGAGAAGTTTTGGACATTGATGCCATAACTGGTGGTTATAATTTTCAAGCGGCTTGGTCTACAGGGTTTATAGCTGGAAAGCTTTCGTAGCCAGCAAGACCGATTGATCTATTTTGCAATGAGCACTTGAATTAGCAGAACAATTAAAAAAGCTGTAGACAAAATTCTTGTAAAGTTGTTTTCTAATTTGAATCGCTCCTTAAAACCATTAATTGCTCTTATTTTAGAAAGTAACGCAAGTACTAAAGAAACAACGATTATCAAGCCAATTCTAAGTACAAAATGTGGAGCTACTAATCCTTCCGGAAAAAATATAAGAACAACTTCTAGCAATAAATAAATGGTCGTTAAGACACCTATTCTAGCAAACTGATTAGCTTCAGCATTATCCTTACCCTTAAGTTTAGTGTAAAAATTAAACAAAGCTAATGGGGTTGCAACAAGAAACAGGCTATAAATCAATTTAAGAAATAGCGCTGAATGTGGCCAATGCATGACCTTAAAGAGAACAAAAACAAGAGAAACACCAAAAGCTAAAGGAACTAGGGCTGAAATTGATTTTCTAGATTTTATTGAAAACCTAATAAACTCCACAAACAGCCCCACCATCGATGTAATAATTAAAATATTTGCAGCTGGCCAGTGCATAATCTTGAACAAAAAACTAATGGTAAGTAAGGCCAATAATAAAGGGAGAAATTTTAGGCTATCCTGTGTTTTAAATAGATTAATTGACTTAGCAATTAACAATACAGCTAAAAGGGCAAGGGAAAGGGTAAGAACAATTGCAGCTCCTGGCCAAGACATGAATTTAAAAATTAGGGCCATAATTAAAAAAGCAAAAATAAGAACATTAGAATTTTTCATTGAAAAGTAGAACTTTGAAGGAATTGATATTTTTTCCATAAATATAAATTTATTAGTTTACCTTTTATAATACCATATCTAAATTATGGTACATTCAAAATTATTGACCTTAATTTGACAGTTAACTGTACATAAAAAATGAAACCATTTACACTACTTTTTATATTCTTTGTGTATTTAGTCCCTTATGCACAAGAAAATAACTTTGTCCAAAACTGGCACCCAAAAGGTAATTCTGATCAGCTTATAAAGCATCAATTCTACACGCTATCCTACTCTGAAGAGCATGAACAAGCAGAATGGGTCCTGTATTTATTAAGTCCGAACAATTTTTTAGACAGCATTAAAAGAAGCAATAATTTTAGAGAAGACCCCCAAGTTCTAACCGGTTCTTCTCAACTTAAAGATTATAAAAAAAGTGGCTACGACAGAGGACATCTTGCACCTGCGGCAGATATGAAGTATAGTAATCTTGGAATGAAAGAAAGTTTCTACATGAGCAACATGTCTCCTCAACACTCAAAATTCAATAGAGGAATATGGAAAAAAATTGAACTTCAATTTAGAAAATGGGCAGCAACATACCAAGAGCTTATTGTTATTACTGGAGGCGTACTAAACAGAGCAATTATTGACACCATTGGCATCAACAATGTGGCCGTTCCTGGCTATTATTACAAAGTGGCTATTGATCCAAGCAATTACAACAGAAACATAGCTTTTCTTATAAAAAACTGTAGCTCAAAGGCTCCTTTAATTTCTCATGTAGTAAGCATTGATAGTTTAGAAAAATTTTCTGAAATTAATTTTTTTCATCATTTAGAAGATGAAATAGAACAAGAAATAGAAAACCAAATTAACTACAACCTTTGGAAGTGGTCAGAATAATTTTTAAATAGTTGTTCAGAAAAAAAAACATGAAAGTCAAAAAGAAGAATTAACAAAAACAAGAGGTTTCAGAAAGTTTATTAGCTTTAAATCTAAAATAATATCATGCTGGATAAAGATGTTTTTGATTTTTTAAACCTGTTAAAAAGAAACAACAACCGAGAATGGTTTAAGCAAAACAAAGAGCTTCACGACCAATCTAAAAAGAAAGTTCTAGAATTTTCGCAAAAACTATTTGAAGAGCTGAAAGTTGAAAACAACCTCGATAAATCTAAAGTCTTTAGGATCTATAGAGATGTACGATTTTCTAAAAATAAAACACCTTATAAAAACCATTTTGGAATTGGCTTTCACAGAACTAAACCTCAATATAGAGGTGGGTATTATTTACATATTGAACCCGAAAATTCATTCTTAGCCACAGGCTTTTGGGCACCAGACAAAACAGACCTATATCGGATAAGAAAAGAAATAGAACAAGACCACCAATATTTCAGCAACATCGCAGAAAGTAACCAACTAATTAAAAGCTGGAATTCCATGCTTGGCGAGCAGCTAAAAACAGCTCCTAAAGGGTTTGATAAAAACCATCCTGGCATTCAATATTTAAGATATAAACAGTTTATTTTTTCTCAAAAAATAAGCAACGAACAACTTCAGAATCCATCTTTCAGTCAATGGATAATAAAAGAGTTCAGCATTATAAAACCTTTCTTAAACTACATGGGCGAAGTACTTACAACTGACCTTAATGGGGAACCTTTATTTTAAATTTTTGTTTATTTCAACAAACCTCTCTATGAAATAATCGTCTTTAAGTATATATTTATTCTTTGTAAGAAAAAACAACCCTTAAACGCTATACAAATAACCCCTAAATCAACCCCTAAATCAACCCCTAAATCAAATGAACGTACTTATCCTTGGAGGAGGCGTCGCTGGTCTTAGTGCAGCTCACGAGCTTATC
>JBJKXU010000021.1:0-38955 GCA_045561415.1 Parvicellaceae bacterium
ATAGCCATAGCTTTCTTGATTATGGCAGGATACATTATTAATGCTTTTTATGATTTTGAGAAAGACATGATTAATCATCCAATCACAACAATTTTTGGAAGAATAATCAGTAAGAAATTTTGTCTAAACTCCTACATCTTCTTTTTATTTACAGGGGTTTTACTTTCTTGCTTTTTGGGATGGAAAGTCTGTTTATTTAACATCTCATTTACAACTGGCTTGTGGGTATATTCTCATAAACTTAGAAAAAAGCCGTTAACAGGAGAAATGGGAGCTTCATTATTAACCGTTGCTCCATTTGCAAGTTTGAGCTTACACTACATGGAAATAAACACTACTATTTTTCTTTTTGTATGCTACATTTTCGCCATTACATTTACTAGAGAAGTAATAAAAAAAATGGTTTCGCTTAAAGGAGACCTTATTGTTAAAGAAAAAAGTATTCCAATAATTTTTGGAATCAGAGCAACAAAATATATCATTCTCTTTTTGATGCTATTTTCATTGGCTCCTATTGCCATTATCTTTCCTTCTATTCTGTCAAAACCAATTGTTTATTATTTTGGATTAAGCTTTAGCATGATTGTTTTCTGCTTATACCTTTTAAAGTTTGCAAAAACAACTGCACATTTCAATAAAATCAATAACATCTATAAAATCATTATTATTTTAGCGGTATTCTCGATTTTACTTTACTAATAATCATTATGAAAAAATTCATCTACCCTATTGCTTTACTGCTTTTAATGTCTTGTAACAACAACCAAAAATCTCAAATGGAAGAAAAATACTCACCTCCAGTATGTAAAAAAAATCCTAAAACCTTAACCATCCATGGAGACACTAGAACTGACAATTATTACTGGCTAAACCAACGAGAAAAACCAGAAGTAATTGAATATTTAGAGGCTGAAAACACTTTTACCAATTCAATTCTTAAAGAGACAGAAAACACCCAAAAAGAGCTCTATAATCAAATGCGAAGTCGCATAAAAGAAGATGATCAAAGTGTTCCATTTTATTTCAATGGTTACTACTACTCTACTAAATATAAAAAGGGTGCTGAACACCCTATTCACACAAGAAAGTTAGCTATAGAAAGCAATGAAGAAGAAATTTTGCTGGATGGAAATAAAATGGCAGTGGGGTTTGATTATTTTGACCTTGGAGATTTTGAAGTGAGTAAAAACAATGCAATTCTTGCTTATTCTTATGATACCCTATCAAGAAGAATGTACGACATTCGTTTTAAGGATCTAGAAACTGGTGAACTCTTTAATGAAATTATTAAAAATACAACTGGCTCAATGGAATGGGCCAATGACAACAAATCTGTTTTTTACACTCAACAAGACCCAAAAACATTAAGATCCAATAAAATTTTCAAACACATTCTTGGAACTAACCCCAGCGAAGATCAGTTGATTTTTGAAGAAAAAGATGAAACTTTTTCATGTGGAATTTACAAAACTAAGTCTCAAAAATTTCTAATGATCTCCAGTTCAAGTACACTTACAGATGAAGTACGATATATCTCTGCGGATAATCCTTCTCAAACCCCTATTCTATTTCAAGAAAGAACTAGAGGGTTAGAATATAAAGTATATCATTTTCAAGACAAGTTTTTCATTCAAACCAATTTAGCTGCAAATAATTTTTGCTTAATGGAATGTGCTGCCAATAGTACCAATAAGGAAAACTGGAAGATGGTTATTCCAAATAGAGCAGATACGTTAATAGAATACATAGAAATATTTGAAAACCATTTACTTGTTTGCGAAAGAAGTAAAGGATTAATGAATTTTAGAATTATTAATAGCATAACTAAAAGTGAGCATTATATTGAATTCCCAGAAGAATCATACGTTGCTTACAGCACTGCCAACTACCAATTTGACACACAGGAGCTTAGGTTTTGGTACAATTCTTTAGTAACACCAGGAACAACCTTCCAATACAACATGGACACCAAAGAGAGAACAATTCTCAAACAACGACAGGTGTTAGGAGATTTTAATGCTGAAAACTACACCTCTTCTAGACTATGGGCAACATCTAGAGACGGTGTGAAAATTCCCATCTCTATTGTTCATAAAAAAGGATTGACGCTAAATGGAAAAAATCCATTACTACAATACGCTTATGGATCATACGGTTATAGTATGGAGCCAAATTTCAGTTCAAATAGGTTAAGCTTACTAGATAGCGGGTTTATTTTTGCAATTGCTCACATAAGAGGCGGAGAAGAAATGGGGAGAAATTGGTATGAAGACGGCAAACTTCTTAAAAAGAAAAACACCTTTACAGATTTTATAGATTGCTCAGCGTTTCTAATAAAAGAAGGCTATACAAATAGCAATCAGCTATACGGAATGGGAGGAAGCGCAGGAGGACTTTTAATGGGTGCAATTTACAACATGAGACCAGACCTATACAATGGTTTAATAGCAGCAGTTCCATTTGTAGATGTGGTCACCACAATGCTTGATGAGGACATTCCGTTAACAACAGGTGAATACGATGAATGGGGAAACCCTAATGACAGTGTTTATTACCATTACATGCTTTCCTATTCTCCTTATGATAATGTAGAAGCTAAAGACTATACCAATTTACTGGTAACTACAGGACTGCATGATTCTCAGGTTCAATATTGGGAACCAGCAAAATGGGTAGCAAAACTAAGGGAGCTAAAAACAGATAACAACTTAGTTCTTCTTAAGACAAACATGAGCGCTGGACATGGTGGATCAAGTGGAAGGTTTGAATACTTAAAAGAAGTAGCCTTAGAGTATGCCTTTTTATTAATGCTTGAAAACAAGCATTAACGACTCATAATGGAAATAATTTCTTTAGCTATTTGAGTTTGATGCTTGCCTTTACAATTAATGGTAAATTGAGCTTTACTATACAATACTATCCTTTGCTCATAGAGCTTTTTAAAAGTTTTCTGATCAAAAAGAGGCCTTTTCGAAGATGATTTTTCAATGTTTGAAAGCAACTGACCAATAGGATGAGAAAGAAAAAAAACAGTTCCAAGCTGGTTTAAAATCTCCCAATTATTTAAATAAAACGGCAAGCCCCCACCTGTTGATAAAACTGTTTTTGTTGTAGGGATTTCACTGAGCAATTCATTTTCTTGTTTGCGAAAATAGCCCTCCCCTTTTTCAGAAAAAATATGCTCAATCGTTTTTTGTTCTTTTCTTTGGATGTAAAGATCAGTATCGAAATGCGTATACTGATTTTTTAAAATATTTTGAAGCACTCTTCCCACAGAGGATTTACCAGACCCCATCATTCCAACAAGAATAATATTTTCACTCAATGTGTTAATCCTCTTTTTTGTTATTAAGCATATCCAGGTAACTAACCACTTGGTTAATATTTTCTTGAAAATCTTTTGATTTAAAATCTATCATTAAATCTAGGTAAGGTTTATTTGTTTTAGAAAAAGTTCCCACTTTTAAAGCGGACTTTGAATAGTGTAAAATGAATTTTTGAGGGATAAACTCACCATCAGTAACATCCAGGAGAATGTCATAATTTTCATTGATGAAATTTCGAGTAGTTACTGTATTAGGAAGACAAAACCAATTAATATCTTTTATATTAAAAAAATCAAACCCTAAACGACTTTGCAAAAAATGGGGGTTATCTTTTTTTGGATAATATGCAAGTGCCTTTACATTTCTAATGCCAAATTCACCCTTTAAATACTTAATTAGTCCAATAATTTTTTTGTAATCTTTTTCATCCTTTACTACACATATTATCCCAAAAGAATTAGCCTGATTAATGTTACAGAATTTGACATTTCTTTTATTCTTTTTTTTTACAAGATTTTCAAGAACTTTCTTACCTACAATTGCTTTTATTTTAAAAATACCCTGCATACTCTATAAAGATAATTAAAATGGTAATTCTCCTTGAATTGAACCTGTAGACTTTTTGTACTCTTTTTGACTAGGGATTTTATTCATAAAATCCTCTTCAGAGCACAACTCAATATTAAACTTTTTCGCTTTTTCTAATTTGCTAGGACCCATGTTTTCACCAGCAATTATCAAATCTGTCTTAGCCGACACTGAACTCACTACCTTACCTCCATTCAACTCTATTAACTTCTTTATGTTGTCCCTTGAAATTTGATTAAACTTTCCCGAAACAACTATGCTTAACCCACTAAATACATTGGAATGTTTCTCTTGTTCAACAATAGCAAACTTCAATCCATGTGAAATTAGCTTCTCTACAAGAGAAAACTGTTTTGAGTTGTTAAAAAATTGACTTATGCTAACTGCAATTTTTTCACCTATTTCGTCTACTTGAAGCAGCTCATCAATATCTGCAGCCATCAATCTTTGAATGGATTTGAAATGATTAGCAAGCTTTTTCGCAACCGTTTCACCAACATGCCTAATGCCTAATGAAAACAACACCTTTTCAAAAGGAACACTTTTAGAGTCATTTATTGCTTGAATTAAATTGGAAGCAGATTTCTCAGCAACTCTATCTAGGGGAATTAAATCATCAAAAGAAAGGTCATAAATATCAGCAACATTTTTGATGAGCCCCTTGTCATATAAAAGCTCTACAGTTTCCGATCCAAAACCATCTATATCCATTCGTTTTCTGCCAACGAAATGTTCTATAGCACCTTTTATTTGAGGAGGACAATTGACAGTATTTACACAGTAATGCTGAGCCTCCCCTTCTTTTCTTTCTAGCTCATCAGCACATTCTGGACAGTTTGTAATAAACAATGCTGCTGAAGAATTTTTTGGCCTTTTACTTAAGTCAACTCCTATTATTTTTGGGATTATTTCTCCTCCTTTTTCAACAAAAACAGTATCTCCTAAATGTAAATCTAGCTTAGCCATCTGATCAGCATTATGAATACTCGCTCTTTTGACAATAGTACCACCTAATTGAACAGGAGATAGAAAAGCAACAGGTGTGATAGCACCTGTTCTACCAACTTGATAAGCAATATGTTCAAGTACAGTACTCACCCTTTCTGCTTTATATTTATAAGCAATAGCCCATCTGGGAGATTTCGCTGTTGAACCCAACTCATTTTGCAGGTCAATTCGATCAACTTTAATGACTACCCCATCGATATCAAAGGGCAAATTTTTGCGTTGCTCATCCCAATAATTAATAAAATCCATGACCTTATCAATTGATGAAACTTTTTCAACATATCGATTATTTAATGAAGGAGATTTAAAGCCCCAGTCTACAAGCATATCAAAAACTTCAAAACTAGAAGCTATAGCTAAATCATCGGCATATAATCCATAGAGATAACAATCGAGTTTTCTTTTTGCTACCACTGAAGAATCTTGAAGCTTCATGGTTCCTGAGGCAGTGTTTCTAGGATTAGAAAAAAGCTGCTCTCCGTTTTTGTGCCGCTGCTGATTTAACTCGTTAAAAGCTTTATGTGGAAAAACAATCTCCCCTCTTATTTCAAATTCATTTAAATAATCCCCCCTAAGCTGTAGTGGAATAGATTTAATTGTTCGAACATTTGCCGTTACATCTTCCCCCTTTTGACCATCACCTCTAGTAACTCCCTTATAGAGCTTACCATTTACATAGGTAAGACTTATGGCAACACCATCATATTTAAGCTCACAAGTATATTGAACAGGAACACCCAAAAGTTTATTTATTCGATTCTCAAAATCGAGTATTTCTTCTTTAGAATAACTATTGCTTAAAGAAAGCATAGGGAATTTATGCTTTACAGATGGGAATTTCTTAGTAATATCACCTCCAACTCTTTTAGTGGGGGAATTATCGTCTGAGTATTGAGGGTACTTCGCTTCTAAAGATTCTAGCTCTTTTAAAAGAAGATCAAAATCATAATCAGCAATCGTTGGCGAATTTTTAACATAATATTGGTAGTTATGCTGTGAAAGCTCAACTCTTAACTTTTCTATTTTATTTTTTATACTCTCAGACATAATCTTTTTAAATTAATCTGGCTTTTATCATTCTATCTTTTGACTGTAGATCCTTTTTAATAGAAAGATCTTTGAAACCTAAAGATGCTAATAATTCTAAAATTTCGCTACCCATTTTTTCATGAATTTCAAAAAAAAGAAGCCCTCCTGGAAATAAATGAGATAGCGCATACTTAGCAATAAACTTATAAAATATTAGCGGATCATTATTGGATACAAACAAGGCCTCTTGTGGCTCATAATCAAGGACATTATCATGCATCTGAACCTTATCACTAGTTGGAATATAAGGCGGGTTACTAACTATAATATTCCATTTACTTTTTCCAAAATTACTTTTAAGAATATCGTGTTCAACAAAGCTAACATCTAGGTTTAATTTTTGAGCATTTTCTTTTGCCACAGCAAGAGCTATTTCTGATTTATCAATTCCTGTAACATTTGCTAATTTAGCGTTGTGTTTAAGGGCTAATGAAATGCACCCAGAACCCGTTCCTATATCAAGAATATTATCATTCTGTTTTGTGCTTTTAAGAATCCAATGCACCAATTCTTCAGTTTCACACCTTGGAATCAACACTCCCTCTCTAACCTGAATTAACAGCTCATAAAAAACAGTTTCTTTCAAAATATATTGAATGGGCTCATTCTTTTTTAGCCTTTCAATTAATTCGAAATGTGCCTTAGTTAATTCTGAATTTAAAAAAACCGATTTATTTAAAGAAACATCAATCTTATTCCACCCATTTAGTTTAGAAAAAGCAATTTTTATGAAGTTGTCTATTTCTCGCAATGGAAACAGATGAACCAACTCACTCTTGTATAGATTACAAATTTCTTCACATGACAGTTGATTCATATCACAAAGGAAAGCATTAATTCTTTAAAAGAGAAAATGAGCTTTAAAGGGAATAAAATTGTTCAACCATTAAATATTTCCAATGCATGCATTGATTTAAGTTAAAAAAAGGTATTTTTGAAAAAAAAAGTCATGTCACTAACAGGAGGTTCATTTATTACAAAACAAACAGACCCCAATTCCATATTCATTGCTGAAGAATGGAATGAGGAGCAGCTAATGCTTAAAAAAATGGTTCACGATTTCTTAGCAACAGAGCTGCACCATCTTCCTCACGAGCCAGACGCATCAAAAGACCTTAAGTTCATAAGTGATTTACTTGAAAAATCTGCAGAGCTTGGCTTGTGCGGATTAGCCATCAAAGAAGAATATGGAGGATTAGACCTGGATTTTAATACCGGTTTGTTATTCAGCGAAGCTATTGCACCAGGGTTTTCATTTGCCACTACTATTGGCGCCCAAACATCAATAGGCTCACTTCCTATTGTATATTACGGAACAGAAGACCAAAAGAAAAAGTATCTTCCCAAAATAGCCACTGCTCAATATAAAGCTTCTTATGCCTTAACAGAACCTGAAGCAGGCTCAGATGCCAACTCAGGCAAAACAAAAGCCATTTTTTCCGATGATAAAAAACACTACATAATCAATGGACAAAAAATGTGGATTACCAATGGAGGTTTTGCCGATATTTTCATTGTATTTGCTAAAATTGAAAATGACAAAAATCTTTCAGCTTTTATTGTAGAAAAAGCTTTTGGAGGGATAACTCTTGGAGAGGAAGAAAAAAAATTAGGCATAAAAGGCTCCTCAACTGTTCAGGTATTTTTTAATGATTGCAAAGTACCTTCAGAAAACTTACTGGGAGAAAGAGAAGCCGGATTTAAGATAGCATTAAACATTCTTAACTCAGGAAGAATTAAACTTGCCGCAAGCACAAATGGGGGCTCAAAATTTGCATTAAGTAAAGCGATACAATATGCTAAAGAAAGGAAACAATTTAACAAAAGTATTGCCGATTTTACAGCTATGCAATTCAAAATTGGAGAGATGGCTAGGCGTATTTATTCCACAGAATCTGCACTTTACAGAACAGGCAAAAATATAGATCTCAAAGAAAAAGAGTTTTTAAGTAAGGGTATTGCTGAAAATGATGTTAAAATTAAAGCACTTAGAGAGTACGCTATTGAATGTGCCATTTTAAAAGTTTACAGCTCAGAAGTTTTGGATTACTGTGTTGATGAAACACTACAAATTTATGGCGGTATGGGTTACAGCGTTGAAGCAGGCGTTGAAATGGGATATAGAGATGCCAGAATTACAAGAATATATGAAGGTACCAATGAAATAAACAGAATGCTTTCATTCGCAGAGCTTATGAAACGTGCTTTTAAAACAAAAGAGCTCAACCTTACCAAAGCAGGAAAAAAAATCCATTTCAATTACTTAAAAAACTAAACCCATTTAAAAATAAATCGACTTCTAGCACAATTGAAGACTTCAAGATGCTCTTTTTAATTCTCTCTGGGCATACTGGAAAACTATTAGGACTCCAACTAGCTGAAGAACAAGAAATTGTCATGGATTTAGCTGATATTCTTTCTGAAATCTACATTGCTGAATCGTTATACTTAAGAGTTGAAAAGCTAAATGGTAAATCTTCAACAGATCAAAAAGAGCTTGCGGTAAAAAAAAGACATTCTTTCACTTCAAATTTATCTTAGTGCAAATGTTGTAAACGAAAAAGCAAATAACATTATAGACAGCTTAGCTTCAAGAAAAAATAAATGGGTTTTATCATTTCTTATCAAGAAACTAACAAGTAAAAAAACTATAAATCCTACTTTCACAAGGAGAAGAATTGCAAAATACTTTATAGAAAAAGGAGAGTACTGCTGGTAAAAGAACTATTTTTTTTCTCTAAACTCGTTTACGATTTCTGGAATATGATTCATCACTTCAAAAAACACGCTAATTTTTTCGGCTGATATTCTATTGTGAATGGCTTTTTCAAAATCAAACAAACGTTTAAAAGCAATCTGCCTAAGCTCCATTCCTTGATCAGACAAACAGATGTAAACTTTTCTTTTGTCATTAGGGTCTTTTCTTTTATAAATAGCGCCTTTATCTTCAAGAGATTTTAATATTCTAGACAAACTATTGGGCTCCATACCCATTCTAGGAGCAATCTTTGTTACAGGTGTTCCGTACCTTTCATTAATGGTCAACAAAACAAAAGCCATAGACATAGTCCCCCCAATGGAGTGAGCCATCTCATTATACATTTTTGAAATTTCCAACCAACTTATCCTAATTTTATTGACTATAATTCCATCAGCTATCTCTTGATATTTATCCATATATTACAAATATGATAAAATTAATTCACAATGCATTGAATATGCAAAAATATTAACACATGAATTACTTAAATTACCCATATCAAGATTTTAAAATAAATTATGTGAAATAATTTACAATGCACGCATATATTATGTAGCTTTAACCGTTGATAATTTAAATTACCTATGAAAGATAAAATTGTACTAATTGATGGCTGCCGGACACCATTTCTAAAATCGGGAACCGACTATATGGACCTAATGTCCTATGAACTTGGACAAATGGCCATTGCTGGCCTTCTCGCAAAAACTGGAATAGATAAATCAAAAATAGACAGTGTAATTCTTGGAACCGTAATTTCCAACATTAAAACTAGCAACGTAGCTCGAGAAGCCGCTTTAACTGCTGGAATACCTCACACCACACCATGTCACACTGTAACTCAAGCCTGTATTTCTGCCAATAGAGCCATTGCTTCAGCTATTGGAGAAATAGCTACTGGCACTTCTGATGTTGTAATTGCAGGAGGAGTAGACAGCACTTCCGACACCCCAATAGGATTTAGAAAAGCAATGAGGAAAAAATTATTTCAGGCGCAAAAAATAAGATCTTTCAAAGATCAGCTACGGTTCATAGGATCGCTAAGACCAAAAGATTTTCTTCCTGAGAAACCATCTATTTCTGAGTTTACTACTGGAAAAACAATGGGTCAAGATTGTGACACATTAGCTGCCAAGTATAAGGTCACAAGAGAAGAGCAAGACCAGTTTGCTATATTATCCCACAACCTTGCAAATAAAGCATGGGAAGAAGGACATCTTTCAAAAGAAGTTGTACCTGTTCAAGTAGGAGCTAAATTTAAATACATACACAAAGACAACGGAATAAGGCCAGGTTCTAAAATTGAAAAACTAGCTAAACTAAAACCTGCCTTTGACAAAAAAAACGGCACCCTAACTGCTGCTAATTCGTCATTTTTAACTGATGGCGCTGCTGTGGTCCTAATAATGAAAGAATCTAAAGCAAAAGAGCTCGGGCTTCAACCTAAAGCTGAAATAATCAACTTCTGCTTTACTGGTCAAGAATTGAAAGAAGAACTTCTTTTAGGTCCCGCATTTGCGATGACAAAAGCTTTAACCAATGCAGGACTTCAACTTTCTCAGATGGACGTAATAGAAATTCATGAGGCATTTGCTGGTCAGGTTATTGCAAACATTAACTGTCTAGAATCTGATGAATTCGCTTCAAAAAAACTGGGTAACAAACAAAAAACAGGTGAGCTAGACCGATCAAAACTTAACTGTTGGGGAGGGTCGCTGGCCTTAGGTCACCCTTTCGGAGCTACAGGTGCACGACTTCTAAACACCACAGCAAACCGACTTATTCAAGAAAATGGAAGATATGGGATTTTAGCTGCTTGTGCTGCAGGTGCTCACGGTCATGCAATGATTATTAAAAAATACAACTAACAATGGAAAACGACTTTTTTAAAATTATTAAAGAAAATGGAATAGCTACCATATGGCTAGATTTCAAAAAAGAGAAAATGAACATTGTCTCACCACTTCTCATTGATCAATTTGAAAACATCTTTAAAGACATTAACAATGATTCATCTATCAATGGAGCAATAATTATAAGTGCTAAGCCAGACTTTATAGCTGGAGCAGACATTAAAGCCTTTAAAGCTGATAAAGTGGGCGACTTTCAACCCTTAAGTAAAAAAGGACACGAGCTTCTTTTTATGATTGAAAAAAGTAAGAAACCAATAATTTCAGCTATTAACGGAACATGCTATGGATTAGGAGTAGAAATGTCACTTGCTTGTCATGCAAGAATATGCTCTGATGATCCTAAAACAAAATTGGCGCTTCCAGAAGTTAAAATTGGTCTCTTACCTGGTGGAGGTGGAACACAAAGACTACCAAAACTAATTGGATTACAAAAAGCATTAGACATGATGCTCACTGGAAAAAACATCTATCCAAGGCAAGCAAAAAAAATAGGTTTGGTTGACCTTGTAGTTAACAAAAACAAACTTCATGCTGCTGCATTAAAAATGGTCCAACAACTTATAGATAACAAACCACTCAAAAGAAAGATTAAAAAAACCAAAATCAATAAATTCCTTGACCACACATGGATTGGAAGAAAGCTTGTTTTTAATGGTGCAAGAAAAAAAGTATCAAAACTTACTCAGGGCAACTACCCTGCTCCTTTTGAAATAATCAACTGTGTTGAAATAGGAATCAACAAAGGGGAAGAACACGGTTATCAAGCAGAAGTTATAAAATTTGAGTCTTTAATGATTTCAGCGGTATCAAAAGCATTAAGAAAAATATTCTTTAACATGTCGGACAAGAAAAAAAACCCTTACGACTCAACACCTCAGCAAGTTAGTAGAATTGGCATCATTGGCGCTGGCTTTATGGGAGCCGGAATTGCAGAAATTTCTATCAACAATCAATTTGATGTTACGTTAAAAGATTTAGATCAAAAAGTTATTTCGTCTGCAAAATCAATAATTTGGAAATCACTACACAAAAAAATAAAAAGAAAGCAGCTTAAAGCAGTTGATGCTAAAACCACCATTCAAAGAGCAGCAGGTCAAACAAACTATTCTGGCTTCAATCATCTACCTATAGTAATTGAAGCAGTGGTTGAAAACATGACGGTCAAAAAGAAAGTCATTAAAGAGCTTGAAGAGAATTGCAAAGAAGATTTTATTTTCGCCTCCAACACTTCATCATTGCCATTAACAGAAATGGCAAAAGCAGCTAAACGACCAGAAAATGTGGTTGGAATGCACTATTTCTCTCCTGTTCCTAAAATGCCACTACTAGAAATTGTTAAAACCCAATCAACATCTGAAAAAACATTATCCACATGTTACAACATTGGAGTAAAACAAGGAAAGACATGTATTGTTGTCAATGATTCTCCAGGTTTTTATGTCAATAGAATATTAGCCCCCTATTTAAATGAAGTTCTTCTTATGCTTGAAGAAGGAGCCAATATATCAACAATTGACCGCTCATTAAAAAAACTCGGCATGCCTGTAGGACCAATAGCACTTATGGACGAAGTAGGAATTGATATAGGCGCACATGTAATGGCTGGGGAGATGTCTCAACTAGTAGCACAAAGAGAGGGTGTGAAAATTAGCGAAACTCTTCCTAAAATGTTTAAAGCGGGATACTTGGGAAAAAAGAACAAAAAAGGATTTTATAAATATGAAGGTAAAAAAGGAAAGAAATCTGGAGAAAATAAAAAAGCTTACCACTTTTTTGGCGCACCTAAATCTGTAAATTTTTCGCAGGAACAAATTACTGAAAGAGCCATCCTATTACTGCTTAATGAAGCAGTCATGTGTTTAGAGGAAAAAATAATTGAAAATGCAAAAGATGGTGATATAGGAGGTGTTTTTGGAATCGGCTTCTTACCATGGTCAGGAGGACCTTTTAGTTACATAAATCAATTTGGAATAGATAACATCATTGCAAGAATGGAAAAACAAAAGTCTTTATTAGGTCCAAAATTCACTCCTCGCCCTCTCCTTACCAAAATGAGTGCTGAAGGAACTCTTTTTAATGTGTAAATAACTTTATAATTTTTATATTTACTGCAACAACTAAAGTCTTTTTCGTAACGTCTTTAAATTGCAATGTCAAGATTTTTTCTTATTCTATATAGCATTTTATTTGCTTCTGGTGTTTTTTCTCAAAACATCAACTACCAACTCAATATTGCAGAACTGATGGCAACAGCTGACAATAATGACGGGGGAGGTTTTGGGGGCGCTCAAGACCCCACCTGGTTCATTTGGCTAATGGATAACGGAACAACACCGTCTGCAATTTCAACGTGGCAAGCCACAGGTTGTATAAGCGCAACAAATACTTATAATGTTTGGTGGACTGGAAACCCCTCTAATGGCCCCAATATTCCATACAATTGGTTAAATGTTACCAATACAGACGCTTCAATTATCATGACTGAAATGGAAGGTTTTGAAGACGACTGCGGTCAGCGTTGCGTTTATGAAACTAGCTGTGGACTTTTTGGCGCCTTTAATGACGACAATAAAGACAGTAGAGATCCTTCAGGAAATATAGACATTTCCTTAAACCCTCCTTGTAGCTGGAATCAATACACCATACAAAATGGAGATTACTTTGCCTTAATTGAAGTTTACTGGGAATATGTATCTATTGATGCAGGAACAATAGATGGTGATCAAACGATATGTCCTAGCGGAGACCCAACTTTACTAGGCTCTCTAGTTGCCGGTTCTCCAGCAACTTTATCTTGGGCTAGTTACCAATGGCAAGAATCTATTGGTTGCACAGGGACTTTTACAGATATTTTAGGAGCAAATGCAGCAACCTACGACCCACCACTTGGGACCACCCAAAACACCTGCTTTAGAAGAGTAGTTAGTACCAACTGCAGCTCTATTGCATCAAATGAGGTAACGGTATCAGTAAGCTCATTATCAACAAATCCTTCATCCGTTATTCCAAATCCAACAACTATTTGTGGAAACGGATCAGTTGACCTAACTGTAAACGGAGGATCACTTGGAACTGGAGCTCAATGGGTATGGTACAATGGAGACCCTAATGCTGGAGGAACAACAATTGGAACAGGAAATCCTTTACTAAATATTCCCATAAGTAACTCCACCGACTTTTACGTTAGAGCAGAAGGAAATTGTGATTCTACAAACACCGCCAATCAACAAGTTATTGTAGAAGAAACATCTATTGCTCCCAGCTCATTAACCGCCTCTCAAACCACCATCTGTGAAGGCAACTCCATTGACTTAACAGCTCTAGGTTGTACTTTAGGAACCAACGCTTCTTATGTTTGGTACAATGACAACCCTGTCATTAGCTCCAACCCTCCAATTTATGTTTCTTCAAGTAATATTTACAGTGGATTAACTCCAACAGCTACAACAACATATTATGTTCGTGCAGAGGGTTGTGACACCACCGTTACAGCATCAATTTTAATTACCGTAGAAACGTTATCACAAGACGCTACTGGAATTTCTGCCTCTAATACTACTGTATGTTCTGGAGATCCGGTAACACTTACTGTTCAAGGAGGAGCTTTAGGCACAGCAGCAAATTGGTCATGGTATCAAGGAGGTTGTGGAGCTGGAACTCCATTAGGAAACGGCACACAAATCACAGTAAATCCAACATCTTCTAGCACCTACTACCTAAGAGCTGAAGGAACTTGCAACACAACAAATTGTGTAAGCGTTTCTATTACAACTTTAGATACATCAACTGCAGCAACAGCAATTATACCTTCTTTAAACAACATCTGTCCTGGAGACATTTGCTTACTTAGCGTTTCAGGTGGAAATCTTGGTGCAAATGCTTCTTGGGAATGGTATACTACCGCTTGTGGAGGAAGTGCCGTTGGATCTGGATCAACCATAACCGTTAGCCCATCTACTACTACAACATACTATGTAAGAGCAGAAGGTAGCTGTAATACAACTGCTTGTGTAAATATTACTATTTCTGTTAATGATTTATCTTCAGCACCAACAAACATTTCTAGCTCATCAACAACAATATGCCCAGGAGGCAATGTGACTTTAACTGTTTCTGGGGGGACACTTGGAACCAATGCTACCTACGAATGGTATACCGGATCATGTGGAGGCACTTATGTGGGATCAGGAAGTTCGATATCACTTAACCCAAACTCAACTACTACCTATTATGTGAGGGCAGAAGGCAGCTGCAACACCACCAACTGTGTAAGTCAAGCAATTACTGTAGAACCCACAAGTACAGCACCGCTATTAATCACCTCAACCAATTCATCAATTTGCCCTGGAAACTCATCAATTTTAACTGTAAGTGGAGGCTTTCTTGCAGCCAATGACGACTATTTTTGGTATGAAAGTGGATGTGGAGCCGGAAATTCAATTGGATCTGGACCCCAAATAACGGTAAGTCCAGCAGTCACAACAACCTATTATGTAAGAGCGGAAGGTCCTTGTGGATCAACCACTTGCATAGACATCACCATAACTTTAAACTCCAATTCAACAGCTCCTAATAACATTACTGCATCTACCAATTCAATTTGCATTGGTCAAAATGCTGTTCTGACTGTAAATGGAGGAGCTCTAGGTAGCTCAGCTAACTGGGAATGGTATGCTGGATCATGTGGTGGAACACCAGCAGGCAGTGGCGGTTCTATAAGTGTATCCCCTGCGGTTACAACAACATATTATGTGAGAGCTGAAGGAGCTTGCGGAAACACTTCATGCATTTCAGTTACAGTTACCGTGGGAGCAGGAGTTTCACCCCCTAATTTAGCACAAGCAACCAACAACAACATTTGCCCAGGAGATACAACAACACTATATGCAAATGGAGGACCTCTTCCTAGTGGCTACTCCTATGTTTGGTACACTGGAGCATGTGGAGCAGTACCAATTGGCGTAGGATCTTCTTTACAAATTTCACCAAATTCTACTCAAACCTATTACGTTAATATTGTGGGCTCTTGCGGAGCAACATCCTGCGAACAAGTTACTGTTGTTGTTCAAAACGGAAGCATCGCTCCTACTGGAATAAGTTCAGACAATAACAATTTTTGTATAGGAGAAACAGCCAACTTAACTATTAATGGTGGCACCCTGTCTGCTGGAGCAAACTGGACATGGTACCAAAATAGCTGTGGAGGAACTTTATTAGGTACAGGACCATCTATTGCTGTAACTCCGCTTTCCTCAACTAGTTATTATGTAAGAGCAGAGGGAGGTGTTTGTGGCAATACAAATTGCGAAAGTATATTCATTTCTACTCAAGAAGTGGTTGTGCACATGAACCCTTTTGATACTATTTGCGGAACAGGTTTTGCATTTGAACTACAAAATGGAGAGCCAAGTGGAGGAAATTATTCTGGTCCAGGTGTCACAAACAATGTTTTTGACCCCTCAATTGCAGGTTTTGGCACACATACCATTGAATACCAATACATTGCTCCAAACGGATGCGCTGGAATTGCAACTAGAGATCTAGTGATTATTGAAAGTTCACTTTCAGGGTCCATTCAAGTTCAAGAACTGCCATGCGGTGAAGGAGGAGTTACCTTATTTGCAAACATTACTGGAGCAACAGGTTTCCTTTACTATTATTGGAATGATGGAAGTATTGAAAACCCTAGAAATTATGTTCAAGAAGGTACATACAGCATTATGATTAGGGATTCTAAAGATTGCATTTTAGAACTAGGAGATGTTGAAGTTACTCAAGAAATGGATTGCTTTGAAATTCCAAATACATTCACTCCAAATGGCGATGGAAAAAATGACACATGGAATTTAGACTTTTCAGCCTACGACAATTTAAAAATTGAGGTTTTTTCAAGATGGGGAACATTAGTTTGGGAATCAAGTGATTTAATTATCAGCTGGGATGGACTTTCTTTAGGCGGCCAAGCCCTTCCGGCCAACACCTATTATTACATACTAACATTAAACAACGGCCAAAAAACTCAAAATGGTCCAGTAATTTTACTTAAATGATACGTTCTATAATACATATCATTATTTTTTGTTTAACGGCTCATTCTTTTTATGGGCAACAATTTGTTATGCACAGCAACTACATGGTCAATGGGCTACCTTTAAATCCAGCTGTTGCAGGAACAAAAACTTTTGCCCCATTAGTTTTAGGATTCAGAAGACAATGGACAGGCATAAGAGAGGCTCCAGTTGCTCAACATCTTTCATATCACACCTATGTCGCTGAACAGATTGGAATAGGAATTCATGCTTTTAATGATGTAGCAGGACCTGCTAGAAGAACTGGAATGACAGGCTCATTTAGTATTCAGGTTAAATCCTCATTAAAAACAAGACTTTCATTTGGAATGGCAGGAACATTTTCACAGTTCATGATTGACAGGAATAAATTGGTAACTCAAGAACCTGGAGACCAGGCTGTAAACGATAGAACTACCAATCAATTTATCCCAGATTTAGCAGCTGGACTTCATTGGTACGGACATCAATTTCATATGGGAATTTCACTTTTCAATATAATACAAACCAGGACGGATTTATTTGACATTATGACCCCGGTAACATCAACACTAGACCGAACATTGTATGCAAACGCTAGCTATCGATTTGGGGCAAATAACGACAACTCTTTATCATTTGAACCTGCTGCAATATTAAGATTAATGCTTAATGCTCCTATTCAATTTGATCTAAGTGGAAGGATATTTTATAATCAACAATATTATTTAGGCAGCTCCTACAGGTTCAAAGATGCTCTTGCCATTTTAATTGGCTTTGATGGCCCAAAATTAGGCATTGGATATGCCTATGATATGGGGCTATCAAAATTAAACAGCTACCACTCTGGAAGCCATGAAATAGTTATTACATTTAAAACAAGAAACAACACAAATACAAACAACAGAGCTAACTACAGCAATAGAGTATATGACTGTCCTAGCTTCAAATAATAAAAACCATGAAAAAAATACTATTACCTATCTTAATTATCGCTTCAATTGGATCATTCTCCTTTCTTAATAAAGACGCCATAAAATCAATTGAAATTGGCACTAGTGCTCCTATGAGTGAACTAGAAATGAAAGATGTCTCCAACGAAAACGTATCACTATCTACTCTAAAAAAAGAAAATGGGCTGCTAGTAATTTTCAGCTGTAACTCTTGTCCGTTTGTTGTTGGAAACGAAAAGACAGAAGGTTGGGAAGGTAGATATAATGAGCTTTTTGACCTTTCACAAGAAAATAAAATTGGAATGGTGCTTGTCAACAGCAACGAAGCAAAAAGAGAAACTGCCGATTCTTTTATTCGAATGAAAGAAAGGAGTAAGAAAATGAACTACAAAGCAAATTATATTCTTGATAAGAATAACAAATTAGCCGATGCCTTTGGAGCAAGTACTACACCACATGTATTTCTATTCAATAAAGACCTAAAATTAGTATATAAAGGAGCTATCGATGATGCGGTAAGCTCTAAAAAAGAGGTTAAGGAAAAATGGCTTTATGATGCGCTAAGCAATTTGGGGCAGGGCAAAAAAATCAACCCCTCTACAACAAGAAACTCAGGATGTAGCATCAAAAGAGCTCAATAAAATAAAACTATTTAGCACTATTATTTAAATCAATAATAAGCTCCACAATAAGGTTTTTTATATCAGTTGGTTTCATAACATTTAAATTTTAAATTAAGTTACAATTCTATTTAATGTTTTGAGATTCAAAATTTTCTAACGTAAGAATAATAATTCCTATCGTTATCTATTTCATTTCATACTTAAAGTAAATACATTTGCCTGCAAAATAATTAGAACATGCCAAAAACAACTACCAAAGCAATAAACATGCCTGCCTCACCAATTAGGAAACTTGTTCCTTATGCCGAGCAAGCAAAAAAGGAAGGAAAGACTGTTTACCATCTTAACATTGGCCAACCAGATATTGAAACTCCGGAGATTGTTTTAAACAAAATGAAAAACCTTGACCTAACTGTAGTGGAGTATAGCCATAGTGCAGGGTTCCAATCCTACAGAGAGGGTTTAGCAGATTACTATGCTAAATTAGGGATTGATTTAGACCCCAACAAAGAGATCATGATTACAACAGGTGGATCAGAAGCTCTGATTTTTGCATTTCAATGTTGTTTTGAACCTGGAGATGAAATTATAATTCCTGAACCATTCTATGCAAACTACAATGGTTTTGCGGTAACAGGAGGGTTAAAAGTTGTTCCTGTTACAGCGAAAATTGAAGAGGGGTTCTCATTACCCCCAATTGAAGAATTCAAAAAATGCATTACCCCTAAAACAAAAGGTATTTTAATTTGCAACCCAGGCAATCCAACTGGGTATCTTTACTCAAAAGAAGAAATGCAATCATTAAAAGAAATTGTTCTTGACAATGATTTGTTTTTATTTGCAGATGAAGTATACAGAGAATTTTGCTACGATGGAGCAGAACATTTTTCTGCTCTAGAACTGCAAGGATTATCGCAAAATGTAGTTTTAATCGACTCCGTATCTAAAAGATATAGCATGTGTGGAGCTAGAGTGGGTGCACTAATTAGCAAAAACCATGAGCTCATGGAAATGGCATTAAAATTTGGACAAGCAAGATTAAGTCCACCTACCTTTGGACAAATAGCAGGAGAAGAGGCGCTAAAAACTCCTAAAAGCTATTTTGACAAGGTGGCTGCTGAGTATGTTGAAAGAAGAGATATTTTGGTCGATGGATTAAATGCAATTGATGGAGTAATTTGTCCTAAACCTAAAGGAGCATTTTACGCAATAGCTAAATTACCTATTGACAACTCTGATCGATTCTGTCAGTGGCTACTTGAAGAATTTGAATTCAACAACCAGACAGTTATGTTGGCCCCAGCAACAGGATTTTACTCTACGAAAGGCGCTGGAGAACAAGAAGTGAGAATTGCTTACGTTCTAGAAAAAGAAGCCCTTAAAAATGCTGTAAAATGCATTGAACAAGCTTTAATTAAATATCCTGGTATTTTATCATAATTAGATCATTATTGATCTTTTTACTACTTTTTTGACTCGTTTTCATCAAAAAAACCCTTTTTTTTATGACAAACGGTAGGTTCTAATTATTTTCAAAATGTTATTTTTATAAAAACTTATATAATAAAACATGAAAAAATTACTTACTCTATTACTCTTTGTATCTATTTATAACTACAGTTTTAGTCAGTGTAACGGCAGATATGAAACAGAAATTTTCTCTTCCGTTTCAGTTAACACAGTAAATTACTCTGATGTTTTTACAGGTTTTGAACATGAAATGGACATCTACTTAGCTGATGGAGACACCGAAACCAATAGACCTGTTGTTATCTACATGCATGGTGGTTCTTTTTATGGAGGAGACAAAAACTTGACAGATTGTGTAGATTTTTGCACATCAATGGCAAAAAGAGGTTACGTTGCGATTTCTGCCAATTACAGATTAAACCAAAATCCAATAAATTTTGTATACAGTCAAGAAGAGCAATTTAGAACTGTACTCAAAGCTGTTGCTGATATTAAAGGAGCTGTAAGATACTTAAGAAAAGATCATGCTAATGGAAACACATTAGGAACTGACCCTTCTGCTATTTTTGTTGGTGGGTATTCTGCTGGTGCTGTACTAGCAATTCACCTGGCCTATATTGATCAAATAAGTGACCTGCCTACTTCACCTACAAATGTTCAAGATTTAGTTGCAAACATTGGCGGAACACTTGAAGGGGATGCCGGAAACGATGGATATTCTTCTGAAGTTGCTGGTGTATTTAGCTTTGCTGGGGCAATTCACGATTTAAATTGGATTGACGGCAATGACGAACCACTAGTAAGCGTTCAAGGAGATGCAGATGGAACTGTTAGCTACAATTGTGCTCCTGGACTAGGACTACCTACAGTACTTACCTTATGTGGAACTGGAGAAATGCACCCTAGAGCCGACAATGTTGGTTTATTCAATGATGATTTAACTTATCCTGGAGAAGACCACAATTGGGGGGCTGGCGGCAACAGCAATCCTCTTTTCACTCAAGCCACACAATTTGTTGTTGACTTCTTGTACCAGCTGCTACCTTGCAACCCAAATTCTGTGGCTTCAGTTCAAGAGTTCTCTTTTAATACTGAAGTTTATCCTAATCCAGTAGAAGATATACTAACAGTAAGTTCAAACGAAAAAATTGATGCGCTTAATGTTTATAATTCTGTAGGTAAAATAGTTGTGCAGAAAACTGTTTTAGCCACCAACACATCTATCGATATGGCTAACCTTAGTTCTGGAATTTACCTTGTAGAGCTAACAAATAGTTCTGGTAAAAAATCATTCAAGAAAGTAATGCTTAAATAAAACCTGCGTTAATTAAATTTTGGGATTTCAGTATTTTTTAGACTTAACCTGGGGTTTAAGTAGTAGGTAAGTCCTAGGTTAACACTATATTTCTTATAAGTCTTTTGCAACAAATAAGTATCACTCATAATGTTTTGATTGTGATGTTGATAGTTAAATGCAGAGTAAAAGTCAAATGAAGGTGTTAATCTAATTCTAGAAACAACATTAGCTACATAGTTCCAATTGTTAATTTTCAAGGCCCCCGCATTATTTGAATACGTTGTAGCAACCATATCGTTATAATAATAATACGGATAAGGACGTATTCCAACATCAACATAACCTTGCTTGTAAGAAATTCCAGAAGACTTTACTAGTCTAGAGTATTCTATTCCAGCGTTTAACTCAAAAGAAAATCGATCAAAAGAAAGCTCGTAACCTAGTGTTAAGGGAATTTTTAAATAATTATAACGATTAGCTGATTGACTAATTTCTTGAGACAACTGCGTATCATTAGGATCTACATACAGGATAACAGCAGTATCTTGACCATAAACTTGCAAGCCTGAAATATACTCAACACTTAAAAGAGAAAGCTCACCCATTGAAGAGTAAATAAAAATCGAATCTGTTTCTGTGTAATAGTTGTAAACTGGTTTGTAATCCATTATTTGATGGTGACTAAATCCTGAGTTGACCTTGAAGTTTCTGTAATTATAAGACAAATTTAACCCCATGGAAACTCCTGACTTTTGCATATCATATTCTTTGTAAAAATCCCACCAATACTCTTGATAGTCATCAGCTAAAACATTATCAATATCTGCACGGCTATATGGAGAAAAATAAGCGTCAACAGAAAAACCACGTTTAAACTTATCATTGGCATAATCACTAGCTTGAACAATAGGAACTGATTGTATTTCAATAGGGTCTTCACAAAGATGAATAGCAGTAATGGTTTTAGTTGGCACTTTATCTAAATTATTCAACTCATCACTCTCTGATTCATTAATAGCAGAAATAGCACTTTTAGCTGATTTGTTAGAATTCATTTCAGAAATTAAATCAGCATCGACATAATTTTCTTGTACTAAACCTTTAGAAGTTATAGGATTTGAAGATTCGTTAACAGCAAGGTTATTGTTTACTTTTAAAGATGTTGTTTTGATTGGAGTATTAACGGTTAAGTCTAAGGATTTTTTTTGAGTTACAGTTTGCTGCTTAACTTTTATATCATTTTCATTATCGAAGGCTGACTGCTCAGCATCATTTTCAATAGAAATAGGAGAAGAAGAAACAATACTTTTATCAGCTTTGGAGTAAGCGGTTAGTGTGTTCGATTCAGGTAATTCGCTTTCGCTTTGATCAGCAATTACATTACTTAACACAGCAGAACTATTTTGAATTTCACTTAAACTTCTCTCGCTTTTAGGAGCTTTCAATTGGTCTTCAACTAATTGCGGCTCTAGTGAATCATCTGAATACACAGCATACAGAGAAAAAGTGGAAATAAATAATATCGCACTAAATAGTTTGACCTTATGGAAAATCCATAAATTTTGGAAAAAGATTATTCCAAATACAGCTCGCCTAACCTCTTTTTTAGGAAGCTGAGAAAAATCAGATAAACTGCTTTTTACTAAATCATCGAATTCTCTAGTGTCCATTCCTTATTCTTTTTTTTTTGAGGCTCTTGCACTCCTAACAATGATCTTAAATATTTTCTAGCTTTAGAAAGCTGTGATTTAGATGTGTTTTCAGAAATGTCTAAAATCCCAGCAATTTCTTTATGTGAATATCCTTCAACAGAGTACAAATTAAAAACTGTCCTGTATCCATCAGGAAGTTGTTGCATCGCATTCATCACTTTTTTCTTTCTTTCTTGATTATCGTCAGCATCGGATGAAATATCAAAGACGGGTTTCTCTCCAACCTGAACCTGATCAACATCTTCAGTATAATGGTGTTTTTTATTGTTTCTGTTGTAACTCAATGTTGTGTTGATGACAATAGTCTTTATCCAAGCGGTGAGTGACCCTTCATTTCTACCCTCAAAATTTAATATGTATTTAAAGATTCTAATGAAAGCTTCTTGCAAAACATCTTCAGCTTCGGATTTGTTTCTACAATACCTTAATGCCACACCAAACATTGAACCACAATATTTATTGTAAAGTGCATGCTGCGCACGCCTTTTACCTTTTTTACATCCTTCAATTATTTCTTTTTCCGAAAGCATAGTATTAACGGCAAGATAGGTATCTATCTTGGAGTTAGCAACACTAATATTTAGGGAAACATCCATATAATTACATTAAAGGCCTCTAATTTGAAAACCCTAGAAGAAAAATGAAGTTGCCTACAACTCTATATTTTTTATTTTTTTTTGAATTTGATATGGTCAAGATTTTAATTAAATTTAACGTGATGCCTTGTTTAAACATATTGGTTAAAAATTCTCTGATTGCTTTTTTAGTTTTCACTGCATCAATACCATTAATTTCTTGTAAAAAGCTTGAGGATTACCAAGGGAATAATCAGCATTTCGAGACGACAAATTTTGAATTTGAAGAAATCATAACATTAGAAATTGACAACAACTTATTAAACTTTCAAGGAATAGGAAATTGCCTTCCTTTACAAATCTGGCCTCTACCAGCATTTACAATTAATTACGAAGCATTTATTCCCACTCAAAATCCTAACCCATATACTCACCTAGTATATGACGTTAAACCAAAATCAGTAAAACTTGAATTAGTCAACATTGAAGATTGTGATTTTAGCATGCTACAAGATGTAAAAGTATATCTTGTGAAAAACGGAGTAACTGGAACAATTAATGACTTCATTATTCAAAATCCAGGTAATCCTTCTGCAGCGCACAATGCAGTTAAAATTGGCGAATATCAAAATATCCCTGACGGAATTGGCTTAACCATGGACTTGACAACTAATAATGATGCCATTCTAGATGAGTTTATTTACGATGGTTCATTTCAAACGTTTATGTCTTTGAATTTCGATAAAGCATTTACGGCAAGCCAAGCAATAATTAAGGCTACATTATTGATGGAAGTCACCTTAATAAATGAGTGATTACACCAAATTAATTTCTGTCGCTCCGCCATACCCAAATTCATTAAATGAGGCATCCTGATAGCTAAGCTCTGGATAATGCTCGTATAATTCTTTGGCAATTTCTGCTTTTAAAACCCCCTTACCCTTACCGTGTATGAAAATAATTTTTTTTACTTTTTTTCTTATGGCAACATTTAGCTCTCTTTTAAAAACATTTAGCTGAATAGAAACGATCTGAAAATTAGTCAGCTCTTGATAAGAATCATAAAGCTCTTGAATATGCAAATCAACAACAGCTAAATCTTGCTTTCCATATTGATCAAGATGTTTAAATTTCTTCATCAAAATAGCGGTTGACTTTTCTGTTTCTTGAACATTTATCTTATCAGCTATCTCCTTTTCAAAACGAAAGCTATCCAGCTGATAATCAGATTTTTTAGCCGATGAAACCAAGTCTTTAATGTCGTATTGTTGATCAAAACCATCTTGGTTTTCAACCAAAATAAGGTTCAAAGAAATTATTTCTCTTACCACACCTTCTCCTGTTTCATTCAAGAAACTCACTTTGTCACCAATTTTAAAACTCATTTAATTAACCAATTTTTTAACAGAACTAATCACTTTTTTTAACTTTTTTTCTTGACCCAACAACACTGCTTCTTTTATGGAAAAAATATTTTTTCTTAAGGCACTTGAGCTACTATCATTAGCTATTTTCTCCAACTGAGCAACAATTGACATTAATTTTTCTGTTTCATATATTTCATAACCAGCAATTTTATTTAATTGACTAGTTAACTCATCTTTGATGGATGAACTTAGTTCAACAGATTCTTGTTCATCTATCTTTAATGATTCTTTTTGCTTGGGAAGATAGTTTGCCATTAACGAGAAAAGCAAATTAAAATCAATTGGCTTTGTGATGTACCCTACCATACCACTTTCCAAAGCTAAAAGCTTACTGCTCTTAAAAGCATCAGCAGAAACACCCAAAATTGGAATAGCTGCAGTAGAAAATGACTTCTTCAGTCTTCTTGTAACTTCTGTTCCATCAATATCGGGCATATGAAAATCCATCAAAATAATATCAGGGCGTTCTTTTTCGGTAATTTCTAAGCATTCAAAACCATTATAAGCATGCACTAGGGTAATGTTAAAATCCTCAAAAACACCTTTTAAAACTTCATGATTAATTTCGTTGTCATCAACAATTAAAACTTTTACATTTTTAATAATCGCCTTATAATCGATGTGGCTATCAAGATCTTCACGTTCTTTTCTTTTCTTTTGTTTAAAAGGAAACGAGACCACAAAAGTAGATCCAAAACTCACCTTACTCTCAACGTTAATTTCACCTTTCATAAGTTCAACTAGGGACTTGGTAATGCTTAACCCTAAACCTGTACCTCCAAATGTTCTTGTAGTTGAACTATCTACCTGCTCAAAAGGATTGAAAATTGCATCAATATTTTTTTCTTCGATACCAATTCCTTGATCTATTACACTTAAAATCAATTCACCATCAATCATCTCTGCTCGTATAACAACACTTTTGCCACTTTCAGTAAACTTAATCGCATTTCCAATTAAGTTAAGAAGCACCTGAGTTAGCTTGGTGTTGTCCCCAAACAATTCTTGAGGAAGAGAAGAAGTTATTTCGTAGTTGTACAATAATTTTTTTTCTAACGCCTGAGCTTTGCAAATGTTATAGGCATTTTTTAATACCTGTTCTGGGTTAAACCAATCTTCAGCAAGCTCATGCTTCCCAGCTTCGATTTTTGACAAGTCAAGAATATCATTAATAATTGAAGCTAAGTTATTACTACTAAGCTCAATATTATTCATGTATTTAGTAATCTTATCTACACTCTCATTTTTGCTAATGAGGTTTTTTACTACATGGCTAAATCCAATTATTGCATTTAATGGAGATCGGATTTCATGGCTCATGTTTGCCAAAAACTCTGTTTTAGAAGCATTTAATTTTTCTGCCAAATTTTTAGCTTGTAAGATTTCCTCTTCTGCCTCTTTTTTCTCTGTAATATCTATGATTTGAAGAAGAATATTGAGAATATTTCCTTGTGCATCCCTCATAAGCGTAATACTTGAAAGCACCCAAATCTCATTTCTGTTCTTATGCAAATACTTTTCTTCTCGCTCAAAACCTGGCATCTGGCCCTTTAAAAGCTGATCAAGCATTTCCATATCATCATTTAAAAATTCCTTGACAATCAAGTCAGTAAATTTTTTCTCAAAAAGTTCATCTCTTTGGTATCCAGTAATCTTAGCAAAGGATTGATTGGCATCTTCAATGGCATAATTGGGGTTTAGAATTGCTATTCCATGAAGTGCATCTTCAAAAGTTTTTCTAAAATATTCTTCACTCAACTGCAACAACCTTTCTTTCTCTTCTTTTACAATTATCTCCTCTTCCAATTCTTTTGTTCTTAAATGAACTAATGATTCTAGTTTTCGTTTACGTTGAATTCTAATTTTAGCCATTCGAGCTTGTTCTTGAGATAATGTAAGGAGCCTTCCTATATCTTGAATAGAATCAAATAACACATCAATTACATCATCTGAAAAACCTAGAAAAACAGTTAAGCCCACTAATTCATCATATTTATTCTTTATATCATAAAAACCTATTTCTAAATCGTATTTAACTGCAAGAGCTTCTAGAACCTGCTTGATGTTTTTTAACTCTTTAAAGCCAATAATCTGAGCTTGGTGAAAAAGCTTATTAATTACTAGGTTTAGCTGCTTCATCAAAACTGACTCAGAAGTGGAGTAAATGTGTGGGAATTTCTTTTTATCTGGATTAATTTCAAAGCTTAAAAAAACAAAAGCTGTTGAAGAAAAATCAACAAATTGTGATTCGTAAAGCTTCGTCAAATGATTTCCTACAGATTCATTTAATTGTGAATGTGTTTTGCCAAGAGCAATTTCTTGCATTAGATCATGTTCTGCTTTTCTAAATCCATAAGAAAACTCTCTTATGGAAACATCTCTAGCGATAAACCTTGCACCGATATATTTTTTCTTTTCATAAATAGAACTTGCATAAAATTGAATATACCTAACAGAAGAACTCTTGGTAACTATTCTAAGAACAAACAACTCAAGTTGATTTCCTTTGCTGAGGTTTTTATTAATCTCTTTAGCATGAACAAAATCTTGCTCATGAAAAAGTTCCAACCAATTTTTACCCAACAATTCTTTTTCTGAAAAAAAAGTAATGTTCTTCCAGCCTTCATTTGAAAAAGTAAAAAACCCATTAGCGTCAATAAAAAAAACACCATCGTCAATTTCAGAAACGAATTTTATCAGTTCATCTTGATAATTCATTAGAGTTATTTTCGTTTTTATCTAAATTAAGAAATACTATTTAAATGAAGAACATTTATAGTACTAGCTTAATACAACAACCAAAAAGATGTGGAGGATTAAATGAGGGAAGTAATTACACTACGGAGCCAAACAAATCAAAATGCTCAGATGCATCAATTTTAACTAAAACAAAATCACCAATTCTTAAATAAGTGTCTTTATCTTTTTTAATCAAAACCTCATTGTCTACTTCGGGTGAATCATATTCAGTTCTTCCAATAAAGTAGTCTCCCTCAGCTCGATCAATAAGTACTTTAAAAGTTTTACCAATTTTTTCCTGGTTCAACTCAAAAGAAATCCCTGCTTGCAAGTCCATAATAGCGTCAGCTCTTTCTTTTTTAACACTTTGGGGGACATCATCATTAAAATTAAAAGCGTGCGTATTTTCTTCATGGGAATAAGCAAATATCCCCAATCTGTCGAATCTCATTTCTTCCACCCAATCATACATCTCTTGAAAATCTTCTTGAGTTTCTCCAGGATATCCAGCAATAAGGGTTGTTCTAATGGCAATATTGGGAACTTGACTTCTAATGGTATTTATTAGCTCAACCGTTTTTTGTCTGTTAATCCCTCTTCTCATGGCTTTTAAAATCCTAGAAGATCCGTGTTGAAGAGGAATATCAAGGTAATTGCAAACTTTAGGATTTTTTTTCATCACCTCGATCACATCCATAGGAAAACCAGAGGGATAGGCATAATGAAGCCTAATCCAACTAATGCCATCAACTTTTGAAAGCTCTTCAAGTAAATTCGCCAATTCTCTTTTCTTATATAGATCTAAGCCATAATAGGTTAAATCTTGAGCAATTAGCATAAGCTCTTTCACCCCTTTAGCAGCTAATTGTTGAGCTTGCTTAACCAAATCTTCAATGGGTGTAGACCTGTGCTTACCTCTCATTAAGGGAATAGCACAAAAAGAACAGGGTCGATCACAGCCTTCAGCTATTTTTAAATAGGCAAAATGATTGGGCGTAGTTAACAAACGCTCACCTACTAACTCGTGTTTATAGTCAGCATTAAGTGTTTTCAAAAGTCTAGGAAGCTCTCTTGTTCCAAAATAAGCATCAACCTCTGGAAGTTCTTGTTTAAGATCATCTTTATAACGCTCAGACAAACACCCAGAAACATAAACTTTATCGACTAAACCTTCTTTTTTAGCCTCTACATAATTAACAATAGTATTTATAGATTCTTCTTTGGCATTATCAATAAAACCACAGGTGTTAATAATTACAATTTCAGCATCATTTTTATCCGATTCATGGTCAACTTCAAAATGGTTGGCCTTTAGTTGAGCCATCATCACCTCAGAATCGAAAATATTCTTAGAACACCCAAGAGTAATTACATTTATCTTATTTTTTTTTAGCGTCTTAGTTTTCAAAATATGCTTAATTCTTAAATGTAGAATCTTTAAATAAAGAGTCTATAAACTCATGCCTATTAAAGACTTGCAATTGATCTACTTTTTCTCCAACTCCAATATACTTAACAGGTATTTTAAATTGGTCTGTTATTCCAATTACAACACCACCTTTAGCTGTTCCGTCTAACTTTGTTAGAGCTAAAGAGCTAACCTCTGTTGCTTGAATAAACTGATTGGCTTGCTCAATAGCATTTTGTCCTGTAGAACCATCTAAGACTAACATCACTTCGTGCGGTGCCTGATCCAACACTTTTTTCATGACATTTTTGATCTTAGAAAGCTCATTCATTAAATTAATTTTATTGTGAAGTCTTCCTGCAGTATCTATAATAACCACATCAGCATCTTGAGCTTTCGCACTTTGCAAGGTATCAAAAGCAACTGAAGCAGGATCTGCACCCATTCCCTGTTGAACTATAGGTACACCCGCTCTTTGAGCCCATATGTTAAGCTGGTCAACAGCAGCAGCTCTAAAAGTATCTGAAGCGCCAAGAACAACTTTCAGCCCTTTACTTTTAAATTGATGAGCTAATTTACCAATAGTAGTTGTCTTACCTACCCCGTTAACACCTACAACCATAATTACATAGGGTCCATCAACATTAGGAATATCAAAATCATTCAGCTCATTTGAGCTATTTTCTTCCATGAGGATAGCAATCTCTTGTTTCAAAAGCTTATTAAGATCTCCTATTCCAACATATTTATCTTTGAGCACCCTTGCCTCAATTCTATCAATAATTTTTAGGGTAGTAGAAACACTAACATCAGAAGAAACCAAAATCTCTTCTAAATCATCCAAAACTTGGTCGTCTATTTTAGATTTTCCAGCAACTGAAGAAGCTATTTTAGAAAAAAAACTTTTCTTAGTTTTTTCTAAACCTTGATCTAAATCTTCCTTTTCCTTTTTAGAAAAAAAACTTTTCCAGCTCATATTTACTTGTTTTTTTAACCAACAAAAGCTTCCTCGTAATGAAGAAGCTTATGCTAATCTTATACTGAACAAAAATTATTTTTTGTTAAACCAATCGTTAACTTGTTGATTGGATATAATTTCTTCTTTAAATGAATAAGCACCAGACTTAGGAGACTTAACCATTTTTATCACCTTAGTGTGCTGTTTACCTCCACCTTTTTGTAATGATGCTACTGATTTCTTTGCCATGACTTAATTATTTAATCTCTTTATGAATTGTATATTTCTTAAGAATAGGATTATACTTTTTAAGCTCCAATCTATCTGGAGTATTTTTTCTATTCTTTGTAGTAATGTGTCTAGATGTACCAGGCATTCCACTTTCTTTATGCTCTGTACATTCTAAAATAACTTGAACTCTGTTTCCTTTCTTAGCCATTGTTCTAAAAATTTATAGGGTCGCAAAGATATATGTTTTTATTTAAAAACTCTACAGTCAGACAAAATAAATAGAATTAATTCTCTAAATAGCTATTTTCTTCCATTAGCTTTTCTATCTCTTCAATTGTCTTTGGAACACAATCGGAAATTACTTCAGGATCTCCATCGGTAATAAGCACATCGTCTTCAATTCGAACCCCTATATTCCACCATTTAGGGTCACAAGGCGAACCCTCCGCAATATATATACCAGGCTCAACTGTTATGACTGTATTGGGCTGCAACTCTCCATATGTTCCTTTGTCATGCACATCTAAACCTAAATAATGCGAAGTTCCATGCATGAAGTATCTTCTTAGCTCAATAGGTCGTTTTATAAGACCCAATTTAATTAGTCGCTGTGAAATAACAGTTGTTGCTGCAATGTTTGGATCCCAAAATCGATTCCCAGCACGTGAAGCTTCAATTCCGGCTTTCTGTGCATCATAAACAATGTTGTAAATAATTGCTTCTTCTTCAGAAAAATGCCCATCAACAGGAATTGTCCTTGAAACATCAGCTGTATAGCCATGATATTCAGCACCCACATCACTAACTAACAAATTAGCCCCTTTCATTGTTTTTCTATTGGAAACATAATGTAAAACGCAAGAATTTTCACCGCTGCCCATAATTGTTGGGAAACCTGGATATTCTGCTCCATTTTTCTTAAAAATATATTCGATAATTGCCTCAGCTTCATATTCTTTCATTTGAGGTTTAATGGCTTTGATGAGCTCAATTTGAGCCAAACAGGTAATTGATATTGCCTTTCTCATTAACACCAACTCTTCTGGGGTTTTTATTTCCCTCAAAAATGCAAACCACTCATTAATTGAGGTATTATCAATGAGTGCAATTTCTGATTCAGGAATTTTAGCATAGAACTGTTGCAACAAATTATATAAATCATTTTTTTGAAAAGCGTTATCACTAACCCCCTCAGTTGGACCATGAAAATGAATAGATTCATATTCCTGAAGATCAATAACAAGGTCCTTAAAAGAGTGGTTTTCAAAACAAGATTGAACTTTCAAAATACTTTGAGCTCCATTAACACCTATTCTTTTACCGTTCCAAATTGCATCTTCTTTATCATAAGGCTGAACATAGAGCAATTCATTAGTTAGCTCACCAGCTACACTTACTTGGTCCTTAAAAATCACAAGAACACCATGAGGCTCTTCATAACCAGAGAGATAAAACATGTTTGGATCTTGATGGTACTCAAAATCAACATCGTTAGAACGATTTCTAACAGGGTTGGAAAAAATAAAAGCAATTGACTTTTCCGGCATTAAGGCTCTAAATGCCTTTCTCCTAGAACTAAAAAAATCAGCCGTTAACTTATCATCATCATAAAGCGAATTATCGGAAGAAATTTTAAGTGTATCTACCAATTCTTGACCTAAGCAAGAAAAAGAATAGAAAAATATAGCAACAATGAAAATCCTCATAATATGAATATAAAAAAAGCCTTGCTATAAAGATAACAAGGCTTTCACAAAATACAATTTATATCTACATCATGCCTTGCTCTTTAGCTTCCTTAAGAACAGCTGAGATTCCATTTTTATTAATAGTTCTGATAGCAGATGCAGACACTTTTAAAGTAATCCACTTTCCTTGCTCAGGAATAAAAAACTTTTTAGTTTGTAAATTTGGATAAAATTTTCTCTTAGTTCTTCTTTTAGAATGAGAAACATTATTACCCACCATTACTTTTTTTCCTGTTACTTGACAAACTCTAGACATCTGTTTAATTTTTTTTCGGAGTGCAAATAAAGATGTTTTTTAAATTAAAAACAAAAATAAACACCATTATTTATCTTCTTTTTTGTTGCTGCTTAGCCATGTCCTCCATTCGTTGCTGAAATTTAGACTTCTTTTTGGGTTTCTTTTTATTCTGTTCGATTTGCAATCTAATCTTATCTTCATCAATCATGTACTTTTTAATGGCCCACATAATCCCCAAGTTCATTAAGTTACCACATAAATAATAGTAGGTTAACCCAGAAGAGTACGTATTAAAGAAAAATATCATCATAAATGGAAAAATATACATAATCACCTTCATATTAGGCATCCCGGGTTGAGAAGGCGCCATCTGACTGCTATTAAGCATTGTGTAAAGCAAGGTAGATACAGCCATTAGCAAAGTAAATAAACTAATGTGATTACCATAAAAACTTGAAAGTAAGGGGATTTCAGTTGCCCATGAAACAACAGCATCATAAGATGACAAATCTTCAGCCCATAAAAAGCCTTTGTGTCTAAGATCTATACTAGATGGGAAAAACCTAAATACAGCTAAAAGAATAGGCATTTGAACAATCATGGGTATACATCCAGACATAGGATTCACACCAGTCTTTCGATAAAGCCCCATTGTTTCTTGCTGCTTCTTCATCATAGCATCTTTCTCAGTCTTCCCTTCATATTTCTTGTTAATCTTATCAACCTCAGGTTTAAGAACCCTCATTTTAGCAGAAGACTTATAGTTTTTATAGGTAAGTGGAAGGATAACTAGCTTAACAATAAGCGTTACCAATAAAATAATAATTCCAAATGAAAAACCTGTGCGCTTCAAAAGGTTAAAAACAGGCTCAATTAACAAATTATTGACCCACCTGAAAATTCCCCATCCTAAATTTATAATTTGATCCATAGCCATATCGTAAGAAGAAAGTAGCTCATATTCATTAGGACCATAGAAAAATTTAAGTTCAGTACGTCCATATTCAGGATATGGCATGTCTAGACTAGAATTGTAAAGAATAGTATGATCATCTCCCTCAAGCTGAACCTGACTAACATCACCAGCATACACACCACCGTTTGTAATAAGAATAGAAGAAAAGAATTTATATTTAAAAGCTACCCAATCTAATTTTCCGTCAATTTTTTCTTCATCATCTGTTCTTTCATCTAAATAATCTCTAGTCTCCCCATCATACCTATACATTACTGAGCAGGTTAAGCGTTCATCACTAGCTAACTTTTCAGTGGAAAGCCCCTTTAAAGACCAGTTAATCTTAGTATTCCCTAAATCAATTTCTTGCTCTACCTGAGAATAATCAATGGAATAATCTAAATGGTAACTCCCAGAAGACAAGGAATATTTTACCAAAATGGACTCTTCCTTTTCAGATTTTAATTTTAAAACTACAGAAGAGTCAGTACTAGTAAGCTCATCAAAAAATAACTTTTTAGTACTAACAGGAACATAATCACCATACCTGTCTTTAATATTAAAAATCAACTCTTGAGATGAAGAAGACTCTTCAAACAAACAAATAGGCTCATTATTTTCAGCTACAAAATCCTCATGGGTTTTATACACGTAATTCCCATTTGCTTCTTGCTCAATTAAACTTACCTGAACAACTCTGGCTCCTAGAGAAGATATTTTAACGCTAATCTTATCATTTTCCAATAGGTAATATGATTTTTCTCCATCTAAAGAGGGATAGAAAATACCAAACTTATCTTTCCTTGCTTGAGTTTCATAATCACTTAACTGATTAGCAACTAAAGTATCAGCTGGAACATTTGCTTGCTGAACAACAGGCTGGTTGTCATTAAAACCTTGCTGAGGATTATTATTTTCGAACTCAGAAGAAGGGGTTTCAGCAGTACTTTCGATTTGCTGCTCTTCTTGTTTAGCCTGATTAACAGCATCTTGTTCTTGCTGATTGATGAACATAAAGGCAACAAAAATTACTCCAATTAGTAATATGCCTGTTATTGTATTTTTATCCATTTAGTTTCTATTGAAATATTCTGAACGCAAATATATTTTTTATTGGCGTAACAGCTTGAATTTGTTTACTACTTTTTCAATTTTAAGAAGTAAAAAAAGAGCTTCGTGTATAACTTTGTGGAAAAACCTTAACATAACCTTAAGATATAAATTCAATTGGCTAATACTTTTGTAGTAATCAACACCTAAAAGTATGCTCACTACATTGTTTGGGAAAAAAAAATTAACTGAAGACAAAACAGCAAATATTTTTGTCAACACTTTAACAAGCGTTGTAGACAATACTTTTGAAGAAGTTAGAGACAGCATAATCAATGACCCAGTATTTGAACGCCCCCCATCAATTAAAGAAGATGATAGCGACAGACTAATGATGATTGTCCTTGCCTCTAATCTTAAAATGCTATCCAAATACTTTTCTGCTTCTGAAGAAATGCTCCTAAAAGGAAAAATAATTCATAAGTTCAGCTTAGTGTATGGGCTAGAATACGATCAAATGAAAACCATTGCAAGCAATTATTCTGACTTTTGCTCAAGGGTAAATCATCCATCAAAAAATATTGTTTATGGAATGTCTAAAGCTGTTTTTTTTAAATATAAGCTAGGGCAATACCAAGATGATTATTTTGCTCAACTTAACGCCCCAAACCCTATCTTTCTAAAAAGAATGGATTCCATTATGGAAAATTACATTTGGGATTGGAATAGCTTTTTCAACAAATACAAACTATCTCCATCAGAGGGTTAACCCGCTAAAGCAAAGTGCTTTTTAGCCATTTGACACACCTCATCACCTATTGCCAAAGAAGCTGTAGCAGCCGGAGATGGCGCGTTTAAAATATGAATGCTATTTTTAGCGTACTCTATTCTAAAATCATCCCTTGTGTCTCCATCTTGACTAAGTAATAAGGCTCTTACTCCAGCCCTACCCGGTCTAATGTCTTCCATCGTTAAAGAAGGGATTAAGCGTTGCAAAGTTTTTAAAAAAAGCTTTTTGGAGAATGCTCTTCGGTATTCATCTATTCCAAAACTCATGTTTTGGTAAAACATTTTCCAAGTTCCAGCATAAGAAAGAGCATCTAGAGTATCCTTTAAATTGAAATCTGTTTTTCCATACCCTTCTCTTTTAAAAGTAAAAACAGCATTTGGTCCACACTCAATTTCGCCATCTACCATTCGAGTAAAATGCACACCTAAAAATGGGAATTCAGGATTAGGAACTGGATATATTAAATTCTTAACCTTATGTTTGGCATTAGGATTTAGCTCATAATAATCCCCCCTAAAACCTACTACCTTTTCCTTTATTTTAACGCCATCTTTTTTAGCTAATCTATCGGCTTGAAGACCACCACAAAAGATTAAATTCTTAATCTCATACTCTCCTTTATTGGTACTTACAATGGTGAAATCTTCCTTATGATCAAATGAGCTAGCTTCTTCAGATAGGGCTAATTTACTTGACGAATTAATGCTTAAAGCAACTTCAGCCATCTTGTTAGTTGCACCAACAAAGTCAATAATACCAGTACAAGGAACCCAAATACCACCAACACCTTCCACATGAGGCTCAATGTCTTTTATCGCATGCCGGTCAATCTTTTCAATACCCTCAGTATTATTAGCAATTCCATTTTCATAAATCTGATCCATGAATTTAAATTCACTCTTATGAGTAGCAACAACAACCTTTCCACAAACATCGTGATCAACCTTATACTCTTTGGCAAATTTAACCAGCTCATGCCTTCCAGAAACGCAATTTTTAGCCTTTAAAGATCCTGGCTTATAATACAATCCTGAGTGAATTACACCCGAATTATTTCCGGTTTGATGAGCAGCTAATTTATCTTCCTTCTCAAATAAAATAATTTTCAACTCAGGGTAAGCTTTTTGAAGCTTATAAAAGGTAGCAGCACCTACAATTCCACCACCAATTATTCCAATATCGTACTTCATTTTAATAATTATTACGTTGACAGTTTATGTTTTTCAGCTTTAGGAACCAACAAAAGTAAAATTAAACCAACAACAAAAAATAAAGTTAGAGCCATTATTGAATATCGAATACTAAAAGCACCCGTCAAATAACCAAAACTTAAAATTCCAATAGTCATTCCAATCTTCTCAAGCACATCATAAAAACTAAAATAAGAAGCGTGATCATCTGTTTCAGGAAGAAATTTAGAATAGGTAGATCTAGACAAAGACTGAATACCCCCCATTACAAAACCGACTGAACCAGCAAGAATGTAAAAATGAATTGGTGCTGACACAATATAAGCGCTCATGCAAATGAAAATCCAAAAAACAAGTGCTACAATTAAAACTTTAATGTTCCCAAATTTATCTGAGAGTTTAGCAAAAAGCATAGCTCCAGGAATAGCAATTAATTGAATAAAGAGGATGCTTATTATCATTCCTGATTGCATATGAGATTCTATCATGCTAGCTTTTGTAGCTTGATAATTAACATCAATAGGTATTGCAGAAAAATCCAACCCAATAGACCAATCTATAGCTTCAGTACCAAAAAATTGAGCCATCGTCATGATTGTTTGCAAGGCCATACTAAAAACAAAAAAAGCAATTAAATACCTTTTTAATCTTTTCATGGAAGAGAACTCAATCCAAACTGATTTCAATTCTTTATAGCCTTGAGAGAAAACACCGTCAGATAATTTTATGCTTTCCACCAAATCTCCGGGCAAGTTTTTATAGGTAATTTGAGCGAACCCAATCCACCATATTCCAGCCATTAAGAAACTGTATTTTGGACTCCAATCTAAAAACATAATGGTAAAAAGGCATATAACAAGTAAAAGAGCGCTTCCAAAGTAGCCCCTAGAAAAGCCTTTTGCACTTATAAGATCGTGATTTTCTGGTTTAGCAATTTCTGGAAGGTAAGCATTGTAAAAAACTAAACTCCCCCAAAATCCAACATTAGCAGTAACACAAAAAAGCAACCCAAGCTCAATTGGAATTATCTCCCAAACAAACAATCCAACACATGATAAAGCTCCTAAGTAGTTAAAAAAACGCATGAAGATTTTTTTATTACCAATAAAATCAGCAATACCAGACAATATTGGGGACAAAATACTAACTATTAAAAGGGAAAAAGCAATTGCATAGGAATAGACTTCAACACTATCAAAAGAGCGACCAAAAACATAAGCATCGTTACCAACTACACTTTTGTAGTATAAAGGAAAAATAGCCGTTGTAATAACAAGAGGGTAAACAGAGTTTGCCCAATCGTAAAGCGTCCATGCATTAATAACTTTTTTGTTTCCTTTTTGAAAGTCTGAGTTCATGGACATCAATTACAAAATAAAAAACTGAACCTACTTAATTATCTTAAACTCTACTCGTCTATTTTTTGCCAAGCTAAGCTCAGAGTAACTCGCTGAAGCAGGCTGAGAAGCATCGTGATTCATTGTGGACAAACGGTCTTGAGCAATCCCTTTTTTCACTAAATAATCCCTCACTTTTTTTGCTCTTCGATCTCCGAGGTTAATAAGCAATTCATTTTCAGGATCTTTTTTTATGGCCGAAAACTCCATTTTATCAGTGTGTCCATGAAGTTCTATTTTAATGGTTGGGTTTTCAGTCAATAGCTTCACCATTTTATCCAAACCAGAAATAAACATGTTATCTATAGAAGCTCTTGTAACATCAAAGTAAACAGTACCCATACTAACAAGCTCTTCAATGGAATAATTACCATCTTGCTTCACCAGCTCTTTGTGATAAATGATGGATTCAGTATTAACATTATTCATTTGATTTGAACAATCACAGTCCGATATATCTTCAATTAAAAAAACCTCTACTTGATCAATGTAATAATAAGCTGAAGGCAGCTGAGAACCAGAAAAACCATCTAGCTTGGCCAATTTTTCTACTTTAACATCTTTATTGTTAAAGAAATTACCAATAGTAACGTAAGATTCTTTGCCGTCTGCTTTGTACATAGCACAAACAGTTTCCCAATTGTACCTTCCATTAAACACCTTGTTCTCTACATTTGTAGCAACATGACTAAATTCAGCATCTTTTTGAAAAATAATATCGCCCTTATTTTCTAAAAAAAGCGGTTCTTTTCCTAAATACATGCCCAAATTATTAATCGCATATTTACTCAAGTCGGAAAGGCTAACATTAAATTTAACGCAATACTCGACCCCTTTTGACATGGGAGATATAAGCTGTGTCTGAATGTACGTTCTTGGTTCTTTATTATTGTAACTATAAGCAAGGATTCCTGCATAATTATCTCCATCATTGGGATATTCCTTACCCCTCATGTTAGTTGGAGCAGAAACTGGTAAATCTTTTTCTGTAGAATACAAATCTGCTTTGAGTGCTGTTGGGGAATCCCATTCTGAGGCAACGTTTATTTGCTTTAATTTTTTAAGCTTTCCGTTCATGCTTTCAAAACTGGGGTTTAAAACCATATTACTAACATCTTGAGAATAAAAGCTCGTTGGAGCTATAAATAGTAGGAGTATTAAAATTTTATTTTTCATTATTATTTATTTAATCAATTAAAACTATGTGCTTTTACCGTTTCAACAAAGCACCTAACCTTATCGGGTTTAATGTCTGGATAAACACCATGTCCTAGGTTGGCAATATGGCGATTTTTTCCAAACTTACAAAGCATTTCTTTTGTTTGGCTCTCGATACTTTTATAATCAGAATAGAGAACACATGGATCTAAATTACCTTGCAGTGTTTTAGACGAGCCAATTAAAACCCTACTTTCAGTAATAACCATATTACAATCTAATCCAATTGTATTGCAATTTAGCT
>JBJKXU010000022.1:0-38724 GCA_045561415.1 Parvicellaceae bacterium
AATTAAATGGTGTAATGGTAGTGGCTAACCCTTCTGAATCTGGAAAAAAATAATACATGAAAGCGAGAATATAGTCTCTAGCTTGTTTGTTAAAATCTAGGTACATGGTCACTTTTCCAAAGAAATATTTGATGTTTGGTTGGTCAACAACTATTGCCCCTAATCCATCCCATAGGTTGTCAAGAGAGAAAATTCCTTTTCTACTTCCTTGAGATGGTTGGAAGTTAGGTTGAACAAATGATCTACCCAGCTCAATGGTTTTATTTAGATAGGAAGATTTAAAGTTATTGGAAAAGGTAAACAGTCCGTTTGTTGCTAAGTCCATGTTGTTTTTTAGCGCATTATGGCAGGAGATGAATCGGTATCCACCAATAATTTCTTTTGATTCTGGAGCCCAAACTAATAGTTGCTCGTAGTAAGCTTTTTCTCTTGTATCGTATTTGTCAAGGTCACATTCTTTTCCTGTTCCTCCTCCGGCATTTCTAAATGTAATTTCTCTTAATCTTCCTATTTCTTTTGTTGTGTTAGGGCTGTTGTGATAGTTGATGATGTAAATTTCATTATTGGCATTATTTGTCTTTCTTACAAATCTTTGTTTATTGAGTTCTTTCTCAATTAAATTTAATGGAACAGGGTCAATTATTTTTCTCATAATTATTATTTATAAGTGTCTTCAAATAGTGCATTTTGATTGTGCTCAAGTTGATAAACGTGGTTTTTCACCCGCTGCGCCCAGCTTAACTTGTTTGTTGAGCTAGTGAATGTTTGCCATGAAATTTGTTTTCCAAAGTTAAAGGTAATTGTGTTTCCTTTTTGTTTAAACATTTCGTCTGCTAAAAAAAGCATCTCAATATTAGCCTTGATTCCAATTTTTTTCCTCCAATAGGCGATGTTATAAAATCGCTTAGAGTTTTTGCCACTTATGAATACAGGGACTATATTTTTTTTGTAATTAATGGCTTTGGTGATAAAGCTTTTTTTCCATTCAAAATCGGCAATTTTTTTGTGTTTTTGTCTTCTTGATACCATTCCTGCTGGAAAAAGTATGATGCATTTATTGGATTTATAAAGGTTGTCTATTTGACTTAGGTTGGTCCTGGAGTTTTTCCCATGTTTATTTATTGGAACAAAAATAGGTTTGAAGTTTTCAATTTGTAAAAGAATATCATTTACTAAAATGTGCACATCTGTTCTTATTTTCCCCACTTCGTTTATTATGGCTACTCCGTCTAGTCCGCCTAATGGGTGATTAGCAACTACGATTACTCCTCCAGTTTTGGGAATATTGTCTGTTCCAATTGACTTTGTTTTCACTCCCATATGATTTAGTCCGCAATTGGAAAAGTCAAGACCTTTTTTTTCTCTATAGGTGTTAATTATTTTATTGAGTTCCTGTTGGTGTATGATTTTTTTCAACTTACTGAAGATGAACTTCGGAATGAATTTATAGAGAATTGGGCTTTTGTCAAAGAAGGCTTTTTCAATGTCAATTAAATCGGATTTTCCTTCTATGAAAGACTTTTTATTCCCCATTTTAAATAGCGGTCAAAGTTAAGAATTTATATGCAAAATCATTTAAATGTTAATAATTAATATTAATTCACCACATTTTCCCACTTATTATTTTTTTGTTTTTATATCTGATAATTGTTTATTTGTAGCTGTAAACGCAACAAAATTTGTGTTGTAAGCGTTGAAAGTTATCCACATTTGATTAAAAGTGGGAAAATGTGGGTAAATTTTTTATAGCTTTACATCTGATAACTATAGAGTTTAATTATGACTGGATTTATTGGTGAATATCATTGCAAAATTGATTCAAAAGGAAGATTGCTTCTTCCTTCTGATTTAAGGAAGCAATTGGATCCATTAGACCAGGAGCAATTTGTGATTTCTAGAGGAGTTGATGAGTGTTTGTCAATGTATACCATGTCTGAATGGGCGGTGGTAGTTGGTAAACTCAGGGACTTAAATCGGTTTAAGGTAAAGGATAGGAAATTTGCCCGAATGTTTCAGAAAGGAGCTACTAAAGTTCCTGTTGATTCAAACAGTAGAATTCTTTTGCCTAAAAGTCTTTTAGGTTGGGCGGGTATTCAGAAGGAGATCGTAATTGTAGCTAATGTTGACTTGTGGGAAGTATGGGATAAATCAAAGTATGAAACTTTGATGGGTGAAGATTGGGACGAGTTCGATGATTTAGCTGCTGATGTTATGGGTGGTCCTTCTGACGATGATAGATAACGGTTATCACATACCAGTTCTTTTACATGCTGCTATTGATGGTTTGGTGTTAAATCCCAATGGAATTTATATTGATGTTACCTATGGTGGTGGAGGGCATTCTAGAGAGATTCTTTCAAGGCTCAATAAGGATGGTGTTTTAGTTGGTTTTGATCAAGATGCTGATGCGCTAAAAAATAAAATTGAAGATTCAAGATTTTCTTTAATAGGTCAAAACTTTAAGTACTTAAAGAATAATTTAAAATTGATGAAGCTGATTCCTGTAGATGGAATCTTGGCTGATCTTGGGGTTTCCTCTCACCAATTTGATTCGTCTGAAAGAGGCTTTTCTTTTCGATTTGATTCATTGTTAGACATGAGAATGGATAAAAATGACGGGTTAGATGCTGTTCGTGTTCTTAATGAGTATTCTCAGGAGCAATTGGCAAGTATTTTTTGGGAATACGGGGAGTTGAGAGAGAGTAGAAAATTAGCAAGAAAAATTGTGGAGCTAAGAGCTGATATTGAGATTCAGACCACTAAACAAGTTATTGACTTATCAAGAGGATTGGTTAAAAGGGCCAAAGAGAATCAGTTTTTAGCAAGAGTTTTTCAAGCAATTAGAATTGAAGTTAATCAAGAAATGGTTGTTTTGGAATCTTTACTAGAGCAGACACTTGATTTGGTTAAACCAGGTGGGAGGGTAGTAGTAATAACCTACCATTCATTGGAAGATAGAATGGTGAAAAAATTCTTTAAATCAGGAAATGTTAAAGGGTTGATTGAGAAAGATATTTATGGCAATTCTAGTTGCCCATTTAAGGAGATTAATAGAAAGCCAATAATTCCTACAGCAGAAGAAATAGAAATAAATAATAGGGCTAGAAGCGCGAAGCTTAGAATAGCTGAAAAAATATAAATAAAAACAATTGAATCCATTTAAAGAAATAATATCAGGTGACCTCCTTCAAAGAGGAAGAGTGGTTCAGAACCTGCCATTTCTATTGTATTTGACGTTTTTGATGCTGGTTTATATCGCTTATGGATACAATGTTGATAATTCAGTAAGAAAGATCAATAATCTTGATAAAAAGGGAGAGGAGTTGTATTCAGAGCTTCAAACAGCTTTAGAGTTGTATGATCAAGAAAGTTTACAGAGTAAAATAGCAGAAAAAACTTCTAAATGGGGTGTTTATGAATCAAAAGATCCCCCCAAAAAAATTGAGTTAAGTAATGAGTAGTCGAGAATCCATAGTTCGCGTTTATATGATCTATATGTTCATAGTAGTTTTTGCGCTATTGATTCTAGTAAAAATTGTTTCAATACAATTTTTAAATGGTGGGGAATTGGTTGAGCAGGCAGAAAAACAAACCTACAGGCTTAAGACTGTTAAAGCTCCTAGAGGAAATATATTTGCTGATAATGATCAAAAAACTTCACTAGCTCTTTCTGTTCCCAGATACGAAATCCACATGGATTTAATGACCGTTAAAGAAAGTGTTTTTAATGAAAACGCCTCTTTTCTAGCCGATAGCTTGGCTGGTGTTTTTAGCAATAAGTCAAAAGAAGAATGGTTGGAGACCCTTAAAGCTCAAAGAGTTAAAAGAAACAGGTATTTCTTGATAAAAAAGTCAATTAGAAACGATCAGCTGGCTAGAATTAAAAAGTTTCCAATTTTTAATTTGGGTAAATACGTTGGTGGATTAATTGTTCTAAAGGACAATAAACGTGTGAAGCCCTATGGTGTCTTAGCGGCTAGAACTATTGGATATACTAAGGAAAAGGATTCTATATATGTTGGCTTAGAGGGGGCATTTAATGACGCTCTTAAGGGGCAAGATGGTGAAATGCTTATGGAGCGCATAAGAGGAAATGAGTGGAAGCCTATTGAGAGTGAATTTTCAAGAGAACCAATTCCTGGTTGTGATGTTTATTCTTCAATTGATGTTAACATTCAAGATGTTGCTGAAGATGCATTGTTAAAACAATTAAAGAATCAGAAGGCATTAAGGGGGTGTGTCGTTTTAATGGAGGTTAAAACTGGCTTTATTAAGGCTATAGCTAATCTTACCCAAAGTAAAGATGAGTTAAAATATTATGAAAGCTTAAATCATGCTGTTGGGTTGGCATCTGAGCCAGGATCTACATTTAAGTTGGCCTCTTTAATGGTGGCTATTGATGATGGGAAGATTAAAATCACTGATAGTGTTAACATGAGTGGATCCTATCGATATTACAAAAAGTATGTTTTAGATGATGGGAATAAAGTTTATGGAAAAAATACCATACAGTGTGCATTTGAAAAGTCTTCTAACATAATTAGTCAAATTATTGACAATAATTACAAAGAAGATCCCCAAAAGTTTATAGATGGAATTAAGAGAATAGGGTTGCACAAGAAATTAGGTCTTCCAATTGTTGGCGAAGGCAAGCCTTTGATTAAAGATGCCGATCACCCAATGTTTTCAGGTATTTCTCTTCCTTGGATGTCTATTGGATATGAGGTGGAAATAACCCCTCTTCAAACCTTAGCTTTTTATAACGCAGTTGCCAATGATGGTGTAATGGTTAAACCTCAATTTGTTAAGCAAATAAGGTTTGGAAATGAAGTGAAGCAATCTTTTGAATCTGAGGTTATCAATCCCAAAATATGTAAGGCCTCTACACTTAAGGATGTAAGGCAAATGCTTAAAGGGGTAGTTGAGCGGGGAACAGCAAAAAACATTAAGGCAAGAGGTTTTGATATTGCTGGGAAGACGGGAACTTCAAAAATTGCCAAAGGTTCTAAAGGTTATGGTACAAAATATCAGGCCTCTTTTTGTGGGTATTTCCCTGCCGATGATCCTATGTATTCCTGTATTGTAGTTATTCAAGGTCCAACTAATAACATCTATGGTTCTGTTGTTTCAGGTACAGTATTTAAAGAAATAGCAGACAAAGTTTATGCTCTTGGAAACATGGAGAATAAAGAAATGAAGATGGAGGATTTGTATTATCCCTTCTCTAAACACGGTGTTAAAGAAGACTTTGTTTTAGCTAGTTCTAAAATGAAAATTCCAATAAAAAAGGAAGTTGGTGTAGGTAGGTGGGTCCACACAACTGCTACTGAAGAGGGGGTTAAAGTGAAGAATAGAAGGGTTGTTAATGATAAGATTCCAAATGTTATAGGAATGGGGCTTAATGATGCCCTTTATTTACTTGAAGATCAGGGGCTTCAGGTAAAAGTAAATGGTAGTGGTTTTGTAAGAAATCAGTCGATTAATCCTGGTGAAACTATAATAAGAGGACAGCTAATAACAATTGATTTGAGCTAATGAAACTGTTGAAGGATATTATATACGGAGTTAATATGAATGAGCTAAAGGGCTCAACTAATATTGCTATTGAATATCTTGCCTATGATTCTAGAAAAGTGGGGAAATTCACTTTGTTTGTTGCTGTAAAAGGAACCCAAGTTGATGGGCACAAGTATATCAATTCAGCTATTGATGCAGGTGCCGTTTGCGTGGTATGTCAAGAACTTCCCAAAACGTTAAACCCGGAAATAACCTACATTGTTGTCGATGACTCAGCAGTCGCTTTAGGATTAATTTCAGCTAATTTTTACAACAACCCATCTGATAAATTAAAATTAATTGGTGTTACGGGGACTAACGGAAAGACAACTTCAGTAACTCTGTTATTTAATTTATTTAGGTTGTTGGGTTATAAAGTTGGTCTTATATCAACAGTAGAAAATAGGGTTCACAATGAAGTTATTGCTTCAACTCATACAACACCTAGCTCCCTTGAGCTAAATGAGCTCTTGGATAAAATGGTTCAAAAGAAATGTCAATTTGCATTTATGGAGGTGAGTTCTCATGCAATTGATCAAAAGAGAATTTCGGGAGTGAATTTTGAAGGTGCTGTTTTTACCAACATTACAAGAGATCATTTAGATTACCACTTAACTTTTGATAATTATATAGCTGCAAAAAAGGCGTTTTTTGATCAGCTATCTCCTAGCGCTTTTGCCTTATATAATGCTGATCATAAGCATGGAGAAACAATGGTTCTTGATACTTCAGCAAAGGTTGTTTCTTATGGCATGAATGCAGTCTCTGATTATAGTGTAAAAATAGTTGAAAATAGGTTCGATGGAATGTCATTGAATTTAGATAATAGTGAAGTTCATACTAAGCTGATAGGGCATTTTAATGCCTATAATTTACTTGTAGCCTACGCTGTAGGAAGATTGCTTTCTAAAGAAAAAATTGATGTATTGACAACGCTAAGTAGCTTGTCTGCACCTGAAGGGAGATTCCAACACATTACTTCGGCATCTAATATTACTTCCATAATTGATTATGCACACACACCTGATGCGTTGGAAAATGTACTTAAAACAATTGGTAAAATTCGAAAAGGAAATGAGCTAGTTATAACAGTTGTTGGCTGTGGGGGAGATAGAGATAAAGGTAAAAGACCAATTATGGCAAGTATCGCTTCTAAGCTAAGTGATCAAGTGATTTTCACCTCTGACAATCCTAGAAATGAAATTCCAGATGAAATCATTGCTCAAATGGAAGCCGGTGTAGCAGAAACAGAGCTTAAAAAAACCTTATCCATTGTAAATAGAAAAGAGGCAATTAAGGCCGCTTGTAGTATGGCTCACAAGGGTGATATTTTGTTGATTGCTGGAAAAGGACATGAGAAATATCAGGAGATAAAAGGGGAGATTATTCCATTTGATGATATGGAAATCGTAGTACAAACTTTAAAAATGATGAATAAATAATATGTTATATCACTTATTTGAATATTTACAGCAAGTCACTGATTTTTCGGGTGCAGGGTTATTTCAATATATTTCATTTCGTGCTGGAATGGCAATCATTACTTCTCTTATAATCTCTATGCTTTTTGGTGGTAAGCTGATTAATTTATTGAGAAAAAAGCAAGTTGGTGAGAGTATTAGGGATTTAGGTTTAGAAGGTCAGGTAGAAAAATCTGGAACGCCTACAATGGGTGGGTTAATTATTTTAGGGGCCATACTTATTCCTACTTTATTATTTGCCAAGCTAGACAATATTTATACCATTACTATGATCATTGCTACGGTATGGTTGGGCTTTATAGGTTTTATAGATGACTACATAAAAGTATTTAAGAAGAATAAAAAAGGGTTAGCAGGGAAGTTTAAAATTGTTGGTCAAGTAGGTGTTGGAATAATTGTTGGGTCATTACTATACTTTAGTGATGATGTAGTTATTCAAGAGAAACAGCAAGTAACTACAAGCCAAAATCAGGATGCTAAAGTTCAAAATCAAGGCCCATCATACCAATGGGTAGAGTCTAAATCAACCAAAACTACCATCCCGTTTTTTAAAAACAATGAATTTGATTATAGCTGGTTTGGTTTAGGAAAATATACTTGGATAGTTTTTATTCTTATTGTTATAATTATCGTTGTTAATGTTTCTAATGGAGCTAACCTAACCGATGGAATAGATGGGTTGGCAACTGGAACATCTGCAATTATAGGAACAACCTTAGCCATATTTGCTTACCTATCTGGAAATGCAGTTTTTGCAGATTACCTTAATATCATGTACATCCCCAACTCTGGTGAGCTAGTAGTTTTTATAGGGGCATTTGTTGGAGCATGTATAGGGTTCTTATGGTATAATTCCTATCCAGCTAAAGTATTTATGGGCGATACAGGTAGCCTTGCTTTAGGTGGGATAATTGCCACTTTTGCTATAGCAATAAGAAAGGAATTATTGATTCCTGTGATATGCGGAATCTTTCTAATAGAAAACCTTTCTGTAATGATACAGGTAGGCTACTTTAAATTCACTAAGCGCAAAACTGGTGAAGGTAAAAGAGTCTTTTTAATGGCCCCTCTTCATCACCATTATCAGAAAAAAAACATGCATGAATCAAAAATTGTAGCTCGATTTTGGATTGTTGGTATTCTGTTAGCTGTGTTGTCAATTGTAACTCTCAAGCTTCGATGAAAATGCAACCTCAAATATCAATTTTAGGTGCTGCTAAAAGTGGGATAGGTGCTGCTGCTCTAGCAAAAAAAGTGGGGTTAGAAGTTTTTGTTTCTGATTATGGAACTATAAAGCAAGAATATAAAACTCAATTGGAAGAGTTAGGGGTACAGTGGGAGGAAAATGGACATTCCAAGGATATAATATTAGGGTCTAAGGAAGTAATTAAAAGCCCTGGAATTGCTGATGATGTTCCAATTGTAAAGGACTTAATAGCTTCTCAGGTTCCTGTTATTTCTGAGATAGAATTTGCTGGAAGGTATTCCAAAGGAAAGAAAATTTGCATCACTGGAAGCAATGGGAAGACAACAACAACATTAATGCTTAAGCATATTCTTTCTAAAGCAGGTTTAGATGTTGTAGCTGTAGGAAATGTTGGCAATAGCTTTGCTCAAGTGTTGTCGGAAGCTGACCATGATTTTTATGTTATTGAGTTGAGCAGTTTTCAGCTTGATAATATGCATGATTTCAAAGCCGATATAGCTATTCTATTAAATATTACTCCAGATCATTTAGACCGCTACAATAATGATTTTCAAAACTATGTAGACAGCAAGTTTCGCATTTCAAACAATCAAAATGCAAGCCAATTTTTGATTTACAATGCAGATGACCCTGTAATAAATAAAGAAATTCTTAAAAGAAATATTTCATCAACTCTTCTTCCTTTTTCAATAGAAAAAGCACTGCCAAAAGGCGCCTCATTAGACAATAATAATATACAAATCAATATAAAAACCAAACAAACCATTATGTCAATACACGAACTAGCTCAACAAGGGAAACACAACACTTACAATTCCATGGCTTCAGGAATTGCTTCAAGGGTGTTAGATATTAGAAAAGAAATAATCAGAGAGAGCCTTTCAGATTTTCAAAATGTTGAACACCGGTTGGAATTCGTTGCGAAAATTCATGGAATAGATTTCATTAATGATTCAAAAGCCACAAATGTTAATTCAACTTGGTATGCTTTAGAAAGCATGCAGAAACCTACAATATGGATTGTTGGTGGTGTTGATAAAGGAAACGACTACACCATGCTTGAAGGTTTGGTTAAGCAAAAAGTAGTTGGTATTGTATGCTTAGGGAAGAGCAACCGTAAAATACACCGTTCATTTAATGGGGTAGTTGACAACATTCATGATTCATCTTCAGCTGCTGAGGCTGTAAGAATTAGCTATCAATTAGCGAAAAAAGGATATTCAGTTTTGCTTTCTCCAGCTTGTGCAAGTTTTGATCTTTTTGAAAACTATGAAGAAAGAGGGACTAAGTTTAAAAGAGCGGTAAGAGCACTTTAAAAATTAAAAACTATGGAAAAAAAGAAAATAGAAAATTTATCTGCACGGCTAATAGCAAGTAGACAGGCTGGTAGAAGGTCTTTTTCTGATATTGATCATCGCCTACAAACAGTTTTGTTAAAAGATCAAGTAGAGTGGATTAATGATTCGAAATCTACAACTCTTGCTTCAACAGCGTATGCCCTAGAGGTTATACAGAAGCCGATAATATGGATTGCAGGTACCAATGATAGCAAAAGAGATTTTTCAGTTGTAGAAAAGTTGATTAGGATGAAAGTGTGTAAAATTATTTGCTATGGAAAATTTGATACTTCTATAAAGTATTCGTTGAGTTCAGTTGTTGATGGATATGCCTATAAAAATGAGCTTTCGGATGCTGTAGAAATAGCTAAACAATGGAGTCATAAAGGCTATGCAGTGCTGTTTTCTCCTGGTTGTTCGAGCTATGAGAAGTTTGATGACTATAAGGACAGAGGAAACGAATTTATAAATCTGGTAAATCAGTTAAAATAGTGCAGAATATTTTAGAGAAATATTTAAAAGGTGATCGTGTAATTTGGTACGTTATCATTCTGTTGTCTCTCTACTCAATCATTATGGCTTATAGCTCGAGTTCAAACTTGGCTTATAGATTAATGGATGGAGATGCTACTCCCTATCTTTTTAAGCATGCTATGATCTTAATTGTTGGAATTGTAATGATAGTATATCTTCAGTTTTTCAACTATAAATATTTTTCTAGACTTTCTCAACTAGGCATATATGTTTCCGTTCTTCTTTTAGTTGTCACCCTTCTCTTTGGAGTTAATAAGGGAAATGCTTCAAGATGGATTATGGGATTCCAACCATCAGATTTAGCTAAAGTGGTGTGTATTATTTATGTAGCAAGAATGGTGGTGCTTAAAAAAGACGTTATAAAAGATTTTAAGTTAGGGGTTGTTCCAATAGTTTGGCCTGTTTTGCTTATCTGTACATTAATTGTGCCAGCCGATTTTTCAACCGCAGCACTTTTATTGGTTGTAAGTTTTATTTTGATTTTCGTTGCAGGTGCAAAATTAGCTCATTTGATGGCCATAATTGGTGGTGCTATTGTCTTGTTTGGTATGGCATTATTGATTAATGTAGCTATTCCTGGTTTTCTTCCAAGGGTAGATACTTGGTCTAAGCGTTTAACAAGCTATGAGTCTGGTAATGAAGGTGAGAATTATCAAGCTCAGATGGCTAAGCGAGCTGTTGCAACAGGGTTTTTGCAGGGGAAAGGTCCAGGGAAAGGTAACATTAAAAATAATTTATATTCAGCTCAGTCAGATTTTATTTATGCGTCTTCAATTGAAGAATTTGGCTCTGTAATAGGAGGGCTAGGAGTACTTTTCTTATACTTGATTTTACTATTTCGAGTAATAAAAATAATGACCAAGACAGATGGTGAATTTGGTGGCTACATGTCATTTGGTTTAGGGTTTTTATTGGTTTTTCAAGCCATGATTAATATGGGAGTAGGCGTTAATTTATTGCCAGTTACAGGGCAACCTCTTCCGTTGTTAAGTATGGGAGGAACATCGATATTATTCACTTGCTTGTCTTTAGGAATTATTTTGAATGTAAGTAGAACCATTTATACGGATAAAACGGTTGTTATATGAGCTATAAGTTTATTATAAGCGGTGGAGGAACAGGAGGTCATATCTTTCCTGCAATTGCTATTGCCAATGAATTAAAGGCTTTAGATCCTGCTGCTTCCATTTTGTTTGTTGGCGCTAAGGGTAAAATGGAAATGGTTAAAGTTCCTGAAGCTGGATATGCTATTGAGGGGTTGGAGATTGTAGGGCTTCAAAGGAGGTTGACGATTAAAAACTTGCTTTTCCCTTTTAAACTTGTTAAGAGCTTATGGAAGGCTAGAAGCATTGTTAAAAAATTTAATCCTGACATTGCCATTGGTGTTGGTGGTTATGCAAGTGGTCCAACTCTAAGGGTTGCTGGAAAATTAGGAATTCCTACATTATTGCAAGAGCAAAATTCCTATGCAGGACTGACTAATAAACTACTGGCTAAAAAGGCAATGACCATTTGTGTTGCTTACCAAGGAATGGAAAAATTTTTCCCAAAAGATAAAATTGTTCTTACAGGCAATCCAGTAAGAACAGATATTTTAAATTCTGTAGCTAAAAAAGAGCAGGCATTGGCTCATTTTGGCTTGAACCCGAATTTAAAGACCATTTTAATTATTGGTGGAAGCTTAGGCGCCAAGACAATTAATGACAGTATAATGAGTCATTTAGATGAGCTAGAAAAAGCCCCTATTCAACTACTTTGGCAAACAGGAAGTTTTTATTTTTCAGCCATAAAACAAAAGCTAGATCAGCAGACTTACAAGTCTATTTTTCCTCAAGAGTTTATTAAAAAAATGGATTTAGCTTATGCTGTTTCAGACCTTATTATTTCTAGGGCTGGTGCACTTTCTGTAAGTGAATTATGTATAGTGAAAAAACCAGCAATTTTGGTTCCTTCTCCTAATGTTTCTGAAGATCATCAGACGAAAAATGCAAAATCACTTGTTGATAACAATGCGGCAGTCCATGTAAATGATGTTGATGCACGCACGAAATTAGTTGAAGTTGCTCTTGAACTTGTTAATAACCAGCCAGCTTGTGATGAGTTGTCTGCTAATATTGCGAAGCTAGCAAAGCCCAAAGCAGCTAAAGAAATAGCTGATGAAATAGTAAAAATAATAGAAAGTAATTGAATATAAACACGATAAATAACGCACACTTTATTGGCATAGGTGGAATCGGTATGAGTAATCTAGCGAGATATTTTTTAAGCAAGAATATTGTTGTCTCTGGTTATGACAGGACAGAGACTGCCATTACTAAAGCGTTAATTGCTGAAGGTGCTTCTATTCACTATGCTGATCAATTAGATGAACTGAACGATTTATCCAGTATTGATTTAGTGGTATACACTCCTGCTATTCCATCTAATAATGCTCAGCTTTCTTTTTTTAGAGATTCAAGTGTTAAAATTATGAAAAGAGCTGAAGTACTTGGGCTAATAACAAAGCAGAGCTATTGTATTGCTGTTGCTGGAACTCATGGGAAAACAACTACTTCTTCTATTGTAGCTCATATGTTGGAGTATTCTAAAATAGGTTGCACAGCTTTTTTAGGAGGAATTGCCACCAATTTCAATAGTAATTTCATCTTAAACAAAGGGTCAGATAATGTGGTCGTTGAAGCAGATGAATATGATCGTTCTTTTTTAAATTTAACTCCGGATATTGTTATTTTAACATCAATAGATCCAGACCACCTTGATATATACGGAAGTGCAGAAAATGTTCAACAGTGTTTTCAAGAGTTTGTCAATTTAATTCCTGAAACTGGAAAGCTAATTAGCAACTATGGATTGTCAATTGAATCTAACCTAAAAAAAACATACGGAGAAAACGGTGCTGCAGACTTTAAAATTTTCAATACTAGAGTTGAAGATGGCGAGCATTATTTTGATTTAGCCTATGGTGCTGAAATTTTTGATAATATTTCATTAGGCATTCCTGGAAAGCATAACATTTATAATGCTGCAGCTGTATTTGCTCTTGGAATAGAATTAGGAATTGATCATCAAGTAATTGTGAAATCTTTTTCATCTTTTAAAGGAGTGAAAAGAAGGTTTGAGTACCACATTAAAACTCCTACTTTAATTTTTATTGATGATTACGCACACCATCCTCAAGAAATTGAGGCAACCATATCTTCAGTAAAGGAGCTTTTTCCTGATAAAAAACTTACGGTCGTTTTTCAACCTCACTTGTTTTCAAGGACTAATGATTTTATGGAAGAATTTGCTGCTAGTCTATCAGCTATCGATGAGGTGATATTGCTAGATATTTATCCTGCTAGGGAGCTGCCAATTAAAGGAGTTTCTTCTTCTGTTCTTTTAGAAAAAATAAATTGTAATAACAAGTTACTTCTTCAAGAAAAAGAGGTGGTTACGGCTCTTAAAGACAGGTACCTTGAAGTTGTATTAACTCTTGGTGCGGGTGATATTGATCAATTAGTTTTCCCAATTAAAAACATGTTAACTGCTAAACTAGAGATAAATTGAAAAAGGCAATTAACATATCGTTCTGGGTGATTTTATTGGTGGGAACCATTGCACTTTTGGGTTTTGTTGATCGTGATTTTCATGAGATAGAGATTAATACTATTGCCGTTAACATTGATCAGTCTGCTGGACATTCTTTTATAACTAAATCGCAGGTTTTAAGTACGTTGAATGATATTGGCATTAAAGAAGGTGGCGCGTCAACCATTAAATTAGATTGCCACAGAATAGAACAAATTATAAAGGGGTTTTCTGGAACTAAAAACACAGAAGTTTTTTTATTTAATAATGGAGATTTGCAAATTGACATTCAGCAAAGAGTTCCAATTGCAAGAGTATTGCATGAGAATGGATACATGAGTTATTACATTGATCAAGATGGTATAGTAATGGCTTTAAGCTCAACCTATGTGGCTAGAGTGCCTGTTTTTAATGGAGCAATTAAATACGGCAATCAATTTAGTCCGATAAATAAATTAGCAAGTAATTCAAAAGAAGATGTTGTGCTAAAAGGAATCTATGAAATTGCCAACTGTATTAATAATGATGAGTTTTTATCTGCTCAAATTGTTCAGATTTATTGTACTAAAAAAGGACAGTTTGAACTAATTCCTAGAATTGGAAATCACCGGGTTATGTTTGGGTACCCCGAAAATGTAAAAGGAAAGTTTAAAAAACTTAAAAGTTTTTACACAAAAGGAGTAAATGTTAAAGAGTTAAATCTTTATGATACGCTTAATATTATGTATAACGATCAAATTGTATGTTCAAAAAGATAAATTTTAAATTATGGATGCACCAGAAATAGTAGTAGGCTTAGATATCGGTACCACAAAAATTGCTTGTTTGGTAGGCCGCAAAACCGATCATGGTAAAATAGAAATTTTAGGGGTTGGTAAAGCACCAAGTGTTGGAGTTACAAGAGGAGTAGTTTCAAATATTGAAAAAACTGTTCAATCCATTCGAATGGCCGTTGAAGAGGCTGAAGCTAAGTCAGGAGTTGAGATTAAGGTTGTTAATGTTGGTGTTGCTGGTCAGCACATTAAAAGTTTACAGCACAGGGGAATGATTACAAGAGACAATTTCGATGAGGAGATTTCTCAGAAAGATGTCGATGAGCTTATTGAAGACATGTATAAATTAGTGATGCTTCCTGGTGAGGAGATCATCCATGTGCTTCCACAAGAATACATTGTTGACAGGCAGCAAGGTATAAAAGATCCTATTGGAATGGCAGGAGTTCAACTGGAGGCTAACTTCCATATTATTACTGGTCAGATTGCTGCAGCAAAAAACATTTTTAAATGTGTGAGTAAGGCAGGTTTAGAAGTTGCTGAATTAATTTTAGAGCCATTGGCTTCATCGTCTGCTGTTTTAAGTGAAGAAGAAAAAGAAGCGGGAGTTGCTTTGGTAGACATTGGAGGTGGAACTACAGATATAGCTATTTTCCAAGATGGTATAATCAGACATACTGCAGTCATTCCTTTTGGTGGTAATGTAATAACTGAAGACATCAAAGAAGGATGTACCATAATGCACAGACAGGCAGAGTTACTTAAAACTAAATTTGGTGCGGCTATTACCCAGTCTAGTCAAGAAAATGAAATTGTCTGTATTCCAGGATTAAGAGGAAGAGATCCTAAAGAAATATCAGTTAAAAACTTATCGAATATCATAAATGCAAGAATTACAGAAATTTCTGAGCACATCTATTATGAAATTAAGAATTCAGGATTTGAAAAAAAATTAATAGGAGGTATCGTAGTAACAGGGGGTGGCTCTCAGCTTAAACACATTAATCAGCTTTTTGAATACATTACAGGAATGGATTCAAGAATAGGCTATCCAAATGAACATTTAAGCTCCAATACTAATATCAATGTTACCTCTCCACTTTTTGCAACGGGTGTGGGGCTTGTTGCTAAGGGATTTGAACAATTTGATATGCTTAAGTCTAGAAACGAAAAAATTAATACAAGAACACATTCTCAAAAAAGTAGAGGGAGTTTTTTCGATAAAATAAAAACTTTCTTTGATGATAAAGTTGAATAAAAGAAACAATAAAATATAACGTTATGATGAAATTTGATTTACCAAAAGACCAATCATCTATTATTAAGGTAATTGGAGTAGGTGGCGGAGGCAGTAATGCTGTGAACCACATGTATAGACAAGGAATTAAGGGGGTAGACTTTATTGTCTGCAATACTGATCATCAAGCACTTGATATGAGTCCTGTTCCAGTAAAAATTCAACTAGGTCAAAGCCTTACTGATGGAAGAGGTGCTGGTTCAATTCCTGATGTGGGTAAAAATGCGGCTATTGAGAATTTGGATGACATCAAAGCTATACTAGAGAAGAATACTAAAATGGTTTTTGTTACTGCCGGAATGGGTGGAGGTACAGGAACTGGTGCTGCTCCAGTAATTGCTCAAGTCGCCAGAGAATTGGGTATATTAACGGTAGGTATTGTCACGGTTCCATTTACTTTCGAAGGAAAGAAAAGAAGGTCTCAGGCAGAATTGGGATTGGATAAAATGAGAGATGCTGTTGATACATTGCTAATCATAAACAACGATAAGCTTAGAGAGATGTATGGTAATCTTTCTTTAATCAATGCTTTTGAACAAGCAGACGATGTGTTGGCCATTGCAGCTAAAGGGATTGCAGAAGTTATTTCAGTTACAGGACAGATCAATGTTGACTTTAATGATGTTAACACGGTGATGAAAGATAGTGGTGTTGCAATTATGGGCTCTTCTGAAGCTGATGGAGAAGATAGAGCGATTAAGTGTGTAGAAAGTGCATTGGCATCACCTTTACTAAACGACAACAATATACAAGGAGCAAAATACGTACTATTAAACATAACCTATGGGAAGAATGCTGTTTTAATGGATGAAATAACTGAAATTACAGATTACATTCAAGAAGAAGCAGGAAGTACTGCAGATGTGATTTGGGGGCATGGCTATGATGAAGAGTTAGGGGATAAATTATGTGTTACTATTATCGCTACAGGATTTAAAACGGTTCCAAATACTGGTATTCCAGAAAGACAACCCGAAAAAAAGATGCTTAATTTAGATGATCATCATCCTACTATGATTACTCAACCTATAGAGTCACCAATTGAATCTGCAACTGATGATGCTCCAATGGAGAGTACTGTTAATGAGCCTGCTGAGTTGTCTTTAGATGAAGAGCCATTTGTTGTTAAGAAATTTAATTTAGAAGAAGAAACTGAAGAACAACAAGTGGTAGCAGTTAACTCCAATGAGTTGGTAGAAGAAACTGAAGAGACTATAGCCCCTAGTTCAGACGGTAAAATCAGATTTTATCTAGATGAGCAAGAAGATGTAGTAGAAGAAAAAGAGACGAATTCAACGCAATGGAATGTGAGTTCTGCTAGCCCAAATTCAGAAAAAGACCCTTCTGTTGAAGAGAATAAAGAATTAACTGAACAACGGCTCAACAGAATTAAAAAAGAATCTCAAAAATTGAAATCTCCATTAGGGATTTCAGAATTAGAAAATGAACCTGCTTATAAAAGAAGAAATATTCAGTTAGATGACGATTTTCCAAGGTCTGAAGATTCTAATGTTTCTAAATTTAGTTTAGGAGATCAAGATGAAAATGGAAATAATCTTGGGTTAAGCGGAAATAATTCTTTTTTACATGATAACGTAGATTAATTATGAGCTTTTTAACTAAAATTAATGGAGACATTAAGCAGGCAATGCTTGCAAAAGAAAAAGATAAATTAGCAACGCTCAGAGCGATAAAGTCAGCGTTGCTTTTAGCACTTACCAAAGAAGGGGCTTCGGATGAAATATCAGAACCTGAAAGCATTAAAATTTTGCAAAAACTTCATAAACAACGAAATGAAGCGGCAAAGATATATAACCAACAAAATAGAGCTGATTTAGCCGCTGTTGAAGAAAAAGAGGCTGATTTTATTTCAGCTTATTTACCTACAATGATGGATGAAGAAGGGGTGAAAGAAATTGTTGAGCAGATTATCCTGAAAGTTGGTGCTAATGGTCCTTCTGATATGGGAAAAGTAATGGGGATTGTTATGGGGCAGCTTAAAGGTAAAGCTGAAGGAGGCTTGATTTCAAGAGTAGTCAAAGACTTACTCAACAAATAATTGTGCTACGCTCTAGTTAATAAAAATTAATTAAGCTTTTATTTTAAAAATGGATTTTCTACCAGAAGAAATTGAGAACTATGCTTTGAATCATACTTCTAAAGAGGGTGATTTATTGAGTGAATTAAATAGACAAACCCATATTCAGATTCTCCAGCCTAGAATGCTTTCTGGGCACTTACAAGGAAGGGTGCTTAGCATGTTTTCTCACATGATTCAGCCAGAAAAGGTGTTGGAAATAGGAACATACACGGGCTATAGTGCCTTGTCTATAGCTGAGGGGCTCTCAAAGAATGGGAAAATTGTCACCATCGATTTAAATGAAGAGTTAGCCTCATTTACTAGATCTTACTTTGATAAATCTGCTTATAAGCAATGTATTGATTACATAGTTGGAAATGCTCTTGATGTAATTCCAGAATTGGATCATATTTGGGATTTGGTTTTTATAGATGCCGATAAAGAGAATTACAGTAATTATTTTGAATTGGTTATAGACAAAGTAAGAAAGGGTGGCTTTATAATTGTAGATAATGTCCTTTGGAGTGGAAAGGTAGTGGGTGAAATTGCTGATTCTGATAAAGAGACGCTAGGTATTGTCTCTTTTAATAGTAAAGTGAATGCTGATCATCGAGTAGAAAACGTGTTGTTTCCAGTAAGAGATGGTTTGATGGTACTTAGAAAGTTATAATTTTCTTCTTATTCATATTTAAACCATTGAAATTACTATTTTTACCTTCCGTAAAAAAAAATAACCCATTCAGGGTTCACTTATTAAATTTGAATTTAATTAAATATAAAAAATGAAAAATATTAGTAAAATACTATTGGCTTTTGTAATTGTTTTTAGTTCATCACTAAAGACAAAAGCAGATGAGGGGATGTGGTTGCCATTATTATTAGGAGGCCAGACCTATGAAAACATGAAAGAATGTGGTTTGAGATTAACCCCAGAGCAAATATATTCTGTTAACCAGTCGAGTGTTAAAGATGCTATTGTTGCTTTAGGAGGTGGGTTTTGCACAGGTGAAATCATTTCTAATCAAGGATTAATGTTAACCAATCATCATTGTGGCTTTGATGCTATTCAGCAGAACAGTACTACTGACCATGATTACTTAACTGATGGTTTTTGGGCCATGAAAAGAGATCAGGAAATTCCTGCTGATTTTTCAGTTTGGTTCTTAAATGAAATGTCTGATGTAACTGATTTAGTATTAAAAGATGTTACTGAGAAGATGGGTGAAGATGAACGTGCTAATGCCATAAAAAAAGCTATCGCCAAAATTAAGGAAGATGCTTCAAGCGGTAAGGGAGATGAGTTTGCTGTTCAGGTGAAGTCCTTTTATTATGGAAATCACTTTTATATGTTTACTTATAATATTTTTAACGATGTCCGTTTAGTTGGGGCTCCTCCAAGTTCAATTGGAAAATATGGTGGAGACACTGATAATTGGATGTGGCCAAGACATACTGGAGATTTCTCTATGTTTAGAGTTTATGCCAATAAAGATAACGAGCCTGCTGCTTATGCTGAAGATAATATTCCTTATGAGCCAAAGCATTTCTTGCCAGTATCTACTGCCGGAGTTCAAGAAGGTGATTATGCGATGATTTTAGGTTATCCAGGAAGTACAGACCGTTTTTTAACCTCCATGGGTGTTAAGCAAGCGGTAGAAATTGAGCAACCTGCTAGAGTTAAGGTAAGAAGGATGAAGTTGGATATTATGGAAGAAGGAATGAATAAAGATCAGAAAGTAAGAATTCAATATGCTTCAAAACATGCTAGAGTAAGTAATTATTGGAAATATTTTATTGGTCAGTCGGAACAGTTGGTAAGAAATAAAGTGTTCAATAAAAAGATTGCTGTTGAAAAAGAATTCTTAGCATGGGCCAATGAAAATGATGAAAGAAAAGTCAAATACGCCAATGCAATTGATTTAGTTCATCAGTCTAAAGGTTCTGCTGAAAATTTCATTATTCCTGAGGTTTATTTTATGGAAGCTATTTACCAAGGTCCAGAATTGTTTGGTTTTATACTAAATAATTTTAGTTCAAGATCTCCAATGGGTGCTGCTTTAGCCGCAGGAGATGAAGATCAAATAGCTGCTGCAAAAAAAGAAATTTTAGCTGGTGTTGATGAATTTTATAAGAATTATAATGCGGAAATTGATCAGAAATTAATGGCTCAGATGCTTGCTGTTTATTTCGCAGATGTTCCAGCATCATTTCAACCTCAGGAGCTTAAAGATTTAGCTAAGAAATATAAAAATAACTTTACCAAGTTTGCCGATAAATACTATTCTAAATCACCATTTGTTTCTAAAGACAAACTTAGCGCATGGCTTAATTCTAAATTCAGTAAGTCTAGCTTGGATAAAGATCTTGTTTTCCAATTGGCTAACTCTTTCATTCAAAGTTATGTCCAAGATGTGATGATGCCTAAGGCAGGTTCAGCTGCTGATTTTGATAAAGGAATGCGTCTATTTGTAGACGGATTAAATCAGATGGGTTACAACAAAGCTTCTGATGCGAATTCTACAATGCGAGTTACCTTTGGAAACGTTCTTCCTTACGATGCTAAAGATGGAGTTACATTTAAGCACTACACGACTATGGAAGGTGTTTTAGAGAAAGAAGTTGTTACAGACGATAAGAACCATGAATTTTATGTTCCTGGTAGATTAAAGGAGCTTCATGATAATAAGGACTATGGACCATATGCTAATGCTGATGGTACTCTTCCTGTATGTTTTCTTTCAAATAATGATATTACTGGTGGTAACTCTGGAAGTCCTGTTATAAATGCTGACGGTGAATTAATCGGAACTGCATTTGATGGAAATTGGGAGGCTATGAGTGGTGATATTTATTTTGAGCCTAATATTCAGCGAACTATTTCTGTAGATATTAGATATACCTTATTTATTATAGATAAATATGCAGGTGCTGGACATCTTGTTGAGGAAATGAAGGTAAATAAAACAAGAAAAAGATTGCCAGAAGCAAAAAAAATTCAATTAATAATTCCTGCTACAGAAGAGGAAAAGTAAAAACATTCAGAATGGGGGTTTATTGAACCCCCTTTTGAAATTCATTTTTTAATATTTCAGCTGCTTTATCAGTAGGTATTTTATCTAGTTTAGAAAGTATTTCGAAGATTCCTGTGCTAAGCTCTATTGAAGATGCATTGTCATTTAGTTTGCTCTTGGCCATGTTTATTATTTGAACGGTTTCTTCTCTACTTTTTTTTAGCGCATTCCAGCCATAATTTGAAATATAAACTTGTTGAGACATGTTGTGTGCGTACTCTTCTCTTATTACCCTTAAAAGCTCTGCATGTAATAGTTTACCGCTCATTCCGCTTTTATGAATTCTAAAAATCAGGTTGTTGGGGTCTATTCTTTCAAGGTAGAGAATTGCTCGCTCATAGGCTTGCATCTGAACTGGGAAATAATCTTTTTTAGCAATTAGTTTCAGCTCTTGATCTCTTATTTGTTTTTCTTTTTTAAGAAATTGATTTAATAGATAATAAACTACACCAAATACAATTAATGAGGGCAGTGTGATTTTTATTATTTCGAGTAATTCTTTCATGTTTTATTTGCCTTAATATCGTTTCTATAACGAGGAAAAGATTTGCTTGTTACATTATTGTTGAAAAAGTATATAATTATTTCTTTATGATTTCTTAAAAACAGCTTCAAATAATTAAATTTGCGCAATGGATAAAGAAGTATTAAATAAAGTTTCAGATCGTTTAAATCGTCTTTCAGAATCGGCTACAATTGCTATGGCTAGAAAGAGTCGTGAATTAAAAGCTCAAGGTGTTGATGTAATAAGCTTAAGTCTTGGAGAGCCTGATTTTTTCACTCCTGATTTCATAAAAAAAGCTGCTTTTGAAGGGATTGAACAGAACTATTCTAAATACATGGCTGTTAATGGTTATGAAGATCTCAGAGTTGCTATAAGTGAGAAGTTTAAGCGAGATAATAATTTGAATTATTCCCCTAACCAAATAGTGGTTTCAACTGGAGCTAAGCAATCCATTGCGAATGTTGTCATGAGTATTGTAAATCCTGGTGATGAGGTCATTATTCCTGCACCTTATTGGGTGACTTATGAAGAAATTGTTAAAATGGCTGAAGGTATTCCTGTTATTATAGAAGCTTCAATTGACAATGATTTTAAAATTACTCCAGCCGAACTTGATGCTGCAGTAACTCCCAAAACAAGAATGATGATTTACAGTTCTCCTTGTAATCCAACAGGGTCTGTTTATAGCGAAAGTGAGTTAAAAGATTTAGCCAGTGTTATTGCTAATTACCCTGACATGGTTGTTATAAGTGATGAAATTTATGAACACATTAATTTTGTTGGTCATCATACCTCATTAGCTCAATTCTCTAATGTTTATAACCAGGTGGTAACTGTAAACGGTGTTTCAAAAGCATTTGCTATGACTGGCTGGAGATTAGGCTATATTGGTGCGCCAGAATGGATTGCTAATGCATGTACTAAGATTCAAGGTCAATTTACGTCAGGGGCTTCAAGTATTTCTCAAAGAGCAGCTTTAGCTGCGGTCAAGGCAAGTCCTAGTGTTACTTACGAGATGCGTGAGGCTTTTAGAAATAGACGAGAGCTTGTTCTTTCAGCGCTAAATAAAATTAATGGTGTTAAGACCAATATTCCTGAAGGAGCATTTTATGTTTTTCCAGATATCAGTTATTTCTTTGGTAAAACTGATGGAGAAGTAGTGGTTAATAACGCTGATGATTTAAGTTTATACATTTTAAATAAAGTTAATGTTGCTTTGGTAACTGGAGCTGCTTTTGGTTCTCCTAATTGTCTTAGAATTTCTTATGCTGCTAGTGAAAAAGAGCTAAAAGAGGCTTTAAATAGAATAGAGCGTGCATTAGTTGCTCTTAACTAGAGACCGATTCTATAAGGCTGTCAATTGTTTTTTTTATTGCTTTGTGCTCAATAGCAGCACACAAGGTTTTCAACTGTCTAATTCCAATTTTATTCTTGTTGGGAAACTTAGCGTCTAATTCTTTGGTAGATATTACATAGAATTCCCACTGATTTAGGTTTAATAAATCTGCTTTACTTACATTTTTCTCAAGGTGTAATCCGAAAATATAAAATTCAGCTTCTCTATTTTTGAAAGTTAATGAATGTTCATTTTTTGCATGTATGCCTTTTTTTTTGGAAATATTAAATTGAATTCGTTTAGACTTACTTTGTTTCCAGCTTTGAATTCTTGATGAGACATCAATGGATATTTTTTTTCTTTTATACCTGAGGTCTACTTCCCCCCAGTTAATTCTTGGCATATTAGTAAGCTCAAGAGAATTAGCAATAAGAAACAAGCCCAATGACCTACGATTCTCAGTTATCATCAAATCGGAATAAGTCCATTGCCAGTAATCATTGATTGTCGTGGCTTTTAGCCCTTTTATTTTTTCATGTCCCCAAAACATTATTCTTTTCTTATCGCATTAATAGGAGATATTTTAGTAATAAAGTAAGAAGGTAAAATTAACGCTGTAAGACAAATTACAAATGCTCCAATATTGATCAAAAGCAAATTAACTATTGGCAGTTCCATGGGAACAACACGAACAAAATAATTTTCTTCATTAAGGGTGATTAGCTCAAAATTAGATTGAATGAAAATTAGTGTTAACCCTAATGCATTTCCAATGAGTAGCCCTACCAAAATTAGATAGCCACCATTATAAATGAATATTTTTCTTACGCTCCAATTGCTGGCTCCTAAAGATTTAAGTATTCCTATCATTTGTGTTTTTTCAAGAATAATAACAAGTAAAGCTGCGGTCATGTTTATAATTGCCACTGCTATCATAAGGCTTATTATAATGTAAACATTAACATCGAGCATTTTCAACCAATTGAAGATCTCCATGTTCCTTTCTATTATTGTAGATACTCTATATTGGGGGCCTATGTAGTTTTGAACGATTTCTTTGCCTATGAATAAGTCTTTATAGTCATGTAAAATAATTTCTATTCCGCCACAGTAGTATTTCCCAGTTCCTGAACTAATTTTTGAACTAGCTGAAACTTCAAAACAGGCGTTCTCATATACTATAGTATTGGATTGGCTTTCTTTAAAATATAGCTCATTGCATTTGGCTTTAATGTTCTTAGGTGTGTATTTTATTGTTATTAAAGCGGTGTCAGCTAATGACCTTATAGCAGGTTTCTCAAATGTTATTGAGGGCTCAAAGTCAGAACTAACTACGCTAATGGTAGTGTCTTTGTAAAGAGGAATTTTTAAAGTATTAGCAAGTTTGTAGCCTTCATTGTTCCAATTGTATTGGTAGTTACCATTTCCTCCAAAAGAATTTGCTACAACAACTAAAGCGCTGTCAATAATTGACTGGTTAAGTGTTAAAGTAGTTCTTATTCCCCAAGCATTAATTTTTCTGATTTGATTGATGTCAATAAAACCAAATTTTTTGTCAAAGTCCTCCAATCCAGTGTCATATATTCCTGCTACAATTAAGATTCTTTGCTTTGGACCTTGATCTTTCATGAAAAAAGTAGATACCTTGTCATTAACCTCAAGTTGTAGTCGCGCTGCCATGTAGTTGGAAATAACAATGCTGTCATTCTTTTGATTGGGCATGAATTTTGGGAATGAGCCTGATTTAATATTAGCTGCTATGAAACTGGTGTCAAATCGCTGATCAACTCCTTTAAAAATGATTCCTTCAATATCTCTTATTGTTTTTCCATTTTGGTCTTTAATTGAGTTATTCTTTGATTGAAGAATGGCTGGCTTATAGGCATATAGCTGAACATGTTTTATTTTCTCTTCATTGTTAAGTTGTTTAATGCTTGAAGAATCAATCAACATTGGACTGCTTTCAAATGATTCGTTGCCAAATTGAGACTCTATTTGAACATGAGATCCAAAGCCTATTACTTTGTTTCTTATCTGATTCTGAAAACCTGTTGCCACTGAACTTGAGAGGATCATTACTGCAATGCCAAGAGCAATGCCAATTATGGCAAGAAAAACAATGGGTTGAGAAAGTTTTTTACTCTTTCCATGTTTTTTTAGCATTCTTTTTGCTATGTAGATTTCAGTATTCAATGAATTCAGTTAATTTAACCTATTATTTTGAAAAATATAAACATAATTAAAGCAAACCATATATTGATAAAATACCACTACTTAATGTTGAGTTTGGTTATTTTTCTAGCCCATCTATTTACTGTTAACCCAGTTAATGCTCAAGTTTTTGATGCTGTTAATGTAAGTTCTGCTAATAACGTTAATGATCCTGTTGTTGTTGGAGCTAGTCGGCTTGATTATTACATAAAATTCATAAAAAATAAATCAGTAGCTGTAATCGGGAATCAAACATCAATGGTAGGAAATGTCCATTTGGTAGACACCTTACTAAGTTTAGGAGTTGATGTTAAAATGGTGTTTGCTCCAGAACATGGTTTTAGAGGAATGGCTGATGCTGGTGAAAAAGTTTCTGATGGAAAAGATCCTGTTTCAGGATTGCCAATAAAATCATTGTATGGATCCAAAAATAGAAAGCCATCAAAAGAGCTTTTAAGCTCTGTTGAGGTGTTAATTTTTGATATTCAGGATGTGGGAGTAAGGTTTTACACCTACATAAGTACCATGCATTATATTATGGAAGCTTGTGCTGAGCAGAATAAATTGTTAATTGTTTTAGATAGACCTAATCCAAACGGTCATTATGTTGACGGACCAGTATTAAAAAGGGGGAATGAATCTTTTATTGGTTTACATCCTGTCCCAGTAATTCACGGAATGACAATAGGGGAGTATGCTAAAATGATAAATGGTGAGGGTTGGCTTAAGAATAGTATTTCTTGTTCTTTAGTTGTTGTTCCATGCCAAAATTATAATCATAACACGCTTTATCAGCTACCCATAAAGCCATCACCCAATCTTCCAAACATGAATAGCATCTATTTGTATCCATCTTTATGTTTGTTTGAGGGTACAAATGTTAGTGTTGGTAGGGGAACTAGCTTTCCGTTTCAAATTTACGGTTCGCCATTTGTTCCTCCGACTACTTTTTCATTTACCCCTAAGCCGTTTCCTGGTGCAAAAAAGCCCAAACATAATGGAATAAAGTGTAACGGATTTAAGCTTTTAAATTATGGAGATTCTGTTTTTAAATATCAGCAGAAATTCACTTTAGATTGGCTAATTACAATGAGAAACGCTTCAAATAATAAGGAAGATTTTTTTCGAAAAGATGGGTTTTTTCGATTGTTGACTGGGGATGTTGAAATTCGAAAGATGATTGAAAACAATTTTTCGGCCCATGAGATATGGTTAAGCTTCCAGCCTGAAGTTAAACAGTTCAAAACACTACGTGAAAAATATTTACTTTACACAGATTTTGAATAAATATCCCGTTAAAGTGGCCAAATTATTTTCCTTCATTAGTTTTCTTTTTTTTTCAACTTGTTTTTTTTCTCAAGAGAGGTCGTTGCTAATCAAAAAAGCAACATCTGATATTGAAATCAATGGAGATCTTACAGATTTACCTTGGCAGAATGCAATCAAAGCCAATGATTTCTATCAGGTTTATCCTTCTGATTCCGTAATGGCTGTTGCTAAGACTGAAGTAATGGTTTGTTTTGATGATCAAAACATTTATGTGGCAGCAATCTGTTACGATGACTTTATGGATAAAGATTTTGTTGTTTCATCTCTTAGGAGAGACTTCTCTTTTCCAGCTAATGATGCGTTTGCAGTTTTCTTTGATCCTTTTAATGATAAAACCAACGGTTTTAGTTTTGCATCTAATCCATATGGAGTTCAACGAGAGGGTCTTATAGAATCTGCTGGAACATTTGGAGTTACTACTGCTTGGGACAATAAATGGTTTGTTGAGGTTAAGCATTATAACAACAGGTGGCAGGTGGAAATGAAAATTCCTTTTAAGAGCATCAGGTATAAAGAGAACGTAACTTCTTGGGGGATTAATTTTTCGAGAAATAATTTAAAAAACAATGAGCTTACTTCATGGACTAAAATCCCTATTAATTTTAATGTAGCCACCTTAAACTTTACTGGTGCACTTAATTGGGAGACTCCACCAAAAAAGGCTGGAACTAATGTTGCCCTTATTCCATATAGTTCTGGGGGAATTCATTCAGATTATTCAAATGATTCTTTTGATTCGGAAATAGATGTAGGAATGGATGCAAAAATTGCTATTTCATCTTCTTTAAATCTTGACCTAACTGTTAATCCTGATTTTTCTAATGTTGATGTTGATCAGCAGGTTACTAATCTCTCCAGATTTAGTTTATATTTTCCTGAGCGAAGACAGTTTTTTATAGAAAACAGTGATTTGTTTGGGCGTTTTGGATTTAGGAAAATCCGTCCTTTTTTCTCAAGAAGAATTGGTCTATATAATGGAGCTAAGGTTCCTATTATAGCAGGAGCTAGGTTAAGCGGAAAGATCAATGAAAAATGGCGAATTGGACTAATGAATATGCAGACAGAAGGGGTTGGATCACTTTCCTTGCCTGCTAAAAACTATTCAGTAGGCGCCTTTCAACGTCAAATAGGTCAAAGTTCCAATATTGCAGGTATTGTGGTAAATCAGCAAGGTTTTAATGGGAATAAAGTTGACCCTTTTTCTTACAATAGAATTGTTGGGCTTGATTATAATTTAGCTTCTAGCGATGGTTCACTTAGAGGAAAGCTGTTTTACCATCATTCTTTTAGTCCAGATTTTAATGATTATTCTCATGCGTCATGGTTCATGTATAAATCAAGAAAATTAAGTGTTCATTGGAATCATGAATATGTTGGAGAAAATTATAGAGCAGAAATGGGGTTTGTTCCAAGAATACAGAATTACAACCCTGAAACACAACAATATGTATACAATGCATATTGGAGAATAGAGCCTTCTTTTGAATATAGCATTTATCCCAATTCTAGTTTAATCAATAGGCATTCTTTTCGTATTTCTTATGATGAGTACTACAATAACGATTTTTCTACCAATGAACGTTCTATTAATAAAAGATATGTTTTACGCTTTGTTAATCAGTCTGAGTTAAGGGTTGATGCTAAAAATCAGAAAATTTATCTTCCATTTCAAACTGACATCACTTTTTCTAACAATACTCCTTTAGATACAGGATATTATTCTTTTAGTACGCTTTCATTAAAATATGCCACTTCACCTATTAAGCCATTTAACGGTGAGTTTTTCACCAATTATGGACAATACTATACTGGCAATAAATTAACATATGGAGGAAATATCAGTTACCGACTTCAACCGATTGCTAATGTTTCAATTGACTTTGAGCAAAATTTCATTTGGATGCCCGGAAATGATCAAGTTAAATTGACATTAATAAGCCCTAGGTTTGATTTAACTTTTACTAAAAAGCTATTTTTCACCACATTTATTCAATACAATACTCAAATAGACAACATAAATATTAATGCTCGCTTTCAATATCGTTTTAAGCCCATGAGTGATTTTTACATTGTTTATACAGATAATTATAATTCTAACATCTTTGGAATTAAAAATAGGGCTTTAGTTCTAAAGCTTATTTATTGGCTAAACTTATAATTTTTTTTGGCTTGTTTCAAGAGATTATAGCACTATTTAGCGACTAAAAACATTAATTAGTCGATAAAATAGTTGGTTTTGTCGAAATTGTTTTCGTAACTTAGAGTAAGGCGCTTTAAAAAACGCCTTAGATGTTTATGAAAGTCATATTCATCTTTTTTAATCATTAAATAAACATATATGATGACTATCTCAAACCCCGGAAGGTCTCTTTATTTAAAAAGAACCTCCTATGGAGGCAGATCTAAATTTAAGTCTGTATTCTTTCTATTATCATTTCTGAGTTTTGGATTCCATTTAATTGGACAAAACAATGGAAGTATTCAAGATTTGGAGCAATTCAAATCGCAGTGGATGACAGAAAATAATGTTCAATCACTAACACCTGATCAATATGCTCAGATGAAAAGTGAGTGGAGTGAAACTTCTGATCCTATTCGTCAATTTAAAAGCGAACCTAATGAGCCATTGAATCCTCAAAGAGTTCAACAATTTAAAAATTGGCAAGGTCCAAATTTCGCATCAGGTTTTCCTGTATATGAAATTACTGGCGATGCTGAGAGTGATCAGCAAACCTATGACGCTAAGAAGCAGTTGTGGATTAATAAATTCCCAGCTTTATATCAGAAAATGACTCCAGATGATGGAATGACTCTTTCTGAAAGAGAAGCTATTCGTAGTAATGAGTTGAACCAAAAAAATCAGAAATAATGAAAAGACATATAACTAAAATATCGGTTTTCATTGCTGCATTTTTATTTGGGTTTCAAGTAAATTATGCGCAATGTCCTAATACCAACAATCAGTTTGGTACTTCAAACGCACCAACATCTGTTGGAACTTTAACAACGCTATCTACCTGTATGTATGGTGGAGAGTATAGATTAGTAAATGGATTACAAGCAGGTTCAATATATAGTTTTGAAACTTGTGGAGATACAGATTTTGATACGCAAATTACCGTTTATGACAATACTAATGGCTCATTAGTAGCTTATAATGATGACTTTTGTGGTCTTCAATCTAAAGTTCAATTTACATCTAATGGTAACTCTGTAAGAGTCTTAATTAACAGGTACTTTTGTACAAATCAAAGCTCTTGTATGACTCTTAAAGCAACAAGAGTTAGTGGTGCTCCAGCTGTTAATCCATGTAATAGTGTTCAGAATTTAACTTGTGGTAGTGTAGGTACTTATAATCTTTCTGGAAGTGGAGCTTGGAATCCTCCAGGACCTTGGGGAACTCCTGGTGAAGAGCAAGTATATTCTTTTACCCCTACAGTTTCTGGTTCTCATCAGATTGCTGTGGCGAATCAAGGATTTTATGTTGATTTATTTGTAAAAGCAGGAAGTTGTAGTTCTACAGGGTGGACGTATCTTGATGACATTTTTAGTTCAGCTACAAATTTTGTAAACCTAACTGCTGGTGTTACTTATTATTTTTTAATAGATGATGAGAACACTTCTACTAGCACTGGTGCTATTCAGATTACTTGTCCTCAACCTGTTTCGGACCCTTGTAATTCAGTTACTAACTTAACTTGTGGATCAACATCAAATTATTCTTTAGGTGCTGGTGTAGGAGCTTGGAATCCTCCAGGACCGTGGGGAACACCTGGTAATGAGGCAGTGTATTCTTATACACCAACTGTTTCAGGAGACCATGAAATTGTAGTAACCAACAATAACTTCTACGTAGATTTATTTGTTCAGGCAGGTTCTTGTGGGCCAACTGGATGGACATACCTAGATGATATATTTTCTACATCGACTAATACAGTTACTTTAACTGCTGGTGTTACTTATTATTTTTTAATAGATGATGAGAATACTACAGCAAGTTCTGGTACTTTTTCTATAGGTTGTCCTTGTATTGCTCCTCCCGGTGGTATAGACGGATCTTACACTTATTCAGGCCCATTTACTATTTCTAGTACAACGGTGGGTGCTTGTAATGATTGTAATTTAAGATCCTCTAAAGATAGAGTCTATGAAATTAACATTCCTTGCGCTGGACTTTACAGGTTTACAACTTGCAATGGAGCTTCATGGGATACGTATTTATATCTAAGAACTGCTCCTTGTGGAGGTTCATCTATTGCACTAAATGATGATGCATGTGGTTTACAATCACAAATTGATGCTCAACTGCAGCCTGGTACCTATTACATTCACGTTGAAGGATTTTCTTCTGCTTCTCAAGGAGCTTTCAATTTAAATGTATTAGGAGTGTTAGATACTCCAGTTATTGGAGTTATTTCTGGACCAGAAGAAGTTTGTGAAAATGAAACTAATGTGGAATTTTCTGTAACAGGTGATTTTGATAACTTTACTTGGGATGTTCCTAGCGATGCAGTTATAGTTTCAGGAGATGGTACAAATGGAATAATAGTTGATTTTGGATCAAATAGTGGAAATGTAAGTGTTGTTGCTACAAATAGTTGTGGTGTTAACTCTACTTCTACAGGTATTCAAGTTAATCTTAATCCTATAGCAAATGCTGGCTCTGATGAAATTGTATACTATGGTTATACACCTTCAAGTTGTGCAACTTTATTAGGATCTGCTTCAGGAGGTACTCCATCATATGATTACAGTTGGTCTACGGGTGACAATTCATCTTCAACTACAGTTTGTCCTCAAACTTCTAGTTCATATACTTTGACTGTTACTGACTCAAAAGGATGTACATCTTCAGATGATGTGAATGTCTGTTCTGTAGATGTAATATGTTATTCTGGAAATAGCGGTAATCAAAAAGTTGAAATGTGTCAAATTCCTCCTGGTAATCCTGCAAATGCTCATACAATTTGTATATCTCCAAATGCTGTTCCTGCTCATTTAGCAATAGGTTGCACATTAGGAGCATGTGGTGAGGTTGATGCAACATGTAATAGCTTTAATACTGCTATGGTTAAACCAGATGAAACAAATAATTTCAATAAAATAGGGAATAACATTTATTCAGATCAAGATAACGTTAAGCTATTTCCAAACCCTGCTAACAGTTTGGTGAATATAAATTTTGAATTTGAGATAGATGAAAATGTATTTATTGAATTTTATGATATGCTTGGTAAGAAATTAGATGAAATACCAGTTAAAAATTTCATAGGATTAAATAATGTAATTCATAATGTTTCAGATTATGAAAGAGGTAATTATTTTTATAAAATTTCTATAGGAAATAATATTTTAAGTAAGAATCTTAATATTACTAGATAGTATGATATTCATTTCAAAAAATGAGGGCTATTTGCCCTCATTTTTTTTGTTTATATATGATATTATATTGTGTTAATATGAATTTTGAAATACTTAGATCACAATCATATTAGTTCTAAAAAGCCTTTGATTTACAAAGGATTTTTTTGTCAAATAAAATGTCTTTTTATATGTTGAGTGATTGATTAATTTTACTTTAGACAAATTAATTTAAGGTATGAAAACAGTTGGTGTTATTGGTGCTGGATCGATGGGTTCTGGAATTGCTCAGATTGCTGCATCTAATGGTTTTAATGTTGTGTTGTATGATAACAACCCAAGTGCTTTAGAAAAAGCAATTGATAAACTAAATAAAATATTAAACCGATTGGTTGAAAAGGGAAGGATAGATGTAGAAAAAAAGAATTCTATTATATCCTTAATTCAAACGACAAATTCTTTGTCAGATTTTCAGGATGCTAATATAGTTATCGAAGCAATCGTTGAAAATATGGAGGTTAAGAAAAAAGTATTTTCAGAACTGAATTCTATATGTAGTAAAAGTACCATCCTTGCAACTAACACCTCTTCTCTTTCAATTACGGCAATAGCATCATCATGCGATATTTCTGAAAGAGTGATCGGAATACATTTTTTTAATCCTGCTCCTTTGATGCCACTTGTAGAAATTATTCCTGCTATTCAAACTTCCTTAGCAACTGTCGAAAAATCAAAATCTTTAATAGATGGATGGGGAAAAGTAACTGTTTTAACAAAAGACACTCCAGGTTTTATTGTCAATAGAATTGCACGTCCATTTTATGGGGAAGCACTTCGAATTTATGAAGAAGGAGTGGCGAATTTTGAAACCATAGATTGGGCCATGACTGAAATAGGCGGTTTTAAGATGGGCCCTTTTACTTTAATGGATTTCATAGGAAACGATGTGAATTATGCTGTTACTGAATCTGTATTCGAAGCATTTTATTATGATCCTAGATATAAACCTTCTTTCACTCAGAAAAGACACGCAGAAGCTGGGTGGTTAGGTAGAAAATCTTCTAAAGGGTATTATGATTATTCTACTGATCAGCAATTAGTAATAAATAAAGATGAAGAATTAGGGAATATAATTTTTAAAGAATTTTGTTTATGCTGATCAACGAGGCTGCTGATGCTTTGTTTTTAAATATAGCATCTAAAGAAGATATCGATTTAGCCATGACTAAGGGGGTTAATTACCCTAAAGGGCTATTAAAATGGGCAGATGACCTTGGAATATCAAGCTGTGTTAGGGAGTTAGATGTTTTGTATAAAAAATATGGAGAAGACAGGTATAGATGTTCTCCTTTGTTAAGAAACATGGATGAATCAGGACAAACATTTTATCCATAAAAAAAGCCATTGATTAATCAATGGCTTTTAAATGTGTGTTTTTTTGTAAGTTATTTCTTAGAGCAAGAAGTTTTTTCTTTAGAACAGCATGCTTTTTTAGAAGCACATTTTTCGGCATTCTTCTTTTTTCTTTTCTTTTTTTTCTTCTTCTCATCTCCATCTTCAGCATTAATAGATGCTGTAGTAGTGTTAGATGATTCTGAATAAGTTATTGTAGAGGCAGTAACTACTATTCCAAACGATGCAATAATAGAAAATACAAGTAAAAGTTTTTTCATAGTTGAGTTTATAAGGTGCAAAAATAAAAACTAGTTGGTATATAACGCAAAAAAAGTTAAATGGTTGCAAGAATTGTTTCTCCGCCTGTTATCTTATCATTAATTTTTACATTTATCGCAGCAGATAATGGGATGTAAACATCAATTCTAGATCCGAATTTTATAAAGCCGGCTTCATCTTGTTGAGTTACTGAATTGCCTTTTGTAGCATAATTGCAAATTCTTCTAGCCACAGCCCCCGCAATTTGTCTAAATAAAATTTTAGTACCTGCACTAGAAGTTACAACAATAGTAGAGCGTTCATTTTCAGTACTTGATTTTGGGTGCCAGGCAACTAGGTATTTTCCAGGGTGGTATTTAGTGTATTCGACTTTTCCATTTATGGGGAACCACTGTTTATGCACATTTAATGGAGACATAAAGATGCTTAGCTGAATGCATTTCTCTTTAAGGTACTCGTTTTCAAAAACTTCTTCCATAACAACAAGCTTGCCGTCACTTGGGGCTATTATGTGCTTGTCATTGATGGCTACTTTTCTGAGGGGAACACGAAAAAAGTTTAGAATTAAGCCGAAAAAAACAAGTGATAACCCAACAATTGTGTAACTGACAAAATCAATGTCAATCCAATAAATAATTAATAGGTTGATAGTAGAAAGAATTGCTATGGCTATGGCAATTATTGTAAATCCTTCTTTATGAATTTTCATAGATAAAAGTTTAATAAATCAACAACATGAAGATAAGCAAGAACAAAAGGGGCAGAAAAAAAGCATTCCGTCAAAACGATCAAGAATTCCACCATGTCCAGGTAAAATGTTTCCAGAATCTTTGACTCCAGAACTTCTTTTAATTTGTGATTCTGTTAAATCTCCTAATGTTCCAAAAATAACAATGATTATAGCAATGATCGTCCAGTGTATATAGCTGCTGTTAATATACGCAGCAATCAAAATTCCTGCTATAATTGATAAGATTAGTCCCCCAATAAGTCCTTCCCATGTTTTCTTAGGTGATATTCTAGGTAGGAGTTTAGTTTTTCCAATGCTTGATCCTGCAAGATAAGCACCGCTATCACAAGCCCATTGAATAATAAAAAAGCCAAGTAGTAAAAAAGTAGAATGATTTGGAGAGGCAATTGAGATGATAGTGTCATTTTCATTGCCGTAGGCAAAAAAGTTAAGCAGAGAAAATGGAACGACAACATATAAAATCCCCATTATGGAGAAAGCAATATTAGAAATAGGAGTTTCGTTTTTTCTGAACAATTCCATCACTACAATCAATACCAATAAAGGGAAAATTATAAATAAAAATTTGAAATTCAATTCGTCTAGACTGTAAAGAAAGATTACCGTATATATTAGGGCTCCAACAATACTAACAATACTTTTTTTTGGATTGAACCCCGCTTTTTCCATGAGCTTAAAGAATTCAATTAGTCCAAGGATTGATAATCCAAGGAATAAAATGGCTACTGAAAACTTATTCCAAAGAATTGCACCAATTAGTACTGAAACAAAAATTAGTCCTGTCAAAGACCTTTTAACTAATTCTTTCACTTGCCTGAAGTTGACTTAGTTTTATTAGAATCTTCATCAAGCGCTTTTTTTTTGGTCGTTGTTTTTGGCTTAGAAGTTGTTTTTTTTGTTGTTCCGTTTAATGAGATTCCTTTTTCAGGAAATGGTCTTTCTCCAAATATTTTCACTAAATCTTCTTTGAAGATAACTTCAGATTCAAGAAGTTTTTCAGCAAGAAGGTCTAATTTTTCTTTATTCTTGATAAGAATATCTTTTGCTCTTTGGTACTGCTTCTCAATAATTATTTTTATTTCTTGATCAATTATTTTAGCAGTTTCTTCGGAGTAAGGCTTTGTGAATCCATATCCTTGATTTGAAGAGTCATAATAAGAAACGTTACCTATCTTCTCATCAAGACCATAAATGGTTACCATTGCCATTGCTTGTTTAGTGACTTTCTCAAGATCACTAAGTGCTCCAGTAGAAATCTTGTTAAAAATAATAGATTCTGCCGCTCTTCCCCCTAAAGCAGAACACATTTCATCTAAAATTTGTTCTGTGGTGGTGATTGACCGTTCATCAGGAAGGTACCAAGCAGCTCCTAAACTTTGCCCTCTAGGAACAATGGTTACTTTTACTAATGGATTGGCATGTTCAAGCATCCAGCTAACTGTTGCATGTCCAGCTTCATGATAAGCTATTGTTTTCTTTTCCTGAGGAGAAATGATTTTATTTTTCTTTTCTAAACCACCAATAATTCTATCAACAGCATCTAAAAAGTCTTGCTTGCCTACCGATTTTTTCTTTTTTCTAGCGGCTATTAAGGCTGCTTCATTACATATGTTTGCAATGTCGGCTCCACTAAAACCAGGAGTTTGGCTTGCAAGAAAGTTTTTATCAATATTTTTACTAGTCTTTATTGGCTTTAAATGCACTTCAAAAATTGCTTTTCGTTCGTTTAAGTCAGGCATGTCTACATAGATCTGACGGTCAAATCTACCTGCTCTCATTAAAGCTCTGTCAAGAATATCTGCTCTGTTGGTAGCAGCAAGAATAATTACTCCTGAGTTAGTTCCAAAGCCATCCATTTCAGTTAGCAGCTGATTCAGCGTGTTTTCTCTTTCGTCATTGGATCCCATATTTGGGTTTTTCCCTCTAGCTCTTCCAATGGCATCTATTTCATCGATAAAGATGATAGAAGGAGCTTTTTCTTTTGCTTGCTTAAACAAATCTCTAACCCTTGATGCTCCGACTCCAACAAACATTTCCACAAAATCCGATCCTGAAAGAGAGAAAAAAGGAACTTTAGCTTCTCCAGCAACTGCTTTAGCAATAAGTGTTTTACCCGTCCCAGGAGGGCCAACAAGCAATGCTCCTTTAGGAATTTTAGCTCCAAGGTCAGTATATTTCTTAGGAGCTTTAAGGAAATCTACAATTTCTTTTACCTCTTCTTTGGCGCCCTCTAATCCTGCAACATCGTTAAAATTAATATTTGTGCTTTTTCCTTGTCCAAATACTTGAGCTTTTGATTTGCCAATGTTAAATATTTGTCCTCCTGCACCGCCACCGCCACCAGACATTCTTCTCATGATAACTGCCCATATGGCTAACATAATTCCAAAGAAAATAACCCAGCTTAGAATTTCTCTTCCAAAATTGTCATCTACAATGTATTCATACTCTAGCTGCTTACCAGTCTCTTTGTAATCTTGTTGGGCAATTTTAAGTGTTTCTCTAAATTTTTCATTATCAGGAATTATAAATTGGTAATGTGGTCCTGATTTTCCAAAAACATCTTTTTTAGCAATTTTCTTGTCGCTGTGAGGGGACTTATTAAGTTGATCGTTGAAAATATAAACTTTTGCTTCCTTATGGTTGACTACATCAACTCTACTTACCTGTTTGTTGGCTAAAAATTGTTCAAATTCTGTTTCCGAACAACTTAAAGTTCCTGCAGGCCAACTAAAAAGTTGAATGATTATTACCAAAACAACAATTACAGCATAAATCCAATAGAAGTTAATTTTGGGCTTTTTGTTGTTTCCTTTATTTTTATTATTGAGCATATTTAATTTTTTTTAAGCTATACGTTTTCAAACTCTTCAATGGGGGCGTCAGCCCATAATTCTTCTAAATTGTAAAACTCTCTGGAGTCTTTGTGGAAAATATGAACAACAACATTTACATAATCCATTAATATCCATTGCGCGTTGGTAATCCCCTCCTCGTGCCAAGGTTTCTCTCCACTAGTTTTCAAGCAACTTTCATATACTGCCTTTTTAAGCCCTTCTACTTGAGTTGAAGATTCTCCATGACATACAATGAAATAGTCAGCTACAGCGCCAGAAATTTTTCTTAAATCTATGCAGGAAATGGACTTTCCTTTTCCATTTTTTAAGCCATCAATAATTGATTCTTTTAGCATGATTTATTATTTAAAATAAAGTTTTCCATAAAGGGCATTTACTAAAAAACAATTCAAAAGTAATTTAAATAACTATAATTTGTTTTCTTTAGTTGTAATTCAAGTTAAACAATTAAAAAATCGGGGTTGATTATAGGTAATCATTTAATTGAATTGGATGTTGTAGATTCTACGAACAATTATGCTGCCAATTTGCTTATTAAGACAAAATTGGTAAATGGAACTGCAATTATGACACATTTCCAAACTGGAGGAAGGGGACAAAGAGGTGCTCATTGGATTTCTGAACCCGGAAAAAACTTGTTGTTTAGTATTGTGTTAAATGGTCATTTTATAGATGCAAATAATTATTTTTTGTTAAGTAAGTCAATCGCTATTTCAATCAATGAAGTGGTTGAAGAACTTACTGGTAAAGTAGGTTTTGTTAAATGGCCTAATGATGTTTATGTCGATGGTAAAAAAATTGCAGGAATATTAATAGAAAATCAGTGGAAAGGGAATTTACTAGAGGCTGCTATAATCGGAGTTGGAATTAATGTAAATCAGGTCAATTTTAACGAATTGGACAATGCTACAAGTTTAGCTCTTATTGGGGCAAAAAACTACGACCTTCATCAGGTCTTAAACAAGGTTTTTCTCAAAATGGAGCATTATTACAACTTGCTCAAAAAAGGCGATGCAAAAACAATTAATGATACTTACTTTAATCACCTTCTTTTTGGTGGTCAGTGGAGAGTTTTTAATTCAAAATTGGGGAAAATTCAAGGTAAAATAATTGCAGTAAAAGAAAATGGATTAATTGAGCTTGTATTAAGCACAAAACAAAAAGTAACATTTGAATTTAAAGAGCTTGAATTTATTCTTTAACAGCCACTAATTGATCCGCCATATAATTAAATAAATATTTTAGAGGCTGTTCAATAATCATTTTAAGAAACGGATTAATGTCGGCATTGCAAACAAGCTGAGCTTCACAAGCATTTTCTATTTGATTAAGCACCATGTCCAACTCAAATTTAATTGGAGATTTATCTCCGCTTTTTATATGAATGGCACTAAAAGGTTCGCTATGGCTAAAAATTAATTCTAATGCATAGGTTTTTTTAATTTTAAAAAAACAGCTTTTATTTGTTGATTCCCATTCGGAAATGTCCTTTTCAGGTAGAATTTGTTCGTAGTTATTCATGTCTGAAAGAAAGTTGAAACATTCCTCAGCTGAGCAGTTAACTGTTACATTCTTGCTTTCAATTTTAACCATTAATTATTTTTTCCAGGTTGAAGGAGCGTTTCTCCATTGTTCTAAAGATGCTATTGCCTCATTGTTGATGTAGTTTGTTTTGAGCGCTTCTTTAATAAGAGTAGGGTAATTGGTAAGCGTAAAAAGTTGACATTCTGCCGCTTTAAAGTTTTCATCAGCGATTTTAAATCCATAGCTGAATATTGCTCCCATTCCGATAA
>JBJKXU010000023.1:0-100861 GCA_045561415.1 Parvicellaceae bacterium
TGTGCTCACAACATCTGCCCATCCTGTGTAGGTGCTAGGGTGGATGATGGTAAGGTCTATCCAAGATCCAATATTCCAGTAGCAACCCATGTGGCTTCCGCTAATTTGTGGTGTTGATGGAATTTCTGTTTCAGTTAGGTTTAAGGGTGTGATAATGTTTTGAGTCAGGTAATCTTTGTAGCTTAACCCAGTTACTTCTTCGATTATCATGGCTAAAATTGAGTAGTTGGTGTTGGAATATCCCCATGCGAATTCAGGTGGGAAAATCTCTCCTTGACTGGCACCACAGTAAATGGCTTCTTCCAGAGTATGACTTCCTAAAGGATTGTTTAATACATCTGCTTGACACGTTGGATTGTCTGCAGAGTTGGAAATGCCGCTAGTGTGGTTTAAAAGGTGTCTAATTTTTAGAGTTGAGCTCGGTGCAATGGTGTCGTTAACGAGAGTTGATCTTAGGTAATTATTAATGGGGTCCTCCGTGTTCAGAACTCCATTTTCTTCTAATTTTAAAATGCATGTGGCGACCATTGTTTTGGTAATACTTCCCACTCTAAATTTACTATTGGGTAAAGCATTTGCTGCGGGTTGACCGCTAGTCATTCCAGAAATGCTGAAGCCGCTTGCCCCCTGCCAAGTCCACTGTCCTGGAACATGAAGACTCAGAACCATTCCTGAATTACTTAATTGGGTAGGTAGTGCGTTGTTCATAATGTCTTGAAGTGCGTTTGCAATAGCAGCTGGCGGTCCTTGACTTTTGGAGCAGATGCAGATAAAAGTTATTTGTGCAATGAGGTAGAATTTTAAGAAGTTTTGTTTTTTCATTGTTTTTTTCTGCAAACCTAAAATTCCTTTGTTTTTATTAAGTGTGTAATAAAATTAATTTATATTATTTCATAATATATTTATATGTATAATTTATATGATATATTTGGTTTAAAATTGTATTATTTCAAATGAAGTTAAATGAGCTTATTTTAGGTCTTTCACAGGCTGAAAAAAGGTATTTTTCAAGGCTTTCAGCTTTCCAAAAATTGAGTAAAACCAATTACATGGAACTTTTTTTAAGCTATAAAAAGAAAAAAAAAGAGGAAAAAGTTCAAAAGCTATTTGGTTCAGGTTACTCTGCACAGCTTAAGCAGCAGCTAAAAAATAAAGTCTTAGAATCCCTAAGGCTTTTTCATAGAAAATCAATTCCTTTTAATAAAGAAAATGAATTGATCCAAAATGCTTTTATTTTAAGGAATAGAGGTTATTGGTCTGAAGCTAAAAAGGCATTGCAAAGCGCAAAAAAGAAATCATCTGATCATGGTGTTTCTATGGCTTGTTATTCAGAAATGGCTTTTGTTCAATCTAGATTATCTACAAATGGTATAGAACAACTGCTTGAAGTTTGGGATTTTGAAGTTGAACAAAAGCTTAGTTCACAGAGAATTATTTTAAAGATGGATAGAAAGTATTTAGAAATTTCTCTTTTAAATAAACAAATAGAATCTGCAAGAAAGCCAATTCATAAAAAGCTCCTTAATGCTTATGTATCTAATCTGGAAAGCTTAAAAAATGAAGCGCATTCCTCAGCTTATTCTCTTTTGTATTATCATTATAATTTTGGGCTTTCTAATTATTTACTTGGAAATATTGAGTTGTCTTATCTTTCAAATAATGCCATTTATAAATTAATTCTTTCAAATAGTGACTTACTTAACTTAAGAGAAGACCTTGTTTTAAGGGCGATGGCTAATCGGGTACTTTGTAGTGTTGGTATAGGAAATTTTGTCTTAGCTAAAACTCATTTGAAAGAGCTAGAAGCTATGCCAGTTCAACCTTCATTTTACATAAACTATAAGCATTACCTTATTTATGTTTTGGAGCTCATTATTTTTTCTAAAACTGCAAATTATAGCAATGGAATTAAAGCTTTCCAAAAATATAAACAGCAAAAAATGGATTTTGTTTCAACTGTTGATATTGATACATTTATTTATCAGGAAGCTATTTATGAAACATTTTATTATGCTACTTGTTTGTATAAAACGGGTTCAATTAAGGCAGCTATTCGGCTCATGTTTGAGTTTGTTTCTTTAAAAAAGAACATAGCTAAAAAGGATGCTTACTCTGCAGCACGTTTCTTTTATCTTGTTTTACTTATTGAGCTAAATGATGATGAGCTAATTTATGCTGAATTAAGGTCGATTGAACGTTTTTTGAAAACTCAAGAGCTGTTTTTTGGAGTTGAAAAAATTCTTTTACAGTTTGTCAAAGCGCTAATGATTAAAAATACTGTTTATCAAATTCGTTCGCATTACCATGTTCTTGTTAAAGATTTAGAAAAATTAAAAGAAGATCCATTTGAAAGTAACGCATTTTCTTATTTTGATTTTTTAGCTTGGGCTAAAGAAAAGATAGCAAGTCTTTAGAATATTTTGTGTTTTCCTAATAGCGTCTCAAAAAACATTTTGTAATCGCCCATTAGGCTATAAAGTGGATAGGAAAAAGTAGCAGGCTTGTTTTTTTCAATAAAGAAATGACTTATCCATGCTGCTCCATATCCAGAAACTAGTGCTGATACAAAATAGATTGGATTAAGAGAAATGAACAATAGCGTTAAAAAAACAAAGGAGAAAAAAGTGCCTATAAAATGAAGTAACTTAGTTTGAGGGCGCTCATGTTCTTTCAGGTAGTATGGGTAAAACGCTTTAAAGGATTTGTACTTTTTCATAGTTAGGCTTAAGGTACTAAATCTAATTTAAATCCAATCTAGGTTGTCTTTAGTGAAATTGTCTTTTTGGTCCCCTGTGTTAAGGGTGTTTTTAGGTTCAAATAGTAGAACAGATACTTCTTTTTCTGCAATGGGTTTGTGTTCAACACCTTTGGGTATTATAATTAGCTCATTTTCATCTATTGATACTGTTTTGTCTCTAAAAGCTATTTTTAACTTCCCTTTTACTACCAAAAAAAGCTCATCTTCATTATCGTGCTTGTGCCAAATAAACTCTCCTTTAAGCTTTACAAGTTTAACATGCTGCTGGTTGAGCTCGCCAATTATTTTTGGATTCCAGTAGTCTTTAAATAGGGCTAATTTGTTATTGATATTTATTTTTTTCCATTCTTTAAAGAAATTTTGAGAATCACTTTCCGATACAAAAGTTAGCAAAGATATTTCCCAGTAAATCGTCAGAAGAAATTTCACCGGTAATTGTGCCTAAATGATGCAAAACTTGACGAATGTCCATGGCAAGGAAATCTCCTGTAACATTACTATCCATACCTTCTTTAACTTTTAATAGGTCTGCATGTGCTTTTTGTAGGGCCTCTACATGTCTAGCGTTGGTGACAATGGTGTTTTCAAGGTTTAAATCATTTAAACCAGATAGTCGATAAATTTCATCTTTAACCTTTTGACAATCTTCGCTATTAATGGCAGATAATTTAAAATGATTTTTTGGGATATCATCTCCAGGTTTTAATAAATCTGCTTTATTGGCAATTGTAAGAAAGGGAAGGTTAGCGGTGTTAAAGGTTTTAAGGTCTCTTTCTACATCTTGAGCTTTTTCTTCAGATGCATCGTATACATAAATAATTAATGATGAGCTCTCTATTTTTTCTATAGCTCTTTCTACACCCATTTTTTCAATGTTGTCAAATGTTTCTCGAATACCAGCAGTATCTATAAATCTAAAATCTATTCCGTTAATGTTTAGTACTTCTTCTATAGTGTCTCTAGTTGTTCCCGGAGTGCTAGATACGATAGCTCGTTGTTCGTTCAATAATCCATTAAGTAGGGTAGATTTACCTGCATTAGGTCTTCCAATTATAACGGTTTGCACACCATTTTTAATGGCATTTCCAAGCTGGAATGATTCAATTAGATTTAGTACATGTTTGGATAGCTCTTCTACTAGACTATACAATTGTTTTCTATCGGCAAATTCTACGTCTTCTTCAGAAAAATCTAGTTCTAGTTCAACAAGTGATGCAAAATTAATAAGCTTTTCTCTAAGCCCTTTAAGCTCATTAGAGAAACCACCTTTCATTTGCTTAAGAGCGGTTTGGTGGGCGGCTTTATTCTTAGAATGGATTAAATCGGCAATTGCTTCAGTCTGGCTTAAATCCATTTTGCCATTAAGAAAAGCACGCTGAGAAAATTCTCCTGGCCCGGCCATAGCGCATCCTCTGTTAATTAATGCTTCAATAATTTTTTGTTGTATAAAACTTGATCCATGGCAGCTGATTTCCACAACATCTTCACCAGTAAAAGATTGTGGTGATCGATATATATTAACAACAACATCATCAATTAATTGGTTGTTGTCTTTAATAGAGCAGTACAATACCGTGTAACCATTTAGGTTTGTTATCGATTTACTTAATAACTGATCACAAATAGAAATACTATTTTTGCCTGAAACTCGTATTATTGCTACACCTCCAACTCCCGGTGGAGTAGATATGGCACAAATAGTGTTGTTATCTAAAAAAGCAGTTGTCATTTGGCAAAGATAATAGGGTAGATGGTTTCCATTTACAATATTGTACTAATTTTAAAAATTGTAAGTACATGAAAAATATAGTTTTAATATTTCTTATTGGATTTTCCTTTTCAACAATTGCCCAAATTTCTAGAGGTGGGGGATCTAAAGAGAATACTTCTAATCAGGAGCAAAATCAACAAAAGCTTCCTGAAAAGCCGAATAATGATCAGCTTTACCCTTCAAGAAAGAAGGTGGCAGACTGTAATAAAGATTTAGAGCTAGAGCAAGCCAATAACTTAATTTATCATAAAAAGACAAGAAAGCCATTTACAGGAACATGTGTTTCTTATTTTGATAACCAAAAAATGGAAAGGACTGTTTCTTTTGTGATGGGGAAAGAGAATGGTACTTCTTATGCATATTATCCAAATGGGCAGGTTATGGTAATGACTATTTGGGTTGCTGGAACAGAAAATGGAACTTGGGGTTATTGGTATGAAAACGGTCAGATTGCTTGGGGTAATACGTATGATATGGGAGATAAGGTGGGTGAGTGGTCGTATTTTAGTGAAGATGGTAAGCCAACTAAGAAATTAAATTACAAAAAAAACTTACTTCACGGAGAAAGTAAGTATTATCATGAGAATGGGAAAGTCAAAAAAATTATAGATTATAATTACGGGCAAATGGATGGAAGGTACCATACTTTTTATGAGGATAGTTCGGTGAAATTTCAAAAAACATTTAAAAATGGTAATCGTGATGGGGAAGAGGTTTATTATTTTAACAATGGTCAGCTATCTTACCGATTAGAGTGGGATAACGGTGAAGAAACTGGAAACTGGGAGTACTTCTATGGTAATGGGCAGTTAGAGCACAGTGGATCTTGGAAAGATGGAAAGCAAGATGGCTTGTGGGAGTATTTTTTAGAAGATGGTAAAAGTGTAGCCAGTGTACTATTTAGCAAAGGTAGAGAATGGAAGGTTGTTGAATTTGATCGTTTTGGACAGCCTAAAAATCAAGAAGAGTTTGAAGAGCTAAATAAAATGGTTGCCAATAAAGAGGAGCTAGAGGCACAAGAAAGTAAAAGGGGCCAACGAAAAAGTAAAAGAAAAGCAAAAAAAGCAAAAAAGAAAAAAGCAAAACAAGCGGCTAAAGAGCTTAAAGAAAAGCAAAAAGCGTTAGAAGAATAATGAAAGAACTTCCCAAAAATAAAATTCCATTAATGGAAAAGTTTTACACCCTTCAGGGAGAGGGTATGCACAGTGGAAGGCCTGCAGTTTTTATTCGGCTAGCTGGATGTGATGTTGGATGTGTTTGGTGTGATGTTAAAGAGAGCTGGGATGAAAATGCTCACCCTCTTGAAACTATTGATGATCTTGTTGCTTATGTTCTTAGTACTGGATGTGATTTTGTTGTCATAACTGGAGGAGAGCCTACGCTTTATGATTTAACTGTTCTAACGAACTCTTTAGCTACTAATAATATTGAAATAGCAATAGAAACATCTGGGACTAATGAATTAATAGGTCATTTTGATTGGGTGACATTTAGCCCTAAAAAGTTTAAAAAACCTTTAGAAGAATACTACAGTAATTCTAATGAACTTAAAGTAATTGTTTTTCACAAGTCGGACTTACAATGGGCGGTTAGTCATCAGCAAAAAATAAAAAATAAATGTGAGTTATATCTCCAGCCTGAATGGTCTAAAATGGATCAATTAATGCCTGAAATTCTTGATTTTATAAAATTGAATCCCCATTGGAAATTATCTTTACAAACACATAAATTTATTGATATACCTTAACACTATGAGATTATTAATGTTATTATCACTCTTTTCTCTTTTGAGTGCATCATGTGGAACAGCTCAAAAAGGGTTGTACAGTACAAAAAGTAAAAAAGCGATTAAATATTATCAGGCAGCTAAAACATGTTTTAACACTATTGATCCAAATACAGGGAGTCCTGGGCTTGCTTGTGCAGAAGAATATATATTAAAGGCCTTAGAGAAAGATTCTCTTTTTACTGAAGCTTATAGTTTAGCATCAAATGTTTACATTGAAACAGGAGATATCGAGAAAGCCATTTTCTACAGGGAGAAAATGATTAAAAACAGTAAAAAAGTTTTAGCTGTTGAATATTTTTATCTCGCTAGTATGTATATGGCAACTGGTCAGTATTTGAAATGTAGAAATAACGCTCAGCTGTATTTAAATCAGATTAATCCCAATCCTAAATTAGTTGAGGTTTGTTTGCAGTTTTTGAAAGATTGTGATTTTGCTGTAAAAGCAATTTCCACGCCATCTTTATTTGAACCCCTAAATATGGGGAAAGCTATAAATACTGATCGACCTGAGTATTTTCCATCCATTACAGCAGATGATTCCATGTTCTTGTTTACAAGAAGAGTTTTGGATGAAAATGCTCCTTGGGGCAATGAACAAGAAGATATATATGTGTCTACTAAACAGTTTGGGCATTGGTCTGATGGGGCGCTTATTAGTGAAAACATAAATTCATTCTACAATGAAGGAGCACCAACTTTTAGTGCAGACGGAAAGTATGTAATATTTGTGGGTTGTGAAACTGGTAATAAGGGAGATTATGAATATGGAGGAGACAGAAAAGGATATGGAAGTTGTGATTTGTTTGCTAGTGAAAAAGTAGGAGATACTTGGTCTAAGCCTTTTAATTTAGGTCCGCCAATTAACTCTAGAAATTGGGAAACTCAGCCCTCCTTCTCATCTGATGGCAAGACTCTGTATTTTGTACGAGGATTAACTTTTGACCGCCAGATGAGAGATCCTAAAAATCAGGATATTTATTTTTCTGAATTAACCGATCAGGGCCGGTGGACTAAACCTAAAAAGTTAGGTGCTAACATAAATACACCTGGAAGAGAAGAGTCTGTTCAGATTCATCCAGATGGACAAACCTTGTATTTTTCAAGTAATGGTCACACAGGAATGGGTGGTTTAGATATTTTTATGAGTAAGCTAGATGATAACGGCAAATGGGGGAAAGCCATCAACTTAGGTTATCCAATTAATTCTTTTGTAGACGAAAATTCTATTTTAGTATCCTCCAATGGAGAGCTGGCTTACTTTGCTTCTAACAGAGATGGAGGTTTTGGAAGTTTAGATTTATATTCTTTTAAACTTCCCGAAAAATACAGACCAATTAATACAACCTTTATGAAGGGTAGAGTATACGATGCAGTCACTAAAAAGCCACTTGCTGCAAAGTTTGAATTGAAAGACCTTAGCAATGGTCAAGTTTTTAAACAAGCCTATGCTAACTCTGGAAATGGGGAGTTTTTAGTGGCAATTCCAAAAAATAAAGAATTTGCTCTTCATGCTGAGCATGAAGGATACCTGTTTTATTCAATGAATTATTCATCTGAGAAACTAACACAATCAGCTGCTGGTTTTTCCATTGATGTTCCTATGAGTCCTGTTCAGCCAGGATCTTTTGTTTTGGAAAATATCTTTTTTGATGTCAATAAATGGTCGCTTAAAAAAGAATCCAATGCTGAATTAAATCTTTTGTATAAGTTTTTAATTCTTAATCCTCAAGTAAATGTTGAGCTCGCTGGTCATACCGATAGTGATGGAAATGCTGTTAGTAATCAAATTCTTTCTGAAAACAGAGCCAAAGCTGTTGTCGACTGGTTGGTTGACAAAGGCATAAATAAAGAAAGAATGACTTCAAAAGGTTATGGAGATACTCTTCCTATTTTGCCTAATACAAGTGAGCAAAACAAAGCGAAAAATAGAAGGACAGAGCTTAAAATTCAATAAATTAATCTATCTTTGATTGAAGAATTATGGTGCTGAAAGATTCCCTTAAAACTATTATAAAACAAATTCCTATTCGTTTTACGAGTAATCAAAAATATGATGCTCAAACAAAAAGAATTATGAGTATTGTTTTGGAGAAGCATTCTACTTTTGTAGATGTTGGCTGTCATAAAGGAGAGGTGTTGTCAAAAGCAATGAAAATTGCTTTTCAAGGCAAACACTTTGCTTATGAACCTATTCCTTCAATTTTTGAAAAGCTTAACTTAAAATATGGTAACTCCTGTGTGGTTAAAAACCTAGCTTTAGGGAACAAGACTGGTAAAACATCTTTTAATCATGTTGTTTCAAATCCTGCATATAGTGGAATTAAAAAAAGGGCATATCCTAAAGACGAAAAGATTGTTGAAATAGAGATCCCTATTGATACGTTAGATAATCAGCTTCTTAATGAAGAAAGAGTAGACTTAATTAAAATTGATGTTGAGGGAGGTGAATTTGATGTTTTTAAAGGTGCAGTTCAGTTATTAAGAAAGTTTCACCCTGTGGTGGTTTTTGAACACGGTTTAGGTGCAGCAGATTTTTACAATGCTAATCCTAAGGAGTTGTATGATTTTTTAGAAAAAAACAATTATTGTTTATATACCCTGCACAGTTTTATTGAGAACCTTGTTTACCTAAGTAAAGAAGAATTTATTGAACTGTTCAATAGCAATAAAGAGTATTACTTTTTAGCTAAATTTAAAGCTTAATAAAGCTTAAAGATTTTACGTTTGTACTTGTTTTTAAAAAGTATATTCCACTTTTAAGTTCGCTAAGATCAAGTAGGTTTCCATGATTTTGTTTTTTTAAAACTAACTCTCCTAAAGCATTGAAAACCATTATTTCTTTTATTTGATTGTTTGAGCTGATGTGAACATTTTTCAAAACAGGGTTGGGGTAAACGCTTAAAAAATTAGCCGAATTTTCATCTATAGATAAATCTATCTCCTCTGTATAAGCTGGTGAAAGGTAGTTTTCATCTTTTTTCATTATAAATGCACTGTTTTGACCATTTAGTGTTCCATCAGTTGTTCCTATAATTACAATAGCGTGATCAGCTGTTGTATCTGCTCCGTTTACCCATTCGTTTTCGAATGTTCCTGATGTGCCTAATAACGGCCCAATAGTATAAGTACCTATTATTTGAGAGTATAAAACATCGGCTGTCAGGTTGGAGGCCCCAAATGAGAAGCAGTTGCCAACATAGGTGTATGATGTAGAGTCGTGGTGTCTAATTAATTCAGCACTATAGTCATTGAGTGTTCCAGCAAAATTTTTAGAAAAAACAAGATTGCCTGATGGATCTAGACAGGCATAATAGGGAGATATTCTATCTATTTCTTGATCGTTACCAGCAAAATAATAATTGCCATTCTTTGCCATACATAAAGAAATTCCCTCTTGGTCTAATGTGTCTGACCAGGTGTAATTCCATAGCTCATTTCCATCACTATCTGTTTTTATAATCCATAAATCATTATCCGAGTAGGTGGTTCCGCTTCTGGTAGTTCCTATACATATTAAGTTTCCGAAATCATCTTCGATAACATCTTTAAAACAATCGTTTTCAGCTCCTCCAAATGTTTTTGTCCAAAGTGTATCTCCAAGTAAATCTATTTTAGCAAGGTAGGCATCTGCATTGCCGTTTCCATAGCTATAGGTTTCTCCAACAAGAACAACACCACTTAATGAGTACTTAGTTTCATATGCTGCATAGCAAAAATCCCAATCCATGCCTCCAAAGTTTTTGGTCCATTGGTGGGTGCCATTTGAATTTGTTTTCACAAGAAAAACATCATAACCTGTTGAAAAACTGTTGGAATACCCGGTAAATAAAATGGATCCATCACTAAGCTGAATCAAATCAGTACCGTAATCAATGTTTGGACCTCCAAATGTTTTAGACCATAAGTATTCACCATTAGAATCTATTTTAAATGCATATAAATCGGTAGCTCCATTTCCAAAACTTTCTGTTGCACCAACGGCAATAAAGGAGCCATCTGCAGTAGATAAAATGCTTTCGCCAAAGTCATTTCCTGGACCTCCATAGGATTTGAAAAAAGATTGCCCAAAGAAATAAATTGGAGAAATTAGTAATATGTAGATAAATATTTTTTTCATTTAATAGTATAGCAAAGAGAAAAGTTAAGCCCAGCACCTCTACTATTTCTTAGGAATAATCCAGTCATGTTGTTGGTGTTTAGCGAAAAGATAAATTTGGAAGAAGTTAGCCTTGCGTGAATGCCGTGATTTAATTTTGAATACCCTCCATAAGATAAAATAGATCCTATTGTAAATTTAGCTGAAACATGGAATTCAGCACCGGCATAAACTAAAACACTGTAATTGCTTAATGAACGGTATCTTAGCCCATAGCATGAATGAATTTTAGCTGTTTTTTTTCCTCCTATTTTATGTACATATAGTTCAAAAGGAAGCGGGTTAAAATTAGAATTCAGCTCAGTTAAAGAGTCTATATTGGGAATTGGAATTATTGGGTTGCTCAAGTCAGAAAGTTGATTAATAGCAATTCCGTTGTAAACAAAAACTGTGTCTAAATATGAATAAGAACAATTTTTTAGTTGCTGAAACCCTAGTCCGTTTATTCCAGCAACAATTTTAGCATTAGAGTTGCTGTCTAATTTGTTTAGTTTATTGTTGATTTCAAAATTAATAGCAACTCCCCATCCGCCTTGTTGGATGGTGTTAGAGTTGGTGTTGGCATTCGTGTAATAGCCGTTAAGAATCAATGCTTGTTCTGTTCCGCTTGGCGATGAAGAAATGCCTCCTTCGTAAATTTGTGCATTTGATTCTTTTTGAATGCTAGTATAGCTAATTCCTAGTTTAAATTTTTTGTTGATGATTCCACCTTCAATTGAGTGGTATAACCTGTTGTGAAATCCACTTTGTTGGAGATTGATGAATTCTCCTTTGTAGTCTTGATTACCGTTAAAAACAGCTCTAAAGAAATCATCTGTATACTCTACTGCAAAAGACCTTTGGCTATATGCGTTAATGTATACCCCATACTTGTTGAATAATATGGGCTTAAAATTGTAATAGGCAATTGAAGAGCTAAGCTCAAATCCAGATCTATTTAAATGGTTGAGTCTCTGAGCTGCCTTGTCTTTCATTTGGTTATCAATAAATCCTCCAAAAGCTAAGGTTTTAGTGAAGTTCATAGGTAGGTGAGAGGACCCAGCGTAGCTTTGTGTTTTAAATTCAATTGCCTGTTCAGAGTCATTTAGGTAATTTATAGCAGAGTTACTAAGCAGTTGAGCTTGAAAATCAAAAATGAATAAAGTCGATATGATTAGAATGTACTTGCTCATGGAATAGTTACTGTAGCGTTAAAGTCAGCACTTATTTTAAAATCAATTTTATAGTTGTCGTAAAAATGGACGGCTTGATTGATGTTTGCGGTGTTAAAAACAGCGCTTATAATTATTTCTTTAGTTGTTTTAATATCAGCTATATGATTACTGTTCAAGGAAATTGTATGATTTGATGTGCTAGCTAAGTCAACAAGGTTGTTTGCATTGACATTAGCGGCAGGGATGAGTCCTGGAGTTAAAAGTTGATCGGAGGAATTTGTTGTGGAAATATATAATTCGGCAGAAAGAGGGAACCCATTAGAAAGCGCTAAATAAATAGTTCCATAGTTTATTCCGCTGGTATCAGGAAGGTTTATAGTAATTGTATCGGTTAATGTTAGTTGATTTGCAGCGAATTTTAATGGAGCATGAAAATCTAAATCAAAAGAAAAAGGAAAATCTTTATCAATAAAATCATTATGGCCAGAAATATTACCAAGAGGGTTTAGCTTAATATTGAGGTCGTAACCAAGAGCATTTGGTAAGTTTTCCATCATAGAATTGATATTACTATTGCTGGAATTAATGGTGCTGCTATAGTTGGAAGGGGTAATTGAATTCCCAATTTTATAAGCTCTATTGATGTTTTGAAATTGACCTATTAGGCTGTGGTTTAAATCAATTATAGCGTTGTTGTTTTGGGATGATAGCGCGTTAGTCAAAAAGTTAAAATCTGCTCCAATACCATTATTTATTCTTAGGTCAATTGTGATTTGATCTAGGTCAATTGTGCCAGCGCTAATTGTATTAAAAACATTTATTGAAGTAGTGTCAGGACCAATACTAATTTCTTGATCACCAAAATATCCTCTAGCACTAATGGTTTTAAGGTCTATTATTTCATTGTCAATTTGTAATGTATCTAAGTTAGATACTGTAACAGGCCCTTGATTGTTATTAGATATTTTAACATTTACAGTAGTTAATAGGGTGTTAATCTCGTTGCCAGAAATGCCCTCTAAATTCCAATTGGTTAGAGGGATATTAATTGTCCCATTTACTTGGCTTGAGATGCCGTTTTGAGCTGGTGGTACAGTAATGGAAACTTGAAAAGGGTTGCCGTTAAAATCTGTTGCTGAATTTACAGTGTATTGATAGATAACTTCCCCTTCAATGGTGCTTTTTAATGTGTAATTTAAGGTTGCCGAAGCAATGGAAAATTCTTTTAATTCAATGTTGTTGATTTCAAAAAGCTGTTCTTCAGGTTGGTTAATAAATGTTTGACCCGGGTTAAAGTCCACAGCTACAGCAAAAGGCAAAGCAAACGTATTTGATAGTTGATTATCAGGGATTTCCACAAGGCTGTCTAGGTCAAGTTGAAATAAATTTCTTGAAAAATGGATGTTAATGGAAGAATCAGCGTTTAAAGAAGTTAATGTGTCATTTACAAGGTCATTGATGCCTAAAGAACCATAGGCAACAGGGAGGCTGTAATTCGCATCCCATTCTATAGGAGCTCTTTTATTGCAGCCCAAAAATGAAGTGAAAAGACAAAATATGATAAGTAATCGTTGAATCATCTACTCAAAAATAATTTAAAAAAACAGATTAAGACCTATTTTTAATGCTATAGAAAAAAGACACTGTTTTAATTGCTATGGATGCATCTAAAGATTAATTATTTACTTGAAAAGCTAAACCCTTAGGTTTAATTGAGTAAACAAGTGTAATTATTAGTGAGGCAATTAGATAGCTAACTAGGATTAAATCAGGAATGGAAATGTCTCTTGATATTGAAAAAATACCATTAACATTTAAAATTAGATATACGCCAAATGCAGCCTTTATTAGCTCTAAAGGGATAGCTATTAGGTGTCTATCCATTAGTGAAGTGTAACTAAAAATAGAAACCATGCAGAACAGTGCATAAAAAATTAGCTCATGGTATTGGAAGTTTGGAAGTAAGTCAATAATATGATACTGAATGGCAAAATGAAGTATCAACTGAAAGAACGACCAAAAAATTAGAAATGCAGGTGCGGGTGTTTTATATTTTTCTTGACTATACGGGTCATGGGTAATGTCAATGGGAAACTCCTTAGATACATCAGAAGGTCTCCATCCTGTTTTTTTGTAAAAAACTCTTAATTTGTCTTTCCATTTTTTTGTTCGGTAAGCATCTTTAAGAAGCTGAAAAAGATGCATGAAATTTATGAGTAACGGATTCCATGTTTTAACAGCTTTTTTAACTCCGTAAACAGCAGGAACATCTCCAAGCTCTTCTTGGAAGGTTCCAAAAAGTTTATCCCAAATAATGAAAATAGAGGAATAGTTCTTGTCTAGGTATTGGTCGTTTATAGCATGATGCACTCGGTGGTGTGAAGGGGTTACTAATATTTTTTCTAAAAACCCCATTTTATTAATTAGTCGTGTATGGTACCAAAACTGAGCGAAAAGATGAAGCGGTAAAACAAGGTCCATCACATTAGAAGGGACCCCAATTACAGCTAATGGTAAGTAGAGAAAGAAATACACTTGAAAAATACCAGAAATTGATTGTCGAAGTGCACATGATAGGTTGAATTCTTCACTGCTGTGATGAATAATGTGTCTATTCCAAAGAACATTTATTTCATGATTCCATCGATGTGACCAGTAATAAGCAAAATCAGTTCCTACAAAAGCTATGAGGTATAGCCAAATGGATGAATCGAGTTGAAAAATAGCAAGATGCTCAACCATCCAGTGGTAGGAAATAATGGCGACACTTAACTTGAAAATGCTTTTTATGTTGTTGGTCATTCCTGAGCTTATCCCAGAAATGGTATCAAATGCCGAAACGTAATTTTTTTTTTGATAACGGCTGATTATCCATTCCGCAACAATCATAACGAAAAAGAAAATCATCGCAAATTTTAGTGTCATTACATAGGTCTGCATAATTTTTGTTCTCTTAAGCTATAAAAATAGGGATTAATAGTTGTATTTGCCCAGCCATATTTTTTTTAAATACGCTTTTATGCTGTTCTCTCTTTTGTTTGATAGTGGCTTGAAAAAAGTTGTACCAGAAAGGTCCTTGGGAAGGAACTCTTGACTATGGAGCTCGTTGGTGTGATCATGAGAGTATTTGTATTCTTTTCCGTAATCAAGTTCCTTCATTAGTTTAGTTGGTGCATTTCTAAGTGCTATAGGAACTGGACTATTGCCTTTTTCTTTAACCGTTTCTTGAGCAAGGTTAATGGCAAGATAGGCTGAATTGCTTTTTTCAGAACAAGCGAGGTAAATCACGCATTGAGAAAGTATGATTCTGCTTTCTGGCCAGCCTATTTTTTCAACTGCGCTAAAACAATTGTTAGCAATCACCAAAGCAGTTGGGTTGGCTAAACCAATGTCTTCAGCCGCAAGAATAATTAACCTTCTTGCAATAAATTTAGGTTCTTCTCCACCTTCAATCATTCTTGCTAACCAATAAACAGCAGCATTTGGATCACTTCCTCTAATGGATTTAATAAATGCAGAAATGATATCGTAGTGCATTTCTCCATTTTTATCGTATAAAGCTAAGTTTTGTTGTATGGTCTTTACTACGATTTCATTAGTGATTTGTTTATGGTTTTGAGGGATGTTGTTTAGTACAATTTCAAAGGTGTTCAGGAGTTTTCTGGCGTCACCTCCTGAAATCCTAAAAAGAGCTTCAGTTTCTTTAAGGTCTATAGAAAGATTTTTTATTGCCTCGTCTTTTTGTATGGCAGTGTTAAGTACTTGTTGAAGCTCATTTTTTGAGTGGTGTTCGAGAGTGAAAACTTGACACCTGGAAAGTAATGCCGAGATTACTTCAAAAGATGGATTCTCTGTGGTTGCTCCAATTAAGGTCACTATTCCTTTTTCTACGGCACCTAAAAGTGAGTCTTGCTGAGATTTGCTAAATCGATGAATTTCATCAATAAATAAAATAGCTGTTCCTTTATTAAACATCCCGCCACCTTTTACTTTTTGAATGATTTCTCTAATATCTTTAACTCCAGAATTTATTGCTGATAGCGTATAAAAAGGTCTTTTAGATTCTTGGGATATTATTTGAGCAAGAGTAGTTTTTCCAACACCTGGTGGTCCCCAAAATATCATGGATGGAATGCTGTCCGATTCTATGCATTTTCTTATGGGACCTTCTTTACCTATTAAGTGTTCTTGACCTAAGAATTCTTCTAAATTTTTAGGTCGCAGTCTTTCTGCTAACGGAATGGTAGTGGTGCCTAACATGTGACAAAAATAAACATAATAATAAGGTTTAAAACAGCTGTTCTATTTTATGATTTTTCAATTTCAAAGTGTTTAAAACTAATTGATTTGTGTTCTATGTTAGGTATTTAATAAGCTATTTTCAGTTTAAATTAAGTTTATGAATGTACATTTTATTGCAATTGGAGGTAGTGCCATGCATAACCTTGCTATAGCTATGCACTTAAAAGGAGATGTTGTAAGTGGCTCCGATGATGAGATTTTTGAACCCTCAAAAGGTAGATTAAAGAAATATGGGCTTCTTCCAAAATCAATAGGTTGGGATGCTTCACGCATTAATGAAGATATTGATGCAATAATTTTAGGAATGCACGCTAGAAAAGATAATCCAGAGTTGTTGAAGGCGCAGCAGCTAAAGATTAAGATTTTCTCTTATCCTGAATTTATTTATGAAAAAACTAAAGAAAAGATAAGAGTTGTTGTTGGTGGTAGTCATGGGAAGACCTCGATTACAAGTATGGTATTGCATGTGCTTAATGTCAACAATATAAATCATGATTATATGGTTGGTGCTCAGCTGGAGGGTTTTGAGTGCATGGTTCGTCTTTCTGATGATGCCAAAATAGCTGTCTTAGAGGGTGATGAGTATTTGTCTTCACCTATAGATTTGCGGCCTAAGTTCCATCTTTACAAGCCAACAATAGGATTGATCAGTGGTATAGCTTGGGATCATATAAATGTATTTCCAACTTTCGAAAATTACACTGCTCAGTTTGAGGTGTTCGCTAAGTCAATTGATAGTAGAGGTAAATTTATATATTTCACTGGAGATGAGAATGTTGTGGATATTAAAAACAAACTAAATGATGAATTAAAAACTGTTGGCTATACGACTCATCCTTACATTGTAGAAAGCGGTTTAACCTATCTAGTAAGCTCAGATAATAAAAAAATTCCCATTCAAATATTTGGTGAACATAATCTCCAAAATTTAAATGGTGCTTTTGAAATTTGTCTTGAATTAGGTTTGGATAAAAGTCAATTTTATTCTGCAATACAATCATTTAAAGGAGCATCAAAAAGATTAGAATTAGTGAAAGAAACCCCTTCAAGTGTAATATATAAAGACTTTGCTCATTCACCATCTAAATTGAAAGCGACAACAAAAGCGCTTGCTAATCAGTTTCCAACTAGAGAATTAGTAGCTTGTATGGAGCTTCACACTTTTAGCAGTTTAAGCGATTCTTTTTTAGCTCAGTACAACGGAGCTATGGATAGTGCTAATAAAGCATATGTTTATTTCAATCCCTTAACCTTGGAACATAAAAAATTAGCTCCAATTTCTATAGAAGAGGTAGCTAATGCTTTTGGCGGTGCTAATGTTGAGGTCCTTACAGATGCTAAAGCAATGGTCAATAAGCTCTCTGCTGTGGACTGGAAGAATAAGAATTTACTTTTGATGAGTAGTGGAAACTTTGACGGTATAGATTTTAATGAGCTAGCTAATGATTTAATCTAGAGAGGACAAGTCTATTTAACGCTGTCATTAAAAAGGCATAAACTATTCCCAATAAAGTTTGGGTAAATAAGATAAATGGAAATACTATAGATGGATTCAAATTGGCATTTATGTTTTCTTGCTGCATGTCAATTAAATCTTCAGGTGATTTCCCACGATAAAAATCAGGATTACGCTCAATTTGTTGTTTGGCTATTTCGAGCATCTGATCTTCATCAATTGTCATGTTTATAAGTTGCTCTTTTTTTATCATTGCGTAATCATCAACCCATTTATAGTAAATAAAAGAAAAAGAGGCAACAAGCAATGCGTAAATCGCTGCTGTTTTAATTCCATTTTTTAGGTCTATAATAAAACTAGGAGACTGATTTTTTATGGCTTGAAATTCTTTAAGAATCGAAAAAGCAATAGCAATCAATAAGATTAAAGAGCTTGTACCAAACGCAAGAGCATGCTTGTACTCCAAATGATTCCAACCCAAAAAATAAAGCGATAACTCGAAAATTATATAAGCTAGAGCAGCAAGTAAGCCTGACTTATAGGAAGTTTTCATAAAACTAAACGTTAACCATTCATGGAAACCAAGAACTCTTCGTTACTTCTTGTGTTCTGAAGTCGATCTTTCATAAACTCCATAGCTTCAATAGGGTTCATGTCAGCTAAGTGTTTTCTTAATATCCATACCCTTTGAAGCGTTTCTTTATCCATAAGTAAATCTTCTCTTCTTGTTCCTGATGTTAAAATATCAATAGCTGGGAAAATTCTTCTGTTTGATATTTTTCTATCCAATTGAAGTTCCATATTACCGGTACCCTTAAATTCTTCAAAAATAACTTCGTCCATTTTTGACCCTGTTTCGGTTAATGCGGTAGAGAGAATCGTTAGTGACCCACCATTTTCTATTTTTCTAGCTGCTCCAAAAAATCTTTTAGGTTTGTGAAGTGCATTTGCATCAACACCTCCTGTTAAAACTTTTCCAGAAGCTGGCATAACCGTGTTGTAAGCTCTTGCAAGCCTAGTTATGGAGTCAAGTAATATACAAACATCGTGTCCACATTCTACTAGTCTTTTGGCTTTTGAGAGTACAATATTGGCAACTTTAACATGCCTGTCAGCGGGCTCATCAAAAGTAGAGGCAATAACTTCCGCATTAACGCTTCTTTGCATATCTGTTACTTCTTCAGGTCTTTCATCGATCAGCAATACAATCAAGTAGGTTTCAGGGTGGTTAGCAGCGATTGCGTTGGCTACATCTTTAAGTAAAACCGTTTTACCTGTTTTGGGTTGAGCTACAATCATTCCTCTTTGGCCTTTTCCAATTGGAGAAAATAAATCCATAACTCTGGTTGATAATGTTTCTTTATCATGCCCAGTTAGGTTAAATTTTTCTGATGGAAATAATGGCGTTAAAAATTGAAAAGGAACTCTATCTCTAATGTTTTCCGGATCACGTCCATTAATTTTCTCAACTTGAGTAAGTGGGAAATACCTTTCACCATATTTTGGAGGTCTAACCATTCCTCTAATCGTGTCACCAGTTTTAAGACCGTAAAGCTTAATTTGAGATTGAGACACGTATATATCATCTGGAGAGCTGAGGTAGTGATAATCTGCAGATCTTAAAAATCCGTAGCCATCTTGCATGATTTCAAGTACTCCCTCGTTGGCTATTATTCCATCAAAATTATAACCTAAATCTTGAGAAGGAGCATCTTTCTTATAGTCATTTCTGTTGTTATCTCTGTTGCCGTCTCTATGGTTTCTATTGTTGTTCCTATTGTGGTTTCTGTTGTTGTTGCGGTTGTTGTTTCTATCCTGATGATTTTTGTGAGAAGAGTTTTGGTCATTGTTTCTATGGGAAGTTTCTTTTTTGTTGTCAGCTTGGTTTTTAGGCTTAGCATTTTGTCCACCTTCATTACTTGCTGTTTCTTTTTTATCTGCAGAAGGAACGGTTTTAGTAGCTGGTTCTGTTGTAGGTTCTGAATCTTTTTTAGGTGAAGTTACTGCAGCTTTATTTTCAGTTCTTTTTATGGGTTGTTTCTTAGTATTTGAAACAGGTTTTGCTTCTCTTTTAGGAGGGTTAAGAGCCTGCTCATCAAGAATTTTATAAACTAGGTCTTGTTTTTTTAATTTTTCAGGTTTTGAAATGCTAAGTTTATCTGCAATTTCTCTAAGTTCAGCAACTTTTTTGCTGTTTAAATCCAAAATGTCGTACATCGATAGAATTATAAGTGATTAGTATAGAATGTGGGTTACTTTAAAATACGTTTGAAATAAATGGGTTAGTAATCAGGACGATTACTTAATAATCTCTTCAAATATATACTAAAGATATGATAACTGGCAATTTTTTTTAAAAAAAGTGCTGTGCTTGTAAAATTCTATATTAATTACTTCTGCTTAACAAGTTTGATTTTATATTTGTCAAAAAAAATAATTATGCTTCAGAGGATTCAAACAGTTTATATTTTAATCGTTGTCATTTTACTCATTTTAGCTTTCTTTTTTCCTTTAGCTACATTTATTAATAATGCAGAAGTATATCAGCTTGGCTCTTTTGGAGTATCACCTGAAATTGATAGTTTTTCTTCAAGATTTCCTTTGTACGCTGGCCTTTTTATGGTTATTGGAGTTGCTCTTGTAGCTGTAGGTTCATTTAAAAATAGAAAAAGGCAATTGTTGTTAGGTAAAATCAATTATTTGCTTCTACTAATAACCCTTGTTATGGTTTTTTTAGACATAGATTACGTTGGTAAATCTATTTTACCTGCAGGTGTTTTGCCAATATATGGCCTTTCAACATATTTTATTATTTCTTGTTTGCCTTTAATTTTCTTGGCTAACAGGGCAATAAAAAAAGATGAAGCACTTGTTAATTCTTTAGATCGATTAAGATAGTTTAGATCTACTGCCTAGCTCAATTACTTCAAGATCTTTAATTTGATTTTTGTCAATTGAAAATCTAATGAGTGTTCTAATTTTATGAAATCCATTTATTCCTGCTGCTCCTGGGTTGATGTATAGCATTTTTAGCCGCTTGTCCATTTGAACTTTACATATGTGAGAGTGTCCGCAAATATATAGTTGAGGGTTGATGGTGCTTAATTGGCTTACAACCTTTTTTGGATAAGCATATGGTTTTCCTCCAATATGAATAATGAAAACACTTACTTGTTCGACATTAAAGCTTAGGTATAAAGGCAGTTCAGCACGTATGGTATGATTGTCTATATTTCCATATACTGCTTTTGTTGGTGCAATTTTATTTAGCTGGTCAATGATTGTAATATCCCCTACGTCACCAGCATGCCATATTTGATCACATGAACTAAAATACTTGGCATATCTTTTGTCATAGTAACCGTGAGTGTCTGAAATTAAACCTATTCTTTTCATTCTAAATCGCAGGTAAAATTAGTTTAAATTGTATCTTTATAATGGAGTTTAAAAATAAATAAATGCAATTGGTCTCATTTCATAAAATATTCTTGATTGGATTTCTTTTTTTTTCAATTAAATCTTATTCAATTAAAAATTTAAAAATGAATGAATCGGTAATTGAAATGGATACAGCTGTTTTGGGTGCAGGTTGTTTCTGGTGCATAGAAGCAGTTTTTCTATCACTTAAGGGGGTGGAATCTGTGGAGTCTGGATATTCTGGAGGGCAATTAACAAACCCAACTTATAAAGATATTTGTACTGGAAGAACCGGTCATGCAGAAGTGGCTCGAGTAGTATTCAACTCATCGTTGATTTCTTTTGCAGAGCTGTTAGAAGTTTTTTGGAAAACACATGATCCTACCACCTTAAATAGACAGGGAAACGATGTTGGCACTCAATACAGATCTGTAGTTTTTTATTTAAATGAAAAACAACAAAAAGAAGCTGTTTATTATAAAAACAGACTTCAAAATTCAGGTGCTTGGGATGATCCAATAATTACTGAAGTTTCCCCTTTAGACGTTTTTTATAAAGCTGAAAATTATCATCAAAATTATTATGAAATGAATAAGAATCAATCCTACTGTAGGTATGTTATTCAACCCAAATTAGATAAGTTTAAAAAAGCATTCAAAGAAAAATTAAAATAACACCACTATGAAAAAATCAAGTCTACTAATTTTTTATCTTTTTATTTCTTTTTACGGATATACTCAAACAGTAAAAGACTATAAAGTTCCATTTAGTTATATTCAACTGCCTATTGAGCCACTTAATAAAGCTATTACATCTTATGATGTTGTTTTTGAAGATGATTTTCAACAAGCTAATCAAGATACGCTAGCAGCCTACAACACAAGGTTAGAAGCAGCTAAAAAAGAACAAGCATCACTTTTGGAAATTTGGAACAAAGATCGATTGAGAATTGATCGATTATACCTTTCTGAGATGGCGGTATGGGAAAAAGCTGTTAATTCAGGTAATGCAATGGTTCAGCCAGTAAAACAACCTTATCCTGATTACCCACTTTTAAAACCTGTTGCTCTTGCTGTTTTGACTAATGAAGTAGAAAGTGATTATTGTAGTTCAAAAATAAACCTATCTGGCTATGAAAAAGGTCCTGCAGGTGTGGTCATTACATTAACTCACCATGGATTTCAATCAGCAAAAATTGTTAAAAAAATTTCAGGATCAGCTTCACTTAAACGTTATAAATATACAGCTCATTTTAAAATGCCAGTTCAAGTGAAAATTGTAGCTCCTATTCAAGGATTGATTTATGAAAAGAACTACTATTTTAACGAATCTACAGAACTCATAAAAAGTGAAAAAAGTCAATATGATTTTCAACTTTGGTGGATGGACAATGAAGAAAAATATTGGAAATCACTTCAGAATAAATTACTTAACAATATTCTAAGCAACCTGAACAGTCATGTTAATACAAACTATGGGTTTCCTCAAAAATCAAGTGAAAGTGAAATCTATGTAATTAAAAAATATAAAGACTACGACTACGCTTCTATGGTTGATGCAATGAGTTTAGCAAAAAAAGGGTATTTAGATTTAATAAACGAAGTAGATAAAAAATCAGCTAAAGAAAGCCTTCTTAAAGCCATTGAAATCTGGGAAAAAGACTTAGAGGAAAGTAACCTTAATGAAAATAAAACAAGAATAAATAAGAAGTCTACTGCTTTACTATATGCTAATCTGGCAGAAGCTTACATGTGGTTTGAAGATTTTGATAAAGCTGATTTATACATTAATAAAGCGATTACATTAGGAGTTCTTAAATATAAAAACCACTGTAAAAGACTTCAAGATAGAATGGGGAATCTTAAAAAACGCTACTCTGCCAATAATTAATTGTTTAGCTTAAACATATGGTTTATTATTGGTCAAATCATTGATTTTTCTTAAACTCGCATTCTTATATTTAATTACAAATGGCTGATCAAAAAAATAGGGTTAAGATTTTAGAGAACAAATCAGAGATAGGAGCAGGGACTAGGGGAGCGAGTTTAGGTGTTGATTCCTTGAAAGTAGCTTCTTTAAATAGTAAATCCTCTTATTTTTTTAGGCATGAATCCATTGTTTTAGAAGATTTTAATTCGCTATTATTTGAAGAGGTTAAATACCCAAGGGCAAAAAGAATTGAAGGGGTTATTTCTGTTTATAATTTAGTTGCAGATCAAGTAAGCAAGCTGCTTTTAAAAAACAATTTCCCGATTCTTCTTTCTGGTGATCATTCAAGTGCTGGTGGTACAATTGCAGGGTTGAAAATGGCCTACCCTGGCAAACGTTTAGGTGTTGTTTGGATAGATGCCCATGCAGATTTACACTCCCCATATACCTCTCCAACTGGAAACATTCATGGAATGTCTTTGGCAACGGCTTTAAATAGTGATAACCAGGAGCATAGAGTTCAGGAGATAGATTCTGTAACAAAAGATTTATGGGGAAAGCTTAAGTCAATTGGCAATATATATCCAAAAATTAATGCTAGAGACCTTGTTTATGTTGCATTAAGAGATACTGAAGAGCCGGAAGATTTTTACATATCTAATAATGAAATAAAAAACATTGATGTAGAAACATTAAGGAGAAAAGGAGCAGAGCTAATAGCAAATGAGATTTTAACCTATCTTGATAGTTGTGATATGATCTACCTTTCTTTTGATGTGGATAGTATGGATTGTGATTTGATTTCCTATGGAACTGGTACACCTGTTCAGAATGGATTGACAGAACAAGAGGCCAGTAGCCTAATTAACCACCTTCTAATTGACAAGAGAACAAATTGTTTTGAAATTGTTGAGATAAACCCTTGTCTTGATAACAAACAGAATAAGATGGCAGAAACAGCTTTTAGGATATTAGAAAGTGCTACTTCAATAATTGAAAAAAGAGGTTAACTCATGAATGTTTCTAATCTAGTAGCCCAGCAAGTATCAATGGCTTTTAATTCCATTTATGGTCAGGATTTAAAGCCGGATTTTTTTCAAGTTGAAAAGACAAAAAGCACTTTTGAAGGAGATCAAACTTTGGTTGTTTTCCCATTACTTAAGATCACTAAGAAGTCTCCTGAGCAGTCTGCTACTATTATTGGGGAATGGCTGGTGTCTAATTCAAGTATCATTTCTAATTTTAATGTGGTTAAAGGATTTCTCAACCTTTCTCTGAACATGAGTTTTTGGATCACGTCTTTTAATGACATATTGAGTAAAGAAAATTTTGGTTTAAATGACTCAAAGTCTGGGAAAACTTACATGGTGGAGTATTCATCTCCTAACACAAATAAACCGCTTCATTTAGGTCACTTAAGAAATAATTTCTTAGGTTTTTCAGTGGCAGAAATTTTAAAAGCCAACGGCCATAATGTGGTAAAAACCCAGATTATAAACGATAGAGGCATTCATATTTGTAAATCAATGCTAGCCTGGTTAAAGTTTGGAAACGGAGAAACTCCAGCTTCTTCTTCAATAAAAGGGGATCACCTTATAGGTAAATACTATGTTGCGTTTGATAAAGCATATAAAAAAGAAGTAGCCGATTTAGTTGCTAAGGGTGTTTCATCAGAAGACGCTAAAAAGCAAACGACTATTCTACAAGAAGCTCAGGAATTACTTGTCAAGTGGGAAAATAAAGACCCCAAGGTGTATGAGCTTTGGAAAAAAATGAATGGTTGGGTGTATGAAGGGTTTAATGAAACCTATGAGTTGATGGGGGTAGATTTTGACAAGTTATATTATGAGTCAGACACCTTTTTATTAGGTAAAGATGTAGTAAATAAAGGATTAGATAAAGGAATCTTTTATGAAAATAAAGACGGTTCTATATGGTGTGATTTGTCTTCTGAAAAGCTTGACGATAAGCTGTTGTTGAGGGCTGATGGGACATCTGTTTATATGACTCAAGATTTAGGTACAGCAATAGAAAGGTACAATGATTATAAAGAGCTTTCGGGTTTGATATATACGGTTGGAAATGAGCAAAATCATCATTTTAAGGTATTGTTTACTATTCTTAAAAAGCTAGGCTTTTCTTGGGCAGATGAATGCTACCATCTTTCGTATGGAATGGTTGAGCTTCCAGAAGGAAGAATGAAGTCTAGGGAAGGTACTGTTGTTGATGCGGATGATTTGATCCTTAGTGTTGTTGCTGATGCTAAAGAAATGACTAAAGAGCGAGGGCATATTGAAGACATGTCTGAGAGCAATCGACAAAAGTTGTACAATACCATTGGCAAAGGCGGGTTGAAGTATTATTTATTGAAGGTTGACCCTAAAAAGAAAATGCTTTTTAATCCTCAAGAATCCATTGATCTAAATGGGAATACCGCTCCATTTATTCAATATTGTTACGCAAGAATTCAAAGCATTATAACTAATGAAGAGGTTCCTGCTGATTCTGTTGATGAAAACATTGCTCTTTTAGCTCCTGAGTTGAAGTTAATTAAGCTGCTTGCAGATTACCCATCTATTGTTAAAGATGCTGGTAAACAGCTGTCTCCATCAATTATTGCAAATTATAGCTATAATTTGGTGAAAGCTTACAATTCCTTTTATCAATCCATTTCTATTTTAGGTGAAACAGATAGTAAGCTAAGGACTTTTAGAATTTTGCTATCCATAAAGGTAGCTGATGTGATTAAAAGTGCTATGAAGCTTTTAGGTATTGATGTGCCTGTGAAAATGTAATTACTCTTTTGTTTCTTGATCCTCTTGATCTAAATCTGTAGGTGCTGTATCTTTATTTTTGTTTATGGTGAAGCTAACCATCACTTCATGAGAGCCTGAAGAATAGTAGGAAATAGTGCCGTTATTAAATTCGTAACCGTAGGTGATTTTCAAGTTGTCCATTGGAGAAAATCCAAGATTAACTAGAAATCCTCCTTCTTGTCTAACTCCTAATCCGCCCCAATATTTAGATTTAAACTTGAAATTGCCTAATAAGTCAAATTGATTTTGATGGCCTGTTGCTTTTCTTAGCATTATAATTGGGGTGAAAGTTAATCCTTCTGTCATGTCAAGCTGGTAGGAAGCATACAGGTAACGATGGCTTTTAAAATCATATTGCTCAGTTTCATTTACTGATTCTAGTGCAATTGGTGAAGAGAAAAGTTGAGGGTAAGCAAATCCAATGCTTAATTTCTTTTTATTGGTGTAGACAATTCCAAAGTCTGAATGAAATCCTATTCCGTTTACCCCATTATTTTGTAATAGTAAATCTGAGTAGTCGGTTGCAATCATGTTTTCCATGACCAAGTTTCCTTGAATCATTCCCAAAGAGAGACCAAAATTAAGTTCATTGGAAGCGTCAATTTTTAAATAATAGCCTAATGAAGCATCAAATTGTAATCTTTCAAAAAAGGCGATTTGATCATAATTAACTCTAGCTCCAAAATTCAAATTTCTATTTATTTGAGTCTGAGCAGAAAACCAGGTGGTTGTTGGTGCTCCGTCAAGTCCAACCCACTGCTGTCGATGAGATAAATGCAATTGAGTTTCGCCACCTTTTCCAACCTCAGCAGGGTTGATTAGGAAAAGATTTTTAAAATATAAAGAATTCATTGCCGTTTGTTGAGCTGACAAACAAAAGCATGAAAAAAGCATTAAGCAGGTTAGTAAGTTTTTCATATTATTTAATTAATAGTATTGCTCCTTTATATTGTTCACCTTGACATTTTATCGTGTAATAGTAGGTGCCATCTGGAAGTAAGTTGCCGTTTAAATCAGTTCCATCCCAGTTGTTGGTGTAGTTGGTCGAATTCCAAACTGTTTTACCCCATCTATTGATAATGTTTAAAGGACACCCAGAAATAATGCTGGGTTTGTTGATGTCCCAAGTGTCATTTTTTCCGTCTCCATTTGGTGTGATTATATTGTTTATTATCAATTCATTTATTTGAACTACAAATACTACTAGAGAATCTGTAGAGGAACAGCCATCTGCACTTTCAACATTTACATAGTAGGTAGTTGAATATAAAGGACCAACAGTTGGGTCTTCACTATTTGCGTCTTCTATGTTATATTCTGGTTCCCATTGAATGTAAGAGGCATTCTGAGCAGTTGCATCAATGGTAATAGAATTCCCCTCATCAATGGTTAAATCGTTCCCAGCATCAATTGATGGGTAGTCGAAAATTTCTATTTGAGTACTGCAGGTGGTTAGGTTTCCTACAAGATCTTCAGCTTGAAAAATAAGTGTGGTAATACCAATTGGAAATTCACTGCCAGAAAAAAGATTGGTTGTGTCTATTTGTTGTAAAACAACTGTTCCGCAATCGTCAAATGCTGTCGGAGATATAAATGATATGTTCGGGTCACAAGAAGATTGATCATCAGGACATGTTATAGTAGGGTTGATGGTGTCATTGGGAATTAGGACTATTGGACATGTAGCTTGATTTCCAGACAGGTCAGTAGAAATCATGTTTAAAGTGTTGACCCCTCCTGCAGATGACCCTACAGGAATACTTTGTGTAATTATTGGGTTTGGGTCACAATAATCTGTTGAACTTGTTAAACCACTAAAGTTAGGTACTTGATAAAGACAGTTGAGGTCTAAATCTACATATTGTGTGTCTGGACAAATGATTTCTGGAGAAGCAGTATCAGTAAGGGTAACAATAAAACTACAACTTGTCGTGTTTCCATAGCTATCAGAAGTGGTTAAAATAATACTTTGTTGAAATCCTAAGCCTGTAAGTGTATCACCAATTGTAACACTTTGAGTAAAGCTTGGACTTGGGTCACAATTGTCATTTAAGTTAATGGAGTTAAGAAAGTTAGGTATAATGTATTGACAGTCATTGTTTAAAGGAACATTGGGGTTATTGGGACAAATTAGTAATGGAGGTGTGTTGTCTACAACATCAATTAGAAATGAGCAAGAGGAGGAATTTCCACTTGAGTCGGCAGCAGAAATGGTAATTAATGTAGCGCTTCCAACGGCTAGCGGAGTGCCCGCAGTGGGGGTTTGACTAAAAATATAATTGTTTTGGCAATTGTCAGATAATGTAAGGGATGAAGAAAAATCTTCCAGTATGTAATTGCAATTAGAGTCAGTAAAGCGTATCGTATCATTTATACATGAGCTTATTACTGGTGCTATTGTGTCAATGGCGTTAAAACTAATTGAACAGCTATTGGAGTTCCCGTAATTATCTGTGCTAATAAAACTTACGAGTTGATTGCCTGATTGATTTATAGTTGTTCCTGCTGTAGGGCTTTGAAGAACAGATACAGTTCCAGAGCAGTTATCTGAAGAACTAACAATTGATGTGAAGTCTGGTAATGAAGTTGTACAATTTAAATCTAAAAAAGCGGATTGGTTAGCTGGACAAGTTATTGAAGGGGGAATTGAGTCAATTACACTAATTCTGTACGAGCATACGCTAGTGTTTCCAGAAATGTCAGTTACGTTAAAGGAAATAAAAGGGTCGGTCCCAATATTAAATAGTGTTCCTGCAGTTGGAGATTGCGTTATGGTAAGGCTGGGGTCGCAATTGTCAAGAACTGATATGTAGCCAGTTAAATCTGCTAAAGTGTAAAAACAATTGGTGTCAATGTATACATTGGAGTCGGTAGGACAGCTTATTGTAGGTGGAATGTTATCATCTACAAGGATGAGAAAAGAGCAGGAATCAGTATTTCCAGATGCGTCAACAGCATACATGGTTACGTTCATGGATCCAGAAATAAGTGTTCCAGGAATTGGAGATTGGGTAATACTAGGAGTTCCACAATTATCCGAGCTACTAACTATAGAAGTGTAATCTCCTAATGTTGCTTGGCAGTTAATGTTGGCACTTACATTTTGAGTACCAAGGCAAAAAATTTCTGGATGAATGGTGTCCACCACTGTAATGTTAAAGCTGCAAGTGCTGGAGTCTGTTCCATTGGTAATGGTGTATTCTTGGAAGGTTGTTCCTAAAGGAAATGGATCATTAGATGAATAACCGGAATTATCTGATTGGTAAATAGTAGTTGAACTACAGTTAGCTGCACAATTTATATTGTAAACTAAAGACTGACTGCAAATTGAATTGTTGAATAGAGTGGTGTCTGAAGGGCACGTTAATGTTGGTACGGCTTGTCCAAAAAAGGAAAAGAAAATAACCAGATTTAGTGAAAGTAGGATAAGACGCTTGCGCATTGCTATTTAATTTTTTTGAAAAGTAACAAACAACTGTGTTAAATAAAAATTATGAATAATTATTAAATAGTATTAGATATATTTATTGGTATAAATAGTAGAATTTATTTATAATTAGAAATGAAGGAGCCTGAAGATTCTTATAATAATTACTCTTCTTGGAAAGAATTAGAGCGTTATTTTCCTAAAGATTTTAGAATAAATGAAGCGTTTTTTCCGAATGAATATTTCATGGATTGGAATGGAAATGCTATCCATGTTGATCATTATCTTCCTAATGAAAATAAAAGAGCTGTTAAATTAATTCTTGTTCATGGTGGTGGAGGTAATGGACGGTTGTTGTCCCCAATTGGTGTTGCCTTATTGAAATTAGGGTACGAGTGCTTGGCTCCTGATTTGCCAGGTTTTGGGCTCACTTATGAAGGTTCTCCAACAGCTTATTCTTCTTGGGTGAGTTTAATAAATGACATGGTTAATCAGGAGTCCGAAAAAGATAATCGAAAAATTGTTTTATGTGGAATTAGTCTTGGGGGGATGTTGAGCTATCATGTTGCTTGCTTGAATAAAAGTGTAAGCGCTATTATGGTTTCTAGTTTGGCAGATACTAGAAAAAAAGAAGTGCAAATGCAATTGTCAAAAAACAAGCTTCTTGGAAGTTTTTCTTTGCCTTTATTAAACGTAACTAAAATTTTTACAGACACAATTAAAGTACCAATTAAGCATACTACAAAAATGTGGGCCATGGCCAATGACCCTTCTTTTGTGAAAAAATTAAAACAAGATCCTGTCGGCTCAGGGAGTTGGGTTTACTTAAAGTTTTTGAGAACATTAATGGCTGCTCAGCCACATGTTGAGCCCGAAAATTTCACAAATTGTTCAGTGTTGTTTTTTCAACCTGAAGAGGATAATATAATCCCTTGGGAAGTTTCAGCCCCTTTTTATGAAAAATTAAACTGCAATAAAAAAGTGGTGTTTTTGAAAGGTTGTGGACACATTCCTATGGAAGAGCCAGGAATTTATCAGCTCAAAGAAGCGGCAGAATTGTTTTTGAAAAATTTAGAAAAGTAAACTCAAAAAAAAAAGCGGTCATTGACCGCTTTTAAATTATTTTTTTGAATATTGCTTTCTTTCTTTGATACGAGCAGATTTTCCTGTTCTTTCTCTAAGGTAAAATATTCTAGCTCTTCTTACAGCTCCTTGTTTTTCAACAACTATTTTCTCTAAAAATGGAGAAGCTAATGGAAAGATTCTTTCAACACCAGTACCACCTGAAATTTTTCTTATTGTAAAGGTTTCAGTTGTTCCGTTTCCTCTTCTTTGAATCACGGTCCCTTTAAAAGACTGAAGTCTTTCTTTATCACCTTCTTTAATTTTATAGGTAACAGTTAAGGTGTCACCAGAACCAAAATCAGGCCATTCGTTGACTTGAGTTAATTCATTTGCTAATTCTTTTATCTTATCCATGATATAATTTTTCTTCTTCTATCCTAATTCGGGGTGCAATATTACAAAGAAAAATGTAAATAATTAAAAAGAATCAGAAAATTATCTTACCGATTGCATTTTAAGGTCCAATAATGCGATTGCTGTAACTGCTTCAACAACAACTGGAGCTCTTAAAGCAATGCAAAGATCATGTCTACCTTTAATGCTAAAATCTTGTATTTCTTTTTCTTTGTTGTTCCAACTAGCTTGCTTTTTTCCAATAGATGAGGTGGGTTTAATGGCAATTCTGAAAACTAACTCATTTCCATTTGAAATTCCTCCAGTTACACCACCTGCATGATTGGTTTTAGTTGTTCCTTTTTCATCAGTATAGGTGTCATTGTGTTGTGACCCAAACATTTTTGCAGCTTTAAATCCTGTTCCAAATTCTATCCCTCTTACTGCAGGTATAGAGAAAACAGCATGTGATAGAACAGATTCTACAGAGTCAAAGAAGGGTTCTCCCCAACCAATTGGAACGTGCTGAACATTACATTCAATAATTCCTCCAACACTATCTTTATTAATTATCGCTTTTTCAATGCCTTTTTCTATGTTTTTTTCACCAGCCACTTCAATCAATGTAGCTTTTATACTTAATGTGGAAAGTATTTTTTTGGCAATTACTCCAGCGCAAACTAAGAGTACAGTCAATCTTCCAGAAAAATGTCCTCCGCCTCTGAAGTCTTCAAAACCATTAAATTTTTTAGATGCAACAAAGTCTGCATGACCAGGTCGGTTAAAAGTTCTTGTTTTTTGATAGTCCTCAGAACGTTTGTTGTTGTTTTCAATTAATAATGTAAGAGGAGCTCCAGTTGTTTTGCCTTTAAAAATACCTGAGCTAAATAGTGGTTGATCCGCTTCTATTCTTGGAGTAGTTCCTTTAGCACCAGGTTTTCTTCTGTTTATGTCTTCTTGAAAGTCAGCTAAGTCCAAATCTAAGCCTGGAGGGATGTTGTCTATGGTCACCCCCATGATTTCTCCATGTGATTCCCCAAAAACACTCACCCTAAAAAGTCTACCAAAAGAATTCATAATGCTAAGTTACTGATTCTAGGAGTTTATAAAAGGTAGGAAAAGATTTATTTACGGCTTCAAAATCAGAAATTTCAATAGGTTTGTTAAGATTGAGTCCAAATATAGCAGCAGCCATGGCTATTCTGTGGTCGTTACATGAATTAACAGCATAAATAGATGGTGATTTAGCTGGAGCTATTAACATCTTTTCCCCATCAATTTTAATGTTAGCTCCTAGCTTTGTGAGTTCGCTTATAATTGTTTTAGCTCGATTGCTTTCCTTACTAAAAAGTCTACTTATTCCTGTTATTGAGCTTTCTTCTTCACCAAAACTAGCCAATACAGCAAGTGGAGGAAATAGATCAGGAGCGTTGGTGGCGTCAAAACTAAAGCGGCCTATTTTGTTTTTCGATACAGTCAGAGAATTTTCATTCCATTTTACATTGGCTCCAAATTCTTTTACCACATCTACAATGCTTATATCTGCTTGCTTTGAGTTGGGATTCATGTTCTTAAAAGTTATACTTCCCTTTAAAGCTGCTGCAACAATAAAAAATGAAGCGCTACTCCAGTCTTTTTCAACAGTGATTTTTGCTGGTTTAAAGTTGTATGGGCCGTTAAATTTTATTTTGTTGTTTTTTAACTTAAGGAGTATTCCAAAATTTTTGAGCACCTCTAAGCTTAGCTCTATGTATGGAATGGATGTTGGATTAATTAAAGTAATGCTTTCATCTTTTAATTTGTTGGATCCCACAAATGCATAGATTAATCCAGAAATAAACTGAGAGCTTAAATTTCCGTCAATGGTTATGGATTTTGGCTCTATAGGACCTTTAATTTTAAAAGGTAGTTTTCCGTTGTTGGACTGGAAAAACACCTTTAATTGTGGGAAAATGGAATCAAATATATCCATTGGGCGGTTATTCAATGATCCAGAACCACTCAAAATAACATCTTTTTTTGTTAACGAAATAAGGGGCGTAAATAATCTAGAAGCTAATCCAGCTTCGTTAAAACTAATTTCTTTTTTTTTGAAACTCAAAACACTGCTAGAGTCAATTTCTAAAGTTTGATCTTTCTGAATTACTTTTTTGTTGCTGGCTAACAAAATATTAAGAGCAGTAAGTTCGTCATCCGAGAATCCAAAATTTTTGATGGTTGTTTTTTCTTTAGAAAGTAATGCGCAGGCAATGGCTCTTTGAGCAAAACTTTTGCTTGACGGAATGGTGATTTCACCATTTATTGTACTTGAAGGTTGAATATGCTGATTCAAAATTATTTGTGAATTTACAAAGTAATATTTTGATTAAATATTGAAGATATAATTAAAGAATGAAATAACTTTATATGATAAAATATTTTTAGCTTCTTTTTTATTAGCTTAGAGCAGGATGGAGAATGAAAAAAACTCAATATTTAAAAGCTGGGAAATAGGTTCTAAGCTGAATCCATTAATCATTGCTGGTCCATGTAGTGCAGAATCTGAAAGTCAGATCATGTCTATTGGTACAAAATTAAAGGCTTTAGGGGTTAACGTTTTTAGAGCTGGAATATGGAAGCCTAGAACACGTCCTAATTCTTTTGAAGGAGTAGGTGCCATTGGTTTGCCTTGGTTAAAGTTACTAAAGCAGGAGTTGGGAATTAAGGTGGCCGTTGAGGTGGCCAATGCAAAACATGTTCATGAAGCTTTAAAGGCAGATGTTGATATTCTTTGGATTGGTGCAAGAACAAGTGTAAATCCATTTTCTATTCAAGAGATTGCCGATTCTTTAAAAGGTACGGATGTGCCTATTTTAGTTAAAAATCCAATTAACCCTGATGTAGATTTATGGCAAGGGGCAATTGAGCGGATAATTGGAGCTGGAATTGATAAAATTGCTGCTGTTCATAGAGGATTCTCCTCCTTTAATAATACAATTTATAGAAATGTTCCAATGTGGGAGCTCCCCATTGAGTTAAGAAGAAGAATGCCTGACATACCAATGATTTGTGACCCAAGTCATATTGGTGGTAAAAGAACTATGATTCAAGAGATTTCACAAAAGGCTATGGATTTGAATTATGATGGACTAATGATTGAGTGTCATACAGACCCTGATAATGCTTGGAGTGATGCCGCTCAACAGATTACACCTGCCGCTTTGCAAAAGGTTCTTGATCAACTTATTTTAAAGGTTCTTGAAGTTGACAACCCTGCTGTGAAGAATGAATTAAAAGAACTCAGGAATCAAATTGATCATTTTGATAATGAGTTAATCGGTGTTCTGCAACAGCGAATGAAGGTTGCTAGTCAAATTGGTGAATACAAAAGTGCTAATAACATTACGATTCTTCAGCCTAAAAGATGGCATGAAATTTTAACTCGATCATTAGAAATTGGAGCTAATGCAAACCTAAGTTCAGAATTTATGAGTAAAGTATTTTCTGCTATTCATCAAGAGTCCATAAATAAGCAAACGGCAATTGTTAAGGATTTTGACGTGAAAAAGTGATGGCTTTAATCCAGTAAATTAGGCCTTTTTTGTTGAGTTCTAATTAAAGATTGCTCATGTCTCCATTCCTCAATAGCTTTTAGATTCCCAGAAGTTAAAATTTCAGGAACTTCCCATCCCTTGTAGTTAGCTGGCCTAGTGTATACTGGAGGGGCAAGTAGATTGTCTTGAAAAGAATCTGTAAGTGCAGAGGTTTCATTGTTTAGCACACCTGGGATAAGTCGAACTATACTGTCCGTTAAAACGGCAGCAGCGAGTTCTCCACCAGACAAAACATAATTGCCAATTGAAATCTCTTTGGTAATAACATGCTCTCGTAACCTTTCATCTATGCCTTTGTAATGTCCGCAGATAATAATAATGTTTTTTAATGTTGCAGAAAATTGGTTGATCATGGATTGGTTGAGTAATTCTCCATCAGGAGTCATGTAGATAATCTCATCGTAATTTCTTTGGCTTTTAAGTTTTTCGATGCACTTGAGAATGGGGTCAATGCAAAGTACCATTCCGGCTCCACCACCAAAAGCATAATCATCTATACTTTTTTGATTGTTTGTAGAATAGTCTCTTATGTTATGAGTGGCTATTGTGACGAGTTTTTTTTCTTGTGCTCTTTTAAGAATAGAATCACTAAATGGGCTTTCAAGAAGTGAGGGTACAGCAGAAAGGATGTCAATTCTCATAATTATAAAGTTAAGCTTAATTGGTCATGGGCTAAAAATACGTTTTCAGGTAATTCTTTAGCAATTTCTTCATGAGTTCCAAGAAGGTGAGAAATGTGGGTTAGATAAGCTTTTTTAGGTTTTAATTCATCGATAATCGCTAAGGCTTCTTCAAGGTTAAAGTGGGAAATGTGTTTTTCTTTTCTAAGAGCGTTAATTACAAGGACATCTAGATTTTTAAGCTTTAGTTTTTCATCTTCAGCAATAAAGCTGGCATCGGTTATGTAGCAAAAGTTTTCAATTCTAAAGCCAAAAACTGGAAGTTGATAATGCTTCACTAAAATGGGTTGAATCTCCATGTCTTTATAGGTGAAGGTTTTGTTTTCAAGTTTGTAGCGGTCTACTTTTGGTATTCCTGGATATTTAAAAGCTTCATCAAAAATATAACGATATTCTCTTTTAAGGCATTCAAAAACTTGGTCGCTACAAAAAACATCCATGGGTTTTTTTTGTAAGAAATTAAATGCTCTTACGTCATCTAATCCTGCAACATGGTCTTTGTGCTCATGAGTATATAAGACTGCATCTAAATGGCGAACCTTGTTATTGAGCATTTGTTGTCTAAAATCTGGTCCTGTGTCTACTACAACCGAGGTGTTTTTTTTTGTAATAAGTATGGATGATCTGAGTCGGTTGTTAAAAGGTGATGTAGAGCTGCATACTTTGCATGAACATCCTATTACAGGAACTCCTTGAGAAGTACCTGTGCCTAAAAATTTAATTATTAAGTTGTTTTTAGACACTTATTGCTGTTAGGGCTTTAATTTTTTCCAAAGCAAAATCAATTTCTTCTTTGGTGGTGTATCTACTAAAAGAAAAACGAACAGATTGACAGTCTTTAGCATTTGGAAGAGCGGCAAGAACATGAGATCCTTTTGATGCTCCAGATGAACAAGCGCTTCCTCCTGAAGCGGCAATACCACTAATGTCTAAACTAAACAGCATCATGCTACTTTGTGGTGTTATTGGGAAACAGACGTTAAGTACTGTGTAAAGACTATTTTCAGGGTTAATATCTCCGTTGAAACTAATTGATGGGTCAATCTCTTGAAGTTTATCTATCATGTAAGATTTTAATTCTTGCACGTGATTTTGGTGGCCTAAAACATCTTCATAAGCAAGCTCTAAGGCTTTGCCTAAGCCAATTATCCCATACAAGTTCTCAGTTCCTCCTCTTTGGTTTCTTTCTTGAGATCCGCCAGTTATGAGTTGATTGATTTTCGTATTTTTTTTGATGTATAGAAATCCCACCCCTTTAGGGCCATGAAATTTATGAGCTGCACAGGTAACAAAATCAATGTTTATTTCTTTTAGATTGAATTCATAATGTCCCATGGTTTGAACAGTGTCCGAGTGAAAAAAAGCGTGATGTTTTTTACATAGTTGACCAACTAGTTTAAGGTCAAGTAAGTTTCCAATTTCATTGTTAGCATGCATTAAAGACACTAGGGTAGGAGTGTCTTGGGAAAGCAGCTCTTCTAAATGAGCTAAGTCAACATGTCCTTTTTCATCAATCTTCACTAAATCAACTTTTATATTGCATGATTCTTTAAGGTGATTAGCAGTATGACCTACCGCATGATGTTCAATGCATGAGGTAATTATTCTTTTTACTCCTAGATCAGAAACAGCGCACCTTAGTGCCATGTTGTCTGCTTCAGTTCCTCCGGATGTAAAAACAATTTCACTAGGGTCGGTATGGAACAGGTCGGCAATTTTTTTTCTTGTAATCTCTATTGCGTTTTTAGTTGTTCTTCCGAATGAATGTGTGCTTGAAGGATTGCCAAAATCATTTTTAAAGAAAGGAAGCATGGCTTCCAAAACTTCAGGTGCCATTGGAGTAGTGGCAGCGTTGTCAAGGTAAATTTTTTTCATTAAAAAGTCTTTTTGTAGATGTAAAGTTAATGTATGTTTAGTAGTTAAGCTAGCTTATACTTTTTATTTCATTAATAAATCTTTCTCCTAATTGGTTCGCTTTTTCATGTGATGAGCTTTCGGCATAAATCCTAATTATAGGTTCTGTATTGGATTTTCTTAGGTGAACCCATTCATTTCCTATCTCAATTTTCACTCCATCTATGGTGTTTATAGGATGGTCGGAATATTTTTCCTCCATCTTCTTAAGTATTAGGTCAACATCAATATCTGGGGTGAGTTGAATTTTATTTTTTGAGATAATATACTTAGGGTAGCTATCTCTAAGCTGGCTACTGGTCATTTTTTTCTTTGCTAGTAGTGTAAGAAAAAGGCCAATCCCCACAAGAGCATCTCTCCCGTAATGAGCTGCGGGGTAGATCACTCCTCCATTGCCTTCTCCTCCAATAATTGCATTTGAGGCTTTCATTTTTTCAACTACGTTGACCTCTCCAACGGCAGAAGCTTCGTATTTGCCATTGTGCTTTTCGGTAACATCCCTTAAAGCTCTTGTTGAAGATAAATTTGATACAGTATTCCCAGGATTTGAGCTTAAAACATGATCAGCAACAGCAACTAGTGTGTATTCTTCTCCAAACATAGAACCGTCTTGACATACCATTGCTAGTCGATCAACATCAGGGTCTACAACAATTCCAACATGCGCATTGTTTTGAACAACGACTTTACTTATTTCCTTTAAGTTTTCAGGAAGTGGTTCCGGGTTGTGTGGGAATTCACCATTGGGTTCACAATATAGATTTATAACTTCTTTAACTCCAAGCGCATTAAGTAGTTTTGGAAGTACTATTCCACCTGTACTGTTGACACAGTCTATGACTACTTTGAAATCGGCTTTTTTAATGAGTTCGGGGTCTACTAATTCTAGGTTTAATACTTCGTTGATGTGTTTGTCAAAATAAGTGTTGTTGGTAGAAATAGTTCCAAGATTGTCAACTTCATTAAATAGGTATTGATCTTTTTCTATTATAGAAAGCAGGTCTTTTCCGTCTTGAGCAGAAATAAACTCTCCTTTTTCGTTAAGAAGTTTTAGCGCATTCCATTGTTTAGGATTATGACTTGCAGTTAGAATAATTCCACCTTGAGCATTCTCACTAGCGGTGGCTATTTCAACCGTTGGTGTGGTAGATAAACCGAGGTCTATTACGTCAATGCCTAAGCTTATTAGGGTGGAAGCGCATAGGTCTCTTACCATTTCACCAGAGATTCTAGCATCTCTTCCAATAACTATTGTAGATTTTTGATTGGGGAATCTGTTTTTAACCCACATGCCAAAAGCAGCAGAAAATTTAACAATATCGATTGGGGTTAAAGATGATCCAGGCTCGCCACCTATGGTTCCTCTTATTCCAGAAATTGATTTAATTAAGGTCATTTGTTGAAGTGTCTTAAATTTTTTTCGAATATAATGATAATGAATTGATGTGCTTTAAATAATATAAATTTTTTAAAGTCCACTATTTCAGTCATTTAAAAAACTTGTTAATTTAATTGTGGATAAGGTGTTGGTGATGGGTGTCGGAGGCGTTTATATATGGATAATTTTGTTAAGCATAGATACCTACTTAGCCTATGTTTGATGAAGATAGTGATGATAGTTTTTCCTTAGATAAAGTTGTTCTTTTTGAACGCATGATAGAAAATGATACTTTTTCATTTTTTGACGTTGAAGATTATGAGCATATCATTAATTACTATTTAGATGTTGAACTTAAAGAAAAGGCTAGACTTGCTGTTGAGAAAGGCTTAGAGCAATATCCAAAAAATTTATCACTCTCTTTAATTTTAGCTGAATTCTTGTCGCTTGAAAAAAAGTACCTCAAGGCCATTGAATTATTAAATACAGTGATTGCTCTCAATCCATATAATGGTGATTTGTTAATGGCTTTAGGAAGGTTAAATTCTAGACAAGGGTATTACAACATTGCTGATAATCATTTTTTAAAAGCAATGAAAATGTCTTTTGAAGATAGAGAAGCGATGCTAATGGAGCTTGCCTATGAGTATCAAAACATGGGGAATTGTGAAATGGCTATAGATGTAATGAAAGAGCTTTTAACAATTAACCCTGAAAATGAGTCTACATTACTTGAACTTGGAGTTGCTTTCAATGAAGTTGAGAGAGATCAAGAAGCGCTTGCCTTTTTTACTAAAATAACTGATGACCATCCTTACTCTTATCTAGCATGGTTTAATTTGGGGACTATTTATAATAGATTAGAAAATTATGATCGTTCTATTTTTGCTTTTGAGCTTTCCATTGCAATAAATGAAAACTTTAGTGCATCTTATTATGGGAAAGCAAATGTTCACATTCAAAAAAAGGAATACAGAGAGGCTATAGATTTATTCAATGATACTTTTAAAATTGAACAACCGCATTCTTACGCTTATTGCAGTATAGGAGAATGTTATGAGAAAATAGGGGAATACGATAAAGCACTTACTTTTTACGAAAAGAGCATAGAGCTAGATTCTTACCAAACAGATGCTTGGGTAGGAATAGGAGTTGTTAAGGATTTAAAAGATCAACCGTTATCTGCTATAAAGTTCATTGAAAAAGCCTTAAAATTTGATCCTGAAAATGGGGAGTATTGGTACATATATGCAGAGTTACTTCAAAAACTTTCTCGAACTTCAGATGCTGAAAATGCTTTTAAAAAAGTAGTCGAACTAGAACCTAATAACATTGATGCTTGGGTTGATTATTCCAATTTTTTATTTGAAAATAATGCACCTAAAAAAGCTTTGAATACGGTAAGAACTGCAATTGAAAACAATGGCGATCAACAAGAGCTAAATTTCAGACTAATTGCCTTTTTAATTGCGGACAATAAGCTTAACGAAGCTTCAATTAAATTGCATAATATTTTAAGTAAAGACAAAAAAACTATTGCTAAGCTTTTCGAAATTTATCCACAAGCTAAAGAAATTCAAGAAATAGTTGATATTATTGCACAATATAAAGATTAGTAAAAAATGAATTTCAATCTTACTTACCTTCCTAAGAGAAGTGAAAAGCCCCGTAATAATGGGTTAACTATGATGATGGACAAAGGTCTTAGTATTCGTCAAGTTGAAGATTTTATAGAAACATCTGCTGCATATACCGATATTGTTAAGTTTGGTTTTGGCACGAGTGCCGTTACCACAAATCTCAAAGAAAAAATAAAGCTTTACCAGTCAGCTGGAATACGGCCTTATTTTGGAGGAACTTTGTTTGAAGCTTTTGCAGTTCGTAAAAAATTTAATCAGTATAGGAAGCTTATTGATGAATACAACTTAGATCTTGCAGAGGTTTCTGATGGTTCAATTGCTATAGAGCACGATAAAAAATGTGAGTTTATTCGAAAGCTTTCTAGTCAATGTACGGTCATGAGTGAAGTAGGGTCAAAAGAAGCAGGTATATTAATTAGCCCAGCAAAATGGGTAAGAATGATGACTACTGAATTAGAAGCTGGATCTTGGAAAGTTATTGCAGAGGGAAGAGAAAGCGGTTCTGTTGGTATTTTTCGTCCAAACGGAACTCCTCATACAATCTTAATAAATAAGATAATTGCTAAGGTTAAGCCCGAACAAATATTGTGGGAAGCACCTGCGAAAAAACAACAAGTTTGGTTTATTAATCTTTTTGGCTCCAATGTTAACTTAGGTAATATTTCTCACAACGAGGTTATTCCTTTAGAAACCCTTAGATTGGGCCTAAGAGGAGATACGTTCTTTAATTCTTTACCAGAAAAGATCGTGGAAGAAACCAAACCGTTAGTCGATAAGCCAAAAAAATAAAAAAGTTTAAACACAATGAATCATATTGAAGTTAGTGAGCTAAAAAAAATGATTAACGATCAAAAAACTGTTCAAATCATCGACATTAGAGAGCCTTACGAGTTAGAAACAGAAGGTAAAATAGGAGGTTTACATATTCCCATGGGAGAGTTGATGACTAGATTAGATGAGCTTAATGATGATGTTCCCGTTGTTTTCCATTGTCGCTCCGGTAAGCGATCAGAAAATATTTTGAATTTTCTAAAAATGAATAACCTTTACAAAGACAATTATTATAATTTGTTAGGTGGGATTAATGCTTGGAAAGCACTTTAATTAATGGCTGCTTCTCTAAGTAAATATGGTCTTTTAGTTTTAAAAGGCATGGGCATGGGTGCTGCTAACGTTATTCCCGGTGTTTCCGGAGGGACCATAGCTTTAGTTACAGGAATTTATCAAGAGCTTATTGAGTCTTTAAAGTCCATGAACTTTAAAGCGTTTAGATTGCTGTTTAAAGGTCAGTTTAATGCTTTTTCTTCTCATATCAATTTAAGCTTTCTGATTGCTGTATTTTCTGGTATTGCTCTTAGTATAGTCAGCTTAGCTAAGGTATTAGAGTTTTTTTTTCTGAAAAATGAATTATTAGTATGGTCATTTTTCTTTGGCTTAATAGTAGCCTCTATTTATTATGTTGGAAGATTAGTTAAAAGCTGGAGTATTGCTACTATTGTAAGTCTTATAATAGGTATTTTATTTGCTGTCTCTATTGCTTTTCTTAAACCTGCAGCAGAAAATGTAGCATCTTGGTATTTATTGCTTTGTGGTGTTGTTGCAGTGGCTAGTATGATTTTACCTGGACTTTCTGGGTCATATGTGCTTATTTTAATGGGTAATTACCAGCTAATAATGCTTACATCTGTTTCTGACCCCGTTAATCATGTTCATGTTCTTGTTCCTGTTGTAATTGGGGCGGCTGTAGGTTTTATAGGATTATCTCACGGTATATCTTTTATCCTCAAAAAGTTTTACAATTCGACTATATCTTTACTTACTGGTTTTGTTATTGGTTCATTACTTGTTATTTGGCCTTGGAAAGTACCTGCTGAATTTATTATGGGGAGAGATGGTGAGCAAAAGGTTGTTGCTTACAAATGGTTAAGTCCAGATTTTTCTCAAATGGAAACCATTTATGCTGTATTAATGATTGTACTGGGCTTTATGCTGGTTGTAGGCATTGAGAAATTAGGTGCTAAATTTTCTAATAAAGCCAATCCTTCTTGAAAAATTACGGACTTATAGGTAATCCACTTTCACATTCTTTCTCTAAAGATTTTTTCTCTTCAAAATTTTCTAGTGAGGGAATAAAAGCTGTTTATGATAATTATGAGTTAAGTTCATTAGTTGATTTCCATTTGCTTTTCAAACAACACAATTTAAGTGGACTTAATGTTACTATTCCATACAAGGAGGTGATAATTCCTCTTTTGGACGATTGTGATCCTTTGTCAAGAAAAATAGGAGCTGTAAATACGATTGTCCCAAAAAAAGTAGATGGAAAATGGATCCTCAAAGGATGTAATACGGATGTATATGGTTTTTCTCAATCGCTAAAAGGGCTATTAAAATCTCATCATCAAAAAGCATTGATTTTAGGTACTGGGGGAGCTTCTAAAGCTGCTGCTTATGTACTTGGTGAATATGGTTTAAAAGTGAATTTTATTTCTAGGTCAAAAAAAGTAGAAAACGCTTTTCTTTGGAGCGAAATAAATGAAAACATGGTTGCTCAGCATGGTATTATTATAAATACTACACCAATTGGTATGTTTCCAAATACTGAACAGCTAGTCCCTTTTCCCTATGAATTTTTAAATGAAACACACTTGGTTGTAGACTTAATTTACAATCCAAAAGAAACCCTATTTTTACGAACTAGTAAATCCTTTGGTGCACAAACACTTAATGGTGAAAAAATGCTAATTAATCAAGCACTAAAGTCTTGGGAAATTTGGAACAAGTATTGAAAATAAAATGCAGTTTAAATTAACATCTCCTTTTAGTCCTACTGGCGATCAGCCACAAGCAATTGAGTCCTTAAGTAAGGGAGTTGTAGACGGAACTCAGCACCAGACGCTTTTAGGAGTTACAGGTTCTGGAAAAACTTTTACGGTTGCTAATGTTATAAACCAAGTGCAGCGCCCTACTTTAGTATTGTCTCACAATAAAACATTGGCAGCTCAGCTATATCAAGAATTCAAGTCTTTTTTTCCCGATAATGCAGTGGAATATTTTGTTTCTTATTACGATTATTATCAGCCAGAAGCATATTTACCAACAACAGATACTTTTATTGAAAAAGATTTAGCAATAAATGATGAAATTGAGAAATTAAGGTTGAGCACAACCTCCTCATTGTTGTCAGGTAGAAAAGATGTTATCGTTGTTTCATCAGTATCGTGTATATATGGAATTGGTAATCCTGCAGATTTTTATCAGGGTGTTACTCTTATCAAAAAGGGTCAGGTAATTTCAAGGAATCAATTTTTACATCAATTGGTTGATAATCTTTACTCTAGAACAGAGATCGATATTCAAAGAGGTAACTTCAGGGTAAAAGGCGATGTGGTAGATATTTTTTTAGCCTACGATGATTATATTGTACGTGTTAACTTTTGGGGCGATGAAATTGAGTCTATTCAGAAAATTGACCCTGTTAATTTAGATTCAATTGAATATTTTGATCAATTTCAAATTTTCCCTGCAAATATTTTTGTTACAAGTAAGGATTCCGTTCAACGTTCTATAATTGAAATTCAGTCAGACTTACTTAAACAGATAGATTATTTTAATGAAACAGGAAGGCCTTTTGAAGCTAAGCGAATTAAAAGTAGAGTGGAGTTTGATTTAGAGATGATGCGTGAGCTTGGTTACTGTTCGGGAATTGAAAATTATTCTAGGTATTTCGATCGTAGAGATGTGGGGCAGCGTCCTTTTTGCCTTTTGGATTATTTTCCTGAGGATTTTTTGATGGTTGTCGATGAGTCGCACGCAACCCTTCCACAAATTAAGGCCATGTATGGAGGTGATCATTCTAGAAAAGTGAATTTAGTAGATTTTGGTTTTAGACTTCCCGCAGCTTTAGACAATAGACCATTAAAGTTTCCAGAGTTTGAATCCATGATTAATCAAACAATATATGTTAGTGCAACTCCTTCAGATTATGAGCTTGAAAAATCAGATGGTGTTATTGTAGAGCAAATTATTCGCCCTACTGGTCTTATAGATCCTCAAATAACTATCAAGCCAAGATTAAATCAGATTGATGATTTAATTAACGAAATGGAGGTTGTTATTCAAAGAGATGAAAGAGTCTTGGTAACAACGTTAACCAAAAGAATGGCTGAAGAATTGGATAAATACTTGTCTAATTTAGGCAAAAGAACTCGTTACATCCACTCAGATGTTGACACCCTTAAGCGAGTTGAAATATTATCTGATTTACGAAATGGTATTTTTGATATACTTATTGGTGTTAATTTACTTAGAGAGGGTTTGGATCTCCCTGAAGTTTCTCTTGTTGCTATTTTAGATGCTGATAAAGAAGGTTTTCTAAGGTCTGAAAGAGCCTTGGTTCAAACAGTGGGTAGAGCAGCAAGGAACATTAATGGTAAGGTGATTATGTATGCAGATAAAATCACTAAGTCAATGGATAGAACTATCAATGAGACCAACCGAAGAAGGGCTATTCAACAAGAGTATAATACTGAAAATGGCATTGAGCCTAAACAAATCTATAAATCAAAAGAAAATTCATTAGTTAATCCAAGTAATCAAGTTGATGCTGCTGTTTCTTATCAGGTAGACAACACGCTTTCCATTGCTGAAGATCCTGTTATAAAATATATGGATAGGGATGAGCTAGAGTCTTCCATAAAACGTGTAAAAGGTCAAATGGAAAGAGAAGCTAAAAAAGAAAACTTCATTGAAGCTGCTCATTTAAGAGATGAGCTTTTCTCGTTGAAAAAAATACTTCTAGAAAAATTTAAGTGATTTTGGAATAAATTGTGTTATAAAAAAGAATATGAAAAAAATTATTTATTTAAGCTGTTGTTTTATAATTGGTTGTAGCGCTCAAAAAACAACAGGAACTAAAAACCAGAAAGCATATACGCCAGAACTTATTATACAGGATAATTATAAACCTGCTAAAGATAACCATCCATTTACCATTATAGATGCTTCAATAGTGAAGGATAACTTAACTGTTGTTGTTCAATACGGGGGTGGTTGTAGGGAGCATTATTTCAAGTTGTTTAGTAGTGGAGCTTTTGAGAAAAAAAGTCCCCCTAAAATAGATCTTTTTTTAGAACATAACTTTAATGATGATTTGTGTAAAAAGCTTGTACTTGACACTTTAGTTTTTGAAATAACCAAAGCAAGGTTTCCTGAAAAGACCAGGGGTTTTAAAGTGGAAATTGGGCTGGATCAGTACAATAAAATACTTTCTTATAAGTATTAAATGTTACTGTAACCTATTGCTAAAACAATAGCTCCTTTAGTAATTACTTTTATTTCATTACCAGTTTCTGGATCAATTTCAATTTCTCTGTCAATTGCTGGGATTATATAGCTGATGTAAAGCTTTTTAAGTCTCATACGTGCTATAATTTCCTCATCTACTCCTTTTTCTCTTTTTACTTCTTTGAGTTTTTCAATCATTGAAGCAGTTTCAACGGTAAATTCGTTGCCGCCTACTCCTTCTTTTTCATAGAGAAGCACTCTTGAATTGTATTTAAGAGGCTTGTCATAGATTTGAACTTTAATTTGGTCGTACTTAATGCCGTTAGAGTTAAAAGATAGCCTGTATTCTGAATCTTGAACGGTACCTATTTCAACTTCTTTTCTATAATCATATTCTTTGTAGGAGAAATGAGTGGTTTTAGAACCATCATATCTGTATGGTTTTAAGGCATTTCTGCATATTTTTCTATATTCTGACAATTCAGCTAAAAACTCCCTGTATGGGTCGATTTCATTTCTGTTTTGAGCATTAAAGTCTGAGCATAAAAACAACAGTAGAATAAGAGGGAATGCAAATATTTTTCTCATTTTATTAATCATTTGTTATTGGACTAGAGATTGACGTATATCAATAATCTTACCAGAAATTAGTTCAATCTCTTGAGCATTAAGATCAATGTCTAAATTGTCTTTAAATTCAGCTGCTGATTTAATTGACTCCAAGTTGTTGTATGCTTCTAGGAGTTCTTGTACAGAAGAGTTAAGATCTTCTATATCATCAGTTTTTTCATTGATGTGTTCTAAGCCAGCAAGTAATAATTCTAGAATACCCATCTGTTCAGATAGTAGTACTCCTATATTTTTATTATTGGTGTTGTCAAGAGTTTTAACCCCTAAATACATTCCTTCAATCCATGCTCCTAAAAAGTATATTACAGACAAATCACTCATTCCATTATCATCGATGTAGGCGTCTGTATTTTCTTGCACATAAATTAAAATATCAACGATAGAGTCTTTATTGCCAATATTACTTTCAAATCTTGTGATGATATCTTCAGAATTAAAGACGGTTTCTAAACCAATTTTACTTCCTAATGATTTTATTGATTTCAAATAAGCACTAGCCTCGTCATATTTATTGTTTAAAACACAATAGGCTAAATCACATGAGTATACGCCAAAACAAATCGACTGACTAAACTTGTCTGTGTACTCATCAACATCCTCAGCAGGATTAGCAACATTTGGTAAGTAGTCCATTCCAGCTTTTTCAAGAATTAGTCCAATTTGAATGGGCGAAGGGGGAATAAATTGGTAGTTGTTATCTTGTTCCTGAGCTTCGTTAGAAGAAGTTGAATCAACTACCACTTCATTTTGGTTTTCGTTTTCTAGTCCTTCCGTGTTTTCCGTATTGTTTTGGCAAGCAATAAAGGTGAAAGAAAAAAGCAAAATGAATGCGCTTTTAAAATTTGTAATGTTCATATTATATTTAATAACAATTTGTGCTAATATAAAAAAATACTTGCAGGGAGCAATGCTAAAGGTTAGAGTAATTATAGAATTTAGTCATCAAAAACCTGGATGTCTTTAGACACCGTTATAAGATCGGTAAACTTTCCATTAAACCTTGTGGCTCTAACCAAATGATTGTCTATCCAATGGTAGTTTCCACCTCTTGGTTTACCCATCAGAAGCCCATGGTACTTGAATCCGTGTTTCTTTAACCATCTCTCTGTGTAATCTCGGTGGTCTTCCGTTCTTGAAGTGAAAAAAGTGATAATGTGTCCCTCATCATACCATTTGTTAAGTATTTCTAAAGCATCTGGGTAAGGTTCACAAGTAAGCATTCTTTCAGGTTCTTCATTAGGAACATCCTCAGTAACTGTTCCATCAATATCAATTAAATAATTCATGATATTGTTCTCTAAAATTGGGCTAATGGCTTTGCCATCTTCTCCAAGCTTAGTTTTAAGTTCCTTGTTTTTGTCCATAGCTAAAAATATTAATAATAGATTAACCTTCTTACTTTTGAAATGTATTTGGCAACTCTAATAACTTGTTTAGTGTAGCCGTATTCGTTGTCATACCAAGAATAAATAACACAGTTAAGTCCGTCTTCAGAAACAATTGTTGCGTTAGAGTCAAAAACTGATGCGCAAACATTTCCAATGATGTCATTGGAGACAAGCTCATTGCTGATTTCGTATTTAATTTGATTTACAAGCTCTCCTTCAAGAGCTGCATTTTTCATTAAGTTATTGAGCTCTTCTAATGAGGTGGCTTTGTTTAGGGTTAGCTTTATAATGGCTAAAGATCCATTTGGAGTTGGCACCCTTACTGCGTTAGCGGTAAGCTTTCCAGCTAAAGATGGAATTACCTTAGTAACTGCTTTACCTGCTCCTGTTGATGTGATAACCATGTTTATTGCGGCAGACCTACCTCTTCTAGGTTTTTTATGCATGTTATCTAGTAAGTTTTGATCATTGGTGTAGGCATGAACTGTTTCAATGTGTCCATTTTTCACACCTAAATGATCTTCAACAACTTTTAAAACTGGAGAGATGGCATTGGTGGTACATGAAGCTGCTGAATAGATGTTTTCATTATCTAAATCAAGTTCTTTGTGGTTTATACCATATACAATATTAGGGACACCGCTTCCTGGAGCTGTTAAAAGTACTTTAGCAGCGCCATTAGATTTTAAATGTCTTCCAAGTGCTTCTCTGTCTTTAAAAACACCTGTGTTGTCAACGATTAAAGCATCATTAATGCCGTAAGAAGTATAGTCTATGTCTTCAGGGTTTTTAGCTTCAATTAGTTTAATTTGCTGACCATTAATTATTAATGACTGATTTTTAAAGTCTTCAATTACAGAACCTTTGAAAGCTCCATGGACTGAGTCGTTTCTAAGTAATGCGGCTCTTTTTTTAATTTGAGTCTCATCAACATTTCTAATAACAATTGCTCTTAATCTGAGCTGTTGTCCTTTTCCAGCTTGTTTGATGAGCTCTCTAGCTGCTAACCTTCCTATTCTTCCGAATCCATATAGCACAACATCTTGAGGACTAAAATTGTGTTTTTCAGCGCCAATAAAATCTTTTAATGTGTCGTTGATAAAGTCATCAATTGAAGAAAAACGATCCTTAGCTGAAAGATACTCATCAGTGATTTTTCCTATGTCTAATTTAGAAGGTGCTAGGTCAAGTTTGCTTAAAGTTTTAGCAACTTTAGATACATTGTAAATGTCTACATGTTTGTTAAGTACCTTTTCTGAATAATCAAATAGATTTATTAATTCAGAACTACTTACATCAACAAGGTGGTTTCGATAGAATACCAATTCTACTCCCTTGTCATACATGAGTCTCCCAACAGCAGTTATTAATTCAACAGCTGCTTTTTCTTGCTTAACGTATTCGTTAAGACCAGCCTCGTAGCCGGTTTTTGCTTCCATAGTTGTCATTTTAAATCAGTTTATCCTAAATAGGCTTTTAGTAATTTACTTCTTGAGGTATGTCTTAATCTTCTAATTGCTTTTTCTTTTATTTGTCTAACTCTTTCTCTTGTTAAGTCAAATTTTGCTCCAATTTCTTCAAGGGTAAGCCCGTGCTGAAGACCAATTCCAAAAAACAATTGAATAACATCTCTTTCTCGCTCAGTAAGAGTAGAAAGTGATCTGCCAATCTCTCTTTGAAGAGATTCCATCATCAATTCTCGATCAGCTTTAGGGCTGTCATTGTTTACCATTACATCAAGCAAAGAGTTGTCTTCACCATCAACAAATGGTGCGTCAACAGAAACGTGTCTTCCGCTTACTTTTAAGGTGTCATTGACTTTGTCTTCTGGGAGGTCTAATGCTTTTGCGAGTTCATCAGAACTTGGAGGTCTTTCAAATTCTTGTTCAAGCTTAGAGAAAGCTTTATTGATTTTATTTAATGAGCCTACTTGGTTTAGTGGTAATCTTACAATTCTCGATTGTTCAGCTAGAGCTTGTAAAATAGACTGTCTAATCCACCAAACAGCATAAGAGATGAATTTAAAACCTCTAGTTTCATCAAAACGTTGAGCAGCTTTAATTAAACCTAAATTCCCTTCATTGATTAAATCGGGAAGTGTTAATCCTTGATTTTGATATTGCTTCGCTACAGAAACAACAAATCTTAAGTTGGCTTTGGTTAATTTTTCAAGAGCTACTTGGTCTCCTTGCTTAATACGTTGGGCTAATTCTACTTCTTGTTCTGCTGTAATTAGGTCTTCTCTTCCTATCTCTTGTAAATATTTATCTAATGATTGACTTTCTCTGTTAGTTATGGATTTAGTAATCTTTAATTGTCTCATGTTTTAGCGCTCTTTTTTTATCTGATAAATTACTATTTTCAATGTGCCGCAAATGTAAACTAATCGTTAAGTCAAGTCAAGTTAAATGGTAATTATTTACACACTGTTTTGGTTCAACTTAGTCATTGCTTTAAATACCTAATTTTTCAGCATTAATACTGTTTTAATTAGCTGTTTATCAGCATTATAAACTAAATTTTTGTTATAAAGTTGTCTGATTAATTGTTAATTTTTTTGAAATGTTAATTTGAATTGTTGATAAATGTTTTATTAGAGAACAGAAAAGACGTTAAGCTGGGCACCAGCAAAAATTCCAAATCCATTTGTGATATTGCTGTAAACTTGAACTGGCTGAGCAAAAGGATTTCCACTTGAATTTTCGTAGAGATCATAACTTTTCTTATACAAGTATTTTGATTTTGTAAGGTTATTTAATCTGATTTCAAGATAATCTAAATCACTTAAATTGTAAGCAACATCATTGACTACAATTGGTAATTTAATGGCGGTTTTAATTATTTTATTATCTCCATTAAAAAGGAAATCTGTGAAAATGGCTTTGTTATCCCATTTATCTGGGCCTGAATTTTCATATAAAGGGTTGTTTACTAAAATTTGTAGTCTCTTAGTTTCGTAAAAACCATCAACCGTATTTAGGCCAACATTAACTTTTAGGTAATAATAGTTTTCTTCCAAAATAGGATCGTTAATGGCTATGTCTAAGTCTAGAATTTTTTCATTGTTTAAGTAGCTAGTTAACGTGTCTACATTGGAAATAGAAACTTCATTTGGAAGGTAATCTTCTGCGTATACCGAGTTGTATTCCAATGCTTCCACTTCAATTCTATACCTTTCACCAAGCTGAGGTGTAGTGCTTCCTGAATAAATCCCAAGAGAATCATGCTGTAGCACATCAACAATGTTATTTTGTTCATCTTTGATTAAAACAGAAGCATTGTCAATATAGTCTAACTTTCCAGTATCTGTTACACTTAAGCTTTTGGTCAGGAATACTTTCCAGTTCTTAGATGAGCTGAAAAATGAATTTACAACTATTTTAGGTTGAACAACTTCACCTGAAAAAGGAATTACTTTTTCGCATGAGGATAGACCTATAATAAAAACTAAACCAATTATTTTAAATAATTTTCTTTGCATCTATAGAATTGAGAAAACGTTTAGTTGTTGCCCAGCAAATAAACCAAAACCTTCAGTTATGTTGCTGTATACTTGAACGGGTTGCGCAAAAGGATTTCCACTAGCGTTTTGATACAAATCATAACTTTTGTTGTATAAATAGGCTGCTTCAGTAATGTTGAAAATACGTACCTCTAAAAAATCCAAGTCTGAAAATTTTTCACCTAAATCATCTATGCCTATTGCTATGTCTATTGTTCTGCTTTGACCATCAAAAGAAAAGTCAGTAAAAATGCCTTTGTTTTCCCATCGGTCTGATCCGTAGTTTTCAAATATTGGGTCATTAACAAGTATTGGAACAGCGAAGTCATAAAATGAAGAGTCAAACTCCCAAGATGAACCATTCCAAATTTCTTCATCAAACCATCCTCCAGCATGAACAGAAATCAAGTAATAGTTACTTACCCCAACAGGGTCATTAATAGTGACCGACATCTCAAACCGCTGTTCGTTGTTAATCGTAGTTGTTGCTGTGTCTACGTTTGGAATCGTTATAGGGCTTGGGAGGTTGTTTACAGCTGATACGGGAGTAAACCCATCTGCAGTCACTTCAATCCTATATTCTTGACCTACTTGAGGATATAAGTTGCCGCTGTAGCTCCAATTGGAGTCGTAGTAAAGGGTTTCCACAATGTTATCTTGGTTGTCTTTAATTAATACTACAGCATTTTCAACGTAAGATAAAGTTCCAGTGTCAATAACACTTAAGCTTTGGCTTACATTTACATTCCATGGGTTTTCCGCATCAAATAATGAGTTTACAACCAATTTAGGTTGGGTGACATCTCCAGTAAACGGAATTACTTTCTCACATGAACAAAGAACACCAATTACTAAAATATAAGCTATGAATTTTTTCATGTTAAAATTTAAATGAATAATTGAATGAAGGAATTATTGGAAATAAGCTGTACTGAGATAGCTGAGTATTTCCATTTTCATCAGATGTAAATTCTAAATAAAATGGATTTTGACGACTGTAGGCATTGTAAACTCCTAAACTAATTGTTCTTTGCCCCCATTTTTTTTGCTTAGTAAAATTAAAAGAGAAATCTAATCTATGGTAAGAGGGCATTCGATAATTGTTTCTAGAGCTGATGTGTTCAATACCTTGAGAAGCGTTTGTGTGCCCATAATTAAAGGCATTTTGTACATCTGACATAGAAAGGTAGCGTTCCTGGCCTAATGTAACAGCGTTTCCAGTCCCATAAACCCAAACAATTCCCATATTAACGTTGTCGTTAAATTCATAAGTAAAGGCAACTCCGATATCATGTCTTCTATCGTATCTGTATGGGAAAGGGTTTCCAAAATTAAGAGAGTCAAATTGTCTGTTGGTCCAAGATAGGGTATAGCCAATCCAACCTGTAGCTTTTCCAATTTTTTTCTCCACCAATAATTCAAGTCCATACGACCATCCTCTTCCAGAATGAACTTTATCTTGCCAATCTAATTGAGAATCAAAAAACGAAGCTCCATCCTTATATTCAATTAAATTCTCCATTGTTTTGTAATATCCCTCAATAGAAAGTTCATATTTTTTCAGAAATGTTCTTGCGTAACCCAATGCCCATTGGTTGGAAAATTGAGGTTTTATCCTTTCTGTTGCTGGTAACCACAAGTCTGTTGGAAGACCAATTCCTGAATTGGTAAGTAAATGTAAAAACTGGGCCATACGAGCGTAACTTGCTTTAAAAGAAGAGTTGTCATCAATTAAAAGCCTTGAGCTGAATCTAGGTTGAATCGAATTGTAAACAGAATTGCCAACAATAAAACTTGAGAAATGCAATCCCCCATTAGACTTAATTCTACTTCCAATGCTAAACTCATCTTCTACATAAGCTGAAAGTTCGTGAGCAAAATGGAGCTGGGATCCAAAAGTTGTATCAAGGGCAGAAGAACCAGTGTTTTGCATGGTAAACTGGTTAACTCCAGGTGTAAAGGTGTGATAGATGTCTCCAATTCCAAACTTTATAAAATGATTTGGGCTGGGCATCCAATCAAAGTCAATTTTTCCAGACCAGTCTTCAATTCCAGATTGATAGGCAAATGAAATGTTTTGTGTATTTTGAACCGTGTTCTGAGTTGAGGATTCATTAATACTAGAACCCACAAGGAAGTCGTATTTACTGTACCGGAGCGTAGTGTTCATAAACATTTTATTGGAAATCATGTGGTTCCATCTAAGCGAGCTAATAATATTACCCCACCACAGCTCAGACTGTGCACTACTTGAATTGGATGTTGAGTCGGTGTTCCAGTTATCTGTAGTGTTTAAATATGCTCTATCTCTTCCCATGTAATGGCTGAAGTATAAACGATCTTTATCAGAAAATTTATGGTTGATTTTGGCATTAACATCATAGAAGTAATATCCACCAGAATTCGTACTAGAGGAATTAGGGTCTGTATTGTTGTTTTTTTGTGCTAAAGAAATAAAAGGCCTAGCAAGAAGGTCTATATAAGTTCTTCTGGCAGAAATTAGAAAAGAAGTTTTGTCTTTCACAATAGGGCCTTCAAGGGTGAGCTTAGATGATATTAAACCTACCGAACCTTCACCATGAAATTTTTTCATGTTCCCTTCTTTCATCTTTATATCTATTACCGATGAAAGTCTCCCCCCATATCTTGAGGGAAAGCCACCTTTTATCAATTTAGTTGACTGAATTGCATCGGCATTAAAGACTGAGAAGAAACCAAATAAATGTGATGCGTTGTAAACAGGAACTCCGTCCAATAAAATTAGGTTTTGGTCTGGACCGCCACCTCTTACATAGACACCTGAAGAACCTTCACTTCCTGATTGTACACCTGGTAGTAATTGAATGGTTTTCATAATGTCATTCTCGCCAAGTAATGCGGGAAGGCTTTTAACCTTATCCATAGAGAGGTCTATGGTACTCATTTCAGATCGTTGGTGAACTTGCTCCTGATTGCCAATGATTTCCACTTCTTTTAAAAGTACATCGCTAAGTTTGATGTTTAGGGTGATGTCATCTTCAGCATATTGTTTAATAAATTGAGTTTGAAAACCAGAAAAACTAATTCTCAAGTTAATAGAATCTTTGGGTAATGTTAAGCTGTAAAAGCCATAATCATTGGTGATTGTTCCTTGAAGCGAATTAAGGTCATATACTGTAGCCCCAATTAATTTTTCTCCGTTGAGGTTTTCCTCAATGTAACCACTAATGGTTATTTTTTCTTGTGAAAAAACTAGTGAGGGGAGAAGTAATAAACTAAAAAATAATTTTTTCATTTTTTAAATGGTGTTTATAGAAAGCTAAACTCTTTAAAATTATTTTTATTGCAATAAAGAGTTAAAATAATCAGCCTTCTCTTTTTAGAAACTCATCAATTATGGGTTTAGCCTCTTCAATATCTTTTTGATATATGTAAAGCTGACAACCGTTAAAAATTGAGCTTCCAAAGCCAGCTAATCTTGCAGATTGAATTTCATTTTTTATGAGTGAAAATATTTTAGCGTCCTCTAAATCATTTTTTAAAAAATTAGTTGCCATTTCTGAACCTGAATAGGCTAAAATTAATTTGTCTTTATTTTTAATGTTCATGGTTTAAAGATAGCTATTACTATGAATTGTTTTTTGAAAGCATGGAGATTTTAGAAGTACCTACAATCATCAAGCACATAAAAATAGCCATGAGCACATGGCTTATGTCGTGGTAGTTGAACCACTTATCGATGCTAATCTGATTGTTAAAGACTAGTCCTGGAATTATACTGTAAAAGATGGTAAATAATATGAAAAGACTCCCTTTTGATGCCGATTTTACGTAGTTGTAAAGATGTATAGGTAGTATAAAAGCGATTAAGGAAACGGTAGAGCTTAATTGAGCAAATAAGAAATCACTAAGCTGAGGGGCTAACATTAAATAAACAAAAACAGCGTATTGAATAGTAAATGTAATTTTCAATAATCTGTAGTTGCTGTTTTTTATCATTTGCTTTATTTCCATTAATGATCCAAGACCAAATAAAAGAAGGCCTGTTGCTCCACAGACCCAACCAATTCGCTTAAATTCAGGCCCAACATAGGCTTGTAATCCGTGACCGAACCAAGCTGCCGATGTCATTCCTACAGCAAAGCACAAAAAGTAGTATTTAAAATAGTTAAAGGATAATGATTTTTTGTTCTTATAAGACCTGAATTTTAAATAGCCTAAAAAGGCAACTATAGCTACTAAAAAGTCGGTTAAAGTAGTAACAGGTTCTCTCCACTCGAAATTCCCTATAAATATTGTGGGATTTAATATTTCAAACATTTGTTAAGTCTTACGCCTTGATGGCCTTTCTTTTAGGGTTAATGTAGATCTTAAGTAACCATAAAAACATGAGTAAGCAATAACATGTTACAAGAGGAATTAGCCAAGGGGAAATAGCGGTGCTTGTAAAGCCATAAATGGTAAGCCACACAACAGATAATAACCTTAAACTTTCACTTAGTAATGTGAATTTTTTTTGTTCAATAAGTCTAGAATGTGCAAAAACAGAAATAATGATTATCGTTGCTAGAGATAAAATATGTCTATTAGAAATTAGTACTTTAAAAGAGACGTCACCTCCCATTTTAGATTTTATGAAAAGAAGACCAATGAAACTGCATGCAGTGATTAAAACATTCAATAGAATAAATGCTCTTTTTTCATTGTTTATGGGAATTTTATGAGGGATTCTATTTCCGTTTTCATCTTCTTTGAAATCATTAGGTAAATGATCAACATCCTTAGGTGTCCACTTAGGGCCTTTTGTGAATACTTTTATCTTGTCACTTGTCTTTTTTGTTCTTTTAGCTCTTATAATAAGGTTTCGCCAGTAAGAAAAGGTAGCTCTGAAAGGGTTAGCCCTTTCAAATCCAGAGGTTATGCCATAGTCTGGTTCTTCTTCCTCTTCTTTAAAGGAGCCAAAAAGTCTGTCCCAGAAAATGAATATATGTGCATAGTTTCTGTCCATGTATTTTTCATTTCTTGCATGATGAACTCTATGATGCGAGGGGGTGGTTAAGAATCTTTCTAGAAACCCTAATTTGCCAATCACTCTGGAGTGGGTAAATAGTTGATAAAATCCTAAAAAAGCAGAGGTGGTAACAATGGTAAAGACATCGAAACCTGCAAGTGCCATCCAAACAAAAAAGCATGCTCGGTAAATGACGGCTAAAAAAGAAACTCTAAAAACAGTAGTCAGGTTTAATTCTTCACTTTGGTGATGAACAATATGAGCGGCCCACAAAAAGTTAATTTCATGGCTGAGTCTGTGAAACCAGTAGGCAATAAAGTCAGTAACAAACAGACCTATAATCCAAGTTATCACCGAAAGCTCAATTTGAAAAGGAGCTATGTTGAAATAAATGTAATTGAATCCATAAAGTGCTAAAACAGAAAAGAAGATGTCAAATACACGCTCCAGTAGACCACATGACAGATTGGTTATACTGTCTGAAAGGGTATATAGCTTAAGTTGCTTTTTTTTTGCAACAAAATTTTCTAGAACTACCAAACTAATTAGAATAGGAATTCCAATTATTATAACCCAATGTAGAGGCGTCATTAAATTTTATTAAGCGACAAATTTAATTTTTTCTTCTCATAACTTCAAGTGTGTTAATATATTTTTGTTAAAACACAAAGCTCATTGATAACAATGAGCTTTAAATTGAATTCGCTGCTATTTTCTTTATTCAGCTTGGTTGTTTTCTCCAATGTTATACCAGTCTATGTTTCTTGATAGGTACATGACCGATGAAAGTATAACGAACAAGCCTAAACTTCCAATAAGTAAGGAGAAATCTTGCATTTGAATGATGACATAAATGAAGCCGTATAACATAATCAAGATGCCTGCAAGTAGAGAGGTGATTAATTTATCTTTAAAGATAAAGAAGGAGTAGGTGGTAATTATGCTAATTATCGCCATTGATCCAATTAAATAAGCATACTGAAAATTCATGTGCTCAGATAGTGCGATTAATAGGGTGAAAAATAAACATATCGCTAAACCAATAATTAAATATTGAATAGGGTGGATGCGTACTTTCTGTTTTATCTGTGAAAAGAAATAAAATAAGAAAGTAAGCGAGATGAACATGACAGCATATTTGACAGAACGCATGCTTTTTTGATATTCATCAACGGGTAGTTTTAAATCTAGACCAAAATTAGATTGAAAAATATTTTTGTTGTTGTCAGTGAACTCTTGAGGGTAATTTCTGTTTAGGTGAAGCACCTCCCAGTCAGCAGTAAATCCATCTTTAGATATTTTTCTGTTATCTGGTAAAAAAGCCCCATTAAAACTTGGGTCTGCCCAATTGGAATTGATGCTAACTTTCGTTGTTTTTCCGAGAGGAGTAAAGCTAATTCCTTCAGATCCATTTAGCTTTAAATTGACTTTAAATTGTTGTTTTTTAAATGTTTTACCGATGTTGATGTTTGTGCTAATTCCAGATTTAACGATATCGTCAGAAGGTAATCCAGGGTTGAAGTTAAGTTGTTGACCGTTCCAATCTACAAAAACGTCATTTTGGATGCTCCTGAGATCTGAGATGCCTAGGTTTAGAGTGGCCCCAGCCCAATTTATGTTTTGACTATCTAAACCAAGCTTATCGGGGTCGATGTCATCAAAAGCACCTTCAATAGAGAGGTCTCCTTTGTATACCACTACCTCATATATTCCTCTGTATCGTTTCTCTGGAGTTATCTTCCCTTTTATGTTCAACTCACTTGGTAGAAAATGAGCATAGTGCTTGTGTTTATGAGTTTTGGTAATTCCTTTTTCTTTTGTGGTGGAGTAGGTGTAATAAGGAACCGATACAACAAGCCCTGTAATTGTTTGATGAGCTCCCCATTTATCGCTAATTTCATACATCGCATTTTCTTGATAACGTTCTCGCTCTCTTATTAAATTCTCTACCATAGAAACAGGAATTAATAAGATTAGAATTAAAAATACTATTGTAAATATTCGTACTCCTACAGAGTTCTTGCTCCAATTGTTGAATTTTTCGATTGATGATGGTTCCTTTGTCATAATTTTAGTTTATTGGTTAAAGACCAAAGCCATAATAGCCTTTAGTTCCATTTATGTAAATGCCTTCAATTAAAACACCTCCATTTTCTTCATTGAAGATTTCCATTAGTTGAGCTGTTTTGTATACCGGTTTTTTATCTATATGAGTAATAATAAATCCTGGTTTTAGGCCTGCTTCTTTGAGCTTTCCGTTAGACAAAGAGTGGATTTTAACCCCATTTTTGATGTGTAGCCTTTTTTTATCTAGTTCATCAATTTCGAGAAAGGTAGCGCCAAACATAGAAGCTTTTTCTTCAAGCACTTTTTTGTTTAGTAGTTTTGTATTTCCTGACTGATTTCTAAGTGTTACTTCAATTAGCTTGGTTTCTTTACCTCGTCTTATTATAACATTTATCTTATCTCCAGGTCTAAACCTCCCACCTGCTCTTGAAGTTCAGGAACGTTGTTGACTTCAATGTTTTCCACCTTTAAGATGACATCATTTTCTTTGATACCCGCTTCTTTTGCTGCACCAGCTTCAGAAAGCGATCTTACAAATACTCCATTAGTATTAGGTAGGTCCATGTCGTTCATTGTCTTTTGATCAACATCTTGAATAACTACTCCAATAAAAGCTCTTTGAACCATGCCGTAGTTTTTAATGTCATTAACAACTTTAAGAACAAGATTAGACGGTACAGCAAAGGAATAGCCCGAATATGACCCTGTTTGAGAGGCAATTGCAGTGTTTATTCCCACAAGAAAACCATCGGGAGATACTAGTGCTCCGCCACTATTTCCAGGGTTTACAGCTGCATCAGTTTGAATAAATGATTCTAAAGGGAAAACATTGTTGTTTCTGTCGCCTCTAAGTAAATTGATGCTTCTAGCTTTTGCACTTACAATTCCTGCAGTAACAGTTGAGGTTAAATTAAATGGATTGCCAACCGCTAGTACCCAATCACCAATTTCAACATCGTCAGAATTCCCAAATTCAGTGTAGGCTAAGTTGTTGTCTTCAATTTTTAATAAGGCTATGTCAGTTCCTGGGTCTGTTCCAATAAGTTTGGCAGTTAATTCTCTTCCGTCATTTAATGTAACAGAAATTTCATCTGCATTGTCTATAACATGATTGTTGGTTACAATGAACCCGTCTTTAGAAATAATTACTCCCGAACCAGTTGCTATTTGGGGTTGCTGTTGGTTGGGTTGTGGTCCCCAGAAAAATTCCAATAGAGGATCATTTTTTTGTTGATTGATAAAGGAACTTTGAATGTGAACTACAGAATTTACTGTTTTTTCTGCAGCAGCAGTAAAGTCTAAGTTGGTATGCTCCGGATTTAAAACAGCATTGGTCTTCGCTGTTGTAAATGAATTATCGGCACTTATTTTTTTTTCTTTTTCGTTGGTGAATTGTGAAGCTGTTTCTTGTTTGTTTTCATAATCGCTGAAATGTAAAAGAGCAAAAGAAAATAGCCCTCCAATAATTCCAGCAAGAGTAAGTTTAAATCCTGATTTTAGCATAATAAAGAGTTTGATTTATATGCTCTAATAAACGCAAGTTTATTTTTGTATGTTATGGCTTTGCTGTTAAATAATGTTAACAATTATTGTTTAGAATAATTAATTTTGTCTCCTATATTTAAGGTATGATTATTTCGTTTTACAAGTATCAGGGTACAGGTAATGATTTTATCATTATTGATGATAGGGATAACGCTATTGAGCTGACAAAAACAGTGATAGGTAAGCTAGCTAATAGGAAGTTTGGTATTGGCGCTGATGGAGTGATTTTAATAAGAGATCATGATGAATTTGATTTTGAAATGATTTTTTATAATCCAGATGGTACTCAAAGTTTTTGTGGAAATGGTAGCAGATGTGCCGTTTTGTTTGCCTATCATATGGGGATGGTAGGAAAGCAAGTGAAATTTTTATCTACTGATGGTATCCATAAAGCAATAGTTATTTCTGATTCTTTGGTAGAGATTGATATGATTGGAAACATTAAAGTGGAGAATTTAGGGGATGGATCTGCTTTTTCAAATACCGGTTCTCCCCACTATGTTCAATACAAGGATAATTTAGATGAACTTGATTTTATTGACCTTGCAAGAAATATCAGGTACAGTGATGCTTATAAACTAAATGGGGTAAATGTTAATTTTATTCATTCTCAAAATGATGGGCTTTTTGTAAGAACCTATGAAAGAGGGGTTGAGGCAGAAACATTGTCTTGTGGAACAGGAGTTACTGCTGCAGCACTTGTTCATAGCATTGAAACTAAAATTAACAACTGGAGAAATTAAAGTTTTTACAAAAGGTGGTGAGCTGAGTGTTGGTTTTGACTACGATGGGAATGTTTTTAACAATGTAACGCTGAAGGGTGCGGCAACTTATGTTTTTAAAGGAGAAATAGATGGGTAAAATAGGTCCTGTGTTCAATTTACCGATTAAAAGGTTGTCTACTTCTTCAGGTATAGTTTTGATTAACGCACATAAAAAACCACCTCATTTAGGACTTTTCTCTAATGGAAAATATTATTCTTTAACCGCTAATGAAGTTCAAAATGGCTTGGCTATTGATGTTATGCTACAGTTAATTCGTAGAAAAAAAATACCGTCTATTTTTGTGTTTTTTAATGATAATATACCCAATAATTTTGTTGAAGAAGTTTTCGGAAGCTATACTAGTCTAAGTAATGGAATAACTTGTATTGACCCAATAAAAAAAGTAATATCAGCTAAAATTGATAATTCAGCTAATGTTAATTTTGTTTTCGAACTTATCCCTGCACTTGAAAATATCAATTATATTGAATCCTATGCAGAAATGTATTGTGCTGAATTTTTAGAAGATGATTTTTTTAAGCTCAGGAATTATAGCAAGCAGGATGTTATTCAAAGAATTCAAAAACTTGTAAAATGATTTCACAAGGAAAGCTTCATTTGAGGAAGATTGTTTCGGAAGATGTTGGTGTTTTGCTTCAATGGGAGAATAACCCAGAAAATCATAAGTACAGCGAGACTCCGAATTATTATTCTAGAGAAATGATGCAGGATTTTGTTGATTCAGTTCATGATATCTTTGTGAATAATCAGCTTAGATTAATGATAGAATGGGACGGTTGTCTTGTTGGTTGTATTGATCTTTTTGATTTTGACCCTTATCATTTAAGAGCTGGTGTTGGTGTGTTAATTGATCCTGAATTTAGAAATAAAGGAATCGCAAAAAAAGCTTTATTATTACTTGAGGTATACGCTTTTAAAAACTTGAATATTAATAATTTACATTGTATAATATCTGTTGAAAACCTAGTAAGTATTGCCCTTTTTAAGTCTTGTGGATATTCACTTTCTGGAGAATTGAAATCATGGTTGAAGACTAAAAATAATTTTACAGATGTATTTTATTTTCAGAAACTACATCTCTAATTTCCATTTATAACAAACAATACATTTTTAAATTGATAATTTGCCATTTGTGTATAATTATATAAGGCACCAAATTATTATGTTAAATTCGTAATGTTTTAAATTTATAATCAATGAAAACAATATTCTCACTCTTATTAATTACGCTAGGCTTTTCATCTGTTGGTCAAATGCCTAAAATCAACTTTGAGGAATACACCTTAAAAAATGGATTAACTGTTCTTTTACACGAAGATCACTCAACTCCAATTGTTGCTGTGTCGATTATGTATCATGTAGGTGCAAAAAATGAAAATCCAGAAAGAACCGGTTTTGCTCATTTTTTCGAACATCTATTATTTGAAGGTTCTGCAAACATTGAGCGAGGAGAATTTTTTAAATACATTGAAAACGCTGGAGGAAATAATAACGCAAATACTTCAAATGATAGAACTTTCTATTATGAAGTTTTACCCTCTAATCAATTGGAGCTTGGTCTTTGGTTAGAATCTGAGCGTTTGCTGCATGCTAATATTGATCAAATAGGTGTAGACACACAAAACGAGGTGGTTAAAGAAGAAAAAAGATTGCGAATTGATAATCAGCCATATGGTAGCTTTTTAGCTGAAATGAACAAGAGAGCCTATAAAGAGCACCCTTATCGTTGGACTACTATTGGAGAAATGGAGCATTTAGATGCTGCAACTTTAGAAGAGTTCATTGCTTTTTACCATAAATTTTATGTTCCAGAAAATGCCATACTTTCTATAGCTGGAGATTTAGATATCCCTAAGACCAAAAAGATGATTGAAGCTTACTTTGGCCCTATTCCAAAGGGAAAAGAAAAAATTGAGCCCATTACAATTGTTGAGCCTCCTTTAGGCGGTGAGATTAGAGACACTGTATATGATAATATTCAGCTTCCTGGTGTTATGATGGCTTACCGAATACCAAAACAAGGAACTCCTGATTTTTATGCCATCGAGATGATGTCTAAAATATTGTCAGATGGGGAAAGCTCAAGATTAAATAAAAAGTGTGTTGAGCAAACGGAGTCGGCTATGTATGTTGGTTCATTTCCATTTGCGTCAGAAGACCCTGGTTTATCCTTTGTTTTTGGTATTGCTAATTCAGATGTTGCTCCATCTGATTTAGAAAAAGAAATTAACGGAGAATTTGAGAGAATGAAATCGGAATTAATTTCTGATAAAGAATTTGATAAAATTAGAAATATGATGGAAAATGATTTCGTATATAATTTCTCATCTATGGTTGGTATTGCCGAAAACCTAGCTAATTATAAGATGTATTTTGGTGATGCTAATTTAATTAACAATGAGCTTGAGCGTTATTTACAGGTGTCTAAAGAAGATATCCTTAGAGTAGCAAAAAAATATTTCACTGATGATAATAGAGTAGTCTTGTATTACCTTCCTAAAGAACAAGGCTAAAATTTTTAAACGATTTTAATTAATTACACATGAATAAAATTATTGTTTCAATTGCATTTTTAACAACAACTGTTTTTGGGTTTTCACAAATGGTTATTGATCGATCAAAAGCACCTGAACCCGCGCTTGCTTCTAAAATTAACATAGGAACACCAGCTTCCTATACTTTAGATAATGGATTAAAAGTGTTTGTAGTAGAAAACCACAAGCTTCCTAAGGTATCTTTTCAGCTAACGATAGACAAAGACCCAGTGCTTGAAAATGGCCATGTTGGTTTGTCTTCTATGATGGGGGAGATGATGAGTGCAGGAACAACTACACGTTCTAAAGATGAAATAGATGAGCAAATTGATTTTATTGGTGCAAGCATTTCTACTTTTTCTTCTGGATTTTATGCTTCTTGCCTTTCTAAGCATACAGAAAAGGTGTTGGAGCTTGCCAGTGACGTTTTGTTAAACCCTGCATTTCCTGAAGAAGAATTAGTGAAGAAGAAGAAAAGATTAATGTCTTCCTTAAAATCCATTAAAACTGATGCTAATTCCATTTCATCTAGAGTAGGTGCTGTTTTGAAGTACGGTAAAAACCATCCTTATGGTGAAGTTCAGACTGCTGAAGATGTTGATGGGATTACTGTTGAGAAATGTAAGGCTTATTACTCAACTTATTTTAGACCTAACATCTCTTATTTAGTTATTGTTGGAGATATTAATGTTAAAGAATCCAAAGCGTTAATCAGTAAGTATTTTGGATCATGGGAAAAAGCTGAAGTTCCATCTCATGTTTATGATTTGCCAAATAAAATAAATGGTGTTAGAGTTGCTTTTGTAAATAAGCCAGGCGCTGTTCAGTCTCAAATCAATGTAATGTACCCAGTATCCTACAAAATAGGAGCTCCAGATCAAACCAGTGTAAGTGTAATGAGTAGTATTTTTGGTGGTGCTTTTTCAAGTTATTTAAATGCCAACCTAAGAGAAGACAAAGGGTTTACCTATGGAGCTAGAGGGAGAGTTTCTCCCGATAAAATTATTGGTCAATTTAGTGCTGGTGCAAGTGTTAGAAATGAGGTTACAGATAGTGCTGTTACCGAATTTTTAGCAGAAATGAATCACATTAGAAACGAATTTCCTGCTGATACAGATTTAAGTAGAATTAAAAACAACATGAATGGTGATTTTGCCCTCTCTTTAGAGCGATCTCAAACAATTGCTCGATTTGCTTTGAATGTTGTAAGATATAATCTTCCAGAAGATTATTATCAAACTTATTTAGGAAGACTTCAAAATGTAACAAAAGAAGATGTTCAAAATGCTGCAAAAAAATACATAGACCCTAACAATTGTATTATCCTAGTGGTTGGTAATAAAGAGGTTGCAGAGAGCTTAAAGAAGTTTGATTCTGATGGCGAAATAGAGTTTTATGATGTTAATGGTGATAAGGTAAAAATGGAAGAAATTCCTCTTCCTGAAGGGGTTACAGCAAAAATGGTTATTGAAGATTATTTGATGACCATTACAGGTAAAGAAAACATGGATGATGTTGCTAAAGTTTACAAGAAAATAAAGGGATTAAAAACTGTCATGAAAGCATCTATTTCTCAAGGAGAGCAAACAATTAATATGAGTATGATGGTTTATTCTAAAGCTCCTAATCTTTATAAAATGGAAATCAACGCAATGGGTATGGTTGTTCAAAAAGAGGTTTTTAATGGCACTTCTGGAGGAAGTATGAACATGCAAACCGGGAAAAAAGAGTTATCCGATGAAGAAATAAAAGAAAAACAAGTTTCGCTTTATATTGATAAAGAGCTGCGTTACGATCAGCTAGGATATGTCCTTAATCTAGAAAGCATTGAAAAAGTAGACGACAAGTTGGCTTATAAGATTGCTGTTACTGATCCAATGGGGAATGTAGGGTATGAGTTTTATGATATGGAATCTAAATTAAAAGTGAGTGAGCTAAAAATTGAGACGACCTCTTCTGGGGAAAGTATAAGTATTACTCAATACTTCTCAGATTATAGACCTGCAAAATACTTTCAGTATCCCAATAAAATAGTCATTGACAACAATGGCCAAGAGATTGAAATGAACCTTTCAGAATTAGAATTTAACCCTAAGTTTTCTAACGATGAATTCGATTGGTAATTTTATCGATTAGATCTTCCTCTTCTTGAAGATTTTTTTGAAGCAGTTTCAACCTTAATTTTGTTGCCTTCAAAATCTTGATTGTTCATTCCGTCAATTACTTGTTTGGTTTGCTTGCTATCTACTTCAAAGAAGGAAAAATCATTAAATAAGTCTAATCTTCCAACACTTTTAGAAGTGACTTGTCCGTAAGAACAGATAATTCTAAGTAAAGCTCCTTTGTTTAGTCCTGTTTTAAATCCTTTGTCAATGTAAAAGCGTTGCATGTCAGCATTAGATGAGTTTCTAGAATCGCTGTCTCTGCCACGACCTCGATCTCTACCACGATCTCTACCACGATCTCTGTCTCTGCCACGGTCTCTATCTCTGCCACGATCTCTGTCTCTTGAGTCACCTTTAGCATTTAAGTTTCCAGCTCTTTCGTAGTAATCTAAAAATTTATTGAATTCTGCAGATACAAATCTTTTGATAATATCTTCTCTAGAAAAATCTTTGAATTGATCTAATATTGGTGGTAGATAATCTTCAATCTCATCTTCTTTCACTTCAACGTTAATTATTTTATCTACTAAAGAAAACAACTGTTGTCTACAGACCTCTTTTCCACTTGGAATTTCTTCAACATGAAAATTGGTTTGAATGTGTCTTTCGATAGAACTAATTTTTCGCTTTTCTCTAGGGGTGATAAATGCAATAGAGGTTCCAAATTTACCTGCTCTTGCTGTTCGTCCACTTCTGTGGGTGTAACTCTCAGGTTCATCAGGAAGGTGGTAGTTGATTACATGCGTAATGTCATTTACATCTATTCCTCTAGCAGCAACATCTGTAGCAACAAGAATTTGAATGGTCTTATCTCTAAATTTTTGCATTACTGCATCTCTTTGAGATTGAGATAAGTCTCCGTGAATGGGTTCCGCATTGTATCCATCTTTTAAAAGCTTATCTGCAACTTCCTGAGTATTTCTCTTGGTTCTGCAGAAAATTAAGCCATAAATGTTAGGATTGAAATCAATTATTCTTTTCACTCCTGCATATCGGTCTCTATCTCTTACCGTATAACAAACGTGTTTGATGTTTTTTGCACTCTCATTTTTTGACCCAATGGTTACTTTAATTGGGTTATCCATGTATTTCATGGCAATTTTCTCTACTTCTTTTTGCATGGTTGCAGAAAATAACCAAGTAGATTTTTCATCTGGAGTATAGCTAAGAATTTCATCTATATCCTCCTTGAAACCCATGTTTAACATCTCATCAGCTTCGTCTAAAACAACACAGCTAACTTCATTTATTTTCAGAAATTTCCTTCTGATCATATCCATTAATCTACCTGGTGTTGCAACTACAACTTGTGCACCATTTCTAATTTCTTTTGCTTGCTTGTCTATACTTGCTCCCCCATATATAGTAGCAATTTTTGCATCTTTAGAATATTTGGAAAAAAGCTTAAAGTCGTTGGCGATTTGAACACATAACTCTCTTGTTGGTGCAACTACTAATCCTTGAACCTTTCTGTGTGAAAAATCTATATTGCTTAGCATAGGTAGTCCAAAAGCAGCAGTTTTTCCTGTACCTGTTTGTGCTAGCCCCACTAAATCTCTATCACTAGCTAATAGCTGAGGAATGGCTTCTTGTTGTATAGGTGTAGGTTCTGTAAATCCTAATTCATCAATACTACGAAGTATTTCAGGGCTTAATTCTAATTCTGCAAATGTCATTAAAGTATAATTTGACGCGAAAGTAAGCTTTATTTATTTGATATAGAGTAAAAAAGCCAAACCTATAAGCCGGATTCTGTCGAGGCTCATCATTTATCTAGGCTATTTATCACTAAATAGCTCAAGCAACCTACCCTCCAGGATTGAGCGAGCAACTCTTCAACGTTAGTAGCCCTGGTTTATTTGGTCTTTCAGCGCATGAGGTTTACCTAGCCAAAGGTGTCACCACCATTGCGGTGAGCTCTTACCTCACCTTTTCACCTTTACCAACAAAAGCTGGAAGTTTATTTCTGTGGCACTATCTGTCAACTAAAAAATTAGAAGCCTTCCCGTTAGGAAGCATGCTGCTCTGTGCTGTCCGGACTTTCCTCTTGCAGTAAGTCTACAAGCGATGAACCGGTTTGGCTGTTGCAAAGTTAAACATTCCTTTTAATACTAAGTTTCACTCTTATTATAAGAAAAATAAAATGGTAATATAAGATTAATCTTATGGTAAACAGGTATTGAAGATTATGAAAGAATTTTGTCTTGATAAATTTTATGCCAATTAATCGTGTTTAGATTAAAGAATAGTAAGGAAAAACCTGAGTTAATTGAAGAATTAGTTAAAAGGGGTGTTCAGATAGCTATTTATTCAATCCATCTTAAAGGGCTTTACAACCTTAGCTGAATTAAATGAAGAATAACTGCGAAAAAAGAAAAGTTGAACTTTTGATTGTTTCAGATATCCATTTAGGTACTTATGGATGTCATGCTAAAGAATTATTGCATTATTTGTCTTCTATTGATCCAGAAAAAATTATTTTAAATGGTGATATAATTGATATTTGGCAATTTAATAAGCGCTATTGGCCAAAGTCACACATGCAGGTTCTTTATCATATTATTAACTGGATTATTGAAGGTAAAGATGTTGTTTACATTACTGGTAACCATGATGAAATGCTTCGAAAATTTAAAGGTACTAGGCTCAATAATTTTTCATTGCTTAATAAACTTGTAATTGAATTTCCAGATAATAAAAAAGCTTGGATATTTCATGGTGACGTTTTTGATGTTACTATGAAGCACTCCAAATGGATTGCCAAATTAGGTGGAAAAGGTTACGATATATTAATTCTCTTAAATCGATTTATTAACTGGATTTCTAAATCTTTAGGAAGAGGTAAGATATCACTTTCAAAAAAAATTAAAAATAGTGTTAAAAGTGCTGTGAAATTCATCAATAATTTTGAAGAAACAGCTGTTGGAATAGCTGCAGAAAAAAATTATGACTATGTTATTTGTGGTCATATTCACCAACCAGAAATTCGAAAAATTAAAGTTCCCAACGGTCATGTGATGTATTTGAATTCTGGAGATTGGATTGAAAATTTAACTTCATTGGAATATAATAAAGGAAAATGGCGAATTTTTAAATATGAAGATGAATTTGGAGTCAATTCTATAGAAACAAAAAATGAGCTTTCTGCACTTGAAAATGAATTTAAGCTTTTAGATAATAATGTGTTGTTTGAAAATCTTTTGGAAGAATTTAATATAATTCCTCATAAAAAGGTCAATTAATAATGAAACTTATTTCATCTGAATATATTAAAGCCAAAACTGGTGTTAAGAATCAGCAGCTATTAAAGTTGATTATGTCCTCAATGAAAATTGGGAAAATTAACCAGCTATATTCTTCTTTGCCAAAAAACAATGAAAAAGAGTTTTTGTCTAAACTAATTAGTGATTTAAATATTAACATTGAGCTTGATCCGTCTGATTTAGCTAATATTCCTTCAGAAGGTCAATTTTTCACTGTTTCTAATCATCCATTTGGTGGATGGGATGCATTATTACTGCTTCATGTTATAAAGTCTGTAAGAAATGACTTTGTATTATTAGGGGATTCAATTTTGACAAAAATTCTTCCTTTAAAAAGTTCTGTTATAAAAAGGAATTTTGATAAATCAAGTGGTGTTGTAGCAAGTTCTGAGATTAATCTTAAAATGATTAATAACAACAATCCTATTGGGTTTTTCCCTTCCTTAGATGTTTCGAATTTTAATAGTGTTAAAAAAAGATTTACTGACAGTAGATGGGATTCCTCAATAATAAGAACAATTAAAAATGGGAATGTCCCTGTTATTCCAATCTATTTTGAAGGAAAAAATAGTATCGTATTTAATACACTAGGGTTAATTCACCCATCTCTTAATTCTGCTTTTGTTGGAAGTGAATTTTTGAAAAAAAAGAATCAAACCATTAAACTTAGGATAGGAAAACCAATTTCTGTAAAAGAGCAAAATGAATTTTCTGGAGTAAATGAATTTGGTAGGTATCTTAGAGCTAGAACCTATTGTTTAGGGACTCAAAATGACCCAGTTAAATTTTATTTTCCTAAGGTTTTAAAGTATAAAAAACCCCTGAGAATAATAAAAGCAATTAATTCAACTAAGATTGTTTCTGAAATTGAAGAAATTACGGAAAATAGCCTTTTGTTTAAGGTTAAACAATTTGAAGTTTTTTGTGCTAGCTCTAGTGAAATTCCAAATATATTAAGAGAAATTGGAAGGTTAAGAGAGGTGACTTTTAGAACAATTGGAGAGGGGTCAAATAAATCAGTTGACTTGGATCAGTATGACTTATACTATAAACATCTTTTTATTTGGGACACTGAACAAAAGAATATTGTTGGTGCATATAGAGTTGGACAAGGGGATATGATTTATAATCGTTATGGAAAGCAGGGTTTTTACATTAACTCATTATTTAAAATTAAAAAAAGTTTTAATCCGGTTTTACAGAATGGCTTAGAGTTGGGTAGGTCTTTTATTAGAAATGAGTATCAAAAAAATCCAATTGCTTTATTTCTTCTTTGGAAAGGTATTTTATACTATTTATTGAAAAATGAACAATACAGGTTTTTATTTGGTCCAGCTAGTATAAGTAATCAATTTCCTGCAGCTTCAAGAAGCTTGATTGTTGATTTTATAAAATCAAATTATTTTAATGAAAACTTATCAAAAAGTGTAAAACCTAGAAAGAAATTTTCCAGTAGTTCATTTTATAAAGAAATTGATTACAAAGGATTTAATTCTAAAAATCCAAAACATATTGAATCTCTTATGCAATCTATGGAGCCTAAGTTTTTTAAAATTCCTGTTTTAATTAAGAAATATATAAAACAAAATGCCAAATTTATCGGATTTAACGTTGATCCAAAATTTAATAAGGCACTTGATGGGTTTTTAGTGTTGGATTTGTTTGAAGTGTCTGATTCAACAATACTTTCTTTATCAAAAGAAATGAACGATGAGTCTATTTTAAAAAGATTCGAATTAACAAATCAATAATAAATCGAAGCAGAAATGGCTTTGTGATCTGATAGTGCTGAAGAATTTGTCTTGAAATTAAAAGATGTTAAATCCTTTGAGTGCCAAATGTAATCTATTCTAAGACCAGGAATATTTCCAATATAGGTTCCACCTATGCCGTTTCCTGATTTAGTGAATGCATCTGTAAAATATTTGTCAAACTGATGGTAGGCATACGATAATGGGGTGTCGTTGATGTCTGAACAGATAATTGTTTTATGTGGGCTTTTGTTTATTTGAGGAATTAGCACCCCTATTTGCTCTTGACGTTTTTGAAAACCTAGCTTTAATCTTTTAAAAATTTGACGAGTTGGTTTTTTTTGATAGGGCCATAAAGGACTACCTTTTCCACCAATTACTTTATAGTCTGAATAATTGAACCTTATGGATCCAAGATGCGCATTGTATACTCTAAGGGTATCGTCTTTTACTTTGATGTCTGTCCATATACATTGATTTGACTTGTCGTTTTCAAAGGAAATAAAATTATTTTTTAGTATTGGGAATTTGCTAAAAGTTGCAATTCCAAATTTTGAATGTTCATTGCTTTCGTGAGAGAAATTTTCATAATAATACTTCATTCCGAGCTCCTTGAGAATTAAATCTCTAGTCAAGAAATTGTGATTAGAGCTGTAGTAGTATTCTTGAAAACAAATGATGTCAGGATTTTCCTTTTTTATTTGTTGAATTATTAAATCTCTAGTTTTTTTATTTTCTGTCCAGTTATACAAATCAAATAAGCGAACGTTGTAGCTCAATACTTTTAAGCTGCTAAGGTCTTTAGAAATTTGTGTTTTAATAGGGGTGATTTGAATGTACCTGCTATGGTGGTAATAGCCAACTATTAAAACAACTAATGTGTATAGAAAGAACAGTTCTTTTTTTAATAACCAAAAGAAAAGAAAAATGATGTTAATTGATACAATAAAAGGGTATGCTAGTCCAATTAGTGCGTAAAACCATGAAAATGATGGAGGGATCAGGTAACTGAAATAAGATGCAATTAAAATTACATTACTCAGTAAGCTCAAGTAAGCAATAAGTTTTAAAAAAAGAGACATTTGTCTCCATTGGGAATTAAATATTTTTACTTGCATCAAATAAAAAGTCTTTTTCAGCCTTTGTTAAGCTTTCATAGCCAGAATCTTTTATTTTATCTAAAATTTCATCAACTCTTTCTTGTCGTTTCTTTTTATTCTGGTTATAAGTGTAATCGTCTTTAGGAGTGGTGTTGGTTTGTCTATAGGTTTTGAAATTGTTTTTTTTCTTTTTAGAATGTACAATTTTTATTTTGTTTTTTAGGCTAAAAGTTGCAATTAGCTTAGAACTAAACCTGTCAAACCAGCTGCTTATGTCTTTTCCTTTTTTAAGGTTGTAGACCATCAAAAAGCCCCATAAAGCTCCTCCGATATGTGCAAAATGGGCAACATTATCATTACTGGAGAGCCTAAGAAAATCTAATATTAAGTAGATGGCTGTTAAAACAATTAGTCTGATTTTTATTACACCAAATAAATGAATTTCTCTGTTAGGAGAGTAAAAGCCAATGGCACTAAAAATAGCCATTACGGATGCTGATGCTCCTAATGTGATGCTATGACCGTTTAATGTTAGCAATGGAAACAGATAAGTTGCTAATAGCTGAATCAACCCACCAATAATGCCGCCAATTATATAGGTGCTTAACATTTTTTTAGGCCCTAGGCTGTCTTCAAAAAGTCTTCCGATAAAAAATAGAATAATCATGTTGCCAAATAAATGCCAAAAGTCATGATGAAGAAACATGTAGGTGAAAAGTCCCCATGGGTGTCTTATGAGCTGGGCAGGTTCAGAAAAAAGACAGAAAAAGTTTTTAAAACTTGCTATTTGAGAAGTATCCCAAAGCATGAGCTTGAATGTGCCGCTAAGTATAGCAAAAGCAATAAAAATTATGGTGTTGATGTATATGAGTTTAATATACATTCCACCAGATTTGAATTGATATTTTAGCTGATCAACTAGTTTACTCATCAGAAAAATTGATTTTTATTTTTTTGCCAAAAAAGTACAATGATAATGCCAACTAATGCACCGCCAAGGTGAGCAAAATGGGCTACATTATCTGATGGGTTATTGGAAAACCCTAAGTACAATTCCAATACAGCATATCCAATCACAAAAAATTTAGCTTTAATTGGAATAGGGGGGAAGAGCAGCATAAGCTCGGTATTGGGAAACAAGAAACCGAAGGCTGCTAATAATCCAAATACAGCTCCTGATGCTCCAAGCATTGGTATGTTTAGCAGTAAATTGAGCTCACCTGCAGGGCCAATAAAATTCCTTCCAGAGCTGAGAATTTCTAACCCTGAGTTATATACCTCTTCAATTTCCATTGCTGATAGCTGGGTTTCAATACCTTGAATCCTAATGTAGTTGACTAACATGTGAAGAATGGCAGCTCCAAAGGCACAGGCCATATAATAAATTAAAAATCGTTGTGGGCCCCAAACTCTTTCAAGATTAGTTCCAAACATTACCAATGCAAACATGTTAAAGAATAGGTGCCCTAATCCACCATGCATAAAAAAATGTGTTGCCAATTGCCAAGGCTGGAAACTTTCCGACCCAAAAGGGTAAAGCCGCAACGAAGGCATGAATTGAGGAAGTGCCCATTGAGCAAAAAAGAATATTAAGTTAAGAATTAGAATATTCTTAACCACAGGGCTCATATTAGCAAGTAAATTTCTAAGCATTATTTTTTATTAAATAGATTGGAAATTTCATCTGGGTTGAATTTGCTAATAATTTTCTTTCCTTTTGCATTTGTGTAAGGAGAATTTGTTTCCAGTAATTCGTCAATGAGCGATTTCATTTCCATGTTATTTAAACTTCTTCCTGCTTTGATGGCACTGCTCAAAGAAAAAGACCAGGCAAATTTTTCTTTTTCATTTTTTAGTATTCCAGCGCTAAGTTTGAATTCTTCTAAAAAACCTTCTATTAGCTCTTTGGTGTTTGATTGGTCAACACCACCTGGTATTCCATTAATGGTAAGGGTTCTGTTGCCAAAGTCATCAACATCAAAACCAATTTCCTTCATGGTGCTTATTAATTCTAGACTCAGCTGATAGTCACTTGCAGAAAGTTCAATTTGAATGGGGAAAATAAGTTTTTGGGTAGCTGATTTTTTATCGTTTTGACTTGCCAAGAATTGCTCGTATAGAACTTGCTGATGAGCTCGATGTTGATCAATTATGAAAAGTGAACTATTAAAGCTTGTGATAATGTATTTGTTGTCAAGCTGAAAATAATTTTCTTTTGCATTAGCAGCTAAAATTCCTCCCCAATTTTGGTTGGTTGAAGGGGAGTTCAAATTAGCCTCAGGTTCAGGAATTGCTCCTGTAGCTTCTTTTAAAATTTCTAAAGATTGATTCACCTCTTGAGAGGAAGGTTTACTTTCTTTGAATGGATTGTAGTTGGGGTTTATTTTAATACTAGGGGGCTCAATAGCCTGACCTGGTTGCAATGGTTTAATGTTGAACGAGGTTTCTTGATTAAAGTCTAAAGAAGGGGAGATGCTGTATTTTCCTAATGAGCTTTTTACTGTTGATCGAACAATAGCATAAATAGCACGTTCATCTTGAAATTTTATTTCTGTTTTTGTGGGGTGAATGTTTATGTCTATGGTGTCTTTTGGGATTTTAAGAAAAATAAAATAGGAAGGAAATTGGTCTTTACTTATAAGCTCATGGTAGGCTTGGTTAATGGCATGATTTAAATAGGGGCTTTTAATAAACCTGTTGTTAACAAAAAAGAACTGCTCTCCTCTGGTTTTTTTGGAGTGTTCTGGCTTAATAATGAAGCCGGATATTTCAGTGATACTCGTCTGTTCTTCAATGGGAACTAGTCTTTCGTTGTATTTTTTACCAAAAACATTTATAATTCGCTGTCTAAGGGCTGCTTTAGGTAGGTCGAAAACTAGTTGATTGTTATTGTACATAGTAAAATGTAAATCAGCGTGTGCAAGTGCAATGCGTTGAAATTCATCTATAATGTGTTTAGTTTCTACCGCATCAGATTTAAGAAAATTTCTTCTTGCAGGAACATTGAAAAACAGATTCTTCATGGAAATGTTAGTTCCTTTAGCGCAAGAAACCTGCGCTTTAGTTTTTATGGAAGAACCTTCAATTTTAAGTTGAAACCCAAGTTCACTTTTTTCAGTTTTGGTTTTAACTTCTACTTGAGAAATTGCAGCTATACTAGCAAGTGCTTCTCCTCTAAAGCCTTTTGTGTCCACCTTATATAAGTCAGCAGCGTTTTCTATTTTTGATGTGGCATGTCTTTGAAAACAAAGTTCAGCATCTTTTGGGGACATTCCAGAACCATTATCAATAACTTGTATAAGCGTTTTTCCAGCATCCTTAATGACAAGGTCTATTTTTGTTGCCTTTGCATCAATGGCATTTTCTAGAAGTTCTTTTACTGCAGAAGCAGGTCGTTGAACCACTTCGCCAGCAGCAATTTGGTTAGCCACATTTTCTGGAAGTAAATGAATGATGTTTCCCATTTTTTTTGTTGCCTATTTTCTTGATTTTGTTAGTGCGATTAAAACTTCATCTAAATGTAAATAAATGTAATAGAAGCCAATCATAAGAATTCCAAAAATTACAAGTAACCTAATGTTTGACCAAAATGAGCTGTTCTGTGAGCTGCTGTAGCTGTTGGTTCTTGCTTTAAATTGTTCCCTTATTCTTTCTTCTCTTTCGGTTTTTGATTCTAAAACATCTTTGTTTAATTGTTTAGCTATTGATGCTCTTTTTTGGTCCATTCTTTCTTTGTCTTGGTCATAATACCTTGCACTAAAATCAAACCTTTTATGATTAGGAAGTTTAAATAGTTTAGACTTGAAGAATGGCTTTTGCATGGTGTAAATTTAACTAATAAAATGATTTAACAATTGCTAAAATATGATGTAAAAATCTTTTGTTAGTTCTTTATATTCATTGGTATAGTGGTGTCTTTTATCGAGTTCTATTGTTATGGTCTCTTCTTTTAATTTTCTTTTGGTAAAGGAGAATTCGAAAAGGGTTCTATGTTGCTGCTTTGTTGCATTTGGAAAAACATTGCATTTCCTTATTAACGCTAAACCGATTTTTTCTGCCTTTAGTATGCATTTTTCTTGCTGTTCTTTAGGGAGTATTAGATTAAGGCTTCCATTTTCATTTAAATTTTTCACGCAAAAATTGAAGATGTCGGTGTAGTGAAGCGATGAATTATGTCTAGCTAATGTTCTTTCTTGTGAATTGGCTTTAAGACTATTTTCAAAAAAAGGGGGGTTAGAAACAATAACATCATATTTAATGGGTGTGCTATAATTTTCAAGATTACAATTGTAAAGCGTTAGCCGATTTTCCCAAGGAGAGTTAATGAAGTTGGCTTTTGCGTCAATGCATGCTTTAGCGTCTATTTCAATTGCGTCTATTTTAATGCTGCTACTTTTTTGAGCTTGCATCAGTGCTATAACTCCAGTACCAGTGCCAATATCTAATAGCTTTGTTTTATTGTTTAGGTTCATCCATGCACCAAGTAAGATTCCGTCTGTTCCAATCTTCATGGCAGCATTAACCTGCTGTAAGCTAAATTTTTTGAATTTAAAAAGAGAATACTTATTACTCATCATCTAAATATATGCCTAAAAGACCTTCAGGGATATCTAGGTAAAGCAGTTTTTTTTCTTTTTCTATTTTATTAAATGTGTGGTCATTTAGCGGGATAATTATTTCTTTTTCTTGTTGATATACTTCAATAAGCGTATTTCCAGGATGATCAATAATTTTGTTGATTTCTCCTATTACCGTTTGATTGCTGTTGTCAATAACTTGATAGCCAATTATTTGATGATAATAAAATTGATCTTCTTTTAATTCTGGTAGCTGCTCAATTGGTAAATAAACGGTGTTTTTAATAATTTGATTTGCTTCTGCTTGTGAGTCTATCCCTTCAAGTTTCAACTTGAGTTGATTGATTTTATGAATAGCAGATTTTTCTATAAAATAAGGGATAAGCCTTCCGTTAATTTCAATTAAAATATTTTTAAGTTTATAGTAATGTGAAGGGTCATCAGCATCAATAAATAATATGACTTCTCCTTTAAAGCTGTACGCTTTAGAAATGTTACCTAACTCAAAATAATTTTCTAATGACATTTTTAACTATAAAAAAAGGGCCAAATAGGCCCTTTTAAAGATTATGTATAAGGCTTATTAATTAAGCTTTTTCTTCTTTACTGTCTCCTTCTTCAGCTTTTGCTTCAGCAGCAGGCTCTTCAGCTTTTACTTCAGCAGCAGGCTCTTCAGCTTTTGCTTCAGCAGCAGGCTCTTCAGCTTTTACTTCAGCAGCAGGCTCTTCAGCTTTTACTTCAGCAGCAGGCTCTTCAGCTTTTGCTTCAGTTGCAGCTTCTTCAGTTGCAGTTTCTTCAGCAACTAGTGCTGCAGCAGCGTCAGCCAATTCTTTTGCTCTAGCTTCATTCTTCTCTTTTTCAAGAGCTAGTGCTTTGTCAGCAGCAGTTTTAGCATCTGCAGTTAGCTGATCTTTTTTACCTTGAATTTTATTCTCTTTTTCTTCTAACCAAGCATTGAATCTTTCCTCAACTTGATCGTTAGTTAGTGCACCTTTTTTCACACCATTTAACAAGTGCTTTTTGTACATAACACCTCTGTAAGAAAGCATTGCTTTAACAGTGTCTGTAGGTTGTGCACCTTTCATAACCCAATCAAGAGCTCTTTCAAAGTTGATGTCTATAATTGCGGGGTTCGTGTTAGGGTTGTAGCTTCCGATACGTTCAATGTATCTTCCATCTCTTGGTGCTCTAGCATCTGCTGCTACAATGTGATAAAACGGTTTTCCTTTTTTACCGTGTCTTGCAAGTCTAATTTTTGTTGCCATATTAATAGTTTTATAAGGGTCCTAAACCCAGTTAGTTAATTCGGCTGCGAATATCGATTATTTTATTTAAGAATAAAAACTTTTAACTCATTTCTTTTTCCGGCCATAAAAATAAGCTATTAAGTGAAATAATAAACGTGTTAATTTAATAATAAGTTAATATTTGATTAACTATTGCTAAATGTATAGATAATAATTTTGTGGCATGATTAATAAGTTAATATCATTAGTTGTACTATTTACTTTATTCAGCACTGTTCTATATGCTGGTGATGATAAAAAGATAGTTAAGAGTATTGAAGAAAAAACACTTATTACTGGTAATATTGTTGACAATTCCAATGATCCTTTATTTGGTGTTAAGATAACAATTAATGGGGTTGATGGTGAATTTTTTAGTGATTTTGATGGAAATTTCACTATTCCTAATTTAACTAAGGGTAAGAACTATGAAGTTAATGTGTTTTTAACAAGTTTTTCTAAAAAAACCCTTAAGTTATCTACTAATAATGATATTCTTTTAGTCAAGCTTTTTCCAAATTAGATTTTCTCCTATCCATATACTCATCTAAATTATTCTAAGCTATTAACATTAAATTAATAACTTAACATTTAGTTAACATTGCCTTTTTTTTGTATATTGAAGTATGCATTCAAAGGCTTTAGTTTTTCTCCTTTTTTATATAAACTTATTTTATTCAACTAATATATATACTCAGTTTTGTAATTCAGATCAATATAATTCAAAATTGGAAGTTTTAAATATTGATTTTAATGAAAATGAATTTAGGAAAGCATTAATTTCTAATGTTGAAATTCCAGTTGTTTTTCACATTGTTTTCAATCCAAATAATGGTGTTTATGGAAACATCCCTGATAGTGTTGTTTATCATCAATTAGAAGCCTTAAATAGAGATTTTAATTGTTTGAATAGTGATACCAATTCTCTCACTGATACCTTGACATCTATTGTTGGGGATTTTAATATCTCTTTTAAATTGGCTGGGCTAGACCCTGATGGAAACCCAACGAATGGAATTACAAGAACAATTACCTATCAACCTTTTTTTAGTTATGTTGATGATTTTGTTAAACAAACAAATAATGGTGGAATTGACCCATGGGATACCCAAAAATATTTAAACATATGGATTTGTAATTTGTCTAGTGGATTAGGATATTCCCAATTTCCTGGAGGTCCAGCTCAATCTGATGGAGTTGTTATCTCATACAGAGTATTTGGGAACCAATGGTATCCATGGTTTACAAGTTCAAATTATACAAAAGGTAGAGTTTTAGTACACGAAATAGGGCATTGGTTAAATCTTCTTCACCCATGGGGTAATAGTTCTGGATGTCAATCCGATGAAGTTCATGACACTGGTCTTCAGTCACAACCATTTTTTCCTTATGATAATTGTCCTGACACAAGTTTTAGTTCTTGTAGTTTTTCTTCCCCTGAAAGAGAAATTGTTAAGAATTTTATGGATTATTGTTCTGACAATTGTAGAGTCATGTTTACCAAAGGACAAGTTCAAAGAGGCAAATTATCTTTATTTACCCACAGACATCAATTAATTGGCCACTCACATGAGATTATTAATTCAGATAATCACAATAATTTTTTTAGTAATCAATTTTCTGTTTTGCCTACTATTTCTAAAGGAAATGTTACTTTAAAGTTTAATGGTTCTTCAATTTTTAAATTATTAAATCTTTCCATTTTTGATTTAAATGGAAGAATTTGTTACAATACGAATCTTGATTTCAGTAATAATTCTTTTCAACTTGATTTAAATCATTTTAGTTCAGGTATGTATTTCATAAAGTTATTATCAAATAATGCTCCTATTTATTCCACTAAAATTTTCATAATTAAGTAATCAAGATCTTCTACTTAACATTTAGTTAACATTAAATTAATAAATAAGTAACAATTTTGATTTTAATGCGTATATTTGAATAATTAAAAACACATTATGAAAAAGCTTTCTCTTTATTTATCCTTTCTTTTGGTCTCCACATTCATGTATTCTCAAAATGTATTTTTTGATTATGGGGAGTTTTTAGTTTCTAATAACAGTTCTTCATCTGAAATTAAAACAAATGTTACCCATTACTCTAGTGGTAAAATGAAAGAAGTATACCATTTGTTGGATGGTCGTGAGCACGGTGAGGTGATTTTTTATTTTGAAAATGGTTTAATCAAAGAAAAAGGCAATTACAATTACGGTATTAAAAATGGTAAATGGGTTAGCTGGAATGAAGACGGTAATAAAATTGGTGAGGTTTATTTCGATTCTAAGGGAATGAAAGATGGTAAGTGGAAAGTTTGGGATAATGAAGGGGTAATTCGTGCACAAATGAATTATTCAAATGGAAATCGAATTGGTAAATGGAAAATATGGGATGCTAATGGGAATCTTCTTAATGAAAAAAGCTATTAAATTTCTCCCTTTAACCCTTCATTCACATTAATAATGTGATCTCCAATTTTCTCGCAATTAAAAAATAAATCTGAATAGATTAATCCACTTTTCACTCCATATTCATTTTTTTCAATACTCTTTAAGTGACTATTTCTTAATTTATCTCTAAATGAATTAATGTTTTTTTCTATTTCGTAAGCATCATCTATTTCAATGTTACTTGAACCCTTTTCAAGGTTAGCATTCATTATGTCAAATGCTTTTTCAACTTTATTTAACATTTTTAAAAGATTATTTCTTTGCTCTGGAATTAAATAAATTTTTTCTTGAATTTTTTTATCTATTGTTTTAGACATTTGAAAATATAGATCTCCAATGTTTTCTAAATCTCCAGCAATGCTCATCAGACTTCTTATTTTAACCGAAGCTGATTCTGAAAGTTCTCCTTCGGAGACTTTGGATAAAAACTCTGCAACTTCAGTTTCTACTCGGTCAGTTATTTCTTCATATTTTTGAATTTTAGTAATTAACCTGTTTGATTTTTTTGAATCTGTTTCTACTAGAAGACTCTTAATGAATCCATTCATTTTAGAAGTAATTTTCCCAAATTTCATCATTTCTTTTTGAGCTTCTAGCAAAGAAAATTCATTGGTTAGGGCATTAGTTCCTATGAATTTAAGTTGAAAATGTTCATCATCTTCATCTTTTAAAGGGATTAGCTTAATTACAGTTCGTTGAATAAAAGGAATAAACCATAATAATAGCGATGTATTGGCAATATTAAAAACAAGGTGGAACGTTGCAAGCGACCACTGTGTTTTAGAGTAGGCTAATTTTTCAGGACTAGATTGATCTATAGGAAGCATTAGGTCATTATTGACCATAAGAGCCTCAATGGTGTCAATGACAAAATAAAATAATACCAACATCCAAAGGACTCCGAAAACGTTAAACATTAAATGAGCAACAGCAGCTCTTTTAGCGTGTATATTTCCAATCAAGGCCGCTAGATTTGCAGTAATGGTAGTTCCTATGTTCTCCCCTAATACTATTGCTGCGGCAAATTCAAAAGGCAGTCCTTTAGTACATAAAACAAGCGTTAGTGCCATTGCTGCGCTTGAAGACTGAACAATTACTGTTACAAGAGTACCGATTAACACAAAAATTACAACAGAGAAAATGCCATATCCAGTTAAAGGTTCAATAATTTGGTATATGCCACCATCAATATCTGGAACAGCATTTTTTAGAGCATCTAAGCCCATAAACAGAAGAGCAAATCCGATCAAAAAATCGCCAAAAGAACGCAGCTTATCCTTTTTGGAAAACAGTAAAGGAAGGCCAAATGCAATTATGGGGATGGCATAGGTGCCTAGACTTACCTTACCGAAACCTAAACCAAGCACTAAAAATGCTGTAATAGTGGTGCCTATATTGGCTCCCATAATTACACCTATTGCCTGCTTTAGAGTTAACAATCCAGCATTTACAAAGCTTACCACCATAACAGTAGTAGCAGAGGACGATTGTATAATGGATGTGGTTAAAAACCCTGTAAAAATACCAGCAAATTTATTGTTGGTCATCTTGCTAAGTAAACTACGCATTTTATTACCTGCGAACTTTTGAATTCCTTCACTCATTATTTTCATTCCATAAATGAAAAATCCTAATGAACCAATTAGATATAAAATGTCATAGATACCAAACTCCATAATGTAAAATTAAGGTTTAAAATTTATAGCTGTATCCAAAGGAGATAACTCTTCCAGGATTTCTTAAAGTAAAGAATTGATCTGATGCTAAATAAGATTGGAAACGACTTTCTTTTTCATCATCAAGTAAATTATTTATTCTAAAGTTTATGGTTGATCTTCTTTCCTTTCCAAGTGTTTTATTCAGATTGAAATTCAAGCTATGAAAAGGCATTGTATACACATCGGGATAGAATCCTGTACCAACAACTTGAAGTGTTTTCCCTTGAACATTGTAAAATAATCCAAATTGAAGCCCTTTTAGCGAATTACCATAGTTTAATCCAATATTAACTAGAAATGGAGATTGACCTTGTAGCGGTCTTGAGTTCCCTAAAGTTTCTCCTTCTCTTAAGCCAGCTAATCTAAGGTTGTATTCAATTTCACTAAATTTCAATGCAGATTCTATAAGTGAACCATTTACATTTAGCTCAATATTTTCTAATTTTTTAGAAATAAATCCAAAGTTTTTCCGTACTTCTAGCTCAATTCCATATACCGATGCTTCACCTAAATTTTTTGGAGTAAAATTAGTAGGTGCGGATTCAAAATAGGTCATTTCAATAGGATCTTTAAAAAACTTGTAGAATCCACTTATTGCAATCATTTGTGCACTTTCTCCAAAAAATTCATATCTAATATCTAAATTTTGAATGTAAGAGGGTTTAATATCAATATTTCCAATGAAGGTCATGTTAGATAGTGGATCATAAATTTCTGCTATTGAAGCCTCTTTGAAAGAAGGTCTTGCTGTTGTTCTTGAATAAGATGTTCTTAAATTCGCATCTTCAGATAGCTGATAAATTAAATTTAATGAAGGGAATAAATCTATTTTGCTAATTACATTTTCACCATTATATGTTTCTGTTCCAGCAGTATTTTTTCCAGTGTAGTACATGTCAAACAGTTCGGTTCTAAGTCCCATTACTGTTCTTAGTACTCCAAAAAGTTTCACCTCATTAGAGACATATCCAGCGAAATTGGTTTTTTGAGATTCAAATTTTCTTGAGCCTTCAATGATGGTTGTATTGGGGTTTATGAATGTTCCATTTGATGAATTAGCAGAAACTAAATTCGTTGAAGAGAATATGTTGTCCGCAACACCATTGTAATTACTCCAATCATTTACAGAGGTAAATGTGGAACTAACAGAAAACTGAGCAATTGAAAAGTCTCTTGATTTATAGGAACCTAATGCCCCAAATTTAAATTTAGATTTTTCATCAAATAATTTATAGGTTTTAGTGAAATCTATTCTAGAAACAAGATTAATTTCATTAAGGTATCTCCATATTCTTTTAGGTTCCGTGTTTTCTTGGTAGCTGTAGATTCCATCTTCATCTTGGAAAGTAGTGGTTCTTATGTCTTTATCATGAATTCTAGAAAGGGTAGGTGCAATTTTCCATTCCGTTGTTAAGCTATTGTCTTTGTTTTTATGTGTTCCAGCAAATAAGATATTAGAAATTGAACGTTCTGTGTATTCCAGATTATCTTTGTTTAAATCAATAAAATCAGAAAATCTAGTTTGTTGTCTAAAGTAACCAGCTTTGCTTTCTCCATTTTGAATATGAAGAAGATTAATTTTATATTTTGATTTTTCGGTTTTGTAAGACACACCAAGAAGACCACTAATTATTACATTGTTTATTCCAAGATCACCTTTTTGAGCTCTATTGGTGTCTAGTTCATAAACGGCAGTGTTGGTGCTTCTATTAAAAAAGTTATTTTGTGCATCTTTAAAAAATTCAGTTGAGTTTTTATAAGAAATTGAGCCAAGTAAACCCAATTTATTTTTGCCTATATCATATTGATTACCAGAAGAAAATCCAAATCCTCCATTCATTAAGCTTGTGGTGCTTAAAGCAGACATGTTGGGATTAAAACTAGATGATAAAGTATTTATGGCTTCGTAACCTGAAGGTGTAACATTTGGAAGATTGGCGTTTAAGTTATTTGTAGTATTTAAATCTTGCAATGTGTTACCAACATAGGCATTTAGATTGTAATTTAAAGGTAATGCTCTAGAACCGTCATCAAAGCCTAAAAAATCTGTCTTACCACCCTCATAAGAAAGGTAATCACTATTAAAATGCATTGATGGATTGTATCCTGCACTCACAGAAATACTGGTTGTTTTTTTAGTTGGAAAGTCTTTTGTAATAATATCTACAATACCTCCTGTAAAATCTGCAGGTTTATCTGCAGTGGCAGATTTAAAAATAAGTACATTGTCAATTATGTTGGTAGGAAATAAATCCATTTGAATGGTGTTTCTGTCTGGATCTAAACCAGGAATATCTAATCCGTTAAGTATAGATTTGGTGTACCTGTCTCCTAAACCTCTAACATAAACATATTTTCCTCCTTGGAGAGAAACTCCTGGTGCTCTTTTAACTGCACTGGCTAAATCACCAACTCCAACTTTTTTAAAATTTTCGCTGGAAAGTCCATCCATTAAGTTGGCGGATTTTTTTTGAATTTTAAGAAGAGCTTGTTCGGTATTCTTTTTAGCCGATACAGAAATGACAACTTCATCCATTGCAACTGAAGTTGTAGATAGGTTAACATTAATCTCTTTAACCTCATTTTCTTTAACTACAACCTCTGTTATTTCTTTGGTGTTGTATCCTACAAATGAAAAAACCAGGGTATAAGTGCCTGGTTGTACATTTAAAGAAAATTTCCCATCAAAATCTGTTGTTACTCCATTACTGCTGCCTTTTATTATAACATTGGCATAGGGCATTGGATCGTTAAATTCTTCATCAATAACACTTCCTCTTATTTTAGATTGACTGTAAAAGGAATAAATTAAAAACAGAAAAATAGATAATGATAGTGTTTTTTTCATTTTTTAAAACTAAAAAAAACTGCCTGAATTTTCAGGCAGTTTTTGATTTACCAAATAGTATGCAATTTTACTAAAAAAATATTAGAAAGCACCTTTAGAACTAGCATAAGTCCAAGCGAAATTAGCTGGATTAGCTCCAACAGTGCTAGCACCAGTAGCAACTACAGTACAAATTGTAGCTCCATTTGCTTCAAAAGTTGAACCAACAGAAGACTTGTCGTTAAAGATTGAACCATCAGTAAGTACTGGAGTATAACAATCAGCACCTCCATCTTGGCTTGGAGTAAACTGATAGTTTGTAAAAGTTAACGTTCCATTTGTGTATGAATTAGCGTCATCATCATTATCTAATTCAATGTCCTTACCTTCAGTAAAGTTCATAACATAAACATTGTTATTTGCTCCAGTAGCACCTTTTCTGTAGTCAGAAATTTCACCATCTACACCAGTAGCATCACATTCATCATTTGTGCCAATCAATGTGATTCCATCAAGAGTAAAGCTTCCAGCAGCAGAACCTTCAGGACCATCAATTTCCATAGCATGATCTGAAGCATCATTAAGGATTACCATTGAATTTGAAATAGTACCAGCGTAAGCCTGATCGATATCTAATCCATCATCTCCTTGAGCCCAAACTAATAAGTTGGAAGCATTTACAGTTCCACCAAAGAATTCAATTCCATCGTCTACATTAGCAACAACTTCTACATTGTTGATTGTTGTTCCTGTACCAACTCCACCTAGAGTTAATCCGTTGATTTCATTACCTTCTCCTATTTCAGCACCTCCATGACGGATAGAAACATAAGTAATAGAACCTGAATTGTCAGCAGGATCATTTCCTCCGTACAATCCGCTTGGATCAGAAGCAGGAATACCTTCAATTTGAAGCTCAGTAACATCTCCAGAAAAAGAGCATGGTGCATTTCCTAAAATAAGTAACCCTCCCCAAAGACCTCTAACATTTTGGTTAAGAGAAGAACCTTGAGTTTGTCCAACTTGAATATCATCTGACTCTGAAGTCATAATAATTGGAGCAGAAGCAGTACCATTGGCGTTTAATTTTCCACCTCTTGCAACTATTAAAGTTGATGAAGAAGCTCCAGTACCAGCTGTTGCTTTAATAATTGTTCCAGCTTCAATAGTTAAAGTTGCTCCACTTGTAACAACTACTCTTCCAGAAAGCGTCCATATTTGATCAGCGGTTAACGTCTGGTCAGTAGTTATTTGACCTGATAGCGTGTATGCGTCTGTATCGTATTCACAATTGCCATCGTCTTTTTTAGCTTCTGAATCATAATTAGTAGCTGTTGGGTCAGTACACCCTTTCTTTTTACATCCTACGAATGCAGTCGAAGCAACTAATAGTGTTAATAATAAAATCTTACTTGTTTTCATTTTTTTTCGTTTTAATTATTTAAGTTTTAATTTTGATGCAAAGAAATAACAAGATTTTTTTTGCAATGAAAAAAACGAATTACTATTAAATGATATATATGTTAATGTAGGATTAAAGTGGGTTAAGGAAATGTTACCAAGTTTAAATTAATGTATATTATTTGTTTTTAATTGGTTTCCAATAATGTTATTTAAATATTTCTTGTAAATGAATCCTTTCTTATATGAATATTAACTTGTGACATTAATTTTTCTATTATTAATTCATAAATTTCAACTTAATTAATAAATTATTTACCTTTATAATTGTTAATAATATGTAAATAATTATTAATAATCCATTAATTTATTATTAACTTCTCTGATATAAATAACTACTAATTTAGAACTTTAATAACATGATTAATAATAGTGAGATGCCTTCAAAAATATTAATTGTTGATGATGAGAAAGACATCATTGATTTGGTTCAATACCATTTGGAAAAAGATGGGTTTATTGTTAAAAGTTCAACAAACGGAAAAGAAGCATTAGATATTGCTCGTTCTTTTTTACCAGATGTTATTTTATTGGATGTAATGATGCCTGAAATGGATGGTATGGAAACTTGTGTTGAGATTAGAGAAGATAAATTGCTTAAAAATACCATTGTTGCTTTCTTAACAGCTAGGAGTGAGGATTATTCTCAAATTGCAGGTTTTGAATCAGGTGCTGACGATTACATCACTAAACCCATAAAACCAAGAGTTTTGGTGAGTAGAGTAAAGGCTCTTTTAAGAAGAGGTGGAAGTAGTGCTGTTCCAGAAACGACTAGTACAGGACTAACCATTGATAGAGAAAAATACATCGCTATTTGTGATGGAAACGAAATAATGCTTCCCAAAAAAGAGTTTGAATTACTTGCCCTTCTTTTTTCCAAAGCAGGAAATGTATTTACAAGAGAAACTATTCTTGCTAAAGTTTGGGGCGATGATATTGTAGTTGGAGACAGAACTATAGACGTTCACATAAGAAAGCTTAGAGAGAAAATTGGTGACGACTACATAAAAACCATTAAAGGTGTTGGTTATAAGCTAAGAAATTAAATCTTTAAATTCTGAAAGAATAACCCCAGTTGCTCCCCAAACAGTATGGTGGTGTAAATCCATATAGGGAACCTTTATTTTCATGGGATTGTCCGTATTTTTACCAACAACCATCTCTTTTTCCTGAATTACATCCTCCCTTAATAATTCATCGAGATCAATTTCTAAGATCTGCTTAACTTCTTTTTGTTCTGGAATAAACCTTGGGTTTTCATCCAAAAATGCTATGAAGGGAGATATGAGAAAATTACTTGGTGGAATATAAACTTGACTAAGCTCACCAATTACTTGTATTTTTTCTTTTGCTATTCCAATTTCTTCAAAAGTTTCTCTTATTGCAGTCTCTTTTAGTGTTTCACCATCTTCATTTTTACCACCAGGAAAAGAAATTTGTCCTCCGTGAGTACCGCTATAATCTGGTCGTTGAATAAGTACAAATTTTACTTTTTCACCTGATTGATAGAGTAGAAGTAGTGTGCTGGCTAGCTTAGGGTTAATTTTATTGAAGTCTAAATCAAAAGTAGATTTCCTGTATGGAGCCAATTTTAAATGAGCACTTTTCCCAGGTAATGGTTCTTGAATTTTGTTGTAGATAGCGGCTATTAATTCTTTTAAAATCATTGGGCTATAAATTCTAGTGCAGCAGAATTAATACAATATCTTAAACCAGTTGGTTGAGGTCCATCGTCAAATACATGACCAAGGTGACCATCGCAACGCTTACAAATCACTTCTGACCTAATCATCCCATAAGAATTATCATTTACTAATTTCACATTTGTGTTAACCCTATCGTAAAAGCTTGGCCATCCTGTGCCAGATTTAAATTTTGTTTCACTATTAAATAATGCCAATTGACATCCTTTGCAATAATAAATTCCTTTTTTAATGTTGTTCCAATATTTGCCTGTAAAAGCTCTTTCTGTTCCTTTTTCTCTTAGTACCTTGTATGCCATTGGTTCAAGCTCTTTTTTCCATTGCTGATTAGATTTTTTAATTTTTAGGGTGTCTCCCAAAGAAATATTTTCACTAATAAAATTTTCATTACTATAACTATCAGCTGAATTAATACAAGAAAGAAAGGGTAAGGCAAGAATTAATATGACACTGAATTTCATGGTTTTTATAGGATTTATTTCAAATTTATTAAACGATGAGGTCATTTTACTTATTGTTTGGTCATTTATCTTTATAATTTTGAAAAAAAAATACTGTGAACGATTTATATAACGATAGTAACTTTTGGAGAATTTTTATCAATGTTGTTGGCGGTGTATCAATTCTTGTAGCCCTTTTTCTTATATACATTGCAATAAAAAAAATCAGACACCTAATTAAAGGCAATAGGGTAAAGGTTCTTAAAGATATTTATGTGACTATTTATGAGCTTCCAAGCAATGAGCTTAAAAATAAAGTTCAATTTGGTTTTGAGTTGCCTATAAAAACGCAGCTTACTTTTTCAATTATTGATAAAGCCGATAAAGTTTTGCATGAAATTCATTCCGGAGAGCTAAATAAAGGTCCACATGTTTTTCTTTTTGATTCAACACAGCTTGAAAACGGAAATTATTTTTTAAATTATAGTAGTACCATTCAAACAATAAATAGAAAAATCATTATTAACAATTGAGAACTGTTTTATTATATGTGTTAATTGTTTTTTCTTTAGGAGCTTTGCAAGCTCAAGAGAATAAGTTTTTAGATAAATTTTCTTTTGGAATGAATTTTAAACTTCCAAAGACTATTGAGAATACCACTTTCCGCAAAACAATCTATGGAGTGGGAGACTTAGAAGCTCATTTTCAGTACAAGATTATTCCCAGTATTGAATTATCCTTAGGATATAAGTATGGTTATTATGATGTAAATAGCTTAGCTTTTCAAAGCTCAATAGACGGGCAAATGGAAACCCATACCCCCTTTTTAAAGCTGGCTTATGTAAAGGAAATTTCTGATAAACTTTTTTTTGATATTGGCATAAAGGGAGGTTACAACTTTAGCTTTACCAATACAACAAATTGTAGGGCTACTTTTTCTGAGCATGCCTACAGAATAGAACCAGAATTTGGGGTGTATATGTTTAGTACAGACCTTCTTTCTTTTGGGCTCATTGTTTCGTATAATTTTTGGTTCGCTGAATTTGGGCCTCAACATTTTTGCATGAACAGTATTTCAGGAATGAATGCATCAGAAAGTGTTGGTATTTATCAAACATTTTGCGCTGGGTTTGGCTTCAAAACTTATTTGCCTTCTAAAACAAATTAAAGTTGTTTTCTTAAATAGTCGGAAGTCTTATTTTCACCATCATGAGACCATCCAGGAGGGTATATTAGGTACTTAATTTTGTCTGAAAGTTTATGTGCTCTTTTTACATCTCGCCATAAATTGACATATTCATGGCTAGCAATTACTGCTGGATTATAAGAACTAATGTTTTCAGTTATCCCATAAACAGGTTTTTCTTGATCATCTTCCTTAACAAAAGTTCCAAATAGACGATCCCATATAATTAAAATTCCAGCATGGTTCCTGTCTAAATACTTGTGTTGCACCGCATGGTGTACTCTATGATGAGAAGGGGTGTTAATAACCCACTCTAATGGACCTAATGATTTTATCAGCTCAGTATGCTGGAAAAACTGATAAATTAGACTAATTGCCATCATAATAAATATAGATATTGGGTGAAATCCCACAAGAGGAAGCCATAAATAAAAAAGATATTTATAGAAAGGTTCTGTCCAGCTTTGTCTAAGTGCTACAGCGAAATTCATGTTTACCGATGAATGATGCTGCACATGAGCAGCCCACAAAAATCTAATTTGATGGCTCATCCTATGGTGCCAATAAAAGCTAAAGTCATCTGCAAAAAGTAGCAGTGCCCACATCCACCATGTGTTTTGCAATTCAAAAAGTCTGAAATGATAGATTGCACTGAAAACAAAAAAATAAAATGTTTTGGTAAGTAAGCCAATTACAACTACTCCAAGTCCCATGGAAATACTAGCTGCTGAGTCTTTAGTATGGTAGAGGTTAAGGCGCTGTTTAAAGTTTATAAATGCTTCAATTGCAATACAAGCAATAAAAATAGGAATTGCATAAACAGTAGGATCTTGATTTATTGCAGCATTGAACATCAACCAAATTTAAAATAAATAAGGATGATATGAAAAAATCAATCTTCTTGAAAGTATAATTTGTAAATGATTGACTTATTATAGTTTTCTAAATTCCCCTTAATGTGAAGGATGTTGTCTTCCAATTCTCCAGTACATTTGCTATAAACAAATTCTTCTGATTTGGTTTTTGCAGAATCAGTTGCTACTATTTTATAAAACTCAATGTGTAGGTAGGGAGAGAGCCCCTTATCTCCAAAAGTGTCATTTATTTTATAAGAAAACATTTGTAAGTTTTCACAAAAATTTCCGTTTTCTGCACATTCTCTAACTCTGATGGCATGTTTCTTTTTCTTTTTTTTAAAGGTGCCCATACAAGCATTTCCTTTTTTAGTGAACCACATGTATTGAATTCTATCATTTGGGGAGTTAAATCGACCACGGGATAAATTAAAAAATGACTTTTTATTCTCTAAAAAAGATTCCCCAATGTAAAGGCCTTCAATTTGAGCCCCTTTTTTGACAGTTATCGTATTTTGAGAAAGAAGATTATTTGAAAAGGGTATTAGTAATATAAGCAGTGATGAAAAAGGTAGTTTCAAGTTGGCGGTTTATGTTGGGTTTATCATTAATACTTAAAAAACATCAATAGAGTTTCGTCATCAATTGAGTATCATTTTTTTAAGCTTTTCAACAGACATATCTACGGCTTTTTTTATTTCCATTTTAAATTCGTGTTTTCTTTCTTTAACATTTTCGAATTTGTCCGATTTAAAAATGGCAATTTGATCATCTAAAGTAAATCCAACTAAGGTGTTAGTTTCCTTAGGATTGAATTTTAAGTTATTGAACTGTCCAATATCATAAGTGAATATGGAATTTCTATTTTTTTCAATTAAATAAACAGCTCCTAGAACAATTGGAGCGCCAGCTACAGAAGCAAATGTTGCATTTACCGTTTTACCTTTTGGTTGTTTAATAGGGGAGTCGCAATTCCATGTTCCAAACTGGGTAACGTCAAAAGATCGGATAATAATGTCTTTGTAAAGTGCTTGTTTCTTTACTTGTTTAGCCATTTTTTCTCTAATTATTCTAGTTTCTTCTTGCCTTTTTAGCTCTTGCTGATACCTTATTTTAGCTTCAGCTAATTTTTGTTCTAACTCTTTTTCCTTTGCAATTTTAATTTCGAGTTTTTGAGAGTAATTGGAAAATAATTCTTTTGCTTTAGCTAAATCCTCTCCTTTTAAAATGGGTTTAACAAGAAGACTTTCTTTACTGTTCTCCCCAAATAAATTAAGTAAATAGACCTGGCCAGCCACCTTTTCTTTAAGAATCACATTTTGCCATTCTGTTTCATAAATACTGGAGTTGAAGTTTTCATCTTCTTCTAGTACTTCAAAAATCACTTCGGTAAATTCATTGAGCTCTGGAAACTCTTTTTTATCAACCTCTAAGTTAAATTGCCTGTTTTTATTAACTGATTCATTAGGAACTAGAGGTTTGTTAGCTCTCAGTTCTTTAATGTCTTCTCTAACAATCGTTAAAGCGGAGCTAATTTGCTTTTTTTGCTCCTCAATGGCTATTGTTGAGCTGGTGCTTATCGTTTCAATTTTATCAATCGCTTCAATACTTTTTGTTTTTTCAGGTTTATTGATTTTCTCTTTAGCGCTGTTCACAGTAGGTTTCCCTTTAAAATCCCACTTGTTTTCTGTAGTGTCTAGCTCATAAAGGTTAAACCTTGTTGAGGCATCTTGAGTAGGGAAATTTATTTTTAAGGTTTTGCCATTTTTAATTTCTACAGGTAGATTATTTTGAAAGCCATAAATTTGAACCATTCCAGCAGATTCTAGTACGTAGTCGGTATTTGCAGAATCGTAATGCATGGGTATTCCAGAAAGAAGTATGTCTATTTGATCTTTAAACTCTTTATACCTTATTTCTACCTCTCCCTCCACTAATTTTCCATCTTTCACAAAAGCATTTTTAGGAATAGCTATTGTTGTTCCGGAGGGGTGGGTGATGGTTCTGCCTTTGCTGTTTTCAACCATATAGCTGGTGCTTTTTATGGTGAGTTTTTCAGAAGGCGGCTTAATGCAAGGGGTATCTTCATTATAGCTTATTGTTATCGGTTCTTTTTGCTGATTTTGTGGTTGTTCTATCAGTGGAGTTAATTCAGTGATTTCTTTTTCTTGGTTGATGTATTGAAAAGCGACAAGGGCAACCACTAGAGAAATACCCGCAATAGCTGGTGCAAACCAGCTGCTTTTATAAAAAGGCAATCCGACAGGATTAGCCATTTTAGCCAGCTCAGAAAAATTCTTTCCTTTTGCAATTTCTGCTGAGGAAATAGGGGTCCTGTTGATGTTTACTTTTCTTTTCATAATGTCTTGTTTTTAAGGTCTTGCTTGAGTTTAGTTACAATTCGGTGAACTTTAACCTTGGCATTGCTTTCAGTAATGTTTAGAATCTGACTAATTTCTTTGAAAGGTCTTTTTTCAAAATACCTTAGCTCAATTAGCTCTAGCTCATTTGCTGGTAATTCAGCTATTTCTTCTATAACTAGATTTAACTGTTCTCTTCTTAATTCTGAGCTATTGTCAATGAGCTCTTCAATGTGATCGGTTTGCACCTGAACAGTTCTTTCCATTTTTTTGTCTTTATAGAATTGAACAACTTCATTGCTTGCAATTCTAAACAACCAGGCAGAAAACGGAACTCCTTTATATTTGAATTTCTTAAGACTATTCATGGATTTTAAAAACACCTGTGAGGTAACATCATGAGCGGTATCTTTATCATCCATCCTCTGATAAACATACCTGAATATTTGATCATGGTACTTACTATACAATTTTTCAAAGTGATTAAGGTCTTTTTTAGCAGCTTCAATAATTTCTTGTTCAGAATTTAGTTGTTGCTCAGTTTGGTGATAAAGGCCTTTATTCCCTTGCATTGATATGGTGTTATTTGTTTGAATAATCTCGGTTTTATTTTCATAACTGATTTTAACTTATCGGTTACAAATAACAAGCGATTTATTCAATGATTAGTTGAAAATTCTAAGTAGCGTTTTAAGAATGATATTTAGGTCTGTTAGCATTCCTTTTTCTTTGATGTACTTGTTGTTTAACGCCAGTTTTTGTGGCATTATTTCTTTGATGTATACATTTTCTGGGTCCTGAGCTTTTCCAAGCAGCTCATTCTCTTTGAAATATACTAAAGAAGCATAATCTGTTAATCCAGGTCTAACCTTTAATACATTTAGTTGCTCTTGATTGTACATTTTTACATATTTAGGAACTTCAGGACGTGGACCAACAACACTCATGTGACCAGCAATGATGTTAATCAGCTGAGGAAATTCATCTATTTTATATTTTCTTAAGTAGTATCCAATTGAAGTTACTCTACTGTCTTTACTGCCAATAGTTAGCTGACCTAAACTGTCTGATCCAGGTTGCATGGTCCTGAATTTATATAAATTAAATGATCGTTTATACCTTCCAATTCGTTCTTGACTGTAAAACACGCCTCCTTTACCATCTAGAACAATAAGCAGTGCAATTATGATAAAAAAAGGCAGCCCCATAATAAGAACTAAAATTGCAGCTATAATATCAAAGAGTCGCTTCATATTAAATGACTTCTTCTACAGCTTTAATTACTGTTTCTATTACTGTATCTACTTGTTGATCTGTTAGGTTGTAATAAACAGGAAGGGTAATTTCAGTTTTGAAATTGGCGTAGGTTTGTGGAAAGGACTCAATAGCATACCCCTTTTTTTTGTAGAAACTTAGCATTGGAAGCGGAAGGTAATGAACATTAACAGCAACCTCTTTTTCACTAATTTTCGCAATAATGGTATCTCTTTTTTCTTCAGAAATTCCTTTTATTCTAAGCATGTAAAGATGATAAGAAGAATTTTTTATGTCATTTGAGAATAAAGGAACAGTTGCCCAGGGTTTATTGCTAAATGCATTTTGGTATTGATCAAATATTGCTCTTCTTCTTGTTAAAGTTTCTTCATATCTGCTTAGCTCTACCAATCCGATAGCAGCTTGAAGATCGGTCATGTTGCACTTAAATCCGGCTTCAATTACATCATACTTCCAAGCTCCTATTTGGTTTTTACTAAAAGCATCTTTGGTTTGACCGTGAAGCGAACTAATTTTAAATTTTTGCTGTAATTCCTTAGCGTTAAATTCTTTTACATTAAATGCAACAGCACCACCTTCAGCAGTTGTAAGGTTTTTAACCGCATGAAAGCTGAAAGACGACATGTCTGCTTGGTTTCCAGTTTTAAGCCCTTTATAAGAAGCCCCAATCGAGTGTGCAGCATCTGCTATTATAGCTATACGGTTAATTTTTTTCTGAATAGGATTACTAGGATTAAAAAGTTGTTGTACTTCTTTTTGATTAACCAAATCAAATAATTCATCATAATCTGCTGGAAATCCTGCGATATCAACAGCTACTATTGCTTTTGTTTTGTTGGTAATTGCTTTTTTAACTGCAGCACTAGAGATATTAAAATCATCTTCATTTACATCTACCATTACAGGTTTAGCTCCAGCATGTATAACAACATTTGCAGTAGCGCAGTAGGTATAAGCAGGAACAATCACTTCATCTCCAGCTTTAACGCCCAGCCAATTTAAAATTAATTGCATTCCTGCAGTAGCAGAATTAAGGCAAACTACATGAGAAACACCTATAAATTCAGCTAATTTCTCTTCAAATAACTTGGTTTTTGGACCAGTAGTTATCCATCCAGATTGTAATGCATCAGTAACTTCAGCAATTGTTTTTTCGTCTATACGAGGTGGTGAGAATGGAATCATGATTTGTTTGATTTTTTATTGTCAATAGTTAGTTCATCTTCAAAACCTTCAATGAAATAGTAGGCTGCAAAGATAGCAATCACATAAAAAAGCAGCTGTATAAAAGTAAAGGTCCATAAAGTAGTCATTGCTGAAGCGTACTGAGAATGTATCCATTGTAATCCAACAACAACCATAATCAGATGAATAAGATCAAGAACAAGCGTTTGCTTTTGCTTGCCTAGCTTAATGTAAATATATGAAAGGGAGGACGATACAAACATTAAGGCCATCCAAATGCCCATTATTTGCATAATTTCAATTAAACCACTCCACTTGTCTCCAAGAAAGAAAATGATGAATTTGTCGGTAATAAATTGCAGCGATATGGCACCAATTGTTGCAATTATTCCTAATCTTAAAAACCAAAAGGTATAGGTATTTTTTAGCTCTTTTTTGGTGTTTAATTTTGTGATTTCTTTAAAATAAACTTGAGAAAAAGAAGAAGAAATTATGGCAATACTAATTCCTAGATACTGAACTGTAGCTGCAATTTGCCCTCCAAAATGATTGCCATAGAAATCAATGAAAAAAGCTAGAAAAATAAAATTGATAAGATTTCCAATAAAAAAGCCCGGTGTAGTGAAAACAATGAAATCTTTGTGCTTTTTTATGAGCGTCTTCTGTTCTAAAAAGCTAATTGGGGTTGATTTCTTATGTTTGATGTAACGAATTAAAAAGTTACTATTAGCAGCAATAAGCCCCATAAATCTACCAAGTATTAATCCTATATAATTGAATTTAAACAATCCAAATAGGAGCTGGCTGCACACATTTACTCCATTTTGAAGCACCTTGTTTACACTCATGAGCTTATAGGATTCAATTCTTGTGAACCAAGAGTTGAATACTTGAATTAAACCAAGCACTATAACTGTTAGTGGAATTAAAGACACCATCAATTTATCTTTTGCTAAGGCGCTAATTCCCTTGTTGAAATAAGAAAGAACAAGGAAGGATACGCCACTAACAAGAGCAGTAAGAAGGATGAGCTTAATGCAAATAAGCACCAACCCTTTTGCATTCTTGTCTTCTTTTTCTAATACAATAGCAGAATCTAAGCGAAGAGCACTTATGCCAGCAAAAATAACTGTGAATTCAAAAAATAGCCTGAAAGGAGCGAAATCTTCAGGACCGTAGAAATAGCGCTGTAAGAGGATTAATCCTATTAAAGAAATAATTTGAGCCAAGACACTTCCTGTAACAAGTGTCATCACATTTTTAATGAAGGATTTATTGTTATTGCTCTGTTCACGAATTATCTAGTTAGTTCCTGGTTTTTTTTCATTGGATTTTTTCTAAATAAAATAAATTCAAAAAAACCAATTAAGTATCCAATTCCATAACCGAAATGAAGAATAAAGAAAGTAAAAATAATTGCACTAATTTGTTTCATGTTTCTAGCTTTCTGAAAAGCAAAAATACAGCAGCCTAATAAATAGATTATGATTTCTAAACCAACTAATAGAGCGAAAAAGTGATGTAAAAAAGATAATATTAAACCAATTGATAGTGAACTAATTAATAATGACGGGATAAGCTGACGAAGGGTGGTAATTGTTCGGTGTTTCTTGTTTACGTAAACTTTCCAGAAGCCATATTGGTAGTATTGTTTAAATAACTTTTGAAATGATGCTCTAACATAGTACGATGATATGATTTTTTTAGATAGGTATATTTTGTAATTATTTTTTATTAATCTAAAATTAAACTCATCATCTTGATTTCTTGCTAATTCCTGATCAAAGTAACCAACCTTTTTAAAAACCTCTTTTTTATAAGCACCAAAAGCGACTGTATCAACAAAACCTTCTTTGCCACCTGTTCTAAAATGAGCGTTACCTACACCAAAAGAAGAAGACATTGCCATCCCAATTATTTTAGAAGTTTCATTTTCATATATGTTTTTAATAATTCCACCTGAACAACCAATAGAGTTATCTTTTTGTAAAACTTCCACATTTTCCTTAATGAATTCAGGATGAATTTCAGCATGTGCTCCTAAAATCATTTTGACTTTTGCTGATGATGCTTTAATTCCAAGGTTTAGTGCATATGGAGTAGTTTGTTGTTTGTTTATTAAAAGATGAACCTGTTTAAATTTTTCACTAAGTTGATCAATTAGTTGAGTGGTGCCATCATCACTTAAGCCATCGCAAACATATATGTTGATTAAATCCAATGGGTAATTGGAGTCGATAATAGATTTAATACATCGCTCTATATACGATTTTTCATTCCTACATGGTATGATTATGTCAACAGTCACTTTAAATTATCCATTTATTGAAAAAATTAGTTATGTTCATTTATAACAAATTTTATTTTATCTATTAATTCACTAAAAACTTTATTAGGATTAAAATTTGCCTTTATAAAATTGATTCCTTTTTCATTATGTAATGAAATGTTATTAGAGAAATCTTTATGCAATAGTTTAAGGTTTTTATTTAAGTCCTCTTCAGAGTTAGAATATATGCAGTGGTTAAATTTATTGTTATATAATACTTGTTTACCTCTAGATAATGCTTCTAAAACAAAGTTGGATAAACCATCGTGTTGCGTAAATCTTATGCAAATATGAACGTCATTAAAAATGTTATTCATGTTTTCGATCCAGCCATGTGCATTTAGATTATTTGGTAATGGTTGGTTTTCTGAGGCTTTAGTTCCTACAATATTGAAATTTATATTAGGATTATTTTTTGCCAGATTGATAATTTCATTTAAGCCATAAAAGTCTGGTCTTTTATCGGAAACGTATGACAAAACTGATAATTTTTCTTTTGAACAATAAGAAACTTCTACTTTTTTGTCAAAGGACATGTAATTTGAAACTAGAGCATTTATACCTATTTTTTCTAATTCCTCTTTTATCCAATCCACTTCACAAAAGTGGAAAGCATTAGAAATATACTCCTTATTGAATTTTCCTTGTTCAAAAGCTTTTGTTGCTGTTAAAAACATCAGTGCCAACCCAATTCATAATTACGGGGATATTATTTTTAAATGCTATGTCAAAGACTTTACTTTTCGTTATACTTCCATTAATAGAAAATAGACAATCAGCTTTTGGGATTTTTATTAACGCTTTTAACTTGTCTAATTTGTTATAATATGTATTTAAAAATTTATAAGAATTGCTAGAATCAAATTCTCTCAAGTTGCTCTCTAACCTTTTGCTGAATAAAGGTAACCCAACAATAATTACTTTCATTTTGCCCATTGATTATAGTATTGCATTAACTCTGGATAATTTTTCAATACTTTTAAGTCTTTATCCTTAGTGTTTCCAATGACTTTAGCTGGATTTCCAGCAATTATAGAAAAATCTGGATATTCACCCTTAACCAAAGAATAAGAAGATATTAAGCACCCCTTTCCAATTTTTGTGTTTGGTAAAATTGTAGTATGTGGTCCAACAAAAGTATATTTCCCAACTTTAACTTCTCCTTTAACGTATCCAATGAGGTCTTTATGTGCTCTATATTTTTTACCATAATACCTTATAGAATTATGACTGCTGTGTGAAATAATGGATATGAAATTTGTAATCTGACAACCTTCTTCAATTTTAATTCCGTTGCTAGCTTCAATGAAATTATAATGCCCAATAAATACATTGTCTTCAATGATCAAATTCTTTTTTTGATTTAAAGTTGTAGTACTCCCAACCCTGGTGTCTTTTAATAAAATTCCATTGCAATTATATCCATAAATCATTTCAGGGCTAGATAGTTTACTAACATACCTTTTTAATTTGCACTTAAAATATCTAATTAACTTACCTAACAATATTAATGTTATTAGAAGGTTTTTTTAAAAAATTAAACAAAACAAAAATAACAAATATCAGGTAGAATGCTTGTGTATAGCTAACTATCCTTAATGTGGTCTTAAAATCAGCTTCGAAGAAAGTGATGGGTATATAGAAATTTAACAGCATAATTACTATACCTACAATTGCAATTTTAAAGAATTCTTTCTGTTTGTTTATTATTATAGGAAGACTTGAAATAGGGGAGGTTAATAATTTAATCATAAACCATGGGGCCATAATTTGTGCAAACTCACCTGCTTCTGACCAAGTGTCACTAAAAACAAAAATAAAGATCTCTTTTCCAAAGAAAAAAACAACAGTAAAAGGAATTATTGATACTAAAATTAATGTCCTAACTGATTTTTGTAAAATAGGTTTTATTTCTTTTCCTTGATTATAGTTTTCAGAGCATTTTTGTAAAAAAACTTGAGATATAGACACTCCAACCAATACTAAAGGTAATCTTAACATTCTAAATGTAAATGCATAAGAGCCAAATTCACTCATGGTAAAAAAGTTGATTATCATAAAAGCTATAATTAATTCTTTAGCTAACTCTATTAATGTATGAGGAAGATTGACTAGAGGAAAATCTTTGTTTTCTCTTGCAACGAGATAATTTCTTGTTGATTTCGTTTTTATTTTATACTTCTTATTAGTGCGTAAGTATTCTTTTAGATACCAGAAGTTAGACAATAAAAAGCCTATTATAACACTATAGATCAAACCTAAATAACCAAAATGTAATTTTCCAAGTATAATTTTTAATATTCCAGATGAAAACGTATTAGTGATTTTTGAATAAGATATGTGTTTAAATAATTTTTTTCTGATTGCCCAATTGGTTCCTATATTGTAAAACATTATCAATAAAATGCCCAATGGAATCAATAAAACAAATGTAACATTTGATTTATTTTCAATAAAAAAAGCATAGATGCTAACAAAAACGATACTAAATAATATCAAATAAAAAGCTATTCTGAAAATGAATTTATATAGTCTAAAAGCAGGGATATCACCATTTATCTTTGGAATAGACATCTCATATCTGGCACTTGCTAGAGTAGCACCAAAGGTTATAATTTTGACAAATAAATCAAGTTCACCATATTCTTCCTGTACATAAATTCTTGAAATTATTGGAGCTAACACATAGTTTACTATTTGAGCCAATAAAGTACCAGAAGAAAGAATTAATACATATTTTAATACATTTGATTTAATATTTAATTTCATTTGCCTTAATATGATAGGGAGTTTTTTACGAAGCTACAAAATAAACAAAGAAAGCTTGAGGCCGAAAATCTATTTATTAACAGCATAACCTACATATTCAATGAATTCTTTATTTTAATTGTTGAATTCATTTGTGTTGTTTTGAATTTCACTCTATTTATAAAATGTGCTTAGAAATGAAATGAGTAAAGTTTGATGAAAAAACATTTTGTAATTATATCTAATTTTTATCCGCCTTTTTCTCATGTGGCTTCAAATCGTATTTTAGCTTTTGCAAAATACCTTGATAAGAAAAAATTTGAGGTAACGGTAATAACTGAGAAACGTAAAGGTATTTATCCGATAATTGAAGGGGTGAATGTTGTTGAAGTGCAAAAAACAGGATTATTTAATAAGTTAGAATTTACCAATAGTAAATCTAAGTTTAATCATAAGCTTAGAGCTGTTTATAATAAAATTTTATTATCATTTAAAGAAGATGAATATGCCTCTTGGACAAATGCTGTTACAAAAAAAATATCAATTATAAATAAAGAAAAAAAAATTGATTTATTAATGGCGAGTTTTGCACCAATATCTCCAATTTTAGCAGCACTGAACTTTTTAGATAGAAATCCTAATGTCTTTTTTATTGCAGATATGAGAGATGAGATGAGCGAATCTCCATTCATTGTTGCTAGAAGAAAAGAATTTTTAAAAAGTGTTGAACAAAAAGTGTTTAAAACAGGTAACTTAATTTTGTCTGTTTCAAAGCCTATTGTTGATGGGTTTTGTAAACTAGCAAACGATCGAATTAAATGTTTAGAAATTAGAAATGGATTTGATTTTGAAATAAAACAAGATTACAGGCACAATTCTATTTTTAAAATGCTTTATCTAGGAACATTTTATGCAAACAGAAAACCTTATTTGTTTTTTGAAGCTCTAAATGAGTTGATTGAATCAGGGGAAATTGATATCAATAAAATAGAGCTAGAATTTATAGGCCCTATACATAGTTATTCGGTCCCAAATTTTGTTAAACCATACTTTAAGCAAAAAGATAGAATTCCACATTCTGATAGTTTAATGGAAATGAAAAAGGCAGATTGTTTAATAGTCATGCATCCAAATAATGGTGTTAAAGGAATATATACTGGTAAAATATTTGAATACCTTGGATCTTGTAGACCAATATTAGGTTTGTTGGATGAAGATGATGTTGCAGCAAAACTTTTAAAAGAAGCAGAAGCTGGTGAAGTTGCTGATTTTCATGATAAAGAAAAGATTAAAAGTGCAATACTTCAATTATATGATAATTGGAGAAATAAAAGAGCTTTTGAACCGAAATTTGATATTATTCAAAGACAAAATAGAAAGGATCAAGTACAATTCTTGAATGACCATTTGTTGAAACATTTAAATCATTAATATAAATATGGATTTATTGTTGATCACATCATTATAATGTTTTTCATTTTAATTAAGATAAGATTAAAACCTATGAAAAGAAATTAAGATGTTAACACTAAAAAAAAATATCATTTTTATTTTTTTAGCTGCTGCTTTTGTTGGTTTAGGTTTCTCTTATGGAAAGATTTATGCCTTCCACCTTGCTTTTATTCTGGCATTAGTGTTTTTTCCTTTTAAAGTTGCAAAGATTTTTTTTTACAATAAACCTAGTTTTGAGTTTTTATTTCCCTTTTTAATTTTACTATATTATTTAATATCAATTCTATGGGCTACTCATTTTGTTTATGCTATTAAGTATGTTACTTATTTGTTCTTTGGAGTTTCCATAATCTATTTTACCTTTTTTT
>JBJKXU010000024.1:0-38324 GCA_045561415.1 Parvicellaceae bacterium
TTAATTGTTTTTTGGGAAGGAATAGTGCTATTTACACTGTTAGTTTTCTATTTGTTGTACTTTTTCATAAGTGCAAAAAATGACAAAGTTGAGGAGGTGGAAGAAGGTGCTAAAACATTGAATATATGGTGGTCATTATTCTTCTTTATTGCTGGTTCTGCTGGTCTTTATTTTGGCTCAGAACTATTGGTTTCAAACGCAGTAATTATCGCTGTTGACTATTTGGGTTGCTCTCAAGCTGTTATTGGGGTTACTATTGTTGCTTTTGGAACATCTTTACCAGAGCTTGTAGCTTCTGTTGTGGCAGCATTTAGAAAACAATCTGGTATTTCAATTGGTAATTTGATTGGGTCCAATATATTTAATTTATTAGCTGTAATTGGAGTTACCTCAATTATTACTCCGGTAGATGTTTTTAAATCTTTTTTTGATTTTGATTTCTACTGGTTGCTTATTATATCTCTTTTGATGGGTCCTTTATTGCTTGTTCCAAAAAAAATTGGGCGCCTAATTGGAATCTTTCTTTTTGTGTTTTACGTCTGTTATATAATTCTGGTAGTGTAGCTTTTTTCACTTTTTGTTGAAAAATTCCTGCAAAGATTTACAAACTATTTCTTAACAATTATTATTTAATTTTCAAATAAAATTACTTTTGTGATAAATTAATTAAATTATTTCTTGAAATGGCAAAATCAAAATTAGAATATATATGGCTGGATGGCTATTATCCTACTCAAAACATGAGAAGCAAAACTAAGGTAATAGAAGATTTTAGTGGTAAATTGGAGGATGTTCCAGTTTGGTCTTTTGATGGTAGTTCAACAAGACAAGCGGAAGGAAATTCATCTGATTGCTTGTTAAAACCAGTTGCTATTTTTCCAGATCCTGCAAGAATAAACGGCTATCTTGTTATGACCGAAGTGTTGAATTCTGATGGTTCTGCTCACGAATCTAACGCTCGTGCAACTATTGACGATGATGACAATGATTTTTGGTTTGGTTTCGAGCAAGAATATTTCATCATGGATAGAGAAACTCAACTTCCTTTAGGATTCCCTGTTGGTGGTTATCCAGGTCCTCAAGGATTGTATTATTGTTCTGTTGGTGGTAGAAATACACACGGTAGAGATTTTGTTGAGGAGCATGCTGATTTATGCATTGAAGCGGGCATTAATTTTGAAGGAATTAATCAAGAAGTTGCTAGTGGTCAGTGGGAGTTTCAACTCTTTGCTAAGGGGGCAAAGAAAGCAGGCGATGAAATATGGATTGCTAGATACTTGTTGGATCGTTTGACTGAAGATTTTGGTTATTATATTGAGTACCATCCAAAGCCAATAAAAGGGGATTGGAACGGTTCTGGAATGCATGCAAATTTTTCTAATGAGTTACTTAGAACTTGTGGTTCTAAAGAGATTTACGAAAAAATATGTCAAGCATTTGAGCCCGTGGTTAAGGAACATATTTCTGTTTATGGTCAGTTCAACGAACAACGTCTAACAGGATTACATGAAACTGCATCTATTAATGACTTTAGTTATGGAGTTTCTGATAGGGGTGCTTCAATAAGAATTCCTATTATTACTGTTGAAAACGGTTGGAAAGGTTGGTTGGAAGATAGAAGACCTGCTTCAAACGGAGATCCTTATAAAATTGCTGCAAGAATTATTAAAACTGTTAAATCTGCGAAGGTTTAGAAAAAATATTTTTTTCACATCATTTAATGCCAGTTTTTAAACTGGCATTTTTTGTTTGTATGTTTCTGTGAGTCTGTTATTTGCATTCAATCACTCGATATGTGGGGTAATTTCAAAATTAAAATTTACAATAATAGACACATGTAAAATATAATTCCGTTCTCATTTTAATGTAAAATAGTTCCCATTTAATTTTTATATTTACTCTGTTAGGACAAGAGCTTAATGAGTTTAAAGCACTTAAATATTTAAGATGAAATTAAATTTGTGTTTTATTGATAGAAATATTTCGTTATTTTCGCAATTGTCCATTTATTAAATAATATTTATCTGTCTAATGATGAAGCTATATAATTTGAAACTAATTTTTTGTTTAACAGCAGTTTTCTTTATTTCTGCCGTTGGTATTTCTCAAAAGAATTTTGCTAAAGAAGCTGACAATGCTTTTATGAATGAATCTTTTTATTCAGCTATTGAGCTTTATAAGAAAGCAGAGGTTAAAGAAAAGAAACCTGCTGAAAAGGCTAGAATAAACTTTCAAATTGCTGAATGTTATCGTCATATGATTGAGCCTGAACAAGCTCAAACATTTTACAACAGGTGTATTATGTTGAAATATGACAAAGATCATCCAGAACTATACATATATCTTGCAGATGTACTTAAAGAACAAGGAGATTATAAGGCAGCTCAAGAAAATTACAACAATTACTTAGCTGTAGATGCTAATTCCTCTGTTGCCAAAGAAGGTGCAGAGTCTTGTAAGAAAGCTATTGAATGGACTGATGATCCCACTAAACATTTTATTCAAAATGAAATTCAAATAAATACAGATCATTATGATTATTCTTCTGCTTGGGGAGATAAGAAGCACGAAACCCTTATTTTCTCTTCTTCAAGAGAAGGTTCAACAGGTGATGCTGTTGATTTAAGAACAGGAGAAAGTTTCATGGATTTATGGGCAACTACCAGAGATAATAAAGGTAAATGGGGTGAGCCTATGCCGCTTCCAGCAACCATTAACACAGAAGACAATGAAGGCGCTTCAGTGCTAACTAAAAAAGGTGATATTTTGTTTTTCACAAGATGTCCAAGAGAGAAAAAGACTAACATTGGTTGTGATATTTTCTATGCCAACAAGCAAGGTGATGGTTGGAAAAAGGCACAAAAAGTAGTTTTAAAGCCAGATGGAGCTGATTCGCTTTCATGTGGTCATCCTACAATTGATATGACAGGTAATTTAATGATTTTCGCATCTGATTTACCTGGAGGGCAAGGAGGTAAGGATTTGTGGTATGCCGAGTTTAATAAAAGAGATAAAGTTTGGGGAGAGCCTGTTAATTTAGGTCCAACTATCAATACTTCAGGAGACGAAATGTTTCCTCACCTTACTGACAAAAAAATGCTTTATTTTTCTTCAACAGGTCACTCAGGAATGGGTGGTTTAGACATCTTCAAGGCTGAACATGCCGCTGATAAAACTTGGGAAAATGTAGAAAACCTAAGATATCCTTTAAATTCAGCAGAACACGATTTTGGAATTATATTTGAAAGAGGGTCTGACGATAGAAGAGGATTCTTTACATCTAATAGAAATGGTGGAAAAGGTAAAGACGACTTATACAGCTTTAATCTACCAGACATTCTTTTTTCTTTAGTTGTTTATGTAACCAATAAAGACGACAATGAGCCTGTTCCTGGTGTTACTGTTTCCTTAAAAGGTGACGATGGAAGCGAGGTTGTTAGAACTACAGATGCAGAAGGTAAACTTGTTTTTGAAAAAGAAAACAAAAAACGATTCATCAATAAAGAAACTAGCTACAATTTAGAAGTTTCCAAAGAAGAATACCTTGTAGCCACCAATACCATTTCAACTAAAGGTGAAGAGAAATCTAAACGATTCTTAGAAGAGGTTTTCTTACAACCTGTGGTGGATAAAAAAGGGAAGAAAATTGTTATAGATTTTCCTGAGGTTCAGTATGCTTATGATAAATGGGACCTTTTGGTTGATCAAAGAATTAATTCTAAAGATTCTTTAGATTACCTGTTTAATACATTAACTCAAAACCCTAAGATTGTTATTGAGCTTCAGGCTCATACAGATTGTAGAGGTTCTTCAAGGTACAATAAAGATTTATCTCAGAAAAGAGCGCAATCATGTGTTGATTATCTAATTTCTAAAGGTATTCCTGCTGAGAGAATGGTGCCGGTAGGTTATGGTGAGTCCACGCCAAGGGCTGAAGGCCTAGAGTGTAAGTCTATTGACAAAATGGGAACTAAAGAAGAGCAAGAAGCGGCTCATCAAAGAAACAGAAGAACTCAATTTAGAGTACTAAGTTCTGATTATATGGCTCCAGAGCAAGATTAGCTATTATTTTTTTACTTTAACATCCTACCTTTGTGTAGGATGTTTTTTTTTATAGATACTTTAATATGAAGGATTCAACAAGATATGCACAAAGAGGTGTAAGCTCAGGTAAAGAAGAAGTTCATGAAGCAATTAAGAATGTAGATAAGGGTTTATTCCCTTCTGCTTTTTGTAAAATTGTTCCTGATTACTTGGGAAATTCTAATGATCATTGTGTTATAATGCATGCAGATGGTGCTGGAACCAAGTCTTCTCTTGCTTATATGTACTGGAAAGAAACTGGAGATCTTTCTGTTTGGAAGGGAATTGCTCAAGATGCTTTAATTATGAATATTGATGATTTGTTATGTGTTGGAGCTACTGAGAATATCCTTTTGTCTTCTACCATTGGGAGAAATAAAAACTTAGTTCCCGGCAGTGTTATTAAAGCTATTATAGAAGGTACAGAAGAGTTGTTGGCAGATTTAAAAGATCATGGTATAGAGATTCACTCTACTGGTGGTGAGACTGCTGATGTCGGTGATTTAGTAAGAACAATCATAGTTGACTCCACGGTTATTTCTCGTATGAAAAGAGCAGATGTTATTTCAAATAGTAACATTAAAGATGGAGATGTTATTGTTGGTCTGTCTTCTTTTGGGCAGGCAACTTATGAAAAAGAATATAACGGAGGAATGGGAAGTAATGGGTTAACTTCAGCTAGACACGATGTTTTTAGTAAAGTTTTAGCTCAAAAATATCCAGAAAGCTTTGATCCGTCAGTTCCAGATGATTTAGTTTATTCAGGTTCTAAAAACTTAACTGAGGCTATTTCTGGATCAGTTTTAGATGCCGGTAAGTTAGTCTTGTCTCCAACAAGAACCTATGCTCCAATTGTTAAAAAAATTGTTGATCAAATGAGACCTAAAATTAATGGAATGGTTCATTGTAGCGGTGGTGGTCAAACTAAAATATTGCACTTTATTGATCAGCTTCATATCATTAAGGACAACCTATTTGATGTGCCTGTACTATTTGATTTGATTCAACGCGAATCTAATACAGATTGGAAGGAGATGTATCGTGTTTTTAATATGGGTCATAGAATGGAGATCTATTTAAATGCTGCTGATGCTCAACAAGTAATAGACATTAGTAAATCATTTGGCGTAGATGCTCAAGTTGTTGGTCGTGTCGAAAAATCAAATAAAAAAAGGTTAACCATTAAATCCGAAAAGGGAGAATTTGAATACTAAAAGATGAGTGAAGGCGGATTATTAAATAAGCTAGAAGAGATTTCATTCAGACATGTTGAGGTAGGCAAGTTGATTGTTGATCCTGAAATCATTTCTGATATGAAGCGTTATGTTCGTCTTAATAGAGAATATAAAGATTTAGAACCGCTTGTTGCGGCATATTCAAGTTATAAGAATATTTTATCCAACATTGAATCATCAAAGGAAATTCTAAAAAATGAATCTGATGAGGAGTTTAAAGAGATGGCTAAAATTGAGTTGGACGAACTTCTTCAAAAAAAAGAAATTTTAGACGAAGAGATTAAATGGTTATTAATTCCCAAAGATCCCGATGACAACAAGAATGTTATTATTGAGCTTAGAGCTGGAACAGGAGGCGATGAAGCGTGTATTTTTGTAGAAGACCTTTACAGAATGTTTGCTATGTTTTTTAAAAACAAAGGTTGGAAGTGGGAGCTTATAAATTCTAATGGAGGCAGTGTAAAAGGATTTAGAGAAATTGCTATGAATGTTTCTGGTGAAGGTGTTTATGGAGAGCTTAAATTTGAATCAGGAGTTCATAGAGTTCAGCGAGTTCCTGAAACTGAATCTCAAGGAAGAGTTCATACTTCTGCAATAACTGTAGCGGTTTTGCCAGAAGCTGAAGAAATTGATTTTGAATTGAATCTTGTAGATGTTAAAAAAGATACTTATAGAGCTTCTGGAGCTGGAGGACAGCATGTCAATAAAACAGAATCGGCTGTTAGATTGACTCATCTACCAACTAATACAGTTGTTGAATGTCAAGATGGTCGTTCTCAGCATAAAAATTATGAAAAGGCATTACAAGTATTAAGGTCAAGGCTTTACCAAGCAGAAGTCGAGAAAAAAGATAAAGAGCGTGCTGAGCAGCGTAAATCTTTGGTTTCCACCGGTGATCGTTCGGCTAAAATAAGAACCTACAATTATCCGCAGGGAAGAATTACTGACCATAGAATTGGTAAAACTATTTATAACCTTAGTGGTTTTATTAACGGAGATATGCAAGAAATGATTGACGCCCTTAAGATGGCTGAAAATGCTGAAAAATTAAAAGAAGGAGTTCAAACTGATTAACGATGAATAGAAAACAAATATTTGATCAAATTATTGCTAAACGCTCATTTCTATGTGTCGGTCTTGATTCAGATATCAATAAAATCCCCCCCTTTCTGCTTGATGAACAAGATCCAATTTTTGCTTTTAACAAAAGAATAATAGATGCTACAAAAGACTATTGTGTCGCTTATAAACCCAACATTGCATTTTATGAAGCTGAAGGCTCAAAAGGATGGGACTCATTACAAAAGACATTAGCGTATATTCCTGAAAATATTTTCACTATTGCTGATGCTAAAAGAGGAGATATTGGAAACACCTCGCAGCTTTATTCTAGAGCTTTTTTTGAAAAATATAATTTCAATTCCATTACGGTTGCTCCTTACATGGGTTCAGACTCTGTCACCCCTTTTCTAAAAGAAAATAAGACAGTTATTGTTTTAGGGTTGACAAGTAATGTTGGCTCAAATGATTTTCAGCATTTAACGTTGTCTTCTGGAAAAAAATTATTTGAGCAGGTCATAGAGACTACAAGTTCTTGGGGCTCTGCAGATCAGATTATGTTTGTTGTTGGTGCAACTCAGTCGGAAGAGTTTAAAAAAATTAGAAAAATAATCCCTAATCATTTTTTGTTGGTTCCAGGCGTTGGTGCGCAAGGAGGCGACCTTAAATCTGTTGCTGAAAATGGCTTAAACAGTCAATGTGGTTTGTTGGTTAACTCCTCAAGAGGAATTATTTACGCAGATAGATCTGAAAAATTTGACATTGTTGCCGGTCAAAAAGCAAAAGAAATTCAACAGCAAATGAGTGGCTTACTTAATGATTTTGGTTTATTATGATTGATAGGATTTTAAATAATTTTGAGAAAAGAGCCTATGGTGTTTGCGACTGGCTTGGAGCTAAGTTGGGAATTAAGCCAAGCAGCATTCGTTTGTTTTTTATTTATTTTAGTTTTGTTACATTAGGAAGTCCAATATTGATTTACCTCATTATGGTTTTCATTCATGAACACAAAGAGTTTTTTAAATTTAAAAAGAAAAAAAGAAAATCAGTTTGGGATATTTAACTTTGAAAGATGAATAGAATGCTTCTTAATTTTAAGTTATTTTCAAAAGTACTTTATTCCTTTATTGTACTTTTTCTAATAATATTTTTTGGAACTATTGGTTTCATGGTTATTGAAGGCTGGACATTGCTAGATTCTTTTTACCAGACCATTATAACTGTTTCAACTGTTGGTTTCGAAACTGTTGATGAGCTGTCAAGTCTTGGAAAACTGTTTACCGCATTTCTTATCATAACAAGTTTTGGTACTTTTGCCTATACAGTTACTTCTATTACAAGTTATGTTGTAAGTGGAGATTATCGAAGATATTTTAGAGAATATAAATTTATGAAAGAGATGAAAGATTTAAAAGATCATGTTATTGTTTGTGGTTATGGAAGAGTAGGTTCAAAAGCAATTGAAACACTTTCTGAACACAACCATCAATTTTTGGTAATCGAGCAAGATGCTGAAATCATTGAGCGTTTTAGAGCTGATTTAAATATAAAATGCATTAAAGGTGATGCTACAAAAGATGAGTTGCTAATTAAAGCAGGTATTAAAAATGCAAAAGCACTCATAACAACTTTACCTTACGATGCAGATAATTTATTTGTTGTTTTAACAGCTAGAGAAATTAATAAAAAGCTTTCAATTATTTCTAGAGCTTCTAGTGGCTCATCTGTCAAGAAATTAAAAATTGCAGGAGCTAATAATGTTATCATGCCTGATTCTCTTGGAGGTTCTCATATGGCACAGTTAGTTGCTACTCCAGATGTTTTAGAGTTTTTAGATGAAATTTCCATTCAAGGTGAGAATGAAATAAACTTAGAAAGTATTGATTTTAAGGATATTCCTGAAGATTGTCAGTACAAGAGCATTAAAGATTTGAAAGAGCAGTTTCCTGTTTGTAACATTATAGGGTTTAGAAATCCTGCTGGAGAATATGATATGAATCCATCTGATGATACTGGAATTGTTCCAAATAGTAAATTATTTGTTTTAGGAAATCCAGAACAAATAAAAAAACTCAATCGTATTTTTGGAATTTAAATGAGCGCAAAGAAAATTTTAATTACTGGTTCTAATGGACTGTTGGGACAAAAGTTGATTCATTTAATTTTAGATCATTCTAATCATAAATTACTAGCTACTTCCAAGGGAGAAAATAGGGTTCAATCAAGACAAGATTTTAATTACTGTTCCATGGATATTACTAATAACGATGAGGTCATCTCTGTTGTTAGTGATTTTAATCCTGACGTGATTATTAATACGGCAGCTATGACTAATGTTGATGCTTGCGAATCTAATAGAGAGCAATGCGTTGCCATGAATGTCCATGGTGTTCAACATTTAGTAGATGTCTCCATTGAAAATGATATTCATCTAATTCACCTGTCAACTGATTTTGTTTTTGATGGTGAATCCGGTCCTTACAAAGAAAATGACACTCCTAATCCATTAAGCTTTTATGGAGCCTCAAAATATGATTCTGAGCAGATTTTAATCAATAGTGATTTAAAAAATTGGGCTATTGCAAGAACCATTATTATCTATGGACATGTGGAAAACATGAGTCGCTCTAACATTGTTCTATGGGCAAAAGGGGCTTTAGAACAGCATACACCAATAAATATTGTAGATGATCAATTTCGATCTCCCACATATGCAGCTGATTTAGCTAAGGGATGTTTACTTATTGCTGAAAAGCAAGCTAACGGGATTTTCCATTTAAGTGGAAAGGATTCCATGAGTATACTAGAGCTTGTTGAAAATGTGGCCGATTTTTATGGTCTAGATAAAAATAATATAAATCCAATAAAAACAAGTTCCTTGAATCAGGCTGCTAAGCGGCCTCCTGTTACTGGGTTTATATTGGATAAAGCAAAAAATGAATTGGGTTATTTTCCGCTATCATTTAAAGATGGATTAAAGGCCCTTACAAAAGAATTAGAAAATAATATTTAATAACAAATACAATCATGAAAAAAGGAATTACTGGTTTACTATTGGCATTTATGCCATTTTTCACTTTTGCTCAAGAAGCTGAACTTGCTATTGATGAAAGAATTGATAAAGCGTTTCAACCTTTTTCAGAATTCGTTTCAAGCATAATATTTTTTGAAGTATTTGAAGGGGCTCCTTTCGTTATTATTCTTTTAGTATTAAGTGCTTTGTTTTTCACATTGTATTTTGGTTTTCCCAATATTAAATATTTCGGAAAAGCCATTAATGTGGTAAGAGGCAAGTATGATCATGTAGATGAATCATCTTCAGGAAATCCTGAATTAGCGGTTGATGGAGATATCAAAGATACGATTGCTGATGAAAGCAAAGATGGAGAGGTTACCCATTTTCAAGCTTTGGCTACTGCAGTTTCTGGTACTGTTGGTAATGGGAACATTGCTGGTGTGGCATTAGCAATTGCTCTAGGTGGTCCTGGTGCTACATTTTGGATGATTGTTTGTGGCTTGCTGGGTATGTCCACAAAATTTGTAGAATGTACTTTAGGTGTACAGTATAGAGATGTAGGAGAAGATGGTACGATCTATGGAGGGCCTATGTATTACTTGAGTAAAGGACTCAAAGAAAAAGGCTTTGCTACTTTGGGTAAAATAACTGCTGTATTGTTTGCTGTATTCTGTATTGGAGGTTCTTTTGGTGGGGGAAATGCTGCTCAGTCCAATCAAGCAACAATTGTCTTAAAAGAGCTCTTAGGTTTAGACAGTTCTAGTACAAGTGCTGGTTTTATAATAGGAGTTATTCTAGCACTATTAGTTGGAGTTATAATTATTGGTGGGATAAAAAGAATAGCGTCAGTTACCGAAAAAGTTGTTCCATTTATGGCGGTATTGTATTTATTGGCATGTTTATATATTATTCTTTCTAATTTTTCATTAGTGGACAATGCACTTGCTTTAATTTTTACTGAGGCATTTAATCCGCAAGCTATAGGAGTTGGTGGTGTTATAGGCGTACTTCTTGTTGGGTTTAAAAGAGCTGCATTTTCAAATGAGGCTGGTGCAGGATCTGCTTCCATTGCTCACTCTGCGGTTAAAACAAAATATTCTGCCTCTGAGGGCTTAGTTGCTCTTCTGGAGCCTTTTATAGATACCGTTGTAATTTGTACAATGACTGCCTTGGTGATCATAATTTTTAATTTTGGTGGAGCCTTTGAATATGGTGGTCTTGATGGAAAGGTAATGATTGATGGCATTGCTTATGAAGGTGCTGGAATAACCTCAAAAGCTTTTGCGCAGTACATTCCTTACTCTAATGTTTTCTTGACAGTAGCTGTGGTTTTATTTGCAGTTTCAACTATGATATCGTGGTCCTATTATGGTTTGCAATCTTGGAAGTTTTTATTTGGAAGGGGAAAGGCAGCGGATTTAACTTACAAGGTTCTCTTTTTAGTTTTTGTTGTTATTGGAGCGGCAGCTAGTATGAAATCAATTTGGGGATTTTCAGATGCCATGATTTTCGCTATGGTATTTCCTAATATGGTTGGGTTATATTTTCTGTTTCCTGTTGTTAAAAAACAGCTCAATAGGTATCTTGAGGCAATTAAGAAATAAGCATTTTTGTTTTGATTTTTCTTTTTGGTGATTACTTTGAATCCACTTCTTCTCAGCGGAAAGGTGCCCTTTTTATTTTGCTATTGATTGCAATTCTAGGTTTTTTCTATTTAATTAATTACAACAAAAAGGCTCCTGTAAAGTTGGTTTTTAATTCAGCTGATTTTGATAGCTCTTTGGTGGCTAGAAAGGAGATCGTAGCTTTAAAAGAAACGGCTACTTATTTTCAATTTGATCCAAACGCTATTAATGTTGACAAGTGGATACAGTTAGGCTTTAGCAAAAAACAAGCAAAAACAATCATAAAGTATAAAGAAGCTGTAGGAGGTTTTTCTAATGCTAAAGATTTAGCAAAATGTTATGTGATTAGTAGTACTAAATTTAATCAGCTTTTGCCCTATATTAAAATTAAACCTAAACCAACTTCAATAGCATTATGTAAGGCAGTTTTTTTAATGCATTCTGATGCTCCCATTTATGATATATACATACCTTTCTCATCCTTGTTTTATGTGAAAAAAAGCAATAGATTTTCTTACTATTTAGGAGCAGGTGAATCAGATTCAACATTAGAATCAGTATTGATAAAACTCAATAACAAAAGATTTCCTTTGGCTAAAATTGATTCTTTGGATTGCCATGACTTGAAAAAAATAGCGATAAAAAAGCCGTTAATTCCTCAAAAAATCGCTATCAATTCATCTTCGGCAAGCACATTAACGAAAATAAGAGGAATAGGGCCAGTTTTGTCTACCAGAATTATTAAGTACCGTCAAAAATTAGGTGGTTTTGTGTCTTTAAGTCAACTTGATGAAGTGTATGGAATTGAAAATGAATTATTACTTGAACTTAAATCTAGATTATATATAGATGCTAGTGTAGCAATAGGGAAGTTAAATGTTAATTTTTCAACCATTGATTCTTTGAAAAAGCACCCCTATATTGATTGGAGTTTAGCCAATGCTATTGTTGCATACAGAGAGCAGCATGGTCCCTATGATTCAGTAGAAAGTATAAGGGCTATTCAGCTTTTAGATTCAAACACCTTTTTTAAGATTAAACCATATATCACTATAAAATGAATGCGAATTTTGATTTTATGTTTTTGTTTTGTTGAATGGAAATTTAGTTTTTGTCAATTAGTATCGCTTCAATCATTTGGTAAATTTTGATATTAACCGTAAAATTGCACGGCTTTATTCAACATGTGTAAATCTTGGTAATTAAGTGAGTAATAAACTGTCATTAAAAGAAAAGATCAACTCCGCTATTAGAGATGTTCAAGATTTCCCTAAAAAGGGAATCGTGTTTAAAGATATTACGCCTATTTTAAAGGATGCAGCACTGTCTAAAGACATTATAAAGGAGCTTGCTGAAAACTTATCTGATGATGTTACTCATGTTGCCGGTATTGAAAGTAGAGGTTTTTTATTTGGCTTTCCCGCTGCTATTGAAAAAAACATTTCATTTGTTTTGATTCGTAAAAAAGGAAAGCTTCCTTATAAAACGGTTTCCTATAAGTATGATTTAGAGTACGGTTCTGCAGAAATTGAAATGCACATTGATGCTGTTGGACCTGGTGATAAAGTAGTTATCCACGATGATTTACTTGCTACCGGAGGAACTGCAGAAGCAGCAGCTGAATTAATAACCAGGCAAGGAGCTGAAGTCGTTGGTTTTTCTTTTGTTGTGGAGCTTTCATTTTTGGCAGGTAAAAACATATTAACCAAGTACACCAATAATATACAGTCATTAATTAAATTTTAAAAAAATGAATTTTGATGTTTCAGAAAATCAGTCAATGATTGAGCAAATGGTAAAAGACTTTGCTGAAAAAGAGATTAGGCCTAATGTAATGAAGTGGGATGAATCTCAAGAATTTCCGGTTGAGCTGTTTAGAAAAGCTGGTGAGTTAGGGCTTATGGGCGTTTTAGTTCCAGAAGAATTTGGTGGTGCAGGACTTGGTTATTTCGAATACATTTCTGTGATTAGAGGGATAGCTAAAGTTTGTGGATCAATAGGGCTTTCTATAGCTGCTCATAATTCATTGTGTACTAATCATATTCTTAAGTTTGGTAGTCAAGCTCAAAAAGAAAAATGGTTGCCTAAATTGGCATCTGGAGAGTGGATTGGTGCTTGGGGTTTAACAGAGCCCAATACAGGTTCTGATGCTATGCGTATGAAATGTACTGCAAAGCAAGATGGGGACTATTGGGTAATCAATGGCGCTAAAAATTTCATTACTCATGGTAGGTCTGGCGATATTATTGTTGCTGTGGTAAGAACAGGTGACTTGTTAGACTCTCACGGAATGACGGCATTTGCAATTGAAAGAGGAACCCCTGGATTTTCTGGAGGTAAAAAAGAAGACAAGTTAGGCATGAGAGCTTCTGAAACAGCAGAGGTTATTTTTGATAACTGCAGAGTTCATAAAGACAATATATTAGGACAGGTAGGGGAAGGCTTTATTCAGTCTATGAAAATTTTAGATGGTGGTAGGATTTCTATTGGTGCTCTTGGTTTAGGTATTGGAGAAGGCGCCCTTGAAGCTTCTATTAATTACGCCAATGAAAGAGAACAGTTTGGTAGGCCTATTAGCTCTTTTCAGGCAATATCTTTTAAATTAGCCGACATGGCTACAGAGCTTGAAGCTTCTAAGCTTTTACTTCTTCAAGCAGCTGATAAAATCATGAAAGGATTGCCGGTCAATAAGTTGTCAGCTATGGCTAAATACAAAGCTTCTGAAGTAGGGGTGATGGCTTCTACTGAGGCGGTTCAAATATTTGGAGGTTATGGCTATGTCAAGGAGTTTCCAGTAGAAAAATTTTATAGAGATTCTAAGCTGTGCACCATTGGAGAAGGTACCTCCGAGATTCAAAAACTAGTCATTTCTAGAGAGATTCTAAAAAAATAATCCATTTTTGTTTTTTTTTGTTTTAAAAAAAATATCTTTGCAGACCTTAAATTAAATTAAATAAACGCATACAACATGTTACAAATTCCGGTTAAAGAAGGAGAGTCTATCGAAAGAGCGCTTAAAAAGTATAAAAAGAAGTTTGAAAAAACTGGTGTTCTTAAGCAACTAAGAGTAAGAAAACAGTACATTAAGAAATCTGTTCTTAGAAGACAAGAAATTATCAAAGCAGAGTATGTAGAAAGAATGCATTCAGAAGAATAACTTTATTAAATATATTTCGTTAAAAGGGAGTGAGTTTTAATTCACTCCCTTTTTTATTGCACAATAGCGACCAACATATCAACGATTTTTTAACCTTTTTAAAGGTTGAACGAAGGTATTCCAGACACACCTTAATTGCTTATCATAGAGATATTTCTCAATTTTCTTTTTTTCTTGAAAACCAGTATGGCATGGATTTTCTGCTTGTTAAACATTTGCATATTCGATCCTACATTGTTGAGCTTATGAATCAAAAGCTTTCTAACCGATCGGTTTGCAGGAAGCTAAGTGCTTTGAAATCATTTTATAAATTCTTCTTAAAACATCAATTGATAGCTGTGTCCCCGCTTGCGAATGTCCAATTGCCAAAAATTGAAAAACGCTTGCCTTCCTTTGTTAAGGAAAAAGAGATATTAACACTTAATGATCGTTCCGCTTTTGATGATGATTTTTTTGGATTAAGAGACTATATATTGTTGCGTTTACTTTATCAAACTGGAATGCGTCTTTCAGAGCTCATTGGATTGAAAACTGTTGATATAGCTAAAGAATCAATTAAGGTCACAGGTAAGAGGAATAAGCAAAGAATCATCCCCATTAGTAAAGGGTTTTTTGAAATAATTAGTGAATATATTGTTCTGAAAAACAAGGAATTTGGCGCATCAAATTTAAGTTTTATAGTTGCTGATTCTGGCGATAAAGTATATGAAAAATTTGTTTATAGAAAAGTTAATTATTACATTGGTAAAGTGTCTAGTTTAGAAAAGAAAAGTCCGCATGTTTTAAGACATACCTTTGCTACACACATGTTGAATAACGGTGCTGATTTAAATGCAATAAAAGAAATTTTAGGGCATGAGAATTTATCTGCTACTCAAGTATATACACACAACTCATTTGAGAAATTAAAAAATATTCACCAACAAGCCCACCCTCGAGGCTAATAAAACAGAAATATATGGATGTACAATTTCAAGCAATACATTTTGATGCAGATCAAAAACTAATTTCTTTCATTAAAGAAAGATTATCGAAGTTAAATTTGTTTTATGATCAGATAATTGGTTCTGAGGTTTTTTTACGACTAGATAAGTCTGATAAAAATTTAAATAAGATAGTAGAAATTAAGCTTATTATCCCTGGTAAAGAGCTGTTTGCTAAAAAACAATGCAAGTCTTTTGAAGAAGCTGCTGACGAAACAATAGACGCATTAAGACGTCAGATAAAAAAGCATAAAGGCAAACATTTAGTTAAATAGTAAAAAAAAAACATCTTTTCTGTGTTTAGAAGAGATTCTTTTATACATTTGCAGACCTTTTTTTAGAGAAAAGGTCTTTTTTTTGTTGAAATTTTTAAAATTGCCGATGTAGCTCAGCTGGCTAGAGCAGCTGATTTGTAATCAGCAGGTCGTGGGTTCGAGTCCCTCCATCGGCTCTTAGAAAGTTCTTTAAATATTAAGCTGGGGAGATACTCAAGCGGTCAACGAGGTCAGACTGTAAATCTGATGGCTTCGCCTTCGTAGGTTCGAATCCTGCTCTCCCCACATAGTATTCGGTGTACTAGACAGGTGTTTTTTATTAATAATAAAAGTGTTACATTTGTCGTCCGAAAAAAGCGGGAGTAGCTCAGTTGGTAGAGCATCAGCCTTCCAAGCTGAGGGTCGCGAGTTCGAATCTCGTCTCCCGCTCAAAACCTTAAGGAGTGTAAATAACTTGTTATTCATACTTCTTTTTGGGTTTCATTTGGCTGCAAAATTAGCCGATGTAGCTCAGGGGTAGAGCGCTTCCTTGGTAAGGAAGAGGTCACGGGTTCAATTCCCGTCATTGGCTCCAAATACAATGGAAAAATTGAATAAAAAAGTAATTAAATAATAAAAACAAGAATAACAATTAATTAAACATCTAAGGTTATGGCTAAAGCAAATTTTGAACGTACAAAACCCCATGTTAACGTTGGTACTATTGGACACGTTGATCATGGTAAAACTACTTTAACAGCTGCAATTTCAAAAGTTCTTTCTGATGCTGGTATGGCAGAGAAAGCTGATTTTGATCAAATTGATAATGCTCCTGAAGAAAAGGAAAGAGGTATTACAATTAACACAGCACACATTGAATATGAAACGGCTAATCGTCATTACGCTCACGTTGACTGTCCTGGTCACGCGGATTATGTAAAGAATATGGTAACTGGTGCTGCTCAAATGGACGGTGCTATTTTGGTTTGTGCTGCAACTGATGGCCCTATGCCTCAAACAAGAGAGCATATCCTACTTGCTAGACAGGTAAACGTACCAAGATGTGTAGTTTTCATGAACAAAGTTGATTTAGTTGACGATGAGGAATTGTTAGAATTAGTTGAAATGGAATTGTCTGAATTGTTAGAATCTTATGGATATAACGACACGCCAATTTTACAAGGTTCAGCTCTTGCTGCATTAAACGGTGAGCAATCAGGTGTTGATTCAGTAATGAAATTAATGGAATCTGTTGATTCATGGATTGAGACTCCAGAAAGAGATACTGATAAGCCTTTCTTAATGTCTGTTGAAGATGTATTTTCTATTACTGGTAGAGGTACTGTTGCAACGGGTGCTATTGAAACAGGAATTATTAGAACTGGAGATGCTGTAGAAATCGTTGGTTTAAGTGAAGCTCCTATGGCTTCAACAGTAACTGGTGTTGAAATGTTCAGAAAAATTCTTGATGAAGGTAGAGCAGGTGAAAACTGTGGTTTACTATTAAGAGGGATTGAAAAAGAACAAATTAAAAGAGGAATGGTAATTGCTAAGCCATCTTCTATTACTCCTCACGCTAAGTTTAAAGCAGAGGTGTATATTCTTAAGAAAGAAGAAGGTGGTAGACATACTCCTTTCCATAACAAATACAGACCTCAATTTTATTTCAGAACTCTTGATGTTACAGGAACAATCATGCTAGAGTCTGGAAGAGAAATGGTTATGCCTGGAGACAACGTTACTATTGAAGTAGAATTGATAACAGGTGTTGCAATGGCTAAAGGATTACGTTTTGCTATCCGTGAAGGTGGTAGAACTGTAGGTGCTGGTCAGGTAACTGAAATTTTAGATTAATAGTCTAAAAAAAAGAATACGTAATTGTGAATAAAGGTGCTCAAAAGTGAGTCACCTTTATTCGCGTTTTACGGGTGTAGCTCAGCTGGCAGAGCACTGGTCTCCAAAACCAGGTGTCGGGAGTTCGAATCTCTCCACCCGTGCTTTAAAATAGTTAATAAAAGTGGCAGGAATTAGAACATATATTGAAGAAACTATAAATGAACTAACAAACAAAGTTTCATGGCCTACATGGGAAGATTTGCAAACAAGTTCAATTATTGTTTTGACTACAAGTATTATTTTATCGTTAATTGTTTGGCTAATGGATTATGCCTTTGGTATTTGGTCTGTTCCTGAAGGGGAATTTGGTTGGAAAGGTCTATTAGGTTTTATTTATGAATGGATAGCTTAAATTTTAGTGATGGCAGAAATTAAAAAAAGGTGGTACGTTATTCGTGCTATTAGCGGTAAAGAGAAAAAGGTAAAGGAATTACTAGAATTGGAAATTGACAGACATAAACTAAACAACTATGTTGAACAAGTTCTGATTCCAACCGAAAAGGTATACCAAATAAGAAAAGGTAAAAAAGTATCTAAAGAGAGAAACTTTTTTCCTGGTTATGTTTTAATTGAAGCAGCCTTAGTTGGTGAGGTAGAACATGTTATTAAATCAATGTCCAATGTTATTGGTTTTCTCGGAGGTGTTAAAGGTGGTGATCCCCTTCCAATGAGGCAATCAGAAGTGAATAGGATATTAGGTAAAGTTGATGAGTTAGCAGAGAATGACGAGGAAATGAATATTCCTTATGTTGTTGGTGAGCCTGTTAAGGTAATCGATGGACCTTTTAATAATTTCAATGGAATTATTGAAGAAATTAATGAAGAGAAGAAAAAATTAAAAGTGATGGTTAAGATTTTTGGAAGAAAAACTCCATTAGAGCTTAACTACATGCAAGTAGAAAAAGAAGGTTAAAGGTATTGTAAGCATATTGATTAAAGCTTCCCAATAGGGTTTACAATTATTATAATAAATAATACAAAATGGCAAAAGAAGTAAGTGGATTAATTAAACTTCAAATTAGAGGAGGGGCTGCAAATCCAGCACCACCTGTAGGTCCTGCATTAGGAGCTAAAGGGGTGAATATAATGGAATTTTGCAAGCAGTTCAATGCAAGAACACAGGAAAAAGCTGGAAAGATTTTACCTGCTGTGATTACAGTTTTTTCTGACAAATCTTTTGATTTTGTTATTAAGACACCACCGGCAGCGGTTCAGTTAATGGAAGCTGCTAAATTGAAAAAGGGTTCGTCAGAATCTAATAAGATTAAGGTGGGATCGGTTACTTGGGATCAAGTAAAGACAATAGCAGAAGATAAGATGCCAGATTTAAATTGTTTCACTGTTGACTCGGCTATGAAAATGGTTGCGGGAACAGCAAGAAGCATGGGACTAAATGTAAAAGGTGCTCCACCTTGGGGTAAATAATCCGATAAAACAAAATAATATGGCACTCACAAAAAATAGAAAAGAAGCCCTTTCAAAATATGATACTGAAAAAGTATATAGTTTGGATGAAGCTTCTCAGATTGTGAAGGATATAACAAAAGTAAAATTTGACTCATCTGTTGATATTGCAGTGAAATTAGGAGTTGATCCAAAAAAATCTAACCAAATGGTTAGAGGGACAGTTTCTCTTCCTCACGGTACTGGAAAAGATGTTAAAGTTTTAGTTTTATGTACTCCTGATAAAGAAAATGATGCAAAAGAAGCAGGTGCTGACTTTGTTGGATTGGACGACTATATTGATAAGATCAAGAAAGGTTGGACTGACGTAGATGTTATTATTACTATGCCTTCAGTAATGGGTAAAGTAGGTGCGTTAGGAAGAATTCTTGGTCCTAGAGGTTTGATGCCAAATCCTAAAACAGGTACAGTAACCATGAATATTTCTCAAGCAGTAACTGATGTTAAGGCTGGTAAAATCGACTTTAAAGTTGAGAAAAATGGAATCATTCATGCTGCTATTGGAAAAGCTTCCTTTGAGTCAACTAAAATTGCTGATAATGCTAAAGAATTAGTAGCTGCTTTAATGAGGTTAAAACCTTCATCAGCTAAAGGTTCATATGTTAGAAGTATTGTACTTTCTAGCACAATGAGCCCTGGCGTAAAAGTTGAGCCTAAATCAATTAGTATATAATTAGCAGATTAAATTAATAATATGACTAAAGAAGAAAAACAGTCGGCAATTAATGATCTAAGTGAGAAATTAGATAGTAATGGTGTAATATACATTACTGATATTTCTGAATTGGATGCAATGGCAACTAGTGCTTTAAGAAGACAGTGTCATGCAAAAGATGTAAATCTTAGTGTCGTTAAAAATTCCTTGCTTAAGAAAGCAATGGAAAATGTAAAAGGTAAAGATTTATCTGGACTATATGATGTGTTACCAGGACCAACTGCAATTATGATTGCAGATGTAGGTAACGCTCCTGCTAGATTAATTAAGGATTTTAGGAAGAAAAATGATAAACCTATCCTTAAAGGAGCCTTTGTTGAAGAAACAATTTTTGTTGGAGATGATCAGCTACAAACACTAGTTGACATTAAATCTAAAGAAGAGTTACTTGGAGAAATCATTGGATTACTTCAATCACCAGCTAAAAACGTGATTTCAGCATTGACCTCTAGTAAGAGTACAATCGCTGGTTTAGTGAAAACCTTATCAGAAAAAGAAGCATAATTTATTAACAAAAAAGAATATTTTTTATTAAAACCTAGAAAAATGGCAGATGTTAAAGCTATAGCAGAAGAGTTAGTAAACTTAACTGTAAAAGAAGTAAATGAACTTGCAGAAGTTCTTAAAGAAGAATACGGTATCGAACCGGCAGCAGCAGCAGTTGCAGTAGCAGCTCCTGGAGCTGGTGGTGGTGACGGTGCAGCAGCTGAAGAGAAATCAGAATTTGATGTAATCCTTAAAGCTCCAGGTGGTTCTAAATTACAAGTTGTTAAAGCTGTAAAAGAATTAACTGGTCTTGGATTAAAAGAAGCAAAAGAAATAGTTGATAGTGCTCCTAAGGCAGTTAAAGAAGCAGTAGGAAAAGACGAAGCTGAAGGTATCAAGAAAGCTCTTGAAGAAGCTGGAGCTGAAGTAGAATTAAAGTAATTCTTACTTATCCTTTTTAAAGGTCTAAGCTGAAATAGCTTAGACCTTTTACCTGTTTCATTCTATTAATATCAACTAAATTTCGACACATTGGCAACAGTAGATAAAGTAACAAAAAGAATAAACTTTGCTTCAAGTCAGCATCGTTTTTCATATCCAGATTTTCTGGACATTCAATTAAAATCATTTCAAGAGTTTTTTCAATTAGAAACAACTTCAGAAAACAGAATTGGCGAAGGCTTATTCAAAGTTTTTTGTGAAAACTTTCCAATAACTGATACAAGAAATCAATTTGTTCTTGAGTTTTTGGATTACTTCATTGATCCTCCTAGATACACCATTAATGAATGTATTGATAGAGGTTTAACGTATTCAGTTCCTTTAAAGGCAGTAATGAAACTTTACTGTACTGACCCAGAACACGAAGATTTCGAAACTATCGTTCAAGAGGTTTATTTAGGAACTATTCCCTATATGACTCCAAAAGGGTCATTTGTTATTAACGGTGCTGAGCGTGTTATTGTATCACAGCTACATCGTTCTCCTGGTGTCTTTTTTGGACAAAGTAGACACGCTAATGGAACCAAATTGTATTCTGCCAGAGTAATTCCTTTTAAAGGTTCTTGGATTGAATTTGCTACAGACATTAACAATGTAATGTATGCATACATTGATAGAAAGAAGAAATTACCTGTTACTACGCTATTTAGAGCAATAGGATATCAAAGTGATAAGGATATTCTTGAGATCTTCGATTTGGCTGATGAGGTTAAAACTACTAAAGCTGAGCTTAAAAAATCTATTGGTAGAAAACTTGCTGCAAGAGTACTTAAATCTTGGGTTGAGGATTTTGTTGATGAAGATACAGGTGAGGTTGTTTCAATTGAGCGAAACGAAGTGATTATCGAGAGAGAGACAATCATTGAAAAAGAGCACATTGATTTAATTACTGATGCAGGTGTTAAAACAATTATCTTACATAAAGAGAATATAAACTCTGCAGATTTTGCTATAATCTACAACACTTTACAGAAAGATACTTCAAACTCTGAAAAAGAAGCAGTGGAATTAATTTATCGTCAGCTTAGAAACGCTGAGCCACCAGATGAAGAAACTGCTAGAGGTGTCATTGATAAGCTTTTCTTCTCTGAACAGCGTTATGATTTAGGTGAAGTAGGTAGATATAGAATTAACAAAAAGTTAGGTCTTGATGTTAATGCCAATCAAAGAGTACTGACAAAAAATGATATTATTTGTATCATTAAGCAGCTTATTGCACTTATCAATTCAAAAGCTGATGTGGATGATATTGATCACTTAAGTAATAGACGTGTTCGTACTGTTGGTGAACAACTTTACAGTCAGTTTGGAGTTGGTCTAGCTCGTATGGCTAGAACAATTAGGGAGAGAATGAATGTTAGAGATAACGAAGTATTTACTCCAATTGACTTAATTAATGCAAAAACACTTTCTAGTGTAATTAATTCTTTCTTTGGAACTAATCAGCTTTCTCAATTCATGGATCAAACAAATCCACTTGCTGAAGTTACTCATAAAAGAAGAATGTCTGCACTTGGGCCCGGTGGTCTTACTAGAGAAAGAGCTGGATTTGAGGTTCGTGATGTTCATTACACGCACTATGGAAGACTATGTACTATTGAAACCCCTGAAGGACCAAATATTGGTTTGATTTCTTCTCTTTGTGTTTATGCCAAAGTGAATAGATTAGGGTTTATTGAAACTCCATACAGAGAGGTAGATAAAGGACAAGTTAACCTTAAGAAAGAACCTATTTTCTTAAGTGCTGAAGAAGAAGATAACAAATACATTGCTCAGGCAAATGCTAAAATAGATGATAAAGGAAACTTTGTTAACGACAATGTAATTGCAAGATTTGAAGGGGACTTTCCTGTTCCAGAAAAAAATGCAATTAATCTAATTGATGTTGGAACCAACCAGATTGCATCGATTGCTGCATCATGTATTCCATTTTTGGAACACGATGATGCCAACCGTGCGCTTATGGGATCTAACATGCAGCGTCAATCTGTCCCTTTACTTAAACCAAATTCTCCTATAGTTGGAACTGGAATTGAAGAGTTAGTAGCTCGTGATTCAAGAGTTTTAATTCATGCAGAGAATGATGGTGTTATTGATTTTGTTGATGCCAACGAAATTCATGTAAAGTATGACTTAGATGCTGATGATATTATTGTGCGTTTCGAAGATGAAATTAAAGTTTATAAACTAACTAAATTTCAAAAAACTAACCAAGGAAGCTCAATTAACCTTGTTCCTATTGTTAAAAAAGGAGATAAGATTAAAAAAGGTCAAGTTATGGTTGAAGGCTATGCTACTCAAAAAGGGGAGCTAGCTCTAGGTCAAAACTTGAAAGTTGCTTTTATGCCTTGGAAAGGATACAATTTTGAGGATGCTATTGTGATTTCTGAAAAAGTGGTTAAAGATGACATCTTTACCTCTGTACACGTAGATGAATTTACATTAGATGTTAGGGATACTAAAAGAGGATTAGAAGAATTAACTTCTGATATCCCTAACGTAAGTGAAGAAGCAACCAAAGATTTAGATGAAAACGGTATAATTCGAGTAGGTGCAGAAGTTAAAGAAGGTGATATACTAATAGGAAAAATTACTCCTAAAGGTGAAAGTGATCCATCTCCGGAAGAAAAACTACTTAGAGCTATCTTTGGTGATAAAGCGGGAGATGTTAAAGATGCATCCCTTAAGGTTTCTCCGTCAGTTACAGGTGTTGTTATTGATAAAAAGCTTTTCTCAAAAGCAGTTAAGGACAGACGTTCTAAAGCTGCCGATAAGCCTATATTAGAGCAGATCGATGCTGAAATGGATAAAGAACTGGCTAACCTTCAAGGAATTTTAATTGAAAAAATTATTAAGATTGTAGGGGACAATAAATCTAAAGGGGTATTTAATATATTCAAAGAAGAGATTGTTAAGAAAGGCGTTAAGTTCACAGAAAAAACACTTAAGCAGATCGAATTTTTACAGGTTAACGCTAAAGATTGGACGGATGATGCTAAGGTGAATACGCTAATAGAAAGAACACTACATAATTATAACTTAAAAGCTACTGATTGTATTGGACGTTTCAAACGTAAAAAATTCCAAATTACTGTTGGTGATGAGCTTCCTAATGGAATCATTAAGTTGGCAAAAGTTTATTTAGCTAAGAAAAGAAAGCTTAAAGTTGGTGATAAAATGGCAGGTAGACATGGTAACAAAGGTATTGTTGCTAAGATTGTTCGTGAGGAAGATATGCCTTTCTTAGAGGATGGAACACCTGTTGATATTGTTCTTAATCCACTTGGTGTGCCATCTAGGATGAACTTGGGTCAAATTTATGAAACTGTTCTTGGTTGGGCAGGTCAGAAATTAGACAAGAAATTCTCTACACCTATTTTTGATGGTGCTAGTTTAGATGACATTAATCAATATACTGATGAAGCTGGTGTTCCTAGAAACGGTAAAACCTATCTTTATGATGGTGGAACTGGTGAAAGGTTTGATCAGCCGGCAACTGTTGGTATTATCTACATGATTAAACTTAGTCACATGGTAGATGATAAAATGCATGCTAGATCTATTGGACCATACTCACTTATTACTCAACAACCACTTGGAGGTAAAGCTCAATTTGGTGGTCAGCGTTTTGGTGAAATGGAAGTTTGGGCTCTTGAAGCGTTTGGTGCCTCAAATATCCTTCAAGAAATATTAACTGTTAAATCAGATGATGTTCAAGGAAGAGCTAAAGCTTATGAATGCATAGTTAAAGGTAAAAACCTACCAACTCCAGGAATTCCTGAGTCATTTAATGTATTGTTAAATGAATTACAAGGACTTGGATTGAATATAGCACTAGATTAATTAATCAGTCTCCTTGGTAAAACAAGGAGACTAAGTTGTTTACAACGATAAAAATATACTTATGGCTTTTAGAAAAGATTATAAAGTTAACAGCGAATTTAATAAGATAACTATCAGTTTAGCTTCTCCAGAGTTGCTCTTAGAGAGATCTCATGGTGAAGTACTTAAACCAGAAACGATTAATTACAGAACGTATAAACCTGAAAGAGATGGTTTATTCTGTGAGAGAATTTTTGGTCCAGTTAAAGATTATGAATGTCACTGTGGTAAATACAAAAGAATTAGATATAAAGGAATTGTATGTGACAGATGTGGTGTTGAGGTTACTGAGAAAAAAGTAAGAAGAGAAAGAATGGGGCACATCTCTTTAGTTGTTCCTGTTGCTCATATTTGGTATTTCAAATCTCTTCCTAATAAAATTGGTTATTTGTTAGGTTTACCTACTAAAAAATTAGATCAAATTATCTATTATGAAAGATATGTTGTGATCAAACCAGGTACCGCTTTAAATGCAGAAGGAGAACCATTAACAAAAATGGAATTTCTTACTGAGGAGGAATACTTAGATATTCTTGATACGCTTCCTAAAGAGAATCAATATTTAGAGGATTCAGATCCTAATAAATTTGTTGCTAAAATGGGTGCAGAAGCGCTTCATGATTTATTACAGAACGAAGATCTTGATGCCAAATCATTTCAGCTTAGACATCAAGCGCACAATGAGACCTCTCAGCAAAGAAAAAATGAGGCACTTAAAAGGCTACAAGTAATTGAAGCTTTTAGAGATGCTAACTCAAGAATTGATAACAAACCAGAATGGATGATTGTAAAGGTTGTCCCTGTTATTCCTCCAGATTTACGTCCTTTAGTTCCATTGGATGGTGGAAGGTTTGCAACTTCTGATTTAAATGATTTATACAGAAGAGTTATCATTAGAAATAATCGATTAAAAAGACTTATTGAAATAAAGGCTCCTGAAGTAATTCTTAGAAATGAAAAGAGAATGCTTCAAGAATCTGTTGATTCATTGTTTGATAATTCAAGAAAATCTAGTGCTGTTAAAACAGATAAAAACCGTCCTTTAAAATCGCTTTCTGATAGTTTGAAAGGAAAACAAGGTAGATTTAGACAGAACCTACTTGGTAAACGTGTAGATTATTCTGCAAGATCTGTAATTGTTGTTGGACCAACATTGAAATTACATGAGTGTGGTCTTCCTAAAAACATGGCAGCAGAGCTATTCAAACCATTCATCATTCGAAAGATGATAGAAAGAGGTATTGTTAAGACTGTTAAATCTGCAAAGAAAATTGTTGATCGAAAAGAGCCAGTTGTTTGGGATATTTTAGAGAATGTTTTAAAAGGACACCCTGTTCTTTTAAACAGAGCTCCAACCCTTCACAGATTAGGAATTCAAGCATTCCAACCTAAATTAATTGAAGGTAAAGCTATCCAGTTACATCCTTTAGTTTGTACTGCTTTTAATGCCGATTTTGATGGTGATCAGATGGCAGTTCATTTACCACTAGGTAATGCTGCAATCTTAGAGGCACAGCTATTAATGTTGGCTTCTCATAACATCTTAAATCCTGCTAATGGTGCTCCAATTACAGTACCTTCTCAGGATATGGTTCTTGGTTTATATTACATTACCAAACTTAAAAAGCATACAAAAGAAGATCCTGTTAAAGGAGAGGGTATGACTTTTTATTCTGCTGAGGAAGTTAAGATTGCTTATAATGAAGCTCGATTAGATTTACACGCTTCTATTAAGGTAAAGATTGATGATGTTGTTGATGGGGAACCTGTTAATCATATTATTGAGACGACAACTGGAAGAGTTATTTTTAACGAGTTGGTTCCAAACGAAGCAGGTTTTGTCAATGAAGTATTGACTAAAAAATCTTTAAGAGATATTATTTCTGATATTATTAAGATTTCAGGTGTTCCAAATACCGCTAAGTTCCTAGATGACATTAAAGATCTTGGTTACTACATGGCATTTAAAGGTGGTTTATCTTTTAACTTATCAGATGTTCAGATTCCACCAGAAAAAGACATCTTAATTAACAAAGCTAGAAAGCAAGTTGATGAAGTTAAGATGAATTATAACATGGGTCTTATTACTAATAATGAGCGTTATAATCAAATAATTGATATTTGGACGCATACTAATTCTAGATTAACATTTACGTTAATGGAAAAACTTAAAGCTGATAAGCAAGGGTTTAATTCTATTTACATGATGATGGATTCTGGAGCTAGGGGTTCTAAAGAGCAAATTCGTCAGCTTTCTGGTATGAGGGGTCTTATGGCTAAACCTCAAAAATCTGGAGCTACTGGTGGTCAAGATATTATTGAGAATCCTATTCTTTCTAATTTTAAAGAAGGGTTGTCAATTTTAGAATACTTTATTTCTACTCACGGTGCTCGTAAAGGACTAGCAGATACTGCACTTAAGACGGCAGATGCTGGTTATCTTACAAGAAGATTAGTTGATGTTGCTCAGGATGTTGTTGTTAATTCAGAAGATTGTGGTACCCTAAGAGGATTAACAGTCTCTGCACTTAAGAAAGACGATGAAATCGTTGAAAGTCTTTACGATAGAATTTTAGGTAGAGTAGCTTTAGTTGACATTGAAGATCCAAAAACTGATGAGGTTATTGTACCTGAAGGGGAAGAGATTACTGAAGTTTTAGCTAAAAATGTACAGGCTTCTGGAATTGAAGAAGTGGAGATACGATCAGTTCTTACTTGTGAACAAACAAGAGGTGTTTGTGTCAAATGTTATGGTAGGAATTTATCTACAGGAAAGATGGTTCAAATAGGAGAAGCAGTTGGAGTAATTGCTGCTCAATCTATTGGTGAGCCAGGTACTCAGCTTACACTTAGAACGTTCCACGTTGGTGGTACGGCATCTAATATTGCTGATGATGCAGAACTAAGAGCTAAAAATGATGGTACGATCGAAATAGAAGGATTAAATACTGTTGTTAAGCAAAATGAAGAAGGTGAAGATATAGAAATCGTTATTGGTAGAGCAGGTGAGATGAGATTGGTGAATAGCGCTGGAAATGTTATTATGACTAATAACATTCCTTACGGTTCTCAATTCTTTGTTAAAAACAAGAAGAAGCTCAAAAAAGGTGATCTTATTTGTAAATGGGATCCTTACAATGCTGTTATTCTTACAGAACTTGAAGGTAAGGTTGAATTTGAAAACTTAGTTGAAGGATTTACTTACCGCGAAGAGCAAGATGAACAGACAGGATTTACAGAAATTGTAATTAAAGAGAATAGAGATAAAAAAATGATCCCTACAATTAACGTTGTAGATAAAAAAGGAGAATTATTAAAATCTTATAACCTTCCTGTAGATGCTCATGTTATTGTTAAAGAAGGAGATCCAATTGTTGCTGGACAAATTATTGTTAAAATTCCTAGAAAATCAGGAAAGTCTGGTGATATTACAGGTGGTTTACCTAGAGTAACAGAGATGTTTGAAGCAAGAAACCCTTCTAATCCTGCGGTTGTTTCTGAAATTGACGGAGTTGCGTCATATGGAAAAATAAAAAGAGGAAATAGAGAGGTTATCATTGAAGCAAAAACTGGGGAAACTAAAAAATATTTGGTTCCATTATCTAGACATATTTTAGTTCAAGAAAATGACTATGTTAAAGCTGGTCATCCTCTTTCTGATGGAGCTACAACTCCTGCTGATATTCTTAAAATTAAAGGACCAACAGCAGTTCAAGAGTATATCGTTAATGAAATACAAGAAGTTTACAGACTTCAAGGTGTGAAAATTAATGATAAACATTTTGAGGTTATTGTTCGTCAGATGATGAGAAAGGTAGAAGTTGTTGATGCTGGAGATACTAAGTTTTTAGAGAAAAACGCTGTTAATAAATGGGAGTTTATCAAAGAAAACGATCAGATATTCGGTAAAAAAGTTGTTATCGATGCTGGTGATTCTACAACGCTTGTAGCGGGTCAAATTTTGTCAGCTAGAAAATTAAGAGATGAAAATTCATTGCTTAAGAGAAATGATGCTAAGCTTGTTGAGGCTAGAGAAGCGTTAACTGCTACAGCTACTCCTCTTTTACAAGGGATTACTAAAGCATCTCTTCATACAGACAGCTTTATTTCTGCTGCTTCTTTCCAAGAAACAACAAAAGTTCTTAACCAAGCCGCTGTTAACGGTAAGGTAGATCATTTGTTGGGATTAAAAGAAAATGTTATTGTAGGACATAAAATTCCTGCAGGTACTGGAATGAGAGATTACCAATCTATGATTGTAGGCTCTAAAACTGATTATGATAACTTAATGGCTAAAAAAGAAGAAACTATAGAAAGTGAAACGACTATAGGATCTGTAAATTCTTAATTGAGCTATGAGTGAAAAAAAAGATAATCAGCAAGGTTTAAACATTGAGCTTTCTGAAGAGGTTGCTGAGGGTGTATATTCAAATTTGGCAATCATTACTCACTCACCATCGGAATTTATTTTTGATTTTATCAGAATAATGCCAGGTGTTCCTAAAGGAAGAGTTAAATCCAGAATTGTAATGACTCCAGAGCATGCTAAAAAATTAATGCGTGCCTTGAATGATAATATTTCTAAATATGAAAAAGGAATTGGAAATATTAGAGAAGACAATCAAGTTAATCCTATTCCACTAAATTTTGGTGGTCCAGATACTCAAGCTTAAAATTTAAGCGCTTAAAAAAATAAAAGGTTGTTATCATTTTGGTAGCAACCTTTTTTATTTTTGTTTTAATGAATCACCTACGTAAAATAGTAGTCTTTCTTTTTGTTTTTCAATTTGCCATTGTTAGCGCACAATCTTATTTAAAAATAGATTCGGTAAGCTATCAAGAATTTCATCAGTACGAACCTTCATCACTTCATTCTTTAACTTTTGGTAGTGCCGGAAGTGTTTATAGGTCTTTATTGTTTGATACCAATTCAGTATTATTGAATCAGTCTGTTTTTTTAAATAAAAAAACAGAAAACCTCCCTTCATTTAATGTTAAAGTTCCCGTTGTTGATGCTAAATATATTACAGGTGCTAGTAATGAACAGCACTTGTCCGTTTTTCATACTCAAAACATTAATCCACGGCTTAATTATGCGTTGTTGTTTACCAAAAAAAGCTATGATGGGTATTACAGTAATCAACTAAGTAATCACAATTTCTTTCAATCTAACATTTCCTTTTCGTCCAAAAATAAAACTTACAAGGGGAAGCTTTTTTATAATTACCATAGGTATTTTCTTAGTCAAAATGGTGGTGTTCAGGACGATTCTGCCTTTATTAATGATGTGTTTTCAAGTTCTAATAGATTGCTGTTAGGAGTTAATTTAGATAACGCTTTTTCAAAAGATATTTTACATCATATAGGACTTACTCAGTCCTTTCTAATAGCCAATAGGACTGATTCTTTGTCAAATAAAAAATCGCAGCAGCTTAATGTTAGTGTAAATATCTCTACTCAATCTAAAACCTACTTTGATTCTTTACAAGATCAATTTTATGCTTACAGCTATTACGATACTCTTGTAACCAAAGATACTCTTGGTAAAAATATGATTGAGGGAAAGCTTGCCTATCATTACGCTAAAGATTTGGATAGCCTGTCTAAGTTGTTGTTTACTATTGGAACAAATGGTCAAATTTATTCGCATGATAACCTTGAGCTTGATACTGGGTTTTATAACCTTTCATCAAATATCGATTTTGCTTATTCTAAATTGAATAGCAACATTAGCTTGCACGCAGACTATTTTTTTAGTGGATATAGAAATAGAGATTACCACTTGTTAATGACGGGTAGTAGAAGTGTTAAAAAATGGAATATTGATTTTAAGTTAGACTACCTATCAAGCACTCCTTCATTTGAACTCCAAAGGTATCGTGGCAATCATTCTTATTGGAATAACTCTTTTGAAAAGCAAAATGTATTGACCATTCAATCTGCTTTGGCATTTAAAAAATGGAAGCTTTCTGGGAACTATATCGATGTTAAAAACCCAATTTATTTTGATTATTTAGCTGCTCCAGTTCAGAATATTGGGTTTTCTCAAATCATTCAAACTTCAATTGCCAAGCAAATCAACGTTAAGGGCTTTAATTTTGAAGCTGCTGTTGTTCATCAATATCAAGGAGGGTATTTAATTTATCAGCTTCCAAATTGGGTAGGATTATTTGATTGCTCTTATTCCTTTAATGCGTTTAAATCAGCCTTAAAGTTAAATGTAGGTATTCAGGGTAAATTGTTTAGTGAATTTTATCTGATGGATTATCGTCCAGATTTATCTTCCTTTTATGTTAGTAATCAGTCGGCACAGCAACAATACATAAACACAGATTTTTATTTAAATGCAAGAATTAAAACGGTTAATTTCTTTTTCTTAATCTCTCATTTAAATGCTGGTTTAACAGGCTACAATTATTTTACTGCTCTTCATTACCCTTCTCCAGATCGGTATTTTAAATTGGGTTTACGTTGGATGTTTTTGAATTAGGTAACTCATAATTTGTTATTTTAGTTTTCCCCATAATTATCACATTATGAAAAAAATAGATTCTTTAAGTCAATATCAAGAAGATTACAAAACCAGTGTTGCTAATCCAGAACTTTTTTGGTCTCAAGTAGCGGATTCCTTTAATTGGAATAAACGTTGGGATGATACCCTAAAATGGGATTTCAATAAGCCAGAGGTTAATTGGTTTAGTGGAGGTAAGCTGAATATTACTGAAAATTGTATAGATAGACATTTAGTTGATAAAGCTCAAAAAACAGCAATTATTTGGGAGCCTAACGATCCAAATGAACCAGCTCAGCATATTTCTTATTCTTCTTTACATAAAAGGGTAGGTTTTGCGGCTCAAATGCTTAAAAATAATGGCGTTGTTAAAGGGGATAGAGTTTGCCTATATATGCCTATGGTTCCTGAACTTGCTATTGCTGTATTGGCTTGTGCTCGAATTGGGGCTATCCATTCAGTAATATTTGCTGGTTTTAGTGCTAAAGCACTATCGGATCGTATTAATGATGCTTCTGCAAAGGTGTTACTAACTGCAGATTATGGGTTGAGAGCAACAAAAAAAATCCCGCTAAAAGAAATTGCTGATCAAGCATTGGAAAATTGCCCGTCTATTGAAAGAGCTATTGTTTTAAAACGCTTAGATGGACTTGTTAATATGGTTAGTCCCAGAGATGTTTGGTGGTCAGATGAGATCAATAAAGTGAAGCATCCTGCACCTGTAGAAGTTATGGATGCTGAAGATGAGCTTTTCATCTTGTATACTTCTGGGTCTACAGGTCAACCTAAAGGCGTTGTTCATACAACAGCTGGATACATGGTATATGCAGAATATTCTTTTAGAAATGTTTTTCAATATCAAGACGATGATATTTACTGGTGTACGGCAGATATTGGTTGGATAACAGGCCATACTTATATTATTTACGGTCCTCTACTTGCTGGTGCAACATCTGTAATGTTTGAGGGAGTTCCAACTTGGCCTAATCCTGGAAGATTTTGGGAGGTGGTTGATAAATTTAAGGTTTCATTATTTTATACAGCACCCACTGCTATTCGTGCATTACAGGCTTGTGATTTGTCATTTGTCAATAAGTATAAATTATCTTCTTTGAGAGTTTTGGGAAGTGTTGGAGAACCTATTAATGAAGAAGCTTGGAAATGGTATCACGAAAATATAGGTAAAGAAAATTGTCCTATTGTTGACACTTGGTGGCAAACAGAAACAGGAGGCATTATGATTTCTCCACTCGCTGGAATTACCAAATTAAAACCCACCTATGCAACTTTGCCTTTGCCTGGTATCCAACCTTGTTTGGTAGATGCTGATGGCAATGAAATCGAAGGCAATGATGTTGAGGGTAATTTATGTATTAAGTTCCCTTGGCCTTCTATGCTTAGAACAACTTGGGGGGATCACCAAAGGTGTAAGCTCACCTATTTTTCTACCTACAAGGGTAAATACTTTACTGGTGATGGTTGTAAAAGAGATAAAGATGGTTTTTATAGAATTACTGGACGGGTAGATGATGTAATGAATATTTCTGGACATAGGATTGGTACTGCTGAGGTAGAATGTGCTATTAATACACATGAATCTGTTGTTGAGTCTGCTGTTGTTGGATTTCCTCATGACATAAAAGGACAGGGGATTTATGCGTATGTAATTTGTACGGAATTTGATGATGAAAATGAAATAAAAAAAGAGATTGTCAATCAAATAATTGCAGAGATTGGACCAATCGCTAAGCCAGATAAAATACAGATTGTTTCCGGCCTTCCTAAAACAAGATCAGGAAAGATTATGAGGAGAATTTTAAGAAAAGTCGCTGAGGGAGATACTTCAAATTTAGGAGACACCTCTACTTTGTTAGACCCATCTGTAGTTGATCAAATTAAATTAGGTGCAATTAAATAAATTAAAAGAAGTGTTAAATAAATCAAGTCTATTTCCGGTAATATTTTTCTGTTTATTCTTTACAAGTTGTAATTCGTCAAATGAAAATTTGGTATTGCTAAGTTCTTCTATTAAAGAACTTTCAGATGAAGAATACCCCGATAATTGTGATTTAGAATCAAGGTCAGAATTGTGGGATAAATTCAATCATAGCTTTTTTCAAGTTGTTAGAAACGATTCTTTAGATTTCACTGTCCAAATACTTCCCGAAAATGAATTTAGTGATACCATTGTTTTTGAGCACATTAATTTATTGTCTTGGATTCCTACTATTCCGAATCATATTGTTAGCGATCCTTATTTAATTGATATAGGAATAATAAATGCAGAATGGAATAGGCAGCAGGTGAAATTTAATAAGGGAGAGTTTAAATTAAGTGGAAATCATGAAGAGTCAAAAAATACGGTAAGAGTTGATTTAGCTAGAAATTGCCTGAACTCTTATGCTTGGGAGATCATCACCTTTACTAATGACAATGGAGTAGTCAGGCCTATGTATCATGGTTGGTTTGATTTTCCTAAAGAATTATACAGAGAATTGTTTGATGAGGTGAATGCTGGGAAATTATCTTTTGAAGCATATAAAGCGCATCTAGAAAATTATAAAGATCCGCAAAAGCAGAAAATAAATCTCGCTGTTCTCAGAAATATAAGTAGTGAAAGTGAAAAAGAGTTTACTGACTTTAGAATGCAAGCATATCCTTTTACCGCTGCTAGAAAGTCTAAATATAAAAATATAGTTTGTCCTGTAAGACCTAATGTAATTAATGATATGCTTACTGATTCCACCACTTATTCTACTTTTCAATGGCCAGGTTTTTACGATACTTCTGATCCAAGACCAAGTACACTAAGTATGTTAGGTATCCCAAAAAAAGTACTGGTTAGAAAGACCTTGTCAAATAATAGCAATAGAGACTCGTGTTATGAGTTTGATGTTTCTTTTGCTAGAAATACTGATACGAGTTTTATTACTCGAGTAGTAATCGGAGGAATTATCCCTTCAGATTTAAAACAACTTCCAATTGAAGCTTACAATAATGGAATTAAGAAACCAATGGGTATTGGTAATCATGGTTTTTATGAGCACGTTAATTATGCCCACGAGCACCCTTCTTCTGAAAGCCCTTATTATGGATTTATTTTAGATGATCAAGGTAAATGGGTAGATAGTCATTTCTTTGGTGTTGATGGACCAATATTACATTTAGATGAAAAGAATCCAAATTTGCTTCATTTTTGGTTACTTTCTTTTGAAAGACATGCCATGGTTTGTCATTTAACTTTTGCGTTAAATTAGTTTGCTGTTTTTAAAGAAAAACCTATGCCGTGTATGTTTTCAATTGAAATTGCGGGTTCTTCACTTAAATATTTTCTGAGCTTTGTAATGAAAACATCTAAGCTTCTTCCATTAAAGTAATTGGTGTCTCCCCATACAGCTTCTAAGATTAGCTCCCTTTTTAGTACGTTGTTTTTATTAACGCATAGTAGTTTTAAAATTTGTGCTTCCTTTTTAGTTAGTTTTTTAGTTTTCTCTCCTATAAGCTCGTAGTTTAAATAATCAAAATACATGCTTTCTAATTTAAATCCACTTGTTGTGTTTTTTATTGTTGTTGTGGGAGTTCGTTTAAGTACAGCATTTATTCTTAATAAAAGCTCCTGCATTTCAAATGGTTTTGTTAGGTAATCATCCCCTCCAAGGTCAAAGCCCATTTTCTTGTCTTCAATCATTCCTTTTGCAGTTAAAAAAATGATGGGTATAGTTGAGTTGATTTTTCTTATTTTTTTAGCCAATGAAAAACCATCAATTTTAGGAAGCATAACATCTAAAACACATAAATCTACAACGTGCTTATTAAAAGTGTCTAACCCTATTTGGCCATCTTCACAAAGCAACACCTTGTACTGGTTGATTGTTAGGTTGTCTTTTATTACAAACCCTAAATTCTCATCATCTTCTACCAATAGAATACTTTTCATTTAATTATTTTTTAGGGATCCAGAATGTCATTACTGTGCCTTCATTTTTTTTACTAGAAGCATGAATATAACCATTGTGTTCATGGAGTATAAATTTAACATAGTATAGCCCAATCCCAAAACCTTTTACATCATGAATGCTACCAGTAGGTACTCTGTAGAATTTTTCAAATATCAGTAGACATTGCTCTTTTGTCATTCCTTTTCCTTTGTCTGTGATTACCACTTCTATTCCCTTGTTCTTATCTTTTGTAGAGATGTTGATTTGAGGTTGCTCAGGACTGTACTTTATGGCATTGTCAATCAAGTTAGAAATGACGTTAGATAGGTGCATTTTGTCAAAACTAACAACATAGTTTTTAGCTTCAAGCTCGCTTGTTATCTTCCCTTTTCTTTTGTTAATTATAAGCTCATAACTGCTGATGCATTTTTTTATAAGCGCGTTAATATCAGCTTCCTCTTTTGTTAAGTTAAACTCTCCTTTGTTGAGTTGAGCTAGTTGAAGTACCTTTTCAACAAGAAGCTCAAGTCTATTTTTTTCTGATTGAATAATCTGTGCGTATTGTTTTATCCGCTTAGGACTTTCATGAATGTTTTCTTTTAGAAGCACTTCACTAGACAATGAAATTGTTGATATAGGTGTTTTTAGTTCATGAGTCATGTTGTTTATGAAATCGTTTTTAATTTCACTCAGCCGCTTTTGTTGTAAGATTATTGTAATAGAATAGGATAAGATTATCAGCACTAAGAAAATTACTAATGTCGATACAATCAGAGAATTTGAAATTTCGAGTGATTCTATAATCTGGTTATTTTCTTTTTCTGAAAAGAAAACACCAAAGTAGTGTCCATCATGATCCCATTTAAAAATAGAATTTTTATTTACACTTCCTCTTAGATGATTGCTGCTACTTAGGTCAACATACCTATCAAAAATCATTGAATCGGTAAAACAATCGTAAATGCCAAATTCAAATTTTTCTTGTACGTTATATTGTTCAAATTCTTCTACTAATAAATTTTCTAGAATAGTGGGGTTAATGGTGTCATAAAAGCTTACTACAAAATAATTAGGTGTTATTTGTTGAACCGGTTCTAGGTACAATTCTTTAAGCCCATCATTTAGAGAGATTAATTGATCTCTTACATTCACAAGGGCAAGCGTTACTACGTTTTCAAATTGAATTTTTTCTAAGGCTATATTTTTTTTCTGAATTTCAACTTGATTTTTTTGGACCTGAATTTCCTTGTTTATCCAAAACCCTTGATTGATTAGCACCCCTGTTAGTGCTATAGAAGCAAGTAGAATTATAAATCGTATGTGTTTGCTTTTCATTTTACTTAAAGGTAATAAGAAGCGCTTAAATTGCTGATTTATTTTAAACAAAAAAAGCCCCGAAAATCGAGGCTTTTTAATTGAAAATTTAATTTGGAATTACATCATTCCTGGCATTCCACCTGGCATTCCGCCACCCATTGGAGGCATAGCAGGTTCTTCACTAGGTTCATCAGCAATTACGCATTCAGTTGTTAAAAGCATTGAAGCTATAGATGCCGCATTCTCTAAAGCACTTCTAGATACTTTAGTTGGGTCGATAACTCCAGACTCAAAAAGGTTCTCATAAGTTTCAGTTCTTGCATTGAAACCGTAATCTTTTTTGCCTTCTTTAACTTTTTGAACAATAACAGCTCCTTCACCACCAGCATTCGCTATAATGGTTCTTAATGGCTCTTCTATTGCTCTTTTGACAATTTTTATTCCAGTGTTTTCGTCTTCATTTAAACCGCTTTTTTCATCTAATGCTTCAGCCGCTCTAATGTAACCAATTCCACCACCAGGGATAATGCCTTCTTCTACAGCTGCTCTTGTAGCTGCCAATGCATCATCAACTCTGTCTTTTTTCTCTTTCATCTCTACTTCAGTAGCAGCACCAACATAAAGAACAGCTACTCCACCAGCTAACTTAGCCAATCTCTCTTGAAGCTTTTCTTTGTCATAATCAGACGTTGTTGTTTCTATCTGAGCTTTAATTTGATTCGTTCTAGCAAGGATATCATCTTTGTTACCAGCACCATTAATAACGGTAGTGTTGTCTTTGTCAATTTCAATCTTCTCACATGTTCCTAGCATGTCTAAAGTTGCATTTTCAAGCTTAAATCCTCTTTCTTCAGAAATCATTGTTCCTCCAGTAAGAATAGCTATGTCTTCAAGCATGGCTTTTCTTCTGTCTCCAAAACCAGGTGCTTTTACAGCAGCAATTTTTAATGAACCTCTAATTTTGTTAACAACCAAAGTTGCTAATGCTTCTCCATCAACATCTTCTGCAATTATTAACAATGGATTTCCAGACTGAGCAACTGGCTCAAGAACAGGAAGAAGATCCTTCATGTTAGAGATTTTTTTATCGTAAATTAAAATGTGCGGATTTTCTAGCTCAGCAATCATCTTGTCTGCATTGGTAACAAAATAAGGAGATAAGTATCCTCTGTCAAACTGCATACCTTCAACTGTTTTTACTTCAGTTTCGGTTCCTTTAGCTTCTTCAACAGTAATTACACCGTCATTACCAACAACCTTCATCGCTTCAGCGATTAATGAACCTATAGCTTCATCATTGTTAGCAGAAATTGTAGCTACTTGTTTGATTTTGTCATTATCTGAACCTACTTCATTAGATAGTTTTTTAAGTTCAGTAATTACTGTTGCCACTGCCTTGTCAATGCCTCTTTTAAGGTCCATCGGATTAGCTCCAGCAGCTACGTTCTTTAACCCCGTATTTATTATTGCTTGAGCTAGAACAGTTGCTGTAGTTGTTCCATCACCAGCAATGTCGTTTGTTTTAGATGCCACTTCTTTTACCATTTGAGCACCCATGTTTTCAACTGCGTCAGCCAATTCAATTTCTTTAGCTACTGTAACCCCATCTTTAGTAATTTGAGGAGCCCCAAATTTCTTATCTATCACTACATTTCTTCCCTTAGGTCCTAGTGTAGCTTTTACTGCATTCGCAAGAGCATCAACACCTTTTTTAAGTCGATCTCTAGCGTCTATTTCAAATACAATTTCTTTTGCCATTTTTCTTTATTTTAATGTTATTTAACAATTGCAAATATGTCGCTTTCCCTCATAATAAGGTAATCGCTTCCTTCAATTTTAATTTCTGTTCCGCTGTATTGTCCATACAATACGGTGTCTCCAGCTTTAACAGTTAATGGCTCATCTTTTTTGCCATTACCAGCTGCAATAATTTTTCCTTGTTTAGGTTTCTCTTTAGCAGTATCAGGAATTATTATTCCTCCTGCTGTTTTTTCTTCAGCTGCTGCAGGTTCAATGATTACCCTATCAGCAAGTGGTTTTACGTTTATGGACATGTTTTTAAATTTAATTATTGAATTTGTGATTGACTATGTCATAATTTATGCCAATTAAATTTTCGGCAAAATTTAAGTCATATTGTCTTTAGAGCTAATTAATGCCACAAAAAACGTCAGCAACTTGTGACACACTGACATTAAATGG
>JBJKXU010000025.1:0-36874 GCA_045561415.1 Parvicellaceae bacterium
TCATTGTTTTGTGCCATTTTGCCGATAAAAACAATTTGACCAATATGGTATGGATAATGCGCCAATTGTCTATTAATTGCCTCAGTTACTGAATGTCCCATATTTCTTATGTAGACAATTTCATTCAAATCATCTTCATTTAAGCTTTTTAAGGTGTCAAATAGACATTTCCATGCATTATCCCATTTAGAAAGTAATTCTTCCTTAGATTTAATTAGATCTTCAAATTCACTATCTCTATTACGCCATTCTTTTTCGCCATCTGAATTCAAAAAATCCGTCCATCTAGAAAGCATGTTTCCAGAAATATGATTCACAATAATACCAATGCTATTACTTTCGTTATTGTATTTCCAGAATAGTTTGTCTTCTGGTAATTGATCAAATGTTTTTTCAGCAAGTGATTTATAATACTCAAACTGTTTTATCACACTATTTAGGTAGTCATTCATAATATTAATTAAATACAACGTTTCGGCTAAACTAAGTTATGTAATTTAGTTTAGCCACTGTTGGCAAATCGTTCATTATGATTAATAGCACATAGTTTTTTTAGGCTTTTGATATTTGTACCTAATAATACTTGTATCAGATTTTGATGCTTTTTCTTTCATTAATATATTAATTAAGCTGAGCTTATGGTTCATTATTTGAACATCATTTACAAGTACTGTTTTAAATTGATTTGTGATTATTTCGATTGAGTGATAACCTGTGTCACTTGTTAAATAAGGAATTTTATCATTGATAATTTCTAGAACTAATTCAACTTCATTATCAATAATTAGTTTTATGGTTTTCAATTTAATCGATTGTTTTAAAGAATCTTTCAAAATCAATTTAAAGCCACCATATTTGTTTTCTTGTGAAATAAGCTGGTTAGCTATTAGGGTAAACCAAATTAAAGTGAAAAATGATAACCATTTCATAATTGGGGTTTAACTATAAGATGTATTTTATCTCAAAATCCATATTTTATGTTTGCCAACGTTTCGTGTATGGTGTCGTAGCATCCCGAAGGGTGCTATGCACTATACACCTTGTTGTGCTTTCGTTTTTTTTAATTATTTGTTTTCAGTTTCAAGGTGATTTCACCAATGTTATAAGCATATATAGAAGCAGGAACAAACGTCAGTTTTAATTCTTGAATTTCCTTTATACCTAGTTGGTCTATTGAAGTTGCAAGAGCAGATTCAAACTTGTTTTCTTTACAGAAGCTTATTAGGCTTTTTAATTCTTGGGGTTTATTATAGTACCTATTGCTCCATTTTATTTCTACCCCCCAAACTGGTTTATAGTTTTTGTCATCCACTAATACAAGGTCTACTTCTCCCTCTTTTCTGCCTTCTTTCCATCTTGCATATGTTAAGTCTAGTTGCTCTCTATGCATCCATTGGGATAGGATTGCGGTTTCAACCATGTTCCCCATTTCTTGGTCAGTTTCAGCAATTGGTGAAAATAACGCAGTTCGAAGAGATGGGTTAGTTAGATATACCTTAAAACTTGTTATCCTTTTTAATCTTTTTGCATTGATTCCAACCTTATTTAACACTTTGATTAAAAAGGCTGCTTCTAAATATTCAAGGTATTTTTTTAATGTGTCCTTTTGAATCCCACTTTCCTTCGACATAGTTTCATAGGAAAATTCATTTCCTGTATTGTATGCTATGTATGTGAAGAACCTGTTTAATTCTTGAACATCTTTTATTCCATATAAGCTCGGCAAATCTCTTAATAGTACTTTGTCTACAATGTCATTCTTGACATACCTACCCATATCACTTTGTATTTTTTCCGATAATACAACCTCAGGGTAACCTCCAAAATTTAAATAATTGATAAACTCTTTATTTAACTCTTTAGTGTCATGCGTTAAGCAATATTGTCTATTATTATTTCCGTATTGAATCTCTCCATCATATATTAAATGATCTAATTTTTTCAAATGGATATATTCTTGAAATGTTAAAGGAGGTAATAGGAAATCTGTGAATCTGCCTGCTCCACTTTCTGTGCTATGCCATTTTAAAGCAGCAGCAGCTGAACCTGATACAATAAACTTAGTCTCAGGATATGAGTCGACCAATACTTTTAAATGTCTTTCCCAATCTTTTAAATATTGTATCTCATCAAAAAAGACATAACTGCCATTAAGATTTTCAAGAGCCAAGGATTCTTTACAAAGAGTCAAGATATCTTCCAATCCTAAATTGACATAAATTGGATTGTCAATTCCTATAAAAAATATTTTTTGAGGGTTTACTCCTTCTTTTAATAAATCTTCTATACAATGAAATAGCATTACCGTTTTACCAACTCTTCTGGGGCCCATTAGCACCAAGGCTCTTTTTATGCTCCTTTCATTTACAAATGGATAGAACAGATCAAAATATAGCCTCTTTGACATTGAGCTATAAGTCTTCGGAATCTCTTTGGTAACCCACCATGGGTTTTCATAGCGAAGTCGTTCAATAATTTTTTCTGTCGGAATAAGGTTTAACATTTATACTTATATGTTTTAATAATACAAATATAGTATAAATAAGAAGTTTTCAAACCATCTATTATTACAATAATGAACTTGTTAGAGTAATAATTAGTGAATAGTAAGGTTAATTTGACAATAAGATCTCGTTTTGTAATGAAGCACAACGGTGCGGCTAAACTAAGTTATTCAATTTAGTTTAGACTGTGTTAGCAGTTTTAAGAGTTATTTGGTTCAAATATTTTAAATCTTGCATTCACCTTAAATTTCAAATGTTCTTTATTGATAGTTTTTTTGATTTCAGAATAGTTTTCCATTTCTTTTGGAAAAACAATTGGATTAAAAAAGTTAGAATGATCATAAAAAAAGATACCATTTTTCTTGATTTTCGTTCTAACTAAATCATTTAAATCTATCACTTGATTCATATTTAAACCATATTTAACAGACATTTTTCTGTACCCGAGTTTATTAAAAACGTTCAATTTTTTATATTCTGAGTTCGTTGAAATTCTATTGTTTGAAAATTCAAAAAATTTGTTTGACCAAAAATCTCTGATATTAAAAAAGAAGAATTTATATATAATAAATAAGATTATTGACAGAAATAAAACAGAGATTAAAAATGATAAAATCATATAAAAAATGGTGCTAAAGTTAAAGTCCATTTTTTCTGTAAAAGGAAGACTAATTATAGCTACTAAAATAAATAGCAATCCAATTATTCCTATAATTTTTGTAGACTCTTTAGATTTACGATTTGCTAAATCATCTAATCTCTTTTGATTGATAAATAATTTTGAATCCATTTTCTTAATTACTGCTAACGTCTAGAGTAAAAAGCGTTACGGTTTGGTTAGGTAAGGTATGCATTTTTACTCTTTGTTAGGCTCAGTATTTTTAATCTCTTTATAAATATTCCACAATTCTATTGTGTCCTTTTTAATCAAGAGTGGCCAATCATAAGTATGGTTGTTGCAATAATAATTTGTATTGATTCCCCATGAAATCATTCTATTAATTTGTTCTATTGTGAAAGTACTACTAAGCCTAGATTTAACGAGTTCAATATTTTCGGTAGAGTCTTCTTTAAGAGGGTAGTATTTATTGTTAGAAATAACAAAAAGATAATGATGAAATCCACAATAATATCTTGGGTTTTTTCCATTTACGTTCCAAGACCGATATCCGTATAGTCCGTCTTTGTTGTTAAGGTCGATAAATAATGGCTCTATAGCAATAGATTTAGTTGTCTTGCTTTCCTTTTGATCCGATCCAGGTAATCCTTTAATCTCATTTTCACAAAAGTATTTATAGAGTGGTTCTTGAAGTATTGAATCAAAAAGTAATCTATACTTCTTATCCATAAAGATTTCATCTCCGTATGTGGCAATACTGTATGAATATTCCCCCTTTTTACAAGTCCTTTCTTTTGATTTAGATTTGAAACCAAAGAATATTGAAAGTAATACTAAACCAAATATAATCCAGACTTTGTTTTTCATTTAATTGAGCCTAACGTAACGATAAACGTATTACGTTTATTCTTGTTATGTATTTACTTTGTTTTTTATTGCTAAACGTAATTAATCCAATAAAACAGGTGCACCTGCACTTTCCAGCTGTTTGCCAACAGAATTCACCTTTTCTATGTAGGCGTCAACTTTAGGTTGTAACCTTTTAAAAAGTTCGGTAGCCATTTTAAAGCTTTCCATATGAAGTTCAGTCGGGCCATAAGTATTTGGATACCATCCTCCTCTTGAATTATAAAGTCTACTATTTAGAGAAACATTATCTTTCTCTCCAACTTCTGCACGAGAAGAACTTCCATCAATTTCTCTTTTTAAGCTGTTCATGGTTTCCAATAAGTCATAAACCTCTTTAGTAAGGGTTGTTCTTTGTTCATTAACATAGCCTAAGCTTTTTTTGTAGGCAGCTACACGCTTATTGGCCTTGTTGAATTTGTGATCGTATGCTTTTACTTTTTTTGTTAGTGCTGCAATTGACTCGTAATAGGCTTTGTGCTTAGTTGCCATTGGGTTAGTGAGAGTATTTTTTCTAATTCGTTCAACTTCAAATTGTTGTTTTTGACCTAAATCTGTAAGAGTTCCATCTACTCTTTTGTACATAGAAACTGTGTATGTTCCAGGCTCTGCTATGGTCCATATATCTGAGTAGTTGTTTTTAGCTGTTGCTCTTAGAGCAGTTGGTAATTTTACATTTAATCCCCAGCTTACTCGATTAAGCCCTTTTTTGAAGGGTGCAGACATTTGCTCTACAGTTGCTCCACTACTATTTTGAATTACCAATACAATTTCTGGTTTAGTTTCGTTGAGCTCAGCATCTAATGCTTCCCAACCAGGAAAAGGAATGTCTTTGATTTTTTGATCCTCTAGTATTTTGATTAATTTCTCTAGTTTTTTTAGTTCAATTTCTGTTGTTTTAGCTAGCTCTTCAACATTTTCTTCAAGAATACTGTTAGGAGTTTTGTAGCCTGCTTTTGAAAGTTTTTCCAATAACGAACGATCTGCTTTTTTAGAAAACTCAGTTTTTTTCCTTTGTTCTTTTTTTGAAGTAAATCCATCTTTAAGGTAATAAGAAAAGATTGCTCCATATGGTGGGTTTTTTGCACTGTAGGTGGAGGCTCCACTGCTTCCAGAACCTCCATTCATTTGGTAGTACTGAAGTGTCTTTCTTGGACTAAATAAAATAGCTTCTTGTGCAATAGACTGTTCATTAATGCTTCTTAATGGGCTGTAATCATCAAGCACATAAAAGCTTCTTCCAAAAGTAGCAAGAACTAAATCATTTTCTCTTTTTTGAATGGCGAGATCTCTAACGGGAATTGTAGGAAGACCAGAAGAAAACTTGTGCCATTTTTCTCCCTGATTTAAGCTAACATATAAACCGTATTCTGTGCCTAGAAATAGTAGCTTAGGGTTGATATGATCTTGTACAATTCTCCATATAAGCGTACCTTCAGGAATGCCATTTGTTATAGAAGTCCATTTTTTTCCTCCATCAGTCGTCTTAAAAAGGTAAGGCTGGTAGTCCCCAAACTTGTGATTATCTAGGGCAACATAAGCGGTGTTTTCATCAAATAAATCTGCTTTTATATCGTTTACAAAAGCAGACGAAGGTGTTTTAGGCAGTTTGTCAACAGTAATTTTCTCCCAGTTTTGTCCTCCGTCTTTAGTACATTGAATAATTCCATCATCTGTTCCAGCATATAACACATTTTCATTCACTTTAGATTCTGCTAGTGAGGTTATTGTATTGTATGTAGACATTGCATATACATCCCACGGGTTTTCAAAACTCTGAACTTTTCCCATAATAGGAAGCGCTAGTCGTTCTTGGTTCCTTGTTAAATCGTTTGATATGGATTTCCAGCTATCTCCTCTGTTTTCTGACCTCCAAACTCGTTGAGAGGCAAAGTATAATCTTTTAGGATCATGTTGACTTACTAGAATAGGGGAGTCCCAATTAAACCTATCATAAGGATCGTCAATTCCAGATCTTGGTCTAATGTTTACTACCTCTCCATTGCTTCTATCTATTCGGTGAATATATCCTTCTTGAGATTGCGCATAAACAATATTTGGGTTTCCAGGTTCAGTAGCCGGTTGATGGCCATCACCACCAAGAACAATTTCCCAATCTGCATTGGTAATGCCGTTTCTACGAACTGTTCTTGAAGGTCCTCCTTGAGTGCTGTTATCTTGAGTTCCTCCATATATGTTATAAAAGGGTACAGCATCATCTACAGCAAGTTTATAGAATTGCGTAATGGGTAGATTTCCAACAAATTTCCATGTTTTTGACCCGTCAAAAGATTCATATACTCCTCCATCAGATCCTGCTAATAAATAATTAGGATCATCTTTTTTAAAGGTTAATGCATGATTGTCTGAGTGTTTGTTTTTCTCACTCATGGTATAAAATTTCTTACCACCATTATCCGACACTAAAACCCGAACATTCATAAGGAAAATTTTGTCAAATACATGTGGGGATGCTACTAGCTCTTGGTAGTAATGAGGCCCCGTTCCTCCCGAAACTGTTTCAGACATTTTAACCCAGCTATTTCCAGCATTTTCAGATCTATAAACTGCTCCTTTTCTTTTGTCTAACTCTATAGCTGCGTAAAGAACTTGTGTTTTCATTGGAGAAATGGCTAGTCCTATCTTACCCAAATTAGATCCTGGCAATCCTTTATTGATTTTTTTCCATGAATCTCCACCATCTATACTTTTATAAATAGCTGTTCCTGGCCCACCGCCCATAAGTGCAGCAACATTTCTGTGTCTTTGCCAAGTTGCAGCATAAAGAACCGAAGGGTCGTTAGGGTCAATTAATAAATCTGTAACACCTGTCCATTCGTTAACCTCTAATGTGTTCTTCCAAGTGTTTCCACCATCTGTACTTTTGTATAGCCCCCTTTGCCCACCTGAGCTCCAAAGCGGACCTTGGGCAGCTACCCAAATAACATTAGCATTCTTTGGATGTACTATGATCTTTGAAATGTGTTCAGATTTTTTAAGCCCTTTGTCTTTCCAAGAAACTCCTCCATCATTGCTGTGGTAAATTCCATGTCCGATCCCAACATGTCTTCCCCCAACATTTTCTCCAGTTCCAAGCCATATGGAAGAATTATCACTTGGGTCAATGGTAATGCATCCAGTAGAGTAAAAAGGCATGTTGTCGGTTAAGGGGCTCCAAGTAGTTCCGGCATTGGTGGTTTTCCAAACGCCTCCAGACCCAACAGCTACATACCAAGTATTTTGGTTTTTAGGATCTATTGCAATATCAGCAATTCTTCCAGACATAAATGCAGGACCTAAGCTCCTAAATTTAAAGCCACTTAATGCAGAAGAAATAGTGTTTTTTTCTTTTTTCTTTTCTTGAGATAAGATGGGGTTAAAAGAAAAGGTTAAAATAAAACAAAGTGCGATTAGTGATGTGTTTTTCATAGTTAAGGGTTGAAATTTGAAATAATTAGCCAATAAAAATAGCAAAAAATAGTGTTGATTTTAGTAGATAATTTATGGATTGTTTTTTAGTAGACTAATCCCTGTTAGCTTTGGGTGTCTAGCTGTCCTGATTTATTTTTTTTACCATAGTTAGTATGGTTGCTAGGGCAACAGTTTCCCCAGTTTCATCATAGACGTCTACCATAAATTTAACAATGCCTTTAGCGATGTCTTGTTCGTCTTTTTTTTCTTGGTCTATTTTTTCTTTGACGGTAAATCGAACTCCAACAGTAGCACCAGCATAAACGGGTTTAGTAAACCTACATTCATCAATTCCATAATTGAGCAAAACAGGTCCTTTAGCTGGGTCTACAAATAATCCAGCAGCTTTAGATAAAATAAAATATCCATGAGCAACACGTTCTTCAAAAATGGTTCCATCTAATGATGTTTCATCCATGTGAGCATAAAAATTATCTCCACTAACGTTGGCGAAATTTACAATGTCTGTTGTGGTAACGGTATGCTTATGAGTGAAAACAGTTTGTCCAATTTCTAGCTCTTCAAAGTGTTTTCTAAAAACATGGGGTTGGGCTTCTGGTTGATCCGCTCCAACCTGAAATTGTTTGGTAATGGCTGTAATTGTTTGTGGATGACCCTGTATAGAAGTACGTTGTAAATAATGCATAACTCCTCTTTTGCCTCCCATCTCTTCTCCACCACCAGCTCTTCCAGGACCTCCATGCGTAAGTAGCGGCAATGGAGAACCATGACCAGTACTTTCTTTAGCACACCTTGAATTAAGGACAAGCATTCGTCCGTTCATATGAGCGGCTTGAGTAACAAATTCTGTCGCTTGTTTATCATCTGCAGTAACAATAGAGGTTACAAGTGAACCTTTACCCATTTCAATAAGCTCAACAGCCTCTTCCATGTTTTTATAAGGGAGAATTGTCGAAACAGGGCCAAAAGCTTCTATTTCATGGACCAGTGTTTTGTTAAATGGATCATCATTTCTAAAAAGAATAGGTGGGAAGAATGCCCCTTTTTCTTTGTTGGCACCCAAAAGCTCATAATTCTCCATGTCCCCATAGACCACTTCTTGATTGGTCATAAGCAGCTCAACATTTTCTTTTACTCTAGTTACTTGTTCTTTAGATGCTAAAGCCCCCATTCTTACTCCTTCTACAGATGGATCACCAATTGTGGTTTTAGTTAACCTTCCAATAAGTGCTTTTTGAACATCTTCCACCAGATTTTCAGGCACTAGTATTCTTCTTACAGCAGTACATTTTTGTCCTGTTTTTACCGTTATTTCTCGCTGAACTTCTTTTACAAAAAGGTCGAATTCTTCTGTTCCTGGTTTAGCATCTTCTCCTAAAACACAAGCATTTAGTGAGTCAGCTTCTAAATTAAACGGTACAGATTCTTCAATAATATTTGGGAGAGCTTTTAAAATTTTACCTGTTTTAGCAGATCCAGTGAATGTAACCACATCTTGATTGGTAACATGGTCTAGAATGCCTCTTCCAAGACCAGAAACAAGCTGAAGTGCACCTTCTGGTAGAATTTTTGAGGCAATAATTTCTTTAACCATAAGCTCAGTTAAATAAGAAGTGAATTCAGAGGGCTTGACAACTGCAGGCACACCAGCCATAAGGTTAACGGCAATTTTTTCTAACATCCCCCAAATTGGGAAATTAAAAGCATTGATATGAACGGCTACTCCTTTTTTAGGAACCATAATGTGATGGCCGATAAATGTTCCTTCTTTTGAAAGCGGGGCTGCTGAGCCATCTACATAATATGGTAAGTCAGGGAATTGCCGTCTTAAAGAAGCGTTAGCAAACAAATTGCCTATTCCTCCTTCAATATCAATCCATGAGTCTATTTTTGTTGCTCCAGTAGCAGCACTTAGCCCATAGAATTTCTTTTTAATAGAGATTAAATGAAGGGCTAGAGCCTTGAGCATTCTACCTCTTTCTTGAAAAGTCATTTTTCTAAGAGCAGGCCCTCCAACAGTTCTTGCGTAATCTAAAATGGCATAATAATCTAACCCCTTACTAGAACATGTGCTAATTTGCTCACCTGTAATTGAGTGATGGTGCGTTACTTCAATACCATCAGCATCTTCCCAATTTCCTAATACGTAGTTTTTTGTTTTCATACTTAGTGCTAAACTTTTTTCTAAGGTAAATAAAAAGTGATTCAAAAAACCTAAACACTAAAAAGCTGTTGAGCCGCTTACAAGCTCTAAAGCAGGAAGTAGTGTGCGTAGAATATTTTCATCTTCATTTCCTAATTTAAAATCACCTTCAATGTAAAGAAGATTTCCTTCTTTTTTAATGCAGCTAAAAGTCATGGATTTTAGCGAATAGCTTTTAATTGAGTTAACAACCATCATTTGTAATAGTTGTTTCACAGGATAATTTGCTATGCTCTTTTCTAGGTCTATTTTTGCAGAGAGGGTACAAAAGTTAAGGGATAATTCTTGTGCATTAACTAACCTTGAACAAACAATAATTTGATTGTCTTTGGCAATAAGAAAAATCGGATCTGATTTAAAGTTGTTGCTGTTAAGCTCAAAATAATCTCCTTGGTTTATAAAGCTGGAATCCTTTTCAAGGTTCGAAATTAAAGAAGTAATGTCATTAACCTCAAAGCCAATAGCCAATTCAGGAATACTGAAATTTTCATTAATTAAAATGGAGTCGTTCAAGAAAAGGTCTTTTTTCCTAAATCCTATTATTGAAGCCCAAAGTTTTCCTGTAATGTGGTTCTTAATAAGTGAAATTTCTTTTGGGAGATAATTTAAAAGGGGTTGGCATTGGTCTTTACTAACAGATAATGAGATTTTAGCAAATTCTTGATTACCTAAATAAATGGTGTCTGTATTATTCTGTTTGAAATAAGCAGCATCTTTTAAGGCTATTGTACTTTTAAATTTTAGCCCATCAGTCACTAATTCAACATTGTTACTAACAGCAGATAAGCCATTTAATAAAGGAATGCTGTCAATAGCTATTTTGTTTTCATTGATGAAGTGAGCTTTTTGTTGTTTAATGTCAAAAAATTCTTCTTTTGATGCTGTTTTATTGGAAAGAAAATCTTCACAAAACTGACTGTCAATTTCTCTAGAGTTAGCATAAATAATTACAGCAGATTTTTTTTGATTTACAAGCGCAATTTTTTTGTTTTCAGACAGATAAAAAGTGGCAGGTTGTTGGTTAATCGATAAGCTACCAGTACTCTTAATTGCTAAAAAGTTTATTAGCTCTTCTTCATCCTTTAGGAAAAGGACAGCTCCATAAATAGCGTTATTTTTAAAGTTGTCTTTAAATAATCCTATTGGAGCCATTGGATGAAGTCCTAAACTTTTATCTGTCGAAAAGAGGTTGTTAGTTTCTAAATCCAACACCAATGAAGGGTCGCTAGCAATCATTGATTTAAGTTCGCTGAAAATTTCAGCAGAATTTATTACTGCCCAACTTTGAGCTTTTACAGGAAGAAGCTTTAGGTGCTCATCCGGCACTTTACTGAAAAAAAACAGGTACAATAAATAAAATACTCCAATAATTAAGATAAAGGAGAACCACTTCAATGATTTTTTAATGGTCTTCATCTGTTTTTTAAAATTTTATCTGCTGCATGAAAAGGGGATATTTCGCCTTTATTGACTGCTTTTTCAAGCAGCTTTATACTTTTCTTAGTTTCAGGGTTGTTGTAAAAGCTATTTTTTATCTCTTCTTCAATTTTCTGATGCATCCAGAAAATATTCTGACGTTTGCGGTTTTCTATTAGCCAACCATTATTGCTAATTTGAATTCGATGCTGCTCTATAGATTTCCAAATGGGCGATATTCCCTTTTTTAAATGAGAAGAACAAACATGGGTAACAGGAATCCAGCCATTGTCATTAGCAGGAAATAAATGAAGGGCATTGTTAAAAGTGATTTTAGCTTGCTTGGCGTTGTTTTCATTTCCACCATCTGCTTTAGTAATGGCGATACCATCTGCAAGTTCCATAATGCCTCTTTTGATGCCTTGCAGTTCGTCTCCAGCTCCAGCAAGCATAAGTAGAAGGAAGAAATCAACCATGTTGCTGATGTAAGTTTCCGACTGCCCAACTCCAACCGTTTCTACAATGATCACTTCATAAGCAGCAGCTTCACATATGAGAAGTGCTTCTTTAGTGTTTCTAGCTACTCCACCAAGTGTTCCCTTGGATGGGGAAGGACGAATAAAGGCATTTTTGTGTTTGGTAAGCTCAGGCATTCTTGTTTTATCGCCTAAAATGCTTCCCCCACTTTTTTCTGAACTAGGGTCTATTGTTAGAACAGCAACTTTAATTCCTTTATTGCACAAAAGCAATCCCAGCTCTTCAATAAATGAGCTTTTACCAACTCCTGGACTACCTGTAATGCCTATACGAATACTTGGTGTAGCAGGATTTTCTAATTTGGAAAGAATGCTATTTGCTAAGCTTCTGTGTTTTTGGTGCGTACTTTCAATAAGGGTAATGGTCTGACTTACAATGTTTTTATCCTGGCTTTTTATTCCTTTAATTAGTTCTTTTTCATTAAAGAACGGTTTGGGATTGTACTTATATTTTTCATTGATTCCGTTGGTCATTACAACAAAGTTATAAATTTGTTGTAGTTCACGATGAAGATTAGTTGGCATATCAAACATTTTAATGAACTTTCTATAAGAGAGCTGCATGATCTTATACAGCTACGTTTAGCAGTTTTTGTGGTGGAGCAAAATTGTGTTTATCAAGATTTAGATGGAAAAGATATGGATGCTTACCACATAATAGGTAAGCTGAAAAACGGAGAACTAATAGCTACAGCTAGGATTCTTCCAGTTGATGATAAAAAAGTTGTTGTTGGTAGAGTAGTTGTGAAAGAAAGTGTTCGCAAATATGGACTAGGCAGAGAGCTCATGAAGGAAACGATTAATAAAATAGTGAGTAATTTTGGTGAACTGGTAATAAATATTTCTGCTCAAAAGTACTTGTTAAACTTTTATCTCTCGCTAGGTTTTACAGCTACAGAAAATGAATATTTAGAGGATGGAATTCCTCATATCGAAATGAATTTAAATTTAATAAAATGAAAATAAAAATAGCTTTTATCGTTTTAGGTGTTATGGGTGTTTTTGATTCTTACAGTCAAGAAATACCTTTAAAAACATTGGAGTTTGATTATATGGATCTTTCTGTTGATCCATCAAATGATTTTTATCAATACGCAACAGGAACATGGATGAAAAACAACCCCGTTCCAGAAGAAGAGAGCAGGTGGAGTAGTTTTAACCAGCTTGCTGAACAAAATAATATTGTACTTCATGCTATACTTGAAGAAGTTTCTTCAACAGAAGTTTTAGAGCAAAATTCAGGTAATCAACTTTTATCAGATTTCTACACTTCATTTATGGATACTGTAAATAGAAATAAGCTTTCTGTTTTACCCATAACTAGGTATTATCGTTCTATTGAAAAAACTAGATCTGTAAATGATCTTCAAAAAGCGGTTTCTTTTTTACAAAACATGGGTTTTTCTAATCTGTTTGGTTTGTATGTTGCTCAAGATAAAAAGAATAACTCTTTGTATAGAGTGCATTTATACCAGGGGGGAATGGGGCTTCCAAATAAAGATTATTATTTTAAAAATGACGAGCGATCAGAGAAGATACGTATTGCTTACAAAGAGTTCATGTCTAAAATGTTTGTGTTGGGAAATGTAGCTTCTCCATCAGATGTTGAAAAGATTTATAAAATTGAAGAAAGTTTGGCAAGGGTGTGTAAATCGCCTGTTGAGTTAAGAGAGGTGGAGAAGCAGTATAATCCTTACACTGTTAGCGAGTTAAATGAAATGTGTCCTAATGTTAGTTGGAATGAGTTTTTAAATGCTCGTCATATTGTTGAACAGGATACCATAATTGTTGGTCAGCCTGAATTTTTTAAAGGATTGAATAATTTAATGGATTCAGTATCAATTCAGGATTGGAAGATTTATTTTAAGTGGAATATATTTAGATCTGCTTCTAGTGCTCTTTCGATGGACTGTAAAAGATTAAATTTTGGTTTCTACAACACAACGCTAAGAGGAACTAAGAAGATGAAGCCGCTATGGAAGCAAGGTATTCAGGCAGTAACATCTTCAGCAATCGGAGAACTTCTTGGGAAAGCATTTGTTGAAGAAAATTTTAGCAAGAACGCTAAATTGAAAGTAAACTTGATGGTAGATAACATCACACTAGTTTTTGATGATCGTATCAACTCATTAGACTGGATGTCTGATTCTACCAAGATGAAAGCAAAAGAGAAACTGGCATCTTTTTCTAGGAAACTAGGATTTCCTTCTAAGTGGGAAGATTTTTCTTCAATAAACATTACTAAAGACAGTTACTTAGAAAATGTTATTAATTGCAGAAGATTTTCAATCCGTAAAAATATTGATAAACTTGGAAAGCCCATAGACAAAAAGAAATGGTCCATGTTCCCACAAATTGTTAATGCTTATTACAGTCCACTTTTAAATGAAATTGTTTTTCCAGCAGGAATAATGCAACAACCATTTTTCAGTGAAACGTATGAAGATGCAGTTAATTATGCTAGAATGGGAGCGGTTATTGGTCATGAGCTTACTCATGGTTTTGATGATAATGGAGCTAAATTTAGTGCTGACGGAAGAATGATTAACTGGTGGACAGAAGATGATAAGAATAAATTTGATGCGAAAACTCAAAAATTAGTAGATCAGTACAATTCTTTTGAAGCCCTAGATGGGGTTTTTGTAAATGGTAAATTAACATTAGGGGAAAATATCGCTGACCTTGGAGGCCTTACCATTGCTTATCATGCATTTGTCAAGTCACTTGAGGGGAAAAACAAAAAGTTAATTAATGGTTATACGCCTGAACAACGTTTTTTTATAGCTTTTGCTCATGTGTGGAAAAATACAATAAGAGATAATGCGTTAGAGGCAAGAATTAAAAGTGATCCGCACTCACCAGGTAAATATCGTGTTAACGGAACCCTAGCCAATATGCCAGAGTTTTTTGCGGCTTTTGCGATTAAAAAAGGGGCTCCAATGCGACAAGATCCGAACAAAATTGCTAAAATTTGGTAAAAGTAAATGTTGGCAAGAAAATTGAATTAAATACGTTCTAAATAAAACTTATGAGAATTTATTTTTATCTGCTGTTATTGTTGCCTTCATTATTGATGGCTCAGAATAGACCATTAGTGAACTTTAAAGATGCTAATGGGTTAAAGCAAGGCAATTGGAAGGTTAGGCATGAAAATTCTCAAGCTATAAGGTATACAGGTGCTTTTAAGGACGACCAGCCTACAGGTTTATTTCAATATTATTATCCAACAGGAGTGCTATCAGCAATTATGAAATTTTCCGAAAATAAAGCATATGTTACCATGTATCATGAAAATGGTAACGTAATGTCTGTAGGGAAGTATTTAAATCAGCAAAAAGATAGTGTTTGGTATGTCTTTAGCGAAAGAAATGAATTACTTAGTTCAGAAGATTACCTTCAAGATAAAATTCATGGTAAACAATTTCTTTATTATCCTGTTGTAGTCAATCAAGGAGAAATTAAAGTTATGGAAATGTATTCTTATGATTCTGGACTTAAGCACGGGCCCTGGGAAAGTTATTATGATTCCGGTCACCTTAAGGGAAAAGGAAAATATAAAAATGGTTATAAGCAAGGAGAAGTGTTTTATTACTTTTCTAATGGTCAGCTAGATCTAAGAGGGTTCTATAAACAGGGAGAGAAAAATGGCCTTTGGACGAATTACAATGAAGATGGATCCATTGGCAAAGAAGTGCATTATAGGCTTGGTAAAATATTAAAAGGAAAAGAATTAGAACAGTACATTCAAGATTTAAAAAACAAAAATAAACCCAATAAAGTTGAATAGAACACCCTTTATACTGCTACTTGTTTTGATGGTTTCAGGTTGTTTAAAACCCACTAACCAGCTACCAGATTTTCATTATGATTATTATCCTTCTCAAATAAATTCTTGGATAGAATATGAAGTGGTTGAAATTGTTCATTCTGCTATTGGAAGTGATACTCTTAATTATTGGCTGAAAGAAATAAAGACCAATAATTTTTATGATCAAGAAGGAGAGCTGTCCAATAGGCTAGAAAGGTTTTGGAAGTTTGACCTTTCAGAACAATATGAGATCAAAGATGTTTGGCAAGAAAAAGTAACACCCACATCGGTGGAAAAGGTAGAGGAAAACAACCGAATTACTAAGCTTATTTTCCCAGTTAAATACGGAGCTTACTGGAACGGAAATGCCTTTAATGACCTTTCTTTTTGTGAATACGCTTTTGATAGTGTTCATCAGCCCTATACCATTAATAACTTCTCTTTTGATAGTACAGTAACAGTCCTGCAAAAAGATTTATATACTGCAGTTGACTATCAACAGGCTAATGAGGTGTATGCTAAAAATGTTGGTTTAGTATATAAAATAGATGTCAATTTAAGCATTAACCTATACAATATTACTAACATCAATGAAGGAAGTGAGTTGGAAATGAAAATGATAAACTACAGCTTATGATTAGAGCAGTTAGCTGTCTACTTTTTTTTGTCACTTTAACCATTTTTTCTCAAGATACCATTCCAAGATATTGGGTAGGATTTTCTGCAAAATCATCTACTACATTTAATATAAACAATCCAAATGCTTACTTGTCTCAAAGAGCTATAGAAAGAAGAATTAATCAAGCTATTGCAATCGATTCCTTGGATTTGCCGGTGAATGAAAATTTTATAGCCACTATTTTATCAGCTGGAGATTTTACCCTTTGGGCAACGTCTAAATGGTTAAATGGCATAATAATTAAGACACTTGATACTTTAGCGTTAGATTCTTTGGTGAACTTCCCATTTGTAGCTGGTTATAGTCAAGTGAAATCAAAAATTAATGTTGATGTCAATGAAAAGCACTTCAAATTGAATGCTGAAAAAGCTAATCTTTTATCAATTGATAATACGCCTCATTATCCTTTTGGGGTTTCCTATTACCAGCATCATTTACATGATGCTGATCTTGTTCAGCAGCTAGGATTTAACGGCAGAGGAATTCATATCGCAGTTTTAGATGCGGGATTCAATAAGGCTAATCAGACGCCTGCTTTGGCTCATCTTTACGATGAAAATAGAGTCCTGTCAACTTATGACTTTGTTCGTAAAGAAAGTAGTGTTTATGAAGATAATTACCATGGAGAAGCAGTACTTTCAATAATTGCTGCTTATGACCCAGGATATTATGTTGGCTCTGCTCCCATGGCTAGTTTTCATTTGCTTGTTTCTGAGGATGTTTTTTCAGAGTCATTAGTTGAAGAGTACTATTGGGTGGTGGCTGCTGAATACGCAGATTCTGCTGGTGTTGACATCATTAATACTTCTCTTGGCTATACCTTGTTTGATGACTCTACAACGAATCACACATATGCAGATATGGATGGTCAATCAACAATTGCTGCTAAGGGACTTAATATTGCTGCATTAAAAGGGATTTTATGTGTGAGTTCTGCTGGTAATTCAGGTTCTAGCAGCTGGAAATACATTTCAACTCCTGCAGATGCTGATTATGGATTTACTGTTGGTGCTGTAGATTCTAATGGGCTTAGGGCTGATTTCAGTAGCCAGGGGCCAGCTTTTGATGGTGCAATTAAACCCAATGTAATGGCTGTTGGATGGAATACTTACTTTATTGGTCCACAGTCAATTCTAGCCGATCAAGGAAACGGAACTTCTTTTAGTGCTCCTATGATGACTGGAATGTTAGCCACTTTGTGGGAGGCAATGCCAGAGCTTACTAATTTTGAATTAATGGAGCTTGTGGAGCAGTATTCTCATAAAGCGTTATCTCCAGATTCATTAATGGGTTATGGGATACCAAATATGAATAGGCTATTACTAGAAAACACCAATAACTCTTCATTTTTTGATCCTATTCAAAAAATAAAAAACATTTACCCCAATCCTTTTAAAGTAGATTTTGATGTTTTATATGCTGCTGAAACTCAACAAGAGCTTACAGTGGAAATATTCTCCATTACAGGAGCGCTACTTTTTGCTAATACCTATTCTATTATTGAAGGATTAAATAGACTGCATATTTATGAAACGGCTAAACTTTCTTCAGGAGCCTACATTCTTAAGATTGGTCAAGAGCAGCATAAAATTATTAAGCTAGAATAAAAACTATTTAATTTTAGTTTTAAATGCTTCTTCTCCCTCTATCGCTCCAATTAGTACATCATCAATTGCCACTTTGCCAACACCAGCTGGTGTGCCAGTAAAAATTAAATCTCCAATTTTAAGTGTCATGAATTTTGACACATGAGCTATAATGGAGTCAAAGTCAAACAGCATTTGAGATGAATTTCCTTGCTGGACTATTTCACCATTTTTTGTTAGGGAGAAATTAATGTTTTGTTCGTCCAATTCATTTTTATTATAGAATTTAGAGGAGATAACAGCTGATTGATCAAAAGCTTTTGCTTTTTCCCATGGATGTCCTTTTTCTTTGCAATTTTCTTGAATATCTCTTGCGGTAAAATCTATGCCTAATCCAATCTCGTTGAAGTAGGTAGAAGCAAATTTTTTATCGATGTTTTTCCCCAGTTTACAAATTTTAATAATGAGCTCAACTTCATAATGAATTTCATTGGAGAAGTTTGGAATGTAAAAAGGATTTCTTTTAGGTAAAATTGCTGAGTCGGGTTTTAAAAAGAACAAGGGTTCTTTTGGAATAGCGTTACCAAGCTCTTTAGCATGATCTACATAGTTTCTACCAATACAAATTATTTTCATGGGTTAGTTGTTTTTAAAGTCATTCCATATTTCGGTGAAACAATTTTTAGTGTTGGTGGTGAAGTCACCCGAAAGAATCCAAGAGTAGTAGCTAGGTTCTTTTTTAAAAACATCAACTACCTTTTTACCTTTATGTTTGCCGAAATTAATAAGGTAATTGTTGTCTTTGTCTATGGCAATTCGTTTAGCAAAATCCATTGTTTTAAGTCCTTGAATAGAAAATTCATGAAGGAAGTTCATGTCTTTTTCTAAATTTTCATATTTATCGAGCTGAGCTAAGAAAACATCTAATGTAGCAGCAGTGTCAGCCAATGCACTGTGTGCATTGTTTAGCTCTTTATTGCAATAAAATTGATAAGCAGCAACCAACGTACGTTGTTCCATTTTATGAAATATATTTTGAACATCTATCAACTTTCTACTTTGAATATCTATATCTATTTCGCACCTGTAGAATTCCTCAACAAGAAGTGGAATGTCAAATTTGTTAGAATTAAAACCTCCTAGGTCACAGCCTTTAATAAACTGCTCAATCTCTTTAGCAACGGCACTAAATGTTGGCGCATTAATTACGTCAAAGTCATAAATTCCATGTATTTCTGATGTTTCTAAAGGAATGGGTATTCCAGGGTTAATTCTTTTTACATATTCTGCTCTTGAATTGTCTGGAGAAATCTTAATTATAGCAATTTCAACAATTTTATCTTTGGAAACGTTAACTCCAGTAGTTTCTAAGTCTAAGAAAGCCAGCGGTTTTTCAAGTTTAATGTTCATGGTCTTTTTTCTTTAATAGGTAGTTTAATCGAATAGTTCTTTTATCATATGCAAAACTAGAAACATTGAATTTCCTAACTAATGGTATATGGCCATTGGATGATATTCTAATTTTATAATTTCCTGGTTCAATGATAACTGAGAATATTCCATTAGACGGGTTTGCTTTGTATTTGCCAAAAATTTTATTGTCTAAATTTAATATTTCTATTGATGCCGAATCTAATTTTATTTGAGTGGAATCTTCTTTAACAGTTATTAAATAGAGCACAGGTCGAATAGTGATTTTCTCATAATTTATTCGATAAAGATCATAACCGCCCAATCCACCTTTTCTTATGCTTGATATGTATGCATGTTTGTTTTCTCTTCCAAAGCAAATTGTTTTTTCGCTGTAGGCGGAGTTAATTGGATAGCCGAGATTAGCTGGTTCCGACCATGATTTATTGATGCTGTTCCATTTTGTTTTAAATAAGTCAAACTCTCCCATTCCTGGTAATCCATCTGAAGAGAAATACAAAGTGCTGTCATAAGAATTGTAATAGGGGAATTCCTCATTTAAATAGGTATTTATTTCTTTAATGTTTTCGGGCTTTCCCCAACTGCCATCGGGAAGTTTTTTCATCATATAGATGTCATAACCTCCACTTCCTCCAGATTGATTGCTGGAAAAGTAGATGGTGTTTTCTTCTTTATTAAAGCATCCAGCGTTTTCAAAATACTTCGTGGTGTTAAACCCTTCTCTTAAGACGATTTTCTTTTTGTAGGTACTTCCTCTTTTTTTTGATTTAAATACATCTGTTGGTTGCTTTGAGCTGTTGGTGTTAAAGCTCATATAAATGTAACTTCCATCATCTTTTATGCCCACACATTCATCATTGAAATTACCATTTAAAGATTTGCAATTTTTTGATCTAGTGAAATTAAAACCACTAAATGTATTGGTATAAATATCAGACATGTAGGAGCCATCATTTCCGATAGTGCCCTTGTTTTTTGGTCTTTTAGTGGTGAAAACTAGGGTTCTTTCTTTCTTATCTATAAATGGATAATATTCTGGGAAATTCGTATTTACCTTATCCCCTAAGTTTTCTACTCTTACATCTTTAGGGTTAGCAACAAGCAGCTCAGAATAATTAATCTGATTAATTAATCGAGGAATTTCTTTTTTGAATTTTCCGGGTTTAAGTTGATATTTTTCTACTGTCTCTCTTGCGTTTTTGTAATCTAGGTCATAAAGATAAGCTATGGTAAGGTAATAGAGTATTTCTTTGTCGTACTTGCCTAGAGCAATGCATTTTTTAAAATATTTTATCGATTTAGAACGGTCTAAATCTGACAATAAATAGCTGAGTCCAATTTGCTTTAAAGCAGTTTTATTTTCGGGGTTATCGATTAAAAATAATCGATAGCTAATGATAGCACTTGAATAATTTTGGGTCCTAAAAAATTCTTTAGCTTCATTAAGGTCTTGATTTTGGCCAAAACCAGCTAATTGAATAATTAATAGTAATATGATTCCCAACTTTTTCAAATGCAGCAGGTGTTGAGTGAACAAAGAAAATAAACGAACTTCCTAAAAAGCAGCAATCTTAATATACTGATACTTTGCGTATTTTTTCTTGTTTAAGTAATCCCATTGATATTTAGGTCCTTGAACAAGAGAGTTTTCTGAAACTATTTTAAATTTAGAAAGCTCAATGCCATTCTCGGTTAGCTTCTTTGTTAGTAGATCTCTTGCAACAGCAATTCTTTCTAAGGCGAGTTTTTTGTTGCTACCGTAAGTTTTCGTTGGAACTGTAGAAGCACTACCTTCAAGCTCAATGCTCACCTGTCCTTTAGTTTTAATGATTTCTTTTATCCCTGAAATAAATGCATTGAATCTTTCTTTTTCATTGCTCAACCCCTTTTGGTTGTAGCCATAAAATAGTTGAAAGCTTACAGGTTCTATTTTGATTTCTTTATTACTAGCTTTAGAAGATGCATCGTCTTTTGCTGTCTGTTGATTCAGTTGATTGTTGTCAGCTGTTTCTTTAGCAACATCATTTTGAGTTGCTGGCTTGTTGGTTTGTTCAGCTGTGGTTTTATTTTCTTGATTTTCGGCAGTTTCTTCTTCTAATGGAATACCTCCTATTGTAATTACCTTGTTTATTTCTTGGTAGTTAGACTCACAAGGAAGCGTGAATTCTGTAGAATAGAATATTTCATCGTGTTGAGTGTATTCTACTAAGTAATCATGGCAAGGTTTAAGGCTAAAAACATAAGAGCCATTTCTCCTATTTGGAGAATATTGCATTATAATATCATCACCTGAAGTTAAATCATAAACAAAAATCATAATTCCAGCAGGAATTTGCTTCAAGGCACCTGGGTCTATGTATCCTCTAAGAATAGCTAGTGGCTCAGATTCTTTATCTTCAAGAAGAACTTTATAGATGTCTTTTTCACCATAACCACCTTCATGAGATGAAGCGTAGTAGCCGTTTTTACCATCTGCATTGGTGGTGAAATACAAATCATCCTCAACAGTATTTAATGGATATCCCATATTAACTGGAGATTTCCACTTCCCTTGTTCATCAAGCTCAGAATGGAAGATATCAAAACCTCCCATGCTTTGTTCACCATTTGAGCTATAGTAAAACGTTTTTCCATCTGGATGTAGAAAAGGGGAATCTTCATCAAAAGGAGTGTTTATTGGTGGGCCAATATTAAAAGCTTCAGACCATTCACCATTTGGGAGTCTAAGCAACCTGTAAATATCTCTTCCACCATATCCACCATCTCTATCGCTTACAAAATACATGGCGTTTCCATCAATTGATGTAGTAACATGAGTTTCCCAAGCATCAGAATTTACAGCCGCTAATTTTTTAGGTGAGCCATAATTGATGTCGTCTCTTTCAGAAATATAGATGTCACCATTGCCTTGATTGTCATCTTTATAGAAATATAAAAATTGACCATCGGCAGATACACTAACAGTAGCTTGGTTACTGTTGGGCCTATTGAAATCTGCAAGTTCAGGTGTATCCCACTGATTGGTTTTAAAGTTCTTATAAGAGACATAAACATCTTCAAAATGTTTACCATCTTGAGGGCTGTAAATTCCTCTGTTGGAAACTTGATTCGTGTCAGTTCTTAGTCTTCTTGAGGTAAAGAAAATCGCACTTTCGTCAGCAGTAATTACGGGGCTAAAATCTGAATAAGAGCTATTAATGACCTCACCCATGTTCTCAAGCTTGTAGTTCTTAGGTTTAGCCAATTGCTTTTTGGCAACTTCACATTGTTTAATGTCGTGATATACCATTTCACGTAAAAAGTGTTTTTTCCCAGATTGTTCAATAAATTTATTAAAGTAAGAGATCGCAGAATCTGGTTGGTAGTTCAAGTGAAAAGATTTGCCTAGATAGTAATACACTTCAACAGGAGAAGAAGTTACTGTATGGTCAATAGGGCTGTACTTATTGCTTATGTCACTTTTAGCAATGTTTAGGTATTTAAAAGCTTCTTTCTTGTCGTTTGCAGATTTAAGCAAACAAAAACCAACTTTATAGTTGATGTTGGCATTTGAAACGTTTTCTATTAATAGATCTAACCATATGTCTTTTGCAAATTCATATAGATTATCCTCCATTAAGGAGTTTGCAGCTTCAAACTTTTCTCTAAATGAGCCTTTTGATTTCTCTTGTTCTTCTTGAGAAAAAACTACAGAGTAGAATATGCAGAAATGAAGTAATAATAGCGCTCGAATTTTCATTATTTGATATTATTCATTAAAATAAAACAATTAGAAGCTATATTTCACGATTAATGTCAAAATTTTCTAAATAATCTGCTACTTTTCTTACGAAACTTCCACCAAGGGCACCATCAACATTTCTATGATCATAAGAATGAGATAAAAACATCATGTGTCTAATGCCAATAGTATCTCCTTGAGGAGTCTCAATAACGGCAGGTTTCTTACGAATTGCACCAACAGCAAGTATAGCACTCTGAGGTTGGTTGATAATAGGGGTGCCCATAACATTGCCAAAAGTTCCCACGTTTGTCATCGTATAGGTGCCACCTTGAATTTCGTCAGGTGAGAGCTTGTTTTGTCTTGCTCGATTGGCAAGGTCATTTACTTTTTTAGCTAGACCTACTAAATTATACTGGTCTGCATTATGAATAACGGGAACAATTAAATTTCCTGAAGGAAGAGCGGTAGCCATTCCTAGGTTTAGGTCTTTTTTTATAATTATCTTATCTCCATCAATCATCGAGTTGACATTAGGCATGTCTTTTAATGCTTTTAATATTGCTTCCATGAAAATTGGAGTGAAAGTTAGCTTTTCACCTTCTCTTTTAAGAAATTCATTTTTCATTTTATTTCTCCAAAGAACAATATTGGTAACATCTGCCTCAACAAATGAAGTTACATGTGGAGCCACGTGTTTTGACATAACCATGTGGTCAGCAATGAGTTTCCTCATTCTGTCCATCTGAATAATTTCGTCATTTTCACCAACTGGAACCGAAGGAGTATTTAATGGTACTGGAACAATAGCTTTTTGAACTTGCGAAACTGCAGGTTCAGCAGGAACACTGACCGGAGCAGAGTCACGATTTTGTAGAAAATTAAGCATGTCTTTTTTGGTTACTCTTCCTCCAGCACCAGAACCTTCAATAATTTCTAATTCTTGAGTTTTAATGCCCTCTTTTAAAGCGATGCTTTTAACTAATGGAGAGTAAAACCTTGAACTTTCAACGGCTAAAGATTCGTTTTTAGCGTTTCCGTTGGCAAGTGGCTCTAAAATTTGTTCTACAACAGCTGGCTCTATCTCATTTTCTGTAGGTTCAGGAGCTGTTTTTTTGTCATCTTGAGGGCTGTCATCTGCTAAAGGAGAGCTGTCGTCTCCAATAATAGCGAATGCGGCACCTACTTGAACAACATCACCTTCATTGAATAGAATTTTTTTAAGAACTCCTCCAGCAGGAGAAGGAACTTCGGAGTCTACTTTATCTGTAGCTATTTCTACTAAAGGTTCATCTTCTTCAATGGTGTCTCCAACAGCTTTAAGCCAATTAGTAATAGTAGCTTCTGCAACACTTTCACCCATCTTAGGTAGTAAAACTTCAATTTCTGCCATAATTTTTTTAAATCAATTCAAATAATTGGAGCACAAAAATAGTTTTTTTAGATGAAATATGTAGAACATTTGAGCTATAAAGTGCTGTAAAATGTGTTAGAATATAACCCTAGAGTATTTTAATGTTTCTTATAAGAACTCTTAAATCGGCTATTATAGAGTAGTCTTTTGCGTATACAACATTAAGTTTTGCAGTAATCTCATCTGAAATTGGCTGAATGTTAGCGGATACTGAAAGGATGTTTTTTTTGATTTTAGGAAGCTTGTCAGAAGAGTCGTTTTTATGATAACCGACCCAAGTATAAAAGCCAAATAAAACTCGAAAAATATTTTTAATGGCTTGAAAAGGATGCTTAAAAAGTAAAATCAGAAATGGTGAGCAGAGCAACAACAATAAAGCCGAAGCGATGTCAAAAAGTCTTTTGGATCGGATGTTTTTGACATTGTTTATGGTGTTCATGTCAACCATATATAAATCTCCACTGCTATGAATGGAGTTGCTGCCGATTAAAAATAGCGTATTAGGCTGTGAAATTTTGAAATCTACTTTGTTGGTTCCAGAGAACATGGACATTATCTCAATTGTTGATTGAGCAGTAATGTCTTTAGCACAAAAAACAACTTCATCAATTTTTTTAATTCTAACTAAATCATTTAGTTGATTGAGTTGGAAATGAAATGAAGTGTCATTTTCTCCTTTTTTAGGGTTCACAAAATATAACGCTTCAATTTGAGCTACTTGCTCGAGTAAGCTTTTAATTCTTTTTCCTTCGTTGTGACTGCCAATAATTGCAAAAGATTTTTTTTCTTTAATGGCGGTTTTTACTTTTCCCCATCCAAAAACATGAAATAGGAGCCTGTTTATAATAGAAACAATAAGAAAGCTTCCACTAGAAAGCAGTATGATTGATCTTGAAAATTGAATTTCTTTAGGAAGCAGGGCGTAGCCAGATAAAATAATAATAGTGCCAATAATCGCAGACTTTAACACAGCCAATAATTTATAAGGTTTGTCAACAGCACCAACTATATAGCTGGAAAAAACCCATATTAATGTGTAAGCGGCAATTGCACCAATTAGAATTTTTTGAGGAAATACTATTCCGGTATATTCTTGATAATATTTTGCAATAAAAAACATTGCTGTTGCTGTAGTAAAAGCGTCTAAAAGTGATAATGATATTTTTTTAAGGAGCTGGTTGGTTATTGCTATAAACGCCCTAATGTAAATGGCAATGTTTATGAAAAATGAGAAAAGTTTAGCATTCTTTTTTGAAAAATGTTTTTTAGCAAAAATGATCATGGCATTATAAAAAACAAACACATAGTTAACTGAAGTTTTTTTTGTGCTTTCCCCTTTGTAATGAATAATGCTAGTTTCAGAGAAATAATAATTATTATAGCCCCCTAAAAGTAGTCTGTAGGAAAGGTCGATATCTTCTCCATACATGAAAAAATTTTGGTCAAGAAGACCTACTTTATCTAGTGCTTTTTTTCTAATAAGCATATAGGCACCTGAAAGAATTTCAATGCTGTGGTTGCTATCTTTTGAAAGAAATCCAAGATGATATTTGCCCATTAATTTTGATTTGGGAAATAAGTTAGAAAGACCAAAAATTTTATAAAATGCTACCCATGGAGTAGGTAATCCTCTTTTTGATTCTGGTAGGAATTTTCCTTTTCCGTCAATCATTTTCACTCCCAATCCACCAGCATCTTGATGGTTGTCCATGAAATTTAGGCATTTAGTGAAGGTGTCTTCTTCAACAACGGTGTCAGGATTTAGCAGCAGCACATACTCCCCTTTAGCAACTTTTATGGCTTGGTTGTTAGCACAAGAGAAACCAACGTTTTCTTTGTTTGCTATGAGTTTGACCTGAGGGAATTTGGCGTTAATCATTTCAATAGACCCATCAACGGAGCTGTTGTCTACAACAAAGATTTCTGCAGCTAGGGATTCAGTTGCCTTAACAACAGAGATTAAACACTGTTCTAGAAAATGTTCTACGTTGTAATTAACTATGATAATAGAAAGCTTCAATATAATTTGTTAAGCGCTGAAATTTATTTCGTAAGGTGATCTATTCATAATGGATTTGCCTAAGGTGAGTTCATCGATGTATTCGAGTTGGTTGCCTACGCCAATTCCTCTGGATATTAAGCTCATTTTAATGTCCATTTGTTGAACTTTTCTATAAATGAAAAAATTTGTAGTATCTCCTTCCATTGTAGCAGGAAGACCAAAAATTAGTTCTTTGATTGTTCCTGTTGCTACTCGCTCTAATAAGCTATTTATTGTAAGGTCTTCTGGGCCAACTCCCTCCATAGGGGAAATGACTCCTCCCAGCACATGATATTTACCAAAATACTGTCCTGTTGATTCAATGGCCATTACATCTCTAATGTCTTGAACAATACAGATTACTGAGTCATCTCTTTTAGGGTTAGCGCAAATATCACAGATGTTGCTATCAGCTATATTAAAACATGTGTCACAAAATTGCACATTTTCTTTAAGTCGTATAAATGAATTGGAAAACTGACTTACTTCTGATTTTTCTTTGTTGAGTAAGTTAAGCACTAGTCTAAGAGCAGTTCTTTTGCCTATTCCGGGTAAAGAGGCCATTTGCTCAACGGCTTGATTTAATAAACTAGATTTAAATTCCATACTACAAATTTAATCAAGCAGACGAAGTGGTTATTTGATTTTTGAAATGTTTTTCAACCATATCAAATAATAAATCTATTTCTCTTAAGTGAGTTCTAAAAGATAAAATAGCTACTCTTAGCCACATTTGCTTGTTTATTGTTGTTGATGATATGAAAATTCTACCATCTTCATGCATTTTTGCTAAAATTTCTCGATTCAAAGTCTCCGTATTTTGGTGATCGCTTTTGAATCTAAAAGTGAAAACCGTTAATTCTGCAGGTGGACCAAGTTCTATATAACTCAAAGGTTTAAATTTATTGTATAGATACTGAGTGAGTAATAATTTTTCATTTAACGCATCTTTAAATGGCGCTATTCCATGAAAAAGCATAGGAATCCAAAGCCTTAATCCTCTAAAATTTCTCGACAATTCGGGGGATAAATCTGCAGGAGAAAGATGTTCATGGCCTGAGTAAGCATCTTTCATGTAATTAGCCAAGTAATAATTAGTTTTTAACAAGTCTTTTCTGTCTTTTATTAATACAGCTCCAGATCCATAGGGTAGGAACATTCCTTTGTGAGGATCTATAACAAGGGAGTCTGCTTTTTCAATACCTTTAAATTTACTTTTATAGGCTTCAAGTAGGTAAAAGAATCCTCCATAGGCAGCATCAACATGAAACCAGCAGTTAAATTGATCGGCTAGATTGCTTATTGTTTGAAGGTCATCAATTACACCTGTATCTGTAGTTCCTGCGGATGCAATAATAAGAAATGGTTGTAACCCGTTTTTAAGATCTTTATTTAGTTGATTTTTGAGCGCATTGGTGTCTAGGTGGAAGTTTTTTTCAAGAGGAATTTCTCGGTAAATACATTCGCTTAGTCCGCTTATTCGAATGGCTTTATGAATGCAGTGATGCATTTGCTCAGACCCATAAATGACTGTTCTTTCGTAGTCTTTTCCTTTTATATTGTGTTTATCTCTTGCGGCAACAATACTAATAAGATTGGCGATACTACCACCAGTAGTTAGGTTGCCACCGAACTGATCGATGTTAAATCCAAACAATTGGGCAAACCAATTAAGGATATGATTTTCAATATTAATGGCACCTGGATTAGCATAGTATATGCCTGAATATTTATTGGTCATTGCAGCAATGAAATCCCCATAGGCAGCAGTAGGTATACCCCCGCCTGGAATATAGCCGATGTGTGCTCCAGACGCAGGTTGTATTCCAGTGTTGTTAACCGCTTTTTCAAACAGGTGAAGGATTTTATCAATTGGATATCCGTGCTCATTAAATGCCAAGTCAAAAACAGCTTCACTAGTTTTGAAGTCACTATCAAAACCTTTTTTTGTGTTTAATTCATCAATGAAATTATTTAGATAGTTGATTACCTTGTCATTGAAATCTTTTCTTCTTTTTTCCTTTAAATCTAATTGTAAAACAGACTCCTCTAGCGCTAGTATTTTGTTTCTCATGGTGCTGTTTTAAAAAATAAAAGTTAATATCTGAAGATTATTGTTGTTAGCCAAACATAGTAAAAGCTTTTCTTTGTTTTATGAATCCAATAATAATCATTTCCGTAATTGTTGTCTATTTTTTAGTGTTAGTTCTCATTGCTAAACTAACGGCAAGCGATCAAGGGAATGCTGCTTTTTTTCTTGGCAATAGAAAGTCCCCTTGGTATATCGTTGCTTTTGGAATGATTGGGGCTTCATTATCAGGAATTACTTTTATTTCTATTCCAGGTTCAGTAGCGAGCTTCTCCCCAGAAGAGGGCTTGTTGCCTTCAAGTGAGTTTTCATACATGCAAATGGTTTTCGGTTACCTAATCGGGTATTTAGTTGTTGCTTTTGTTTTACTACCAATTTACTATAAAATGAACCTTACTTCAATTTACAGTTACCTTCATTTAAGATTTGGTTTTTGGAGTTATAAAACGGGGGCTGCATTGTTTTTAGTCTCTAGAGTTATTGGTGCATCTATTCGTTTACTTTTAGTAGCAAGTGTTCTTCAGATGATTCTTTTTGATGATTTAGGAGTGCCTTTTGAGTTAACGGTATTGTTGTCGGTATTGTTGATATGGATATATACCAACAGAGGAGGCATAAAAACTATTATTTGGACGGATACGCTCCAAACAGCTTTTATGTTGGGTTCGGTTGTCCTTACTGTTTGGTTATTAGCAGATGTTCTTAATGTAGATGAGCAAGGTGGTCTAGTTAAGGTGGTTTCCAATAGTGGCTTTTCAAGAGTTTTTTATTTTGATGACTGGAAATCTGCTAATTATTTCTGGAAGCATTTTATAGGAGGAATATTTATTACTATTGGAATGACAGGTTTGGATCAAGATATGATGCAGAAAAATTTAAGCTGTAAAAGTTTAAAATCAGCTCAGTTGAATATGGTTTCTTTTGCCGGTGTATTGGTAGCTGTTAATTTAATTTTCTTGTCGCTAGGGGCGCTTCTTTATTGCTATTATCAAGAAACGGGGATTGGCCAAAATTCTTTGAATCTTGGAAGAACAGATTTGCTTTTTGCTGAAATTGCTCAGAGTGGAAATTTGGGAGTTGCTGCTGGAGTATTGTTTTTATTGGGGCTGATTGCTGCAGCCTACAGTAGTGCAGATTCGGCATTAACCTCACTGACCACTTCTTTTTCAGTAGATTTTCTCAACATTGAATCAAAACCAAAGAATACTCAAATAAAAATTCGAAAAACAACCCACCTGTTGATGTCTGTAGTCATTGTTATTTCAGTAATTATTCTTAGGAAATCATCAGATGATGCTGCTATTTGGTTGCTTATTAAACTCGCAGGATTTACTTATGGACCCTTAATTGGGCTGTTCTTTTTTGGAATATTAACCAAAATGAAATTAAGGGATGTTTGGGTGCCTTTTGTATGCGTTTTAATTCCAATTTTATTGGCAGTCGTATGGTACCTTAACAACTACGAAATTGTTAATTGGTTTGGGGATTATAAATTCGGAGCAGAATTAATTATTTATAATGCTGCGTTTTCATTTTTAGGGCTTTTTCTAATTTGTGAAAAAGAAAATAACAACCAATAATCAGGCACTTTCTAGGGCTGTTTTTTTTATGCTGTTCGCATTGATAATTTGGTTTAATACGTGATTCCACAGCTTATTTCTTAGCTCTAGTGCTTGAAGACTAGCTTCTTTAGCTTGTTTAATTTTCATTGGATTACCTTCACATAATTCTTCAATCATCATTAGAGCTAGCGGTCCATGTTCATCGCCATCAAGATCAATGTGTCTTTGCAGATAATAGGTAAGCTTGTTGTAGTTTTCTTCGTTTTTGGTTTCTTTAATGATTTGAAGAAACATGTCTGGAATTAAATCTTCTCTTCCGAAAGTAAAAGCAGCAGCAATCTTATGCGGCTCATTGGTCTGAATTAAACTAAAAGTGAAATGTAGAAAATCATAAATTGGTTTAGGAAGTTTAGTGTAGTTTAATGCCTCAAAAATAGATTTTCCAGCGTTTAAATGATCCAAAAGTTCAGCAATTGAGGTGGTTTCTGCTCCAATTTGCTCCATAGCAGATAAATACATTTCAAAATGACTTTTGATGTTTCCTTCAATGTCGGTATCTGTTTCTTCTTCAACAACAATTTCATTGATAAACCTAGCAACCTTAGCATTCTTAACAGGCTGCCACGGAGTAGTTGTACAAGTTAATTGGTTTTGCAATGCTTTTACCATTGACATGAAATCCCAAACAGCGAAAACGTGTGTTTGCATAAAAAGTTTAACATCTTCAACTGAATTAATTGTGCTATAAAGAGTATGGTTGGTTACATCGGCTCTAATAGGAGCTATTTCTTTCTCAATTTCTTTAGCAGTATTCATGCTATGATAGTTTTAAAAGTTGTTTGTTTATTTTTTTTATTAATCCGGGGCCTTCATAAATGAATCCAGTATAAAGCTGTATTAAATCAGCTCCAGCATTAATTTTTTCCATGGCATCTTCAACAGAATGAATTCCGCCAACTCCAATAATAGGAAATGATTTGTTAGATTTTTGGGCTAAATATTTTATCACTTTAGTTGAGCTTGAAGTAAGGGGTTTTCCGCTTAATCCACCATTTCCAATTGCTTTGATTTTTTCAGTAGAGGTGTTTAAATTATCTCTTGAGGTAGATGTGTTTGTAGCAACGACTCCGTCAAATCCAGAAGAATTTATAAGCTCAATTATTTCATCTAACTGCTTAGTATTTAAGTTAGGCGCTATTTTAAGTAATATGGGCTTCCTTTTATCTTTATTAGAGTTAATCTCTTCCATTTTAGTGGCTAAATCAACTAGAAAATCTTTGTCTTGAAGTTGTGTAAAAGAGGTGACATTTGGGCAGCTAACATTAACAACAAAGTAATCTACATGATCGTGAAGTGTATTGAAGTTAAATAGGTAGTCTGCAATCGCATCTTTATTTGGAGTAGAAGTGTTTTTGCCGATATTTCCCCCTATAATAACGTGCTTATTTTTTTTAAGCCTTGTTAAGGTGGTTGTTGCCCCATCATTATTGATTCCCATTCTGTTTATAAGTCCTTTGTCAGCAGGTATTCTAAACACTCTTTTTTTTGGGTTTCCTGGTTGAGATTTAGGCGTAACAGTTCCAATTTCAATAAAACCAAAACCGAAATTACTAAGCTGGTTAAATAATTTGGCGTTTTTGTCAAATCCAGCAGCTAAGCCAACTGGATTAGGGAATTTAACCCCGAAAACTGTACGTTCTAATTTTTGATCTTTGGATGAGTACAAGTTCTTGGTCAATGAACTTATCCCAGGAATAAGATGAATGAATTTAATGGCTGAAAAAGTGAAATGGTGAACTTTTTCAGGGTCAAAACAAAAAAGAATAGGTCGTATAATGTATTTATACATCTAAATAATTTATGCAAAGATAAAAAGATGTTTTAGTCTATTATTATCATGTTTAGCTTTAAATTATTTTTCTAATTTATATTTTAAATATTTAAGTCCAGCTCTTACAGAATTGTATGCATTTTCTTCAGCAAGAACTGTTGGAATCAACTCCAATTCTTCGAACTGTTGGTAAATGTGCTCATTAATGCCAACTACAACAACTTCGATAGCTTTTAGCTTGAAATCTGCAATTATTTCTTCTAAGACATAAATTCCCGAAGCATCAATATAAGGAACGTTAGCAATGTTTATAATGACCGCTTCTTTATCAGTGATAGAATCTGCATGGGATTTAAATTGATCGGAAAAACCATAAAAAAGAGGACCGTCTAATTCAAAGTCATATATCTTATCTTGAAGCTTATCAGGTATTTTAAGCGACTTTTCAACATCTTTTAGCGCCCCTTTTTTGCTTCTTTGGTCAACAATCTCTCCCATTTTTTGCATAAAGAAAAAAGAAGAAAATACCATTCCTACTCCTACAGCTATTAATAAGTCTGCAAAAATTGTGATTAAAATCACTATTACAAGAACAAAGGAGTCACTGTTTTTGAGTTTAATGAGCCGCTTAATGCCTTTAAAGTCTATAATGCCAATTCCAACACTAATTAAAAGCGCAGAAAGCACAGGTACAGGAATTACTTTAACATAATTGGAGAATCCAAAAAGAATAATTATTAAAAAACAACCTTTGAATATTCCACTAAACTTTGTCTTTCCGTTAGAATTAATATTAGCTACAGTTCCTGTTGTTGATCCAGCACCAGGAAACCCGCCAAATAGAGCAGCAACAAAATTCCCTAATCCTTGACCTATCAATTCTCTGTTGCCATTGTGTTTTGTTTTGGTAATGTTGTCGGCTACAACAGCAGTTAAAAGCGTATCAATAGTTCCCAATCCTGCCAATGTTAAGGCACTTACAATTATTGTAGATAAATCAGCTAATTTGAGGCTGGTTAACAGGTCTATTTTTAAACTAGGCATTTGTGATGGTATTTTCCCTATTACAAGAAAAGAGGTGTGATCCATGAAAATAGAAATCGAGGTAACAATGATTAGTGCGATTAGACCTGCAGGAATTTTTTTAGAAATAAGTGGGATGATATAAATTAGAAGAAGTGTACTTCCCCCTAAAAAAATTGAGCTCCAATGGTGGTGCATAACAGGTTCAGGTAGATGACTAATAATGTTAATTATGCCTTTAGGTGTTTTTTCACCGAAGAAGTTGTGCCATTGAAATAAAATGATAATGATTCCTATTCCCCCCATAAAACCAGAAAGTACTGGGTAGGAGATGTACTTGACATATTTTGAGACGTTAATAAGTCCAAAGAGAATTTGAAATATTCCGGCTAAAGCAAATGTTGCAATTATTATTGGTAAAGCATCATTTAATGATTCGTTATTCGGAAGACTTATTGCTGAATATACAACTGTTGCTGCAACAATTGTCATGGGACCGGTGGGGTCACTGATTAATGTTTTTGTACCACCAACGCTAGCAGCTATAATTGCTAAAATAATTGCCGTATACATTCCTGCTTCAGCTCCTAAACCACTTTGCAGTCCAAAAGCTAATCCCATAGGCAGCGCTATTATAGCTGCTGTGAGCCCACCAGTTAGATCTCCTTTAATGGTTTTTTTGTATGAAGAAAATTGCATTATAAAGCTTTCAATTAAGTGCTAAATTTATAATAATTTTCAACCTATTATCTGATAAATAGTTGAATACTTAAAATTATGAGATATAATTCTATTTTTGCATAAAAATCTTTGGATGATTAAAGGAAAAAAATTAGTTGTAGTGATGCCAGCATACAATGCTGAACAAACACTTGAAATTACCTACAATGAAATCCCTTTTGATATTGTTGATCAAGTTATTTTGGTGGATGACCATGGAAGTGATGATACAGCTCAATTGGCTAAATCTTTAGGAATTAACCATGTTATTCGACATCAAGAGAATAAAGGCTATGGAGCTAATCAAAAGACTTGTTACAATAAAGCTCTTGAAATAGGTGCTGATATTGTAGTGATGCTTCACCCAGATTACCAGTATACTCCTAAATTAATTGAGAGCATGAGCTACTTGATTGCCAATGAAGTGTATCCAGTTGTTTTAGGCTCACGTATTTTGGGTAAGGGAGCATTAAAAGGTGGAATGCCCATTTACAAGTATATAGCTAATCGATTGTTGACATTGTTTCAAAATATAATGGTAGGACAAAAGCTTTCCGAGTATCATACTGGCTACAGAGCTTTCTCTAAAGAAGTATTAAATGCCATTGCCTTTAATGATAATTCTGATGACTTTGTTTTTGATAATCAAATGTTGTCTCAAATTATATTTAATGAATTTGAAATAGCTGAAATCACATGCCCTACTAAATATTTTGATGAAGCTTCATCTATAAACCTATCTAGAAGTATAACTTATGGTTTTGGAGTTTTAGGAACTTCAATTAAACATTTCTTAGCTAGAAAGGGTGTTTTTAGTTGGTCTTTACTCTCTAAAAAATAGTAGATGTTATCTAGATTAAAGCACCATCTATTAAGGCAGTCTTATTTTTTTATAGGGTATCTATTATTTATAGTATCCTTAATTACCACTCTTTTTTTTACTGGTAAAAAAGAGTCAAGTTTTTGGATTAATCAGCATTGGTCTGAAAGCCAAGACGTGTTCTTTAAGTACATTACTTTTCTTGGAGACGGTTGGTTTGCTTTTTTAGTCATATTGCTTCTTTTTATTTTTGGATCAAAAATAAAATGGGGATTTTATGCTATAGCAGCTTTCTTAAGTACTGCTATTTTTACTCAACTGCTTAAGCGATCTTTTTTTTCTGAAGCACTTCGCCCTTCATTGGAGTATTACACAGAATTTAAAGCTGGGCTGTGGCATCAAGTTGAAGGTGTTGATTTGCTTGGTAATCACTCTTTCCCAAGTGGACATGCTACTTCCGCTTTTAGTGTGTTTTGTTTGCTTGCTTTGATTGCAAACAATAAAAAATATGGATTATTATTTTTAATCGTAGCAATATTAACCGCCTATTCAAGAGTATACTTGTCTCAACATTTTCTCGAAGACATTCTTGTTGGAGCAATTATTGGAGGTCTTGGAGGAGTAATCATCTATATGTTGTTAGACCAAATCAATTGGAGCAAAAAACTAGAAAAAGGATTTTTGAATAATACTATTGAAAATTGACAGGGTTTTTAAAAAATACTAAGCCTTATTGGCTGCTAAGTCTTTTAGGCTGCCTCTTTTTTATTCCCTTTTTAGGAGAATTTCACCTCTTTGATTGGGATGAAATAAACTTTGCAGAATCTTCTAGAGAAATGTTGTTGACAGGCGATTTTTTCAAGGTTCAAGTTAATTACGAACCTTTTCAAGAAAAGCCACCTATGTTTTTCTGGATGCAGTCATTAACTATGCATTTTTTTGGAGTTAGTGAGTTTTCTGCAAGATTACCTAATGCTATTTTTGGAATACTGTCATTATCTATTCTTTTTAGTATTGGTAAGCATTTGAAAAATGAGTTGTTTGGTTGGATTTGGGCATTGGTTTATTTGTGTTCTCTTTTGCCACACTTTTATTACAAATCGGGTATTATTGATCCTGTTTTTAACTTATTTATTTTTCTAGGAATCTATTTTTTTATAAGATGGATAAATGCCCTTGATGGTAAGAAAGTCTTATTTTCTTGTTGTTCAGGACTTTTTATTGGATTGGCGATTATTACAAAAGGACCTGTAGGGTTGTTGCTTATGCTACTTACAGTTTTAGTTTTTTGGTTGATTGGTAGGTTCAAGAGTTTGTTTGCTTTTAGAGAGTTTATTGTTTTTATCTCTGCTCTTAGCTTTGTTTCTTTGTTTTGGTTTGGTTATGAAACTTTTCAAAATGGGCCTTGGTTTTTGGTGGAATTTATAAAGTATCAGCTAGAATTGTTCTCTGAACCTGTCGCTGGACATCAGCAACCTATTTACTATCATTTTGTAGTAGTATTAATTGGTTGTTTCCCCATGTCAATTATAGCCTTGCCTCGTTTTTTTAGATCTAGTGAAACAGAAATTTTTAGTTTTGAAAAGTGGATGAAAATACTTTTCTGGGTGGTTCTTATTTTGTTTACCATAGTCTCTACTAAAATCGTTCATTATTCTTCAATGAGTTATTTACCCCTTAGCTACTTAGCAGCATTAGAGTTATATAGTTTGAAAAAACCATCAAGATGGATGTTGTTTTCCTTGCTTTTAGTTGGTTTCTTGCTATCAGCCGTTTTATTTTTAATTCCTTTTTTAGGACAGTTTTATGTGAATGATTTGAAAACTCTTGTGGATGATGTATTTGTTAAAGCCGCTTTGTCATCAGAAATAAAGTGGGGCGGTTTTGAACATTACATCGCTTTGATTTATTTATTTTCTGTATTTATCTTCATTTATCTATACTTCAGAAAACAGCTTATTTTAGGGCTTTCTGTTTTGGTTATAGGTCTTGGAAGTACACTTTTACTGACCGGTAAGTTTACATTGCCTAAAGTAGAGCAGTTTAGTCAGCGGCCTGCAATTGATTTTTACAAATCTATTTCTGCAGAGGACTGCTATATAACAACCGTTGGTTTTAAGAGCTACGCACATTATTATTATGGTGCTGTTAGCCCACTTGGAAATGATGATGTGCTTAAATCGTTGCGTTTTAATTTTAAAGACCAAATAATGACCAAGCATACTGTTTTTAATCAACAAGCAAGAAAAGAATACAATTTAAAAATTCTTGATTGGTATAAAAATGGTAATATTGATAAGACAGTTTATTTTGTTTCAAGAGTAGATAGAAAGCACCATCTAGATAGAAACCAAAATATAGATTTTTTATATACTAAAGGAGGGTTTGTTTTTTACAAGAGAACCTCAAATAATTAAAAACTAACATGGAAATTAAAGATTTATCACCTCAAGTTGTTTGGCATCATTTTCAAGCGCTTAATAATGTGCCTAGACCATCAAAAAAAGAAGAAAAAGTTATTGCCTTTATGAAA
>JBJKXU010000026.1:0-34227 GCA_045561415.1 Parvicellaceae bacterium
GGCATTATACTAATAGGACTTTATATTGTATTAAATAAAAAAATAATTACCCAAAGCATTTCAAAAATCTCTCAACCAAAAAGCAATTGAATTTCCTAAATTTTTGTTAAAATCATGGAATTAATGCACTAATTATTACTTTGGTGCGTCTTTTGTTTTTACTTTGAAACAATCAACCCATTTTAAAATGAAATTTCTTTTATTATCACTTACCATTATATTAAGTTTTCAGCTAAAAGCTCAACAACTTAAATTTAAAATTAACGGCCTTAACGATACCACAATTTTTTTGGCAAGGTACCTAGGAGACAGGTTGTATTACGCAGACACTTCCTACTCAAAAAATGGAATTATAGAATTCAACAAAAAGGATTATAAAGGTGGTGTTTATGCGTTGATTTGCCCTGGACCAAAATACTTTGAATTCATAATGGCAGACGAACAAATTGAAATGGAAACTTCAATTAATTCATTTATTGCTAGTATGAAAGTGAAGAAGTCCATTGAGAACAAAATCTTTTACGATTATATACAGTTTATAAACAAAAAGAAGAAAGAAGCAGAAATCCTTAAAAAGGAAAAAGGAAATGACGCTTTAACAGCAATTGACAAAGAAGTAAAAAGTTTTCAGAAAAAAATTGTCACTGAAAACAAAGATCGTTTAATTGGTAAAATATTAAACATGTCTATAGACCCTGTTATACCTGAAGAATTAAAAAGTAACGACACCCTGAAATACCAATTTTATGTTGCTCATTTTTGGGACAACATAGACCTAACTGACCCAAGACTTGTTCATTCACCTGTTTACCACAATAAACTCAATTATTTTTTCAAAAAACTGCTTATTCAGCATCCTGACACAATATGTAAACACGCACAAAATGTAATCAATCAACTGAATAAAGAATCAGATATTTTTAAATATACCGTTCACTTTATAACCTACAACTTTGAAACCTCTAAAATTATGGGGATGGATGCAGTTTTTGTATGTATGGCTCAAAACTACTACTGCCCAGCAGATAGTTCAGATGCTTTCTGGCTAAAAAAAGAAAAGCTGGTTGAACTTTGCGATAAAGCAAATGCACTAGAACCTTTACTAATTGGTAAATACGCCCCCAGAGTTATACTGGCTGACACATCTGAAAAAAAATGGATTGACTTCTATCAGCTCCCTCAAAAATACAACCTGTTAATTTTTTGGGATCCTGACTGTGGACATTGCAAAAAAGAAATGCCTAAGCTTAAAAAATTATATGCTGATTTAAAAGAAAAAAATGTAGATATTGAATTTATTGGTATTGGAACCAATCTTGAAAATGAAAAATGGAAAAAATTCGTTAAAGAAAATGAGTTGAAGTGGCTAAACATTTCTGACTTTCCTGAGGCTAATGAAAATCCAAGAAAATTCCTGTACGAGCTTAGAGTTACTGACCTCAAAAGCCTAAACTTTAGGAAAACATATGACATCTTTAGTACTCCCCAGATTTACCTTTTAGACCAAGACAAAAAAATAATTGGCAAAAAGCTAGATGCACTAACTTTCGGAGACCTACTACAAAAAATAGAAAAAATTAAACTCCCATATGTTGAGGTTCTAAAAGAGGAAAAAGAAAAAAAGGAAAAGGAAAAAGAAAAAACAAAATAATTTTGGCAACCTTTTTGTTAATGTATTGTTAAAGATTTAAACGCTATATAGGAAATACCTATCTTAAATTAAAAATTATAATAATCAATAAAAATGAAAAAATCTATATTATCTATAAGCATGATGGTAATAGCCATTATAGCATCAAGCTTTTCAATTACCGCTCAAGAAACTGTTAAAGTAGCAAAAGTTGGAGGCGCTGAAATCGCTTTTGACAAAGAAACTCATGACTATGGGGTAATGCAACAGCATGGAAATGGAGAATGTGTATTCGTATTTACTAATACAGGAACTGAAGATCTTGTTATTTCTAACGCAAAAGGATCATGTGGTTGTACAGTACCTTCTTGGCCAAGAGAACCAATTGCTCCAGGTAAAACAGGAGAATTAAAAGTGAAATATGACACGAAAAGAATAGGATTAATTAACAAATCTGTAACTATTCAGTCTAATGCGGTTACTCAACCTACTAAAATTATTAGAATTAAAGGTGAAATTAAAGCACCAGATGCAACTGCTTCACCAATTAAGCCTGCTGAAGGTCCAGTAAACGAATAATCATTACTATTATTTATCAATTAAACCCCTTGAAAATTTCAAGGGGTTTTTTGTATTAAAAAAAAATGATGAAGCTCTCCCTTATACTATTTTGTTTTCTTTTTTCATTTCAGTTTAATGCCCAAGGCAAATACAAGAGCCTATCATGGAAGATCTATGGAAATGAGTTAAAAGACACTTCATTTTTGTATGGAACAATGCACACAAAAGATGAACGAGCTTTTAATTTCAAAGAAGAAGTTCTTGTAGCTTTTGACAAAGCTTCAATTTATGCTATGGAACTTAACATAGATAGCATTAATCAAACTGAATTAATAAATGAACTAATAATGGACTCAACCTCATCACTTAAAAGTCTATTATCAAACAAAAACTATCGGTTAGCAGAAAACTATTTTAAAGATTCTATTGGTATTAGCCTATTTTTCTTTGACAAAATAGCTCCAATTTACACTACTCAACTGGTAACAGCTAATGACTTAGGAGCTCAAAAAGAAGAAGCTATGGACTTGTATTTTCATGAGAAAGCCAAGGACCAAAAAAAGAAAATTGTAGGATTAGAAACAGCTGCTGAGCAAATAAATGCTTTTAACAGCATTCCATATAACATTCAAGCTAAAGAGCTTATTAAAGCTGTTAAAGCTGCTTATAAAGGGGAAAACGAATTGGACAACATAATTGCAATCTACATAGAAGAAGATTTAGATAAGCTTTTACAGCTATCAACAACCAACAGTTCCAACAAGAAATACTCAACCATTATTAATGATATATTCATAGACAAAAGAAATAAGACGATGGCAAAAAGAGCAGAAGCTCTAATTTTAGAAAACTGTGTTTTTATAGCAATTGGAGCGGCACATCTTCCAGGAGAAAATGGCGTAATTGAACTCCTAAGGAAAAAAGGCTACCTAGTGGAACCTTTTTAAACAGCTAGAGATAAAAGTTCAGCCATTTTAGCACCTAAATCAGCTGGAGAATCAACCACATGAACACCACAATCTCTTAAAATTTGTTTTTTTGCTGCAGCCGTATCGCTCTCACCACCAACAATGGCACCAGCATGGCCCATAGTTCTTCCTTTTGGAGCAGTGTCACCAGCAATAAATGCTACGACTGGTTTAGTTCCATTTTCCATGATCCACTTCCCAGCCTCAGCTTCAAGATTACCTCCAATTTCACCAATCATAATGATTCCATGAGTTTCTGGATCATTCATTAACAGCTCAACAGCTTCTTTAGTTGTTGTTCCAATAATAGGATCTCCACCTATTCCAATTGCTGTAGTTTGTCCTAAACCAACTTTAGAAATCTGATCAACAGCTTCATAAGTTAGCGTTCCTGATTTACTAACAATACCTATGTTACCTTCTTTAAAAATAAATCCTGGCATAATACCAACCTTTGCCTGACCTGCAGTTATGACCCCAGGACAATTGGGACCAACTAACGTACAATCAAGTTGATTTATATGACTTTTAACCTTAATCATGTCTGCAACTGGAATACCTTCAGTAATGCATATAATAACCTTTATTCCGGCATTAGCGGCTTCTAAAATAGCATCTGCAGCAAAGGCAGGAGGAACAAATATGATAGAAACATCAGCTCCTGTTTTAGCAACAGCATCATTAACAGTATTAAATACTGGCTTTTCTAAATGAGACATGCCACCTTTTCCTGGAGTAACTCCCCCAACCAAATTAGTACCATATTCAATCATTTGTTCAGAATGAAAAGTTCCTTCGCTTCCTGTAAAACCTTGAACTATTACTTTTGAATCTTTGTTAACAAGTACACTCATAAGAATTGTATGTATAATTTAAAATTATAAAACGCTAATGTAAAAAATTGGATTTATATAACTAAAAAAAAACCGCTCAATTATGAGCGGTTTTTGAACATTATAAATTAAAAGACAAAAATTACTTTTTCTTGTCCATCTCTTTTTTCAATTGAGCTAAAGCACCTAAATCTCCAAGAGTAGTTTTTTCAGATGAGTCATTTAAATTTTTAACAGCTCTGCTTGTAGACTTTGTTTTAGCCTTAGCTTTCTTCTCTTCCACTTGACCCCAAACTTGAGTATGTGAAACAAGAATTTTCTTACTGTCTTTATTAAATTCAATCACCTTAAATTTAGCTTTTTCATCAATAGCTAAATCTGCACCATCTTCTTTTTTCATGTGCTTAGCTGGACAATAAGATTCAACTCCATATGGAAGAGCTATTATTCCAGCTTTATCCTTAAGTTTAGCAACTGTACCATCATGTTCAGACCCTAATTCAAATAAAGTTTCATAAACATCCCATGGATTTTCTTCTAATTGCTTATATCCTAAACTGAGTCTTCTATTGTCTTTATCTAGTTCTAAAACAATAATTTCTAACTCATCTCCAACAGCACAAAACTCAGAAGGGTGTTTAAATTTCTTTTCCCATGAAAGGTCAGAAATATGAATTAAACCATCGATACCTTCTTCAACTTCAACAAAAACACCAAAGTTGGTAAAGTTTCTAACTTTTGAAGAATGCTTAGAACCAACTGGATATTTAGTTTCAATATTTTCCCATGGATCTGGCATTAATTGCTTAATACCCAATGACATTTTTCTTTCTTCTCTGTCTAGTGTTAACACTACAGACTCTACTTCATCGCCAACCTTAAGGAAATCATTTGCAGTTCTAAGATGTTGACTCCAGCTCATTTCAGAAACATGAACTAAACCTTCGACACCTGGTGCAATTTCAATAAACGCTCCATAATCAGCTAAAACAACAACCTTACCTTTAACAGTATCTCCAACATTTAAGTTAGCATCAAGGTTTTCCCATGGATGATCGTTTAATTGTTTAAGACCTAATGCAATACGTTTTTTATTGTCATCAAAATCAAGAATAACAACATTGATTTTCTCATCTAATGTTACGATTTCTTCTGGATGATTAACTCTACCCCATGATAGATCAGTAATGTGAATTAATCCATCTACTCCACCAAGATCAATAAATACTCCATAAGAAGTAATGTTCTTAACAGTACCTTCAAGAACTTGACCTTTTTCTAGACCAGACATGATTTGTTTTTTCTGCTCTTCGATTTCAGCTTCAATTAACGCTTTGTGCGAAACAACTACGTTTTTAAATTCATGGTTAATTTTAACCACTTTGAATTCCATGTTTTTACCAACAAATTGATCGTAATCTCTAATAGGCTTAACATCAATCTGAGAACCTGGTAGGAAAGCCTCAAGACCAAAGACATCAACGATTAAACCACCTTTTGTTCTGCATTTAACAAAACCTGTGATTATTTCACCTGAAACAAGTATTTCATTTACTCTTTGCCAAGCTCTGTGAGTTCTTGCAATTTTGTGAGAAACAACTAGCTGACCTGTTTTATCTTCCATGCTGTCGATATACAAATCAACCTCATCTCCAATTTTTAAATCTGGATTGTATCTAAACTCATTTTTAGGAACAATACCTTCACTTTTATAATTTATGTTTATAACAACCTCTTTTTTATTGATTGAAATAACATAACCTTTAATTAATTCTTTTTCTTCTATCTGAGTAAGGGTAACATCATAGATGTCATTAAGCTTCTTTCTTTCTTCTTTAGAATAAGTATCTACATCAGATTCAAAAGTATCCCAGTCAAATTCTTCAACAGGAACAACTTCTTCTACAGTAGATTCAACTTTTACTACTTCTTCTTTTTCAGCTTCTACAACTTCAGGAGTTGAAGTAACTGCTTCAACAACAGCTTCTTTTTTTACTGCAGCAGGTTTAGCTTTTGCAACAGTTGCTTCCTTTTTTGCAGCTGTAGTTGCTTTCTTTGCAGCTGGTTTAGCTTTCGCAACAGATGCTTCCTTCTTAGCAGTTGTGGTTGTTTTCTTTGCAGCTGGTTTAGCTTTTGCAACAGATGATTCCTTCTTTGCAGCTGTAGTTGTTTTCTTTGCAGCTGGCTTAGCTTTTGCAGGAGACGTTTCCTTTTTTGCAGCAGCTTTTGTGTCTTTTGATTCGGCCATTTGGCTTATTATTAATTGTATCTCGACTACGGTAAATTCGAGAGTGTTTAACATACCTGTACCGTCAGGTTTATAATTCGGGTTGCAAATGTAATGTTTTAAAGGAAAAAATCAAACAATACACCTCATTTAAATCAACCCTATTTTTTAACGCAACTAAATAAAATAGAAATATTAAAATAATACGCCAACATAATTTTAAATTAGCAACATGAATAAAGATGAATCATTTATAGCTCGATGTTTATCTCTAGCAGAAAAAGGAAAAGGAAAAGTTTCCCCCAACCCAATGGTTGGCGCTGTAATAGTTCATAATGACCTTATAATAGGCGAAGGCTATCACCAGAAATATGGCGAAAGTCATGCAGAGGTGAATGCCATAAAAAATGTGAAGGATAAGTTACTTTTAAAACACGCAACACTATACGTATCCTTAGAACCTTGTAGTCATCATGGGAAAACTCCTCCATGTTGCGACCTTATTATTGAAAATAAAATACCTCGTGTTGTAATAGGCTGCAAAGATTCTTACAAAGAAGTAAACGGAAAAGGAATTGAAAAATTAATTGCTTCGGGAATTGAGGTTGAAATAGGAATTCTTGAAAAAAAATGCTTAGCACTAAATAAAAGATTTTTCACTTTTCACGAGAAAAAAAGACCTTATATAATTCTTAAATGGGCTAAGTCTCAAGATGGATTCATGGACCGAAAGAGACAAAACAAAAAAGAAGGAATCAACTGGATAACACAGCCAGAAACCAAATGCTTAACCCATAAATGGAGAGCTCAAGAAGACGCAATTTTAGTTGGCAAAAACACCATAATAAATGATAACCCATCGCTAACCACAAGAAGCTACGATGGTGAAAACCCATTAAGAGTTGTCCTGGATCTAAACAAAGAACTCAATAAGACAACACAATTGTTTAACGACAACATTAAAACCATCATCGTAAACAATAAGACAGCAGAAAAGTTAGACCATATTGAATATGTTAAATTCAATAAAAAAGAGTTACTACGCAATCTGATGCAATTTCTTTACAAAAGAAACATTCAATCCATAATAATTGAAGGTGGTAAAAAAACAATAGAAACATTTTTAAAAGAAGATCTCTGGGATGAAGCAAAAGTGCTCACTGGAGAAACCTTCTTTGAAGATGGTTTAGCAGCACCAACCCTTAAAAAAACCCCTGAGCATACCTTTTATTTTAGCACAGACAGAATTGATCTTTACAAAAAATGATTTACATCTTATATACCGTTCTTTTATTTAACATTTTAATTGTTGTTTTTAAGTTTTTTGAAAAATTTAAAGTGGACAACCTTCAAGGACTAATCATCAACTATTTTACCGCAGCATTATGTGGCTATTTTTTACTTAAAGATGATTATTCAATTTCTTATGTGCTATCAGCTCCTTGGGCTCACTATTCAATAATCATCGGTTTCATCTTCATAGTAGTTTTTAACTTCTATGCTTATGGAACCCAAAAAGTAGGTATTTCTGTTACTACTGTAGCCAATAAAATGTCTCTTATTATCCCGGTTTGTGCTGCATTAATACTTTACCCGGACGACAAACTTACTCTGCTAAAGACAACAGGATTTATTCTTGCCTTAATCGCTATTTATTTATCAGCCACAAAAGGAGGGAAATTAAATTTCAACAAAAAATACTTGTGGTTAATTGTCTTAGTTTTTGTTGGACAAGGAATATCAGACACTCTATTTAGTCACTCATCATTACTACTAAAACCTGGTGAGGATATGAAGTTTTTCATTACTCTTTTCTTAATGGCTGGACTAAGTGGAATAGCCATTCTAATTGGAAAATCTTTTTATTCCCCAGTTAAAATAGAAGCTAAAAACTTTCTTTGGGGAATTATTTTCGGAATTCCCAACTTTTTCTCCTTGTACTTTTTTCTTGAAGCTTTAAGTTCTGAATCAATGAAAAAATCTGTTGTTTTCCCTCTAGTTAGCATGGGTGTTGTTATCATCTCTGCAATTATTGGTATTATCTTTTACAAAGAAAATCTTTCTAAATCCAATTGGATAGGTATATTTTTTGCTTTAGCCTCAATAGCAGTATTTTCATTTTAATAGCAATGCAAACACTTAGCTTTAACACGTTAGCTCAAAAAGCAACAAGCATTATCAAAGTAAAAGGCAGTAAGTTTATTGGAATTTCTTTCCCATGTAAAACTCAAGAAGAATTCAAAAAAGAGCTTCAAATCATCCAAAATGAATATCCTGACGCTAGACATTTTTGCTACGCATACAGACTTTCAGATGATGGAACTACGTATAAGTTTAATGATGATGGCGAGCCAACTAACAGCGCTGGAAAACCCATTCTTGGACAACTAGCGCATTTTGAGATCACCTACTCTGCTGTTGTGGTTGTTCGATATTTTGGTGGCACAAAATTAGGTGTTGGAGGGTTAATTAAAGCCTTTAAAGAAACTGCTAAAGAAGCAATCAACGCAAACAAAATAAACAACCTGCCAATTACAAAATCTTTCAGGTTAAGCTTTTCATATGCTCAAATGAATCAAGTAATGAAAATTATAAAAAATCTAAATTTAAATATAGCTAACCAAGACTTAAACATTAAGAGCACCATTGATATCCAATGCCCATTAAACAGTAAAGAAAAATTTGAAAATCAACTTAACAACAATAGAATAGCTTATGAAATAATTTAAGTGATCTTTTCCCCAAGATTAGCAACTCGTCTATACAAGCTATCAGCGGTCTGCTTATTTACATTAACCAAAGGAAGTCTAACCTTGTCATCACAAATATTTAACAACTTAAGAACATGTTTTACTCCCCCAGGGTTTCCATCGGAAAATAACTGCTGAATAATCTCAAAAAGTTCATAATGCTTTTCTTTAGCTAATGCTAAGTCTCCATCAAGAGCAGCGTGTACCAATGTGGAAAAACGTTTAGGAAAAGCATTGGCAACAACAGAAATCACTCCATCACCACCAATGGATAAATGAGGTAAGGTTAAGGCGTCATCACCCGACAAAACAAGGAAATCTTTTGGCTTATTTTTAATTATTGTCATGACTTGCTCTAAATCTCCAGAAGCTTCTTTAACAGCAACAATATTTTTAACCTGATGCGCTAATTCCAATGTAGATTGCCCAACAACATTACTACTTGTCCTACCAGGAACATTATAAAGAATAATGGGCAAATCCGTAGATGACGAAATGGCCTTATAGTGTTCAATTATTCCTTTTTGAGAAGGCTTGTTGTAATAGGGACTAACCGAAAGAATACCCGAAAGACCATTTGTGTTTAGCTGTTCAAGTGCTGAAGCTACTTGTTTGGTATTATTACCGCCCAAACCCAAAACAACAGGAAGTTTACCAGAATTAATTTCCAAAATAAAATCCAATACGGCTGTTTTCTCATCAGCAGAAAGCGTTGCTGACTCTCCAGTTGTTCCTTGAACAACTAAATAATCTGTACCATTTGCTATTTGATGCTCTACAAGTTTTTTAAGGCCATTGTAATCAACAGCACCTTCATTAGAAAATGGAGTCACTAAAGCAACTCCTACACCACCAAAATTTGTTTTCATTTTGTTCCTGCTTTAATTTTATTGTATTTAGAAATATTTCCGGGATCAAGCTTAACTAATAAATTATATACACGCATTCTTAAATCTGATTTATCTGGAGAAAAAAGACCTACAATCTCATCATTTTTAGCTGTAAAAAAGAGCTGAATATTAAAGGAATTTGGTCGAGCCTTGTGGATGTTATCCAATAATTTAAGTGCATCAAACATACTTGACAAACCCTCTTGCCTATTGGAATAAGCAACATCAAAACCCTTTCTATGAAAATCATAGTAGCATTGTCTAAGGGGCTTAAAAAGTGCCTGCGTGGCATTTTGAATTAACCAATATCTATTACGATTCCCTTCGCTTGGCTTCCAACCAGGCTCAGGAGCATTTTGACAATTAGAAACAATCTGCATGGCCTTATCGAAAAATGGTGTACCGCCCTCTAAAGAATATGAATCGTAATCGTAACCAATAAGCATATACACGTAAAAAGCTAAAACGTCTGCAAGGTTGTCAAAGTGATTATCGGGTTTGAAAATAATGGCTGTATTTCGCAAATACCTAAACTGAAGATTAGGATCACTATAATTAAAAAGCCTTGTCTTGTAGCTAGAATTAAAAACAGGTCTAGACGAACTAATTTGTATACTTCCCCTAAATTCATCGCTAGAAATCTTATCCTGAATATTAATTAAAATATTGCATTCTATTCTTTCGTGAAGCTTATACTGATCACCTGTCCATTTGGTATTATTAACAAATTCAAAAACAGAAGATTGAAGAGATTCAATAATTTCTTGATTTGCAGGATTATTTTGTAGTGTTGGAGCAATAACAGAGACTTGACAATTTAGTTCCTGAGCTGAGCCATTACAGAAAACAAAAAAAAGCGCTATTAATGGGAAATATTTAATCATAATAAATTTTCAATAACATCTAAAACATCATTAGCAACATCATTTTTATGTTTTAACTCAAAACTAGTGATTTTATTATCTTTTTGAATAATAGAAACCTGATTCGTATCAGTTCCAAAACCAGCCCCTTTTGAATTTAAGGAATTTAAAACAATAGCATCTAAATTTTTATCCTTCAGTTTTTTTTCTGCATTGCCGATTTCATTTTCTGTCTCTAAGGCAAATCCTACAAGTATTTGCTTTTGCTTATTTAGTCCCAAATAATGGAGAATATCAGTTGTTTTTTCCAATTTCAAATCAAGATTAGCCCCCTTTTTTTTAATTTTTTGAGTTGCTGGTGACAGGACAGTATAATCTGCAACAGCAGCAGCCATTATTACAACGTCAGCAGTGGAGTATTCCTGATCAACTTGGGCTAACATCTCAGCAGCTGAAGTAACATCTTTTCTTTGAACTCCAGTTGGAGTTTCTAAAGCAACAGGACCTGAGACAAGGACAACATCAGCACCTCTTTGTGCAGCTATCTTAGCTAAAGCAAAACCCATTTTCCCAGAGGAATGATTACCAATAAATCGAACAGGGTCGATTTTCTCATAAGTGGGACCTGCTGATATAATAATCTTTTTTCCCTTTAGGGTAGCTAAATCTAAAAAATAATCATGCAGGTATTGAGCAATATTTTCTGGCTCTGCCAAACGCCCTTCTCCATGAAGACCACTAGCAAGCTCTCCAAATTCAGGCTCAATAATAGCAACTTTTCTAGCTGCTAAAGCAGTTAAATTATCTTGAGTTGAAGAATGCTTAAACATATCTAAATCCATAGCAGGAGCAACAAAGACTGGACACCTAGCCGACAAATATGTAGCCAATAAAAAAGTATCTGCATGACCAGTTACTAACTTCGCTAAGGTGTTGGCAGTTGCAGGTGCGATCAACATTAGGTCTGCCCACATTCCCAAATCAACATGATTATTCCAAACACCAGAGGCTGAATCTTTAACAAAATCTTTTAATACTGGGTTTTTAGATAACGTTGAAAGTGTGAGCGGGGTAATAAATTCACAGGCAGCTTCAGTCATAACGACCTTAACATTTGCTCCTCTTTTAATAAGTTCTCTAATTATAAATGCCGACTTGTATGCAGCAATACTTCCTGTGATAGCGAGAAGGATATTCTTCCCATTAAGCATATTAACGAAATTAATTTTCTTCTGTTTCTGGCTGTCTCCAGAACAAAGTTTCAAATTCTAATTCTTGAATAGCGATGGCACCTGGTTTAGGTAAACGCTCATAAAATCTAGACACCTCAATTTGTTCACGATTTTCAAAAATCTCTTCTAAATTATCTGTTGTTGAAGCAAATTCATCAAGCTTTTGTGAAAGCTCTTCTTTTAACTCAGAATTAATCTGGTTAGATCGCTTAGAAAGCACAACAATTGTTTCATAAACGTTTCCAACAGCATCTTCCATTTCACGAAGATTACGGGTTATAGTTGTTCTTTCAGCTGTATTATCTCTATATGCCATTCTAATTTAAATTATTCTGTTTTTCAATTTCTCTCAATGAAGAGTTATAATAAGACTCTGCAGTTTTCAAGAAACTACTTTTTTCAAAAGAGTCCACAAAGGTAAGATAAGAATCGATAGTTGCCTCATATCTTTCTATTTTTTTCTTGTCCACACTATTTGAGGCAAACATATAGTTAGCTTTAACAATCATAAAAAGTATTTGCTCTCTATACTTCGTATCAGGAAATTGCTCCAATGTTGAATTAAAAGCAATTACAGCAGAACGGTATTTTTCCATTTTAAAATATAAACTGGACTTTTCAAAACTTTTAAGCTCTAGCTTGGTTCTTAGCTCTTTGATTAAAGCATTGCAACTGTCAACAAGTGGACTTTCTGGATACCTATTCATGAACAACTGAAACTCATCAATAGAAGTATAGGTGTCAGATTGATCTAAATAAAAATCAGGAGAATTTTTCATGTAACAAAGAGCACTATTAAAGGAACATTCTTCGGCACGATCACTATCTGGAAAATTTTTCGCAAATCGCTTAAAGTAATATCCTGCCAAGTAATAATCATTCATGCAGTATTGAGTCTTGGCATAGTAATAGTAAACATCTTCTGCTTTATCAGTCATTCTAAAATAAGACATCAATTCCTCAAATAAAGGAAGGGACTTAAAGCAATCTCCATTATTGTAGTACTCAACAGCCTTTTCGTATTTCATGTTGTAATCTGTTCCTTTAACAATCTTGTTGTACTCGGAACACCCAACAAAGGAAAAAGTAATAAGCAGTATGGCAATTAACAACTGAGAATATTTCATGCGATTGCAAATATAATTTTTTTAACAATTAACGCACCAATTTCAATAAAATTGTAACGATATAAATAAGCACTGCTGTTAATAAAAAATTCAATTTGTATTGTACATACTATTTAAGAATACTACTTTTGCCGCTTATAGTTTCTTAATAAATAGTAAAGAACACAAGATGAAAGACATTTTTGACAAAATTAAAGCCAACAGAGGACCCCTAGGACAACACGCTAAAGAATCTCATGGATATTTCACCTTCCCAAAATTAGAAGGAGACATTGCCCCTAGAATGACATTTAAAGGCAAAGAAGTACTAACATGGAGCATAAACAACTATTTAGGGCTTTCTAACCTTCCTGAAGTAAGAAAAGCAGATGCTGATGCAGCAGAACGTTGGGGATTAGGCTATCCTATGGGAGCAAGAATGATGTCTGGACAAACTAGCGAGCATGAAAAACTTGAAGAAGAACTAGCCTCTTTTATGGACAAAGAAGCTTGTTACCTGCTTAACTTTGGTTACCAAGGATGCATGTCAGCCATCGAAGCATTAGTAGACAGGAATGATGTTATTGTTTACGACAGTGAATCTCACGCTTGTATGGTAGATGGCGTTCGCCTTCATCAAGGAAAAAGAAAAGTTTTCATCCACAACGATATGGTAAGCTTTGAAAAGCAAATGATTACCGCAACAAAACTTGCTGAAGAAACAGGTGGTGGTATTTTAGTTGTTACTGAAGGTGTTTTTGGAATGAGTGGAGATCAAGGAAAGCTCAAAGAAATAATTGAATACAGAAAATCTGGAAAATTCCAATTTAGACTATTTGTAGATGATGCTCATGGTTTTGGAACTCTTGGAGAAAAAGGTCAAGGAGCAGGAGAACACCAAGGTGTACAAGACGAAATAGACGTCTTATTTGGAACTTTTGCAAAATCTATGGCTAGCGTTGGAGCTTTTGTATGTAGTAATGACGACATTATTAACTACCTAGCCTACAACATGAGGTCACAAATATTTGCTAAATCTTTGCCTATGCCATTAGTTGTAGGTGCACTTAAAAGACTTGAGCTATTAAAAGGTAAAGAGCAAAGAGATAAACTTTGGACAATAACCAATGCCCTGCAAAGTGGATTGAAAGATGCTGGTTTTAGCTTAGGTAACACAAATTCTTGTGTTACACCTGTAATGTTAACAGGAACACTAGGAGAGGCAACAAATTTAACCTTTGACCTTAGAGAGAATCATAATTTATTTTGTTCCATTGTTGTTTACCCTGTGGTACCAAAAGGAATGATTCTTCTTCGATTAATCCCTACTGCTTCACACTCTCTTGAAGATGTTGATTACACGATTAATATTTTCAAGAAAATTAAGGTGAAGTTAGATGCTGGAGAATACCACTCTGAAAAAGTATTGGACACCAACAAATAACAACCCCATCGGCCCATGTGGAGAATCATAAATTTATTTCAGTGGGTTTTGATATTTTCCTCCATAATTTTTTCTGGAATATTAGCCATTCTATCCCTGCTTATTTCCAAAAAATTATCTTTTTGGGTTGCCAAGAACATTTGGTCTAGATCATTATGTGCTTTTGTTTTCTCAAAAGTTAGCCTCTTCAATAAACAACGACTTCAAAGCATTAAAAATGAATCGGTAATGTACTGTGCCAACCACCAATCCATGTATGACATACCTGCCCTTTTCATAGCTTTAGATAAGCCCATACATTTTATTGCCAAAAAAGAGCTAAAAAAAATCCCCTTTATAGGATGGTATGTAACAGCTGCAGGTATGATCTTTATAGACCGAACAAATAGAGAGAAAGCCATGCAAAGCATGAAAAAAGCTGGCACACTTATTAAAAACGGAAGAAACGTAATAACTTTTCCTGAAGGTACTAGGTCTAGTAATGGTAAGCTAAATTTATTTAAAAGAGGAAGTTTTATTATTGCCAAAAACAGTAACATTAAAATAGTTCCTGTTGCCATTAAGGGAACCTTAGAAGTTAACCCACCTAATAGCTTTAAACTTCGTTCCAATAAAATAGCTGTAAATTTTGGAACCCCCATTGACCCCTTAGATCATCCCAACTTAAGTCCAGAGCAACTCGCTAGCCTTACCCAAAAACAAGTTTCGATCCTATTGAAAGAAGTTTAACTTTCTATTAACCTATCTGTACAGACAACATTTAGACAACTCACGAGTTATTATAATAAGAGATATCCTTTTAACAATAATTACGTATGATAAATATGTCAAGGTTTGAAAAAATAGCTTTTATTCAAAGTTTTTGGAAAATGTTCAGCATTAATGATAATTTAAATCAATGCTCAGATTTTCATTTAGACCAACTCATTAGCTCCATAAACAAACAAATAAATGGATACAAATACATAAACGCCAAGCTGCATGTTAAGTTCATGACTGTATTTGCCAACTAAAAAATGTTAAAATAATATTATATTTACGTAAGCTATAGGTCCTAAAATCAAACAACTAAATAAATGAATTCTTAGTCTATTGAATAGATTTAACCCCCCAATGCATTAATTATTAATGAAAAATATTTTAGCTTCCACCCTACTGATTTCTTTACATTTAGTTTTTAACGCCCAAATGGTAATTAACGAATATTCTGCTTCAAACACTGCAAATTATTCAGATAACTACGGGAATTTTGAAGATTGGATTGAACTTTACAATAACTCAACAGCAGCAATAGATTTAACGGGGTGGTACTTATCAGACAAACCTTCAAACATTATAAAATTCCAAATTCCTTCTGGAACTGTACCTGCTGGAGGTAAAATAATGGTAGTTTGTTCTGGTAGAGATGAATTTTCTGGAGGCATTATCCATACCTCTTTTAAGCTTACTCAAACAAAACCAGAAGAGATAATCCTTGCTGATCCAGCTGGATTAATCGTTGATCAAATTCAAATGACACCCTGCCAAACTAACCACTCTAGAGGGAGAACTACAGATGGAGCAACTTCATGGTCGCTTTTTACAGGTGCCACACCAAATGGACCAAACACTGCAGCAACACAAGAGTATAGTTCAATACCTGTTTTTGACCTAGCACCAGGCTATTTCGCCAATGGAATATCCCTTTCTATTACTTGCTCAGACCCAAACACTGCAGTGCATTATACCAATGATGGAACTGACCCAAATGCCAGCTCTCCAATTGCCAATGGACCTATTGCTATCAACTCAACAAAAGTAATTAGAGCCATTGCCATTTCTTCTGATCCGAATACTCCTAATAGCTTTATTGAAACCAACACCTACTTCATAAATGCAACGCATACCGTTCCAATTATATCCATTTGCGGAAACGACATTATGAGCTTTATTAATGACCAACACCCCAATGCTTTTAGTGCCAATTTCAATGGCGCTATTGAATATTTTGGAGCTGATGGAATTCTCATTGATGAAGGAACAGGTGACTACAACAAACACGGAAACGACAGCTGGGCTTATGATCAAAGAGGAATTGATTTTATTATGCGTGACCAAGAAGGGTACAACCACGCTATCCAATATCCAATTTTTAGAGGAAAAGACCGAGACAGATACCAACGCTTAATAATAAAAGCCGCTGCTAATGATAACGTGTCTTTTGAAAATGGAGGTGCTCATATAAGAGATGCTTTTGTTCATTCACTTTCACAAGTAGGAGGATTAAGGTTAGATGAAAGATCATACGAGCCTTGCATATTATATGTTAATGGAGAATATTGGGGAGTTTATGAAATAAGAGAAAAGGTGGATGATGATGATTTTCTTGCTCGTTATTATGGTCAAGATGAAAAATATAGCAATAGCCCCGAATACATTCAATTTTTAAAAACTTGGGGTGGAACTTGGGAACAATTTGGCGCTCCAAATGCTCAATCAGATTGGAATACCCTTTTAAATTATATTCAAAATAACAACATGTCTGTTCAAGCAAATTTCGATTATGTGGACAGCTTGTACAATTGGAAAAGTTTAGTCGATTACTTTTGTCTAAATAGCTATACAGTATGTATGGATTGGCTCAATTGGAACACAGCATGGTGGAGAGGATTAGACCCTGATGGAGATAAGAAAAAATGGAGGTATACCTTATGGGACATGGATGCCACATTTGGACACTACATCAATTACACAGGAATCCCCGATGAAACAGCTAATGCAGATCCTTGTGATCCAGAATCTCTTCCTAATCCTGGAGGACAAGGACATACAGAAATTTTAGTGAAGCTAATGGAAAATCCGGTTTTTGAACAGTTCTATATTTCCAGATATATTGATTTAGGAAACACCGTTTACAGTTGTGATTACATGATAAATCATCTAGATAGCTTAATTAACATAATAGCTCCTGAGATGCCTGGTCAGGTTGCCAAATGGGGCGGAAGCATGACCACCTGGAACAATAACGTTCAAGCATTAAGAGACTTTATAAATGATCGTTGCGTTGCTATGGATCAAGGAATGATCGATTGCTATAACCTTACAGGTCCACATGATCTAATTTTTGAAGTAGACCCTCCCCTTTCAGGATTAATTAAAACCAACTCTATATGGCTAAACAATTATCCATTTACGGGGTCGTATTTTGGAGATATAGACATCAACTTAAAAGCTAACGCCAATGCAGGTTATGCTTTTGACTATTGGGAGTCTTCCATTTCAGAAACCATCAACCCTGCTGTTGACTCAACGGAAGCTAATTTTATTGCTTCTGGTCCTCAAACAATAACAGCACATTTTAGAATTGACGGAGATCCACCATCACCAACTTACGATGGCCTTAACATCCCATCAGCATTTTCTCCAAATGGTGATTTCAATAATGATTTCCTAGAAATTTTTGCTGGTGTTGATGTTGCTAAATTTGACTTATCTATCTATAACAGATGGGGGCAATTATTATTTAACACCTCTACATCAACGAATCTTTGGGACGGAAGCTTCAACAATCAACCAATGAACTCTGGTGTATATGTTTATAAAGCAAATGTCGTTTATAACGATGGAAAAATTGAAGTGAAAAAAGGAACAGTAACATTAGTACGATGAAAAAGCATATTTTACTATTATTTATAATCCTTGGTGGTGAATACTGTGCACAAGATGTTCATTTTGCTCAAAGTACGTTTGTTCCTCAATTGATAAACCCAGCGACTATCGGAGTTTTTAATGGTTGGGAAAGAGTTTCACTTTCTAACAGAAAACAGTGGCTTGGAATAGATAATTCTTATATGACTTCACAATTTTCCTTTGACATGAATCTATTGAAAAATGACAACGGAAAACAAACCAGCTATTTGGGATTAGGACTTTCTTTTTTTAACGATATTGCCGGAGAAGGACAATTTGGAATTAATCAACTTAATTTATCTATTTCAGGGATTATACCAATTGCTGAAAACCAAACGGTTTCTGCAGCTATACAAGTTGGTGGAGTTCAACGATCGGGAAAAATAAGCAACTTATCTTGGGGGAATCAATTTAACGGAACTGGGTTTGACCCTACTATTAATGCAAACGAGTCTGGCGCCAATTCTTCTTTTTTTCATGAAGATTTTGGAGCAGGAGTATACTATAATTATAATGGGCAGAACAACACACTCGCCAGAAACGAGATCAGCAATATCTATGCTGGAGCTGCCTTTTTCCATGTGACTCAACCAAGACTTAAATATGGCAACGGCAATGAAGATAAGCTGGATCCTAAATTTGTGCTTCATTCTGGAGCTCAAGTAGACATCCCTAAAACACAATGGGCTGCTGCTGGATCAGTTGTTTTCATGAATCAAGGGCCGAGTCAATTGCTTCTACTGAACGCCATGATGAAGGCTAGACTTAAAAACGGCACCAAATACACGGGCATTTACTCAGAATCTTATTTTGGCATAGGATTAATTCACCGACTAAACGATGCCCTTGCACCACAAATAATATATGAGTTTGGAAGCTGTAAAATCGGATTACTTTATGAGCTATCCGTATCGCCAATAAACCAAGCAAACACAGGTGGATTTGAAGTTTCCTTTCAGTGGGCAAACACAAGAAATGCTTTGTTTAAATCTAGAAAAGCTAAAGGTTTTATAAAAACAAAAAACATGTAATTCTTACTGTTTTACCACAGCATAGCATTTAGTTAATTTTGCTTAACTTTATATCATCAGATAAAAATTAACAAATGAAGAACTTCTTTACATATTTATTTCTTACCCTTTTATCTATTAATTTATCTTGTTATAATGCCCAGACCTGCACGATTGATTATAGCTATACTCAACCAGGAGTTTATCCCGACTCACTATCTACTGGATATGTAAGCACACCCTACAGTGAAGATGTCACTTTTGTAATGATCCTAGATACAATGGGAGCAACTATCACCAATTTTCAAATTTTAAACATTGCTCTACCAGTTGGTTTAAGTTGGCAATGTGACAATGCTGCAGGAGGCTGTAACTATAACCCTCAAAGTAACATTTATGGTTGTATAAATATTTATGGAACGCCATTACTTGCTGGAAATTACGATGTTGAAGTTACCATATTGTGTGACGTGGTAGCATCTGGACAAACCATAAACGATATCCCTATATCATTTTTTATTTATATGGAAGTTAGTCAAAACAACCCAGGATCTGGAAATTCCGGCTTCACCATGAGTAGCTCTAGCGGATGCTCACCTGTAGAGATTGACTTCACCAACAATAACCCGGGCTTAATTGCTTACACGTGGGATTTCGGCAATGGAAACACAAGCGCTGCTGAAAACCCCTCTACGCAGCAGTACACCACTACTGGAGAATACCTTATAAATTATCAGGCATATAACAGTCTAGACACTGTTGATGTTTACACCTTAACAAGTGTAACTGTAGAAGATGTTACTGAGGATTGGACAGGGGCACCATGGGGTTGGGAATTGTTCAATGGAAATAAACCTGATCCATATTTTATTCTTTATGAAAATGGGAATTTAATTTATCAATCAACTTTTGAATACAATGATAATGGACCAATAACCTGGACCATGAACATTAATCTAGACCCAAACAGCATTTATGAAATCTCTGTAATGGATGCAGATGAATCTGCTGCTCAAGTAAATACTGCTGAATTTACTTATGGAACAGATGATTTTATTGGTGCTCACAACTTGAATTTTAATGGCTGCAACAACTGTTCTGCAGGAAACTTTTCAGATATTTCATACACTATAGACTATCTCCAAATTTTACCTTCGCCAACAATTCAAAGCTTAGATACGCTTGTTGTTAATGCCAACCCTGGTCAGCCAAACATCAATTTCAATGCTAATGATTTTGTTTTATCTACAGACTCTACACAATATGGACTTCAATGGTATGCAAATGACACCATAATTCCTGGCCAAACTCAGAGTACCGATACGATTTCTGTTTCTGGATACTACCATGTGGTTGCATTTAATAATTTTGGTTGTGCCACATCATCTGATACCATTTATGCTGTCTTCTGTGATAGCACTTTCCCCAACCCATTAATTGACATTAACTCAGCTCTTGAACTATACACTTCTGCACCTCCTGGGTGGAACATACAATGGTACAACAATGGGACAGCAATTCCTGGAGCAGATAGCGCTAATTTCCTTCCTTCAAATACAGGAAATTTCACTGTTTCCATTACTAATCCCGATAGTTGTATGTATACCTCACTGGTATATATTTATACTGTTGGAATTAACAATTTAGATGAAAACATGTGGTCTTTATATCCAAATCCTACAAGTAATTTGATAACTTTAAATTGGAGCGCTAACTTAAAAGTAAACACAATTCGGGTTATGAATGTATTAGGAGAGGTTATAAAAACAAGCTCAAAGGTTAATGGTCATAGTACAACAATTGATTTATCTACCTTACCAGGTGGAACATATCTTGTAAAATTAGCTACTGACAAAGGAATACTAACCAAACATGTGCTCTTAAAAAATTAAGTCCTTAGTTTTGAATGTAACCTATCTTTAACATGAAAAAAAGTATTGCAATAGTTTATTTTTTATTAATTATTTCTACATTTTTTACTCAACAATTTAATTTCAAAAACTACACTATTTCTGAGGGACTACCACAATCTAGTGTCTATGATATTTTTCAAGATTCCAAAGGATTTATATGGTTTGGAACACAAGGTGGAATTGCAAAATTTAATGGGGTAGATTTCAAAACATATAGCCAGAAAAATAAATTAGCTGGCAATCATGTAAAAGTTATATGTGAAGACAATCAAACCAACATATGGACTGGCCATCGCTTTAATGGCATTTCCTGCATCACTTCAAACAATCAAATTTCATCAATTCAGCCTAAAGAATTAACAACAGAAATTAAAGGCATTTGTCCATGGGAAAATGGAGTTGTTGCAATTAGCTCTAAAAATGGAATTTTCCAGCTCTGCTTAAAAAACGATAGTATTGAGTTAATTAACGTTATTTCAATTGACACCAATAGATTAACAGAGTTACACCAAATAAAAAAAAGAGGCAATCAACTATTTATTGCAACCAGTAATGGACTACTGATTCTTAACAAGAATTTTGAAATTGAAAATAAACTGTTCAACGGAAAGTTAATTGCTGATTTCAGTTGGGATTCTAAAGGCGATTTAATCGTTTTAAGTGAAAAAGAAATAGTACACATCAAATCAAATGGTATTCACAAAACCACTCCCCTGGGAAACACTTATAATAGACTTGCTATTGCAAAAAACAACAACATTTACCTCTCCAGTTTTTCAAATGGAGCAATAATTATAAAGGATAACAAAACCTTTCAATTAAATACAAGCAACGGTCTTCCTACCAATCAGATTTTCAACCTTACTTTTGACAATGAGAATAACCTATGGTTAGGTTTTAGCGGCTTTGGGGCTTCACAGCTTATTGCTGCAAAATTTAAGTCTTTTGATAAAGACTTTGGCATACAGAGCAACCAAGTGCAAACGGTGTGTATGGACTCAAAAGAACAACTTTGGGTTGGAACCACAAGTGCAGTGGACATCATAAAACTAAACAATAACTCTTTTGAAAAAACCATTAAAAAGCTCAATGATTTTGTAACGCTAGACTACAAGAAAATTTTTCAAATCATTGAAGACAAAAACCATTTGATGTGGATCGCAACAGATAATGGAGTTTTTATAATTGATGAAAAATTTAGACTATTTAGACACCTAACAGTGGAAAATGGGATATCTAACAATGAAATCAGAAATATTTCACAAGATATTGAAGGGAACATATGGCTAGTGAGTTTAAAAAATGGAATTACTAAAATAAATCCTAGTAAAGACGGTAATTTTACCATCACCCCCTATTTCAAAAAAGATGGTTTATGCAGTGATAAGTTCTGGACAGTTTATTCATCCAAAAGTGGTCCTGTTTATTTTGGCTCTAATGATGGTGGAATAACAGTATATAAAGACAATGCATTTTCCACCTTAGCCCTTAACCAAGGTTTAACTAATCTTAGAGCAGGATCCATTACTGAAGACAGCAAAGGAAACATATGGATAGGAACCATTGGAGGAGGTATTTTTAAATATAATGGAAATGAATTTCACCAGTTTAGTTCAGAAGATGGTTTAAGTGCAGACAACCCATATTTAGTACAAGGAGACAATTTTGGCAAAATTTGGGTTGGCACAAATTCTGGACTAGATGTTATTGATTGCAACTCTTTACCAGACAAAGAAAATAGAACGAATTGTTTCAAACATTATGGAATTAATGAAGGGTTCACTGGTGTTGAAACAAACCAAAATGCAAAATTCAAAGATGCTTTAGGAAACCTATGGTTTGGAACAGTTAAAGGGGTGATTAGCTGCAACCCTAAAGAAATAGCGAATGACACGTTAATCCCAAAAATGCACATTGTAAACAAGAAGCTCTTTTTAAGAGATGAAATAACGAACAATAAGCATGTTTTTAATTATAAAGAGAATTACATCTCCTTTGAGTTTATAGGGTTGCATTTTGTCAACCCCCATCAAGTTTATTACAGCTATAAGCTAGAAAATTTCGATACAGAATGGTCTCCATGGGACAAAAGAAACAATGCCATTTATTCTAACCTAGCTCCTGGAGCTTATTCTTTTCAACTAAAAGGAGCTAATGGTGACTTTTATGAATCGCCTATTATAAGCTATGAATTCAAAATTGTACCACCATATTGGAAAACAACATGGTTTACTATTCTTACAAGCCTTCTAGGACTCCTATTTGTATTTCTGTTTTTTAGGTTTAGATCAATAAAAATAAAAAGAGATAGGGACTTGCTTAGTAAAGAAGTTGAAAATAGAACAAGTGATCTTAATAAAGAAAAACTAAGGGTAACGCATCAAAAAGAAATTATAGAGCAGAAAAACAAAAACATAACAGACAGTATTAATTACGCCAAAAAAATTCAAGATTCTGTACTTCCAAACCCTAAGAATCTGAATGACTTTTTCAGCGCTAGTTTCATCTATTATAACCCCAGAGATATTGTAAGTGGAGACTTTTACTGGTTCAAGCAAAAAGCAAATAAATTAATCATAGCAAGTGCTGATTGTACTGGACATGGAATACCCGGAGCTTTTTTATCTATGCTCGGTAGTGAACTTTTAAATCAAATTGTGCTCGATCCAAAAGTACATTCTCCAGCTCAAGCTTTGGACTTACTTGATAAAGGGATTTATGATTCAATAAATAGAAGTGGTGAATCATTTCAAAAAGATGGCATAGACATTTCAATATGTGCATTTAATTCCAATGAAGATAATTTTAAATATTCGGGGGCTAGAAGACCAATACTTATTTGGGACGGTAAAGCGCTTCATTCTCACGACCCTATTCCCTGCTCTGTTGGAGAAATGCAAATTAGAGGGGTCAAGGCACATGAAATTGAAATACCCATTAAAAAAGGAGATAGAATTTACATGTTCTCAGATGGATACATAGATCAGTTTGGAGGAAAGAAAAACAAAAAGTACCTTATTAGAAGATTTAGAGAATTAATAATAAGCCTTGCAAATACCCCAATGAAAGATCAAAAAGTAATTTTTCATGAAAATTTCAAGTCTTGGAAAAATAAAGAAGAACAAATTGATGATGTATTAGTTATTGGTGTTGAAATTTAATTTTATAAATATTGTCATTTCAATCGTGTTGTTAAACGCTAGTTTTTCAGCAGAAGCTCAATGCAATGGATCAACAATTCTCTGTAATAAGCCATATAATGAAGTTGCCTATCTAACCACTCATAATTCCTATAATTCTGCAGAGGGGAATTTCAGCTTACCGAACCAAAACTTCAACGTAAATACTCAGCTAAACAATGGAGTAAGAGGTTTTATGATTGATGTCTATGATAGCGGAGGTGAACCTACTGTTTATCATGGGTCACCAATTTTAGGCTCTAATCCCTTGATTGGCTATTTCAATCAAATACATGACTTTTTGGTCCTTAATCCTAATGAAGTTATTACAATAATTCTAGAATGTTATACAGATGCCAATTCCATTGAAAATGTTGTTAACCAAGCAGGATTAACAAGCTTTCTTTATCAGCATGATACATTATCTAATGCTTGGCCTACATTACAGAACATGATTTCTTCTAATAAAAGGTTAGTTATTTTTTCAGACATGGACGATGCTTCTCCAACACAAGGTTGGTACCATTATGTTTGGGATTACGCAGTAGAAACACATTATTCAGTGAGTAATCAAAATGATTTTAACTGTGATTTCAATAGAGGAGATTCAATTAATGATCTTTTTATTTTCAATCATTTTGTCACTACTGTTTTTGGAACTGGAGATGAAAATGCAGCTAGCCAAGTAAACGCTAATCCATTTTTCCTAAACAGAGTAGTTCAATGTCAAGCTGAAAAAAACAAGTTTCCAAACTTTATAACAGTAGACTTTTATGATTTAGGTAACTCGATTGATGTTGTTAATTATTTAAATGGCGTAGTTAATTCAATTGAAGATCAAAATGTAATCTCTTCTGATAAAATCTCGCTATTTCCCAATCCATCAAAATCAATAATAAACATTGAAATTTCACCACCCATAAAGCTACCTTATGAGATAAAAATTATTGACAGCTTAGGAAAAGAGATTGAAGTGATATCAGATATTAAACAAAAAAATATTTCCATTAAAACCAATTACAACCCTGGAATATATTTTCTTCTAATTACAGATAAAAAAAATAAAATTTACACAACAAAATTTATTAGCAACTAAAAAATGTAATGATTTTGTATCTTAACAAGGATGCAAAACCACATTCTTTCCAAATCTACATACATAAGGGGCTTAAAGTGTGCTAAATCGCTGTATTTAAATAAACACAAAAAACACTTAAGAGATGAGCTTTCCCCTATGCAAAAAGCCATTTTTAATCAGGGAAATCTTGTAGGTGAATTAGCACAAAAACTATTCCCCAAAGGTGTTGACTGTACCTCGCAAACATTTTATAATTTCAATGATGCCCTTTTAAAAACAAAAAAAGCTATTGAAGATAACGTTAACGTAATTTACGAAGCTGCTTTTCAACATAATGGTGTATTGGCTATTCTAGACATCCTTGTTAAAGACAAGCAAGGCTGGAAGGCTTATGAAGTAAAAAGCGGAACAAGTATCTCTAGCACCTATATTAAAGATGCTGCTGTACAAAGCTATGTAATTGAAAATTGCCAAATAAAGCTTGAAGATTTCTTCATTGTACATATAAACAACAAGTACATAAGAAAAGAAAACCTTGAATTAGACAAGTTGTTCACTATAACATCTGTGAATGAAAAAATTAAACAACTAACGAATGAGGTTCCTGAAAACATTGCCAAACAAAAGGCTATTTTAGAAAAAACCAAAGCTCCAGAAATTAAAATTGGTCCTCATTGTACCGCTCCGTATACTTGCGATTTTATGGGGAATTGTTGGAAAGAAATCCCTGAATACTCTATTTTCGATGTAAGCAATCTCAACCAAGATAAAAAATTTGATCTCTTCAATAGCGGGACAACTTTAATTAGTGAAATTCCAGAAAAATTCCCCTTATCTAAGAATCAAAGCATTCAAGTTTCCTGTGAAATAAATCAAGGTGAAATAATAGCAAAAGATCAATTAAATTTATTCTTAGCTGAATTATCGTACCCATTATATTTTCTCGACTTTGAGACCTTTAGTTCTGCTGTACCTATATTTAAAGACTCCAAACCCTATCAACAGATCGTATTTCAATACTCATTGCATATCCAAGAAAAAGAAGATAAAGCGCCCCGTCATTATGAATATTTAGCTCAAAGTGAAAAAACTGATCCAAGAAAAAATTTTGCAAAAAGCCTAGTAGATCATTGTAAAGGAAACGGCTCTATAATCGTTTACAACAAGAGTTTTGAAAGCAGCGTAATTAGACAACTTGCCAAATTATTTCCTGAATACAATACAGAATTACTTCAAATTAACGAACGTATAAAAGACCTAATGATTCCATTTCAAAAAAAATGGTATTACAATTACAAAATGAAAGGTTCCTACTCCATAAAAGCTGTATTACCAGCAATGATAAATGAGCTGTCTTATGAAGATTTAACCATAAAAGATGGGGGAATAGCAAGCCACACGTTTGCACAAATGATTAACGGAAGTTTTGAAGGAAACACAAAAAAGGCAAGAGAAAATTTGTTAGCGTATTGTAAACTTGATACACTAGCAATGGTAGAAATCTTAAATAAATTAAAGGTTTTGGCTTTATAATGTTAGATTATTTTATAAATTTCTGTAAAAATTAAAGCTCATAATAAATGGAAAATTGGAAAGTTGATATTGAATCTAAAAACTTAGAAAAATATGAACGCCTATGTACTCAATTAATAGAACATTACGCTAAAAAAAACAGGCTTAAGGTCAATGTTTATGAAGAAATAAAAATTAAAAAACTATTGAATAGAATGTTCGAAAATGAAATTGATTACTTGCACAATGAACCTGAAGATTATTTTGAACTTTATGGTGATGACCACTTGCAGAACTAGCAGAATTTGATCAACTACTTAAATATAATATATCACATTAAGGACAATTTCAGAGGAGATATCCTAAGTATATATTATAAAGGAAAGCATTCAGATTCCTTTTCTGAATTCATTATATCTCTTGCTGATCACGAATCCAACAAAGAAATCAAAAAGAAATTATCATTTTTGATGATTGAAGTTTTTCAAAATATTGTCCGCCATTCTGAGGAAGATCAAGAAGAAAAAAATGATTGTTTTGGCATAAGAAATACAGAAGAAGCTGTTCACATTTTTTCTTCAAATAAAATAACCCAGACTGCTTATAACTTCTTAAACAATAAACTGGCTGAAATAAACTCGCTTGACCAAAACCAGCTTAAAGAGATTTACAGAGATGTTTTAAAAAATGGCGTGCTAAATGAGAAAGGAGGTGCTGGACTCGGATTAATTGAAATGGCTCGAAAGTCTAACAACCCTATTCAAAAGAAATTTGAAAAAATTAACACCAACACTTATCAATTCAATTATCAAGTTGACATTTCAACACAAAAAAACACATCTTTAAAACAAGCTCAAAAAATAGCAATTGATGAGAATATTGATTTGCACTGTGATTTCTCCAAAAGCAATGTGCTGTTTTTTTTCAATGGCAATTTTTCAAAAGAAAATATTCAGTCACTGTTAACGATATTAACGGCCAATATTCCTAAATACTCCAGAAAAAAAAATGTAAACTATTTTCGCATTTTCCATACAGGAGTAGAACTTATTCAAAACATATCACGTCACGGAAAAAAAGTAAATGATATTCTAGATGGAACATTTTGCATTTTTAAAACTAAAAACGGTTTTTATATTGGAACAGGGAATTTAATTAAAAGTGGAGATTACGCTGAGCTAGAAGAATTCTTGACCAAAATAAATTCTTACAATGTTTCAGATTTAACCACTCAATACCTTAAAGCATTAAAAGAAAATGCTTTTGTTGAAAATAACAATGCAGGAGTGGGACTAATAGATGTTCGAAGATACAACCACTCAAAAATAGATTTTGAGATTAACAATATTGATAATGGAATTTACTTAAACCTTGGCGTTTATATTCCTAAATACATTTAAAACTATGTCAGATTTTGGTGAAACAATAATTAATTTAGATAAAGCAAACAGCACACTTTCAATTTCAGGTATATCGATGATGGAAGACGCCATTGATTTTTACAAAGCTGTAAAAGATCAGATAGATGAATATTTCTCTTCTTCTCATCAACTCCTTACAGTAATTTTCGAACTTTCCTACTTTAACTCATCATCTGCTAAACAATTCATCCAATTGTTATCCAAACTTGAAGGAGGGAAAGGAAAGGCCATTTGGAGATATCCAAAAGATCATATAATCATGTACGACAGAGGAAGAGAATTGGAAATTCTAGTAGATGTGCCTTTTGAATTTAAGGGTGTTTAAATTCTAAAGCCAATAATTAACAAATCATCAATTTGAGGAATATCATTTTTCCAATCATTGAAACTTTTTTCAAGAAATTCAATTTTATCTTCTTCAACACTACACGTTTTTATGATTTTATCAAACCTTTTTATTCCTAAAGAAAGTACTTCACTACCACCTAATTGATCGTAGTATCCATCGGTGTACATAAATACCCAGTCGTTTTCATCCAACTCTATTGAATAACTTTTAAAATCTCTATTTAGCTTTTTACTAATTTGAGTATAAGAACCACCCACAGAAAATAAATCCGCATCGTATTTTTCAATTTTATCAGCCCTTAAAACTGTAATCCCATTTCTAGCGCCACTAAAAGATAATTTCTTTGATGATTTATCAATAACGCAAAGAGAAATATCCATACCATCTTGAATTTCACCACCACTCTTTTGGTCTAAAACCCTGACAATTTCAGCATTTAGATCTTTTAAAATTTTAGAAGTATCAAGATTATTAAGCTGAATAATTTTATCAAGAAGCAAACTTCCCATCATACTCATAAATCCACCAGGAACACCATGCCCGGTACAATCAACAGTTGCAATAACGCTTATATTCCCAAAACATCTAAACCAGTAAAAATCACCACCAACAATATCTTTTGGCTTATAGAAAACAGAAAAATCACTAAAATAATCTAGCATTAGCTTATCTTCAGGAAGAATAGAATTTTGAATTCTTCTAGCGTAATTAATACTTTTTTTAATCTGTTTATTTTGATTTTCAACCTTGATTTTTTCAACGTTTAAAAGTTTAGTTCGCTGAATTACTTTTTTCTCTAACAAAAGTTGATTTCTTCGAAGTCTATTTTCTCTAATTCTAATGAAAGAAAAAATTAACATGAAAAACAAAGCTACTTCAATGGTATAAAACCAATATTCATTCCACCAAGGTTTAGCAATTTTAAAGGAATAAGAAACTACGCTACTTTCCGTTTTATCAATATTCTGAGCCTTTACTTTGAATGTATACTTCCCTGGTGCTAGGTTAGCGTAAGTACTAAAACGCTGCTTAGTTTTAGGGCTCCATGATGTATCTGAAGGTTCTAGCTTAAACGAATAGCTTATTTTTTTAGGACTTACATAGGTAATGGCCTTATAGTCAAATGTTAAATGGTTTTGATCATATGAAAATATTGGATCATTGAACTCAACAATATTAGCTGTATTTCCATTTTTTAGCGACCAACTATCTAAAGTGAAATAATTTAATCTGATGTCATTAATAAAAAGCCTAGGTGGCACTAAATCTACTTGATCGTAGCTTAGCCTGAGTTTTGAAATTGAACTTGTTCCAAACCATAAATCTCCATTAGCATCCTTAAAACTTGCGTTAGTATTACATTCTACCCCTTGAAACCCTTCATTGGGACCATAATGTTTTTCAACTATTTTATCAGTGGAATTTTCACCAAGTGAAACTTTATCAACACCTAAAGTAGTTCCTAAATATATATTTTCTGAATTATCTATTTCCATAGAGTAAACAACAGAAGATGATAACCCATTTTTTATGTCGTAATGCGAAATTGAAGCAATAGAATCAGCTTTTAAATTAAGCTCATACAATCCAAAATCAGTAGCCATTAAAATGGTTCCATTTGCGGCTTCTTTTAAAGAATATGTTGCTTTCTTTAGTTCTGGAAAGTTTTCAAATGTGGAAACAGAATCTGTACTTATTCTTGCTAGTCCGTTAGCAGTACCTACCCAAACACTTCCTTTATAGTCTACGAGTAACGATTGAATAGAATTGGAAGGCAGCCCTGAAGATCTATCAAAAAAATTAATGCAATTTTTATTTTTATCAATGACAACTATTCCTGAACTAAAAGTTCCAAACCACAAATTTTCATGTTTATCTATACAAAGTGTTCTTGGATTTTTAATTGCCTGAATTATTTTCTTTGCTATCTCTTGACTGAACCCTCTTTTTAAAAGCGCATTCTCAGAAAAATTAAGCTGTTTAAAAGTCTCATTTTCATAATAAACAATATTAGATCTAGGAGAACAAATCCATAGTCTTTTATTATTATCTTCTAAAACACCCCAAATTGAATTAGAAATCATTTCGCAGTTTTTGAAATCTCTTTTAGGTAAAAATCGATTAAAATATTGCTCACTATCAGATTTATAAAACAACCCACTAGAGCCACCCACCCATAAATTAGTGCTGTCATAATAAATACAATGAACCGTACCACCATGATATTTATTGAAGGCTTTGTTGTATGTTAAAAAAGGCTTTTCTCTATATTTTGCTAATCCTTCACCATAAAAACTAATCCATATTGATGCTTCTCTATCAATAAAAACATTCATTATTCTTGCTGTAGATGAACCTTTATCTCTTTGGAAATTTTCTATTTTTTCATTTTCATAGATATAGAAATACTCTACTTGCTCAGCTAGAATAATCCGATTGTTTCCACAGTGCATATTAGCAACAAGAATAGTATCAAAAAATGAAAATTTATTACTATAAAACAAACTATCATTATATGAAGCTACCCCACTATTGGTTCCTATTAACAATTGATCTTCAAAAACAGAAAAACAATTTATATTTCCATTTTTAAAACCATTTTTTTCAAGACTTAATTTAGCATCACCTGAATAACAAACCATCATTCCTTCATTGGTACCAACAAATAACGAGTCACGATATTCAATAAGGCTTGAGATTTTAACCGATTTTTGTTTGGGTTTATAAATGCTACTTATTTCTGTTCCATCCCAAGAAAATATTTCATTATTTACAACTAAAAACAGCAAACCATTTTCAGAAAAATATAAATTACTAACTGGTTTAAAGTTGGAGAAAAATGCTATTAAAATTGGAGGTAAAGAGATGATTTTATTGTTCTTAATTAAATTTAAACCCCTTCTAGATGCGACCCATATTTCATTGTTTTCTCCCTCAACAGTACAGTTAATTTCATGACCTACCAAACCATCTTCCCTGTAAAAACGTTTGAAATCATCTCCATCAAACCTATTTAAACCATCCTCAGTAGAAATCCACAAATACCCTTTAGAGTCTTGCATAATATGAGTCACAACAGATTGACTAAGCCCATCTGGATCAGTATTAAAAAATTCAAAATTGGTTTGCTGTTGATAGCTAACCATAAATGAAAATGACAAAAAAGAAATTAAAATAATTCTTAAGAACATCTACCCATTGATTTTATGAATTACAATATATACAAAATAAGATTAGGCATTAAAATTGCTGTTCTAAAATACACTTCACACGAAAGCGTTAATAATAATAACACATGACATTACATTTAATTAAGGGTAATATTATTTTTATATACAATCTATTCAAATCCACATTGATTTAATGAAGTATTTTCTATTAAGCATACTATTGACCATTAACTTGCTAAACATTCAGGGAGGGCTTATTAATCAGAATAAACCATCTTGGGAAGACAGTATCTTTAATACCCTTTCTATAGATCAAAAAATTGGGCAATTGATGATGGTTGCCGCCTACTCAAATAAAGGACCATTACATGAGCAACACTTAAATTCATTGATTGAAAAATATCATATAGGAGGAGTTATTTTTTATCAAGGTGCTCCTAAGAATCAGCTTCAAATCACCAACAGATTACAAAAAAAAGCTAACATCCCTTTACTTATTGCCATGGATGCTGAATGGGGGCTAGCAATGCGATTAGATAGCACAATAGCTTTCCCCAAACAAATGACCCTGGGAGCTATTCAAAATGACTCTCTTATTTATTATATGGGTAAAGAAATAGGAAGTCAATGCAAAAGATTAGGGGTTCACATGAACATGGCTCCTGTAGTAGACATAAACAACAACCCTAAAAACCCCGTAATAAATCATCGTTCATTTGGAGAGAATCCTGAAAAAGTAGCCAAAAAAGCTTTCTACTACATGAAGGGATTACAAGATCAAAAGATACTTGCAAATGCCAAACACTTTCCTGGACATGGAGATACTGACAGTGATTCTCATAAAACACTGCCCATTATTTACCATAATAAAAGTAGATTAGATTCTGTAGAATTACACCCCTTCAAATATCTTATTGATAGCGGGTTAAAAGCACTTATGGTTGCTCATCTTTATGTACCAACATTAGACAGCACTCCAAACACACCTTCAACATTGTCAAAAAAAGTAGTAACTGATTTACTTCAAGAAGAACTCGATTTTAAAGGCTTGATCTTTACAGATGGGTTAAACATGAGGGCTGTAAATGCATTTTACGAAAAAGGGAAATTAGATATCCTAGCGCTTAAAGCCGGGAATGATGTTCTGCTTATTCCTGAAGATATTCCAATGGCTATTCAAGAAATAAAAAAAGCGATTGAAAATGGAGAATTTTCAATTGAAGAACTTGACAATAAGGTCAAAAAAATAATTCAGGCTAAAAAATGGGTTGAAAGCAATAAAACAAACACATTAGAACAAAAAAACCTTCATGACGAATTAAACAACCATAACGCAAATTTCATCAATCATGAGCTTTACAAAAACGCACTAACCTTAATCAAAAACGATAATGTTATTCCTATTACAAGACTAGACACCCTGAAAATTGCGTCTGTAAGCATTGGAATACCTAGCTCAAATGCCTTTAATGAATCAATAAACAGGTATTGCAAATTTGACACCTTTAACATCCCTCATCACACCCAATTGAATGAGATTTTATCGCTTAGAAAAAAGCTTGAAGATTACAACACCATTATCATTAGTTCTTATGAAATGAACTACAATCCGTATCAGAATTTCGGGCTCTCAAAAACAATCGATCAGCTATGCATGAATTGGAATAAATCAGGAAATATAATTCTAAATGTTCCAGGAAATCCCTATAGCTTATCAAAACTTAAATCAATAACAGAAATAGATGCTATTTTAATTTCTTACGAAGATCAAAAAGTTCCAAGTGAACTAGCTGGACAATTAGTATTTGGAGGAATAAGTGCAAAAGGGAAACTCCCAGTAACAATAAACTCATCCTTTAGAGAAGGTTTTGGACTAGAAACCCAAACAAACAGGTTTGCTTATGTCTATCCTGAGTCAATTGGAATAAACGCTACAGCGTTACTTAAAATTGACAGCATTATTCTAGAATCTTTCAAAGAAAAAGCTTTTCCTGGTTGCCAAATTTTAGCGGCAAAAGATGGGCAAGTTTTCTTTCATAAAGCGTATGGAAATCACACCTATAACGATCAAGCAAAAAAGGTAACACTTTCAGATATATATGACCTTGCTTCAATTACTAAAATTGCAAGCTCAGGTGCTGCATTAATGCAGCTTCATCAAGATGGGAAAGTTTCTTTAGACTCATCACTAAGCCATTACCTTCCAAGCTTAGTGGATTCAAGTAAATATGGGTCAATTGTTCTTAAAGACATGCTTACTCATCAGGCAAGATTAACTCCTTGGATTCCATTCTATATTAAAACACTTTTTAAAGGCAAACCTAAATATGAGATATATAGCATTAAAAAATCTGATTATTTCAACAAAAGAGTTGCTGAAAACCTTTACATAAACGAGCATTATAGAGACACCATATTTAAA